>CAVUED010000001.1:0-95284 GCA_963740445.1 uncultured Alphaproteobacteria bacterium
AGCCAGCGGCGGCCAGCAGAAAACCAGTTTTGACTACCAAAAAGCCCATCAAGCGCAAGGCTTGAAGCGTGCAGGGCTCTGCCTTGAGCCCGCCGCAGCCAGGAGACGCCGTGTTGCGAAGTTCATGGGCTGTATACCAACGGCTCAACTGCGGGTGGATTTACGACAGTCTGGTTTCGGGCGGTCCGAACGGAAATCGGACATTTGGCTCGCCGCCGGGTTGGGCACCCGGAATATCCGGTTTGGAGTGGCTGGCGGCAACAAGCGGGCGTTTTTCCCTGGAAATTACCAACCATGAGTAACGACATGTCGATGTGAATTCCCGGTCGAGCTGGCGGCTCCGGAAAGCGGAGTAGAAATCCGCTCGTCGGCTATCTCATACCGAGACCGCTCAAGCCGCGACCGTTTCGATGAGCAAGGTGTCGAGCATAAAAGACCCGTTGAGACTCGACACTGAAATGTTCCACTACCTCGGTCGAGGCAGCCTGCTGAAGTGCGCGAATGGCTTTCGCGTTCAGATCGGGTGTTCGCATGCGCGCGATCCATGTCGGGAAATCCATCCGCAGACGCCAGGTCCGCGTGGCTCGCACCGCAAAGCTCGCGCGCCCGAGTGCGGCCATCCACTCGGCGGCGGTATAGTCGCGCACATGCGACGTATCACGTAGCAACTCGATCGCCTGAATATGCGTGTCGAGCGCTGCTGGTCCAGGAGAGACCGCGTCGATGAACACCGCCGTGCTTCCCGGCGCCAGCACGCGCCGCGCCTCGCGCAAACCCGCCTCGAATCCGCGCCAGTGGTGCGCGGAGAAGCGGCAGCCGAGAAAGTCGAACGCAGCGTCGTCAAATGGCAGTTGCTCGGCTGGTGCGGCGTAGGTCTCGATATTTTCGAGCCCCTTTTCGTGCGCTGTTGCGGCGACCGCCGCCAGCATCGCAGCGGACAGATCGCTCGCCACGACATTGCCGGCGTGCGGCGCC
This sequence comes from uncultured Alphaproteobacteria bacterium, assembly GCA_963740445.1. Taxonomy (GTDB): domain Bacteria; phylum Pseudomonadota; class Alphaproteobacteria; order Acetobacterales; family Acetobacteraceae; genus Acidocella. Next base: position 976 of record CAVUED010000001.1, read on the forward strand.
AGCCTGTACGCGACATGCCCGCCGCCAGAACCAAGATCCAGCGCATTCCTTGGCGCCGCCCTTCGGACAATTTCCTCCAGCAGGTCGAGGTCCTCCCCCGCAGCATGAACGGCGCTCTTCACATAGGCGTCGGCGCGCGGGCCGAATTGGTTTTCTACATGGGCATGGTGCGATTTCGTCATGATTGGATCTCCTTGGGAATTTCTCCCGCATAACGCCAAAATAAACTAGTACAATGGAACCAGTTATCCTGTTATAAATTGACCCATGGAGATGAATGAGCAACGCCGCCTCCTCGGTCAGTTCGTACGCGCGCACCGCGAGCGAATTCCGCCCGATTTATCAACTGGCCGCCGCCGTACACCGGGGGCTGAGGCGCGAGGAACTGGCTGCGCGCGCAGGGATCGGTACCACTTGGTGCGCCTGGATTGAGCAGGGCCGCGACGTGAATGCCTCGCCGCACGCGCTGGCGCGCCTGGCGGCGGCGCTGGCATTGACCCGTGCGGAGCGGGCTTACCTATTTGAGCTGGCGGGCCGGCGCGATCCCGATGCGCATTCGCCCGAAAGCCCGGCCGATGCGCCGGCATCGGTCCGCACGCTCTTGGTCCAATCCTTGTCGCTGCCGGCCTACGGACTTGATCGTGCCTGGAATGCCTGTTGCTGGAATTCGAGCGCCGAGTGCCTATTCACCGGCTGGCTCGGCGAAGGGCGGCAAAAAAACTTGCTCCGCTACATGTTCACTGAACCGTCAGCCCGCGTGCTCGTGCCCGATTGGACAGAAAGGGCCAGCCGCCTGCTGGCAGAGTTTCGGGCCGACTACGGCCGCAGCCTCGATGATCCGCGTACCAACGCCATCGTCGATCGACTACGCGCCGAAAGTCAGGAATTTGCCGATGCATGGGATGCGCAAGTCGTCGCGGATCGGGAAGGCGGCTTGAGACGGTTCGATCATCCTGTTGAGGGGACTCCTGTGTTTCCGGCAGTTGACTTTCAGTCCCGCGGATCGTCCCGACTGCAGAGCTTGTTGTCTTGGCTCCGGTCGATCGCGGGATTTGGTACAGTTAGCGATCCAGGTTGATGGTAATCGTTACTGGGCGCGGGCATAGACCGTAAATCTCCGTCGCTTTGGAGACGTCTGAAACAGCCTCTCAATGTCTTGTCGGGCGCTTTCTGTCGGGCACTGGGCGAGGCTGAACGTCCGCCTCCTGAGATCACCTCCCCGGCCGGCCTATGCCCGCCTTGGGTCAATTCCAGCCGATGCAACGCCCTTTAAACTACCCACCCAAAAACCACCCTCAAACAAAAAAACGGCGCCCTGTTAAAGGCGCCGTTTCAAATTGTCATGGATCGAAGGGGTTAAGGGGGCAAAACCCCCTCAACCTTCCTCAAATCTTACTCAGCCGCGTCGCGCTTGGAGATGTCTTCGCCGGTCTCCTGGTCAACCTGCTTCATCGAGAGCTTGACCTTGCCGCGGTCATCGAAGCCGATGACTTTGACCTTCACGGTGTCACCCTGCTTGACCACATCGTTGGTCTTCGCAACGCGGGTCGCGGCCAGCTCGGAGATATGAACCAGACCATCTTTCGCGCCCAGGAAGTTCACGAAGGCGCCGAAATCGGCGGTCTTCACAACCTTGCCGGTATAGATCACGCCAACTTCCGGCTCGGCGATAATGCCACGGATTTTGTCGATCGCGGCCTGGATCTTCTTGTCGTCGGCAGCGGAGACTTTGACCGCGCCGCTATCGTCGATGTCGATTTTGGCACCCGTCTGCTCGACAATTTCACGGATGACCTTGCCGCCGGTGCCGATGATGTCGCGGATCTTATCCTTCGGCACCTGGATCGTCACGATCTTCGGTGCGTTGGAGGAGACACCTTCACGGCCGCTGGTCAGCGCCTTGGCCATTTCGCCCAGGATATGCAACCGGCCATGTTTGGCCTGCTCCAGCGCGATCTTCATGATCTCCGGCGTGATGGACGTGATCTTGATGTCCATCTGCAGGGAGGTCACGCCAGCTTCCGTACCGGCAACCTTGAAGTCCATGTCGCCGAGGTGATCCTCGTCGCCCAGGATGTCGGAGAGCACGGCAAAGCCACGGTCTTCCTTGATCAACCCCATGGCGATGCCCGCCACCGGGCGCGTCAGCGGCACGCCGGCATCCATGAGAGCCAGCGAGGTGCCGCAGACGGTCGCCATCGAGGACGAGCCATTGCTCTCGGTGATTTCCGAGACAATGCGCAGCGTGTACGGGAACTGCTCCTTGGTCGGCAGCAGCGGATGCACGGCGCGCCAGGCGAGCTTGCCATGGCCGATTTCGCGGCGGCCCGGCGAGCCCATGCGGCCGGTTTCACCCACCGAGTACGGAGGGAAGTTGTAGTGGAGCATGAAATGCTCTTTGAACTCGCCTTCCACGGCGTCGATCAACTGCTCGTCCTGCGCTGTGCCGAGCGTGGCCACTACCAGCGCCTGGGTTTCGCCACGGGTGAAGAGTGCTGAGCCATGAGTGCGCGGCAGCACGCCCACTTCCGCCAGAGATCGGGCGGACGGTCTTGGTGTCGCGGCCGTCGATGCGCAGGCCGGTATCCAAAATGTTGTTGCGGACGATGTCGGCTTCCAGCTCCTTGAACAGCCCCTTCGCCTTGTCGGCGTCCAGGCCCTCTTCGGTTAGCAAGGCGGCGGTGGCCTTTTTGGCGGCGGCAATCTTCTCCTGGCGGACCTGCTTCAACGTCTCGGTATAAGCGTCGCGCAGCGATGCACGGGCCAGCGCGTCCACGCGGGCGGTCAGCGCCTTGGTCTCGTCGGAGATTTCCGGCAGCGGCCACGGGTCTTTCGCGGAATGCTCGGCCAGTTCGATGATCGCCTGGATCACCGGCTGGAACGCGGCATGGCCAAAGGTCACGGCGCCCAGCATCATTTCTTCGGAAAGCTCGGAAGCCTCGGATTCCACCATCAGCACGCCTTCAACCGTCCCGGCCAGAACCAGGTCGAGCTTGCTCTCTTCCTTCTCGGAGGTGGTCGGGTTCAGCACGTATTCGCCATTGATAAGCCCAACGCGCGCAGCACCCACGGGGCCGAAGAACGGAATGCCGGAGATGGTGAGCGCCGCGGAGGCCGCGACCAGCGCCAGAATGTCCGGGTCGTTCTCAAGATCGTGGCTCAGCACGGTCACGATGACCTGGACTTCGTTCTTGTAACCCTTGGGGAACAGGGGACGGATCGGGCGGTCGATCAGGCGGGAGACCAGTGTCTCCTTCTCGGTCGGCCGGCCTTCACGCTTGAAGAAACCACCCGGAATGCGCCCGGCGGCAAAGAATTTTTCCTGGTAGTTCACGGTAAGCGGGAAGAAATCCAGCCCTGGCTTGGGCGACTTCGCGCCCACGACGGTGGCGAGCACCACAGTGTCGCCATAGGAGGCGACAACGGCGCCATCGGCTTGCCTGGCGACCTTGCCGGTCTCCAGGATCAGCGTCTTGCCGCCCCATTCCATCTCTTTACGAAAATAACGATCAAACATCTCTATCAACTCCACAAACACGGCAAGCCGGGGGAGGAAACATCGTTTGATAAGCGCGGTCGACCGGTGGTTAAGCGGCGCCTCGGGCGGCATGGGTCTGGCTGTGAACGGTGCAAACACGCATCACAGCCACGGACCATGTGGCCGGAAACGCCGCGGCGTAAATACCGGCGGCGGCGCGGATCATCCGGTTGGTTCCCTAAAACCCCGTTCTGCCGCTAGTCTCAAACAACATAACCGGAGCCCATGCCCCAGCCATGAACGCACCCCATGGCGCGTGGGGCATCCTTACCCGAACGCGGGCGCGATGGCTAGGCGGGCTTTCTCGCCAGCGGCGCTATAAACTGCGGCTCTGTATCCCAGGGGAAGAGTATCCAGGTATCCTGGCTGACCTCGGTAATGAACGTGTCCACCATCGGCTTGCCGGCCGGCTTGGCGTAAACCGTCGCCAGATGGGCTTTGGGGAGCAAACTCCGCACCAGTTTGGCGGTGCTGCCGGAATCCACCAGATCGTCGATAATCAGCCACCCTGCCCCGTCCCCGGCGGCAAGCGGCGCCTTGGTCACGACCGGCTGGCCGCGATGCTCCTCGTCATAGGTCACTACGGAGACACTCTCGATCAGCCGGCACTCCAGCTCGCGGGCTATAATCGCCGCCGGGATCAAGCCGCCACGGGTGATCGCGACAATCCCCACCCAGGGGCCGATTGCATGCACCCGCCAGGCCAAGGCCTTCGCGTCCCGATGCAGTTGGTCCCAGGTAACGGTATAGTAATGCTGTGCCATGGACGGGGAATAATGAAGGGGGGCGAGGCAGGCAAGAGCCTCCGGGGGCAGTGAGAAACAGCCTCCGCCGTCCTAAACCGTAAACTGCTCCGTAATAATCCGCTCGCTCAACGCCCGGTCGGGGTCGAACAGCACCGTCGCACCTATGCTCCGGTCCTCGCTCACCGCCACGGAAACCACGTTGCGCACCTCGGTAAAATCCGCCACCGCCGCCACCGGGCGTTTATCGGGCTCCAGAATCTCGAACAGCACATCCACTGTGGAGGGCAGCAGCGCGCCGCGCCAGCGCCGGGGCCGGAACGCGGAAATCGGCGTGAGCGGCAGCAGGTTTGCCGTCAGCGGAATAATCGGCCCGTGTGCTGAGAGATTATACGCCGTTGAGCCGGCCGGCGTGGAGATCAGCACGCCATCGCAGATCAACTCCTCCAGGCGCACGCGTATGGTCCACCAGGATGCGTATTTTTGCGGCTTGGCGCAATTGCCGCAGCAATGAGACCTCGTTGAGCGCCATCGCCTCCTCCACCACGCCGGACGCGGTGATGGCGTGCATGCGCAACGGATGCAGAATGCTCGGCTGCGCGCGGGCGATCCGCTCCGGCAACCCAGTCTCCAGAAACTCGTTCATCATGAAGCCGACCGAGCCGCAGTTCATCCCGTAGACCGGCTGGTCGGTCCCCAGCACTTTATGCAGGCATTCCAGCATCACCCCGTCGCCGCCCAGGGCCACGATCACGGCCGCGTCCTTCGGCGGGCAGTCGCCATACATCGCCACAAGCCGCGCCTTTGCCGCCTCGGCAATTTCCGTATGCGCGGCGGCGAACGAGATTTTCAAACGAGCTTACGATGTTCGAGCACCGGCATATTCGCCCGCACCCGCGCCATGAAGGCTTTGTCGATCGCCGCACTCGCCCAGCCCGGCCCGTCCGAGGCGCGCGCCACCACATGCCCCCAGGGGTCGACGATCATCGAGTGGCCATAGGTGAAGCGCGTCTCGCCATTGCCTTCCCGGTACGCACCGGTGCAGGCAGGTGCCGCAATCCACGTCTGTGTCTCGATCGCGCGGGCGCGGACCAGAACTTCCCAATGGTCCTTGCCGGTTTGCAGGGTAAAGGCGGCCGGCAGCACGATCAGGTCCACGTTTTTGCGCCGCAGCGCCAGGAACAACTCAGCAAAGCGCAGGTCATAGCATATCGCCAGGCCGACAATGGTGCCGCCGATATCGCAAGTCGCGATCGCATCGCCCGCGCCGTAGGTCGCACTTTCCCGGTAGCCCTGCCCGTCCGGCGTGGTGATGTCGAAGAGATGGATCTTTCTGTACCGCGCCAGTTCAGTCCCATCGGGGCTGAAAACCAACGAGGTGTTGAACAGTTTTGTCCCGGCCAGTTCGCCAATGGAGCCGCCGTGAATGTGGATTTTGTTGGCAATCGCCATCTGGCGCAGAAATTCATACGCCTCCCCGCCGGTCTCACCAGGGTTGGGCAGCGCCTCCGCCGCCGCGAATTTCGTAGCACGGTCACCACCCAGGCAGGTCCATATCTCGGGCAAAGCCACAAAGTCGGGGGCCTCGCTCGCCATCACGCCCTCGATCAGCGCGCGGGCCTGGGCAATATTTTGCGCCTTATCCGCCCCCGGTGACATCTGGATCACGCTTACCCGCATATCTCCTCCCTCAATTCTGCCTGGAATATAGCTTTATTCCCGCCCCCTGACCACGGCCAGAAGCGAAAGCCCGAAAGGCAGGTTGATAATGGGCAGCGCAAAAGCCTCGGCCCCGAAAATCCCCGCGAAAACCTCGTTCAGCAGCCAGGGCGGCGTTTTGGTGCCGCTGGCCTGTGCCCGATTCAATTTTTTATCCAGCCAGCGCATCAAAAACGCCGGCGGTGCCAGACTCATATTGATAAAGCTCAGTTTTTGTACCGCCATGTCCGCTTCGCGCAATTTGGCAGCAAGCTCGGCGCGCTCATAGCGGCGCTTATGGTGCAACGCCACGTCATGCGGCCCGAACAAAGCCTGGTAAGCTGGCACCGTGATCACCGCCGTCCCGCCAGGGGCTAAGTGCCTGCGCACCACGGCGAGCGTCGCTTCATCCTCCTCAACATGTTCCAATACGTCGAACAGGCAGATAAGATCGAATTTCTGTTCCCCCAGATTCAAGTTATCCGGCAGCGAACCCTCCAGAATTTTGGCTCCGCCCTCCCGGCTGGCCGAAATTTTTCGGGCCGTCTCGTTCATCTCGACTGCGGTGACACGCCCAAACTGTGAGAGAAACAAAAAATTACCCCCGGTGCCGGAGCCAAGTTCCAGGATCTTTGCGTCGGGCCTGAGTTTTAAACGCCTGATCGTGGCTTGCAGAATCCGCCGCCGGCCACGGAACCACCAGTGCCGCGCCTCAACCGCCGCCATGTCGAGATACGCTTCATGCTCCATCGTCGCTCCCGTAGGTCTTGCGGACGAGGTAACTTGGCCTCTGCTTGGTCTCGACATAAATCCGCCCGATATATTCGCCCAACAGACCAATGCTCATAAGCTGCACACTGCCAAAAAACAGCACCGCCACCAGCAGCGAGGCATAGCCCGGCACACGAGTGCCATGCAGCACGGTGTAGAATATGATGAACAGCGCATAGAGAAACGTGCTCGCCGCCCCCAGCGCGCCGAGATAGGTCCAGATTTTCAGAGGCGCGGTGGAGAAGCTGGTGAATCCCTCCAACGCAAAATTCCACAAGGCAAAGCCTGAGAATTTTGTACTCCCCGCAGCACGCGGCGCGCGGACATAGTCGATCGTGACGGTGCGGAACCCGACCCAGGCGAACAGCCCTTTCATGAAGCGCTGGCGCTCGGGCAGTTGTTTCAGCGCGTCCACCACAATGCGGTCCATCAGCCGGAAATCCCCGACATTCTCCGGGATTTTGGTTTTCGACATGCGGTTATGCAGCCGGTAGAACCAGGAGGCTGTTTTGCGCTTCCATAGCCCGTCACTGGCGCGGTCGGCGCGGCGGGCGAGCACGACCTCGGCCCCCGCAGCCCAAGCCGCCACCATTTGCCCGATCAGCGCCGGCGGGTCCTGCAAATCCGCATCGATCGGGATCACGGCATCGCCACGCGCCGCGTCGATCCCCGCGGTCAGCGCCGCCTCCTTGCCGAAATTGCGCGAGAATTCGATCACCCGGAAGCGTTTGTCCCGCGCCGCCAGGGCGACCAGTTGCAGGAGCGTGGTATCGGTGCTGCCATCATCGACGCAGATAATTTCCCATCGCGTGCCGGGGATGGACTCCAGGCATGGCAGCACGGAGTCACAGAAATTCTGCAGCGCGTCCGCCTCGTTAAAAAACGGCACGACGAGAGAGATGAGCCTATCCATGGGGCGGAACTGTGAACACTGTTACGTCGTCGATTTTTTGCGCCCGCCAGTCAAGTGCTTGCAGCGTGGCCCATTCACCTGGCACCGTTCCGGCACCGGCGATAACATATTGCACACCTGTCTGGTGGCAGAATTTTACGAAATCCGCCGTGAAGCCGGGAAGAAATGTATTGGAAAAAAGTTGCAGTACGGCCGGATAGGCCTGCATTTCCACTGGCGGGAACCCCAGATAGCCCCCAACCTGCGAGAAACCGAAATCATTTTCCGCCTGCCAATATGAGGATGGCCCGGCGATGCCGAAGGGCAGGATCAGCACGCGCGGATTTTGGACCTAATGCGGCCTGCACCTGCCCCGGCCTGAAAAACGCCGATACCGGCGCGGGCGAGACCGGATGCGCTACCGGCATCAGCGAGACGCCAACAAACGCAGCGGCAATCAACCTGGGCCGCCGGGCATTCGCGGCCACCCAGCCAGCGAGAATGATGGCGACAATCAATGAAGCATAGAGCATACAGCGCGCCGGCAATGCGGCGCCCAGGAGCGGCAGGTGCAACAGCAGCGCCCAAGGCAGTACAATTCCCGTTTTGTGCCCGGCGACCAGCAGTTCCGGCCCCAGGCTCGCCACCAGAACGATGCCGAGCATGACGAACAGCAGTCGGTAAATCCGGTTTTGCCAGAACACGCGTGCCGCGACGATCAGCAGAAACAATCGCAGGCAGGCCAAGATACCCCGCCTGCTCATCCAGCCCGCCTGAGAAGCTTTGCGTGATCGGCGCGAAGAGCGCGCCGCCGAACGCCGTTCCTTGGAGTGGGGAGGATAAAATTCAGTAAATCGGTAGAAAATAAATGCGACCATTTCGCCGGATGCGCGACGTCGTAGGGGCCTGTTAGCATGGCATAGAGAACGGGCGCGCAGAGCAACAGCGCAACCGGCGCCGCCAGCGCCACATCCACCGCCAAAGCGCGCAACCCCGCGCGGCGGTCCGGTAGCATCCAATAGCCCAGCAGAAACGCGAGACCGCCGAACATCGCCAACGTGGCCAGTATTTCGTCAGAAATCAAAAATTCACCGGCCAGTAAAACGCCAAGCCAGAACACCGTGGCTGGCCGCCGCATTTTACCACCGACCCGGCGCAATACCACGAGCAGGACCAGCGGGATCAGAACGGTAAAATCCAGGTTCAGATGGTCGAAACTCTGTGCGCCCTCATAGGATGAAAACCCAAACAGCCAGCCGCCGATGAGGGCCGCAACCGGTACCTCGAAAAGCTCCAGACAAAGCAAATAGGCGGCCAGCGCGGCCAGCACCGGCGCGGCGAGGGTTAGCAGATTGAACGCCAGGATCGGCCCGCCCAGCAGCGTGATCGGCAGCGCCAGGAAGGCCAGTAGCGGCACACAGGTGGTCCAGGCCAGATTCAACCCTACCGGCTGCCACATGAGATGCGTGTGCAGGGAGGCCACATGATGCGTGAACGCCCAGGGCCAGTAGCTTAGAAACCACATGATCAGCGTCGGGTCTGGCCCGGAGCCCAGAATGTTTTTCGTCAGCGAGGCGCCGTGGCCGAGAAACAGCCAGGATTCAACGCCATAAATGAAAATAGCGGCAAGATGCCAGCGCCACCTAGCCATGCGCCGCCCCCGGTACGGTGAAAATGGTTACATCGTCGACCTGCCGCTTGGGCCAGCTTCAAACCTTCCAGCACGGTCAGCAAGGCAGCTGATGTTCCGGGCCCCGCGACGACATATTGCGTACCGGTCTGTTCGCAAAAAGTCGTAAAGTTTGGCACGAAATCCGGCCCCTGCTCATTCGCAAATAGTTGGCCTACGGCCCGATAATGCTGCATCGCCGCGGGTGGAAAGCCGAGATACCCGCCAGTCTGTTCAAAGCCAAAATGGTTTTCCACCTGCCAGAAGCTCGACGCACCTTGCAGACCAAAGGGCAAGATCAGCAGTTGCGGCTGTGGTCCCAACTGCGCCTGCACCTCGCCCGGCGCAAAAAATGTCGACACCGGCAGCTTCATCCATGCATGCGGCGCCGGAATGAGCGCGATGCAGGCGACAAGCCCAGCGGCAATACGCCAGTTGCGGTGTTTCGCCTGCGCAACCCACAGCGCCAGAATGACGGAGGCAACCAGCGAGACATAAAGCGCAAAACGTGCCGGCAGGGCCGAGCCAATGAGCGGCAGATGCACAAACAGCCTCCCAGGGCAGCCATAGGCCCGTAAACCGCCCCCCCAGCCAGAGCTGCGGCCCCAGGCTGGCCACGGCAAAAGCCAGCAGCAGCACGACCAGAAATCGCGGCAGCGCCTCGCGCCAATGGCCCCGCGCATAGGCATATAGAATCAGCAGCAGGGGAAGCCGATATAAGCGCCCTGCTCCTGCACGATCCCCGGGAAATGCCGGGCCAGTGGCGTGGCCCATGCACCGCCAATCCAGGTGAGCACTGTCGGCACGATAAAATTGAGCGGATCGGCAACAAAATAATACGGCCAGAGTTTTGGAATGTTCACATAATGAATGTGACGGAACATTTCCACGAGGAACGGCGCGAGCACGAACCCGGCTATCAGCGCCCGCGATGAGCGCATCGCCCAGCAGCATGCGCAAACCAGGCCGCGCGGGTCTGCAGCATCCGGTATGCAAGCAACCAGGAGATCGCCGAAAAAATCACGATCGTTGCAAATACCTCGATGGAAATAAAAAACTCCGCGACCATCAGCAGCACGGCCAGGGCCACGGTCTCCCGCCGCCCAGCCTCTCCCTCCAACCGGCGCAATGCCAAGATCACCAGACAAGGCAACAGAAATGTAAAACTGAGATTTCAGGGTCGCCAGATCCGCGGCCATTTCATAAGAAGAAAAGCCGAACACATAGCCACCAAGGATGGCCGAAACCGGATCGCGGCTAACCCGCAGGCATAAAAAATACGCCGCCACGGCAGAAAGCACCGGTGCTGCCAGAATCATCAGATTGTAAACCACGCCGGCCCAGCCAGCAGCGTTGCCGGAATCAGCGCGATGCATAGCAGCGGCACTGAACTTACCCAGAGCAGCGGTACTCCAAGAGGCTGCCAGAGCAGATGCGTGTAGAACAGTGATTGATGATGCGCGATGGCCCAGGGATACCAGGCGAGACACCAGATAAATGCAAATGGATCACTGCCCGACCAAAAATACCTTTGGTTATAGAGGCGCCATGCCCGATAAACCCAACCGACAGCGCCGCATACAGCGCCACCGCCCCCACATGCCAGCGGCGCAAAAGCTCAGACTTTCGGGTCATTCAGCCCGGTGGCACGGATTCGCGCGGCTTCCTCATCCCAGCCCGGCCGTTCGTTCACGCGCAGAAACAAATCCACCTTGCAGTCCAGCACCTTGCTCAACTCCCGGCGCGCGCGCATGCCAATCTCTTTAATCCTTGCCCCCTTGGCGCCAATGAGGATGGCTTTATGGCTGGCTTTGGTGACGTAGATCACCGCGTCGATCCGCACCGTGCCGTTCTTTCCGGTTTAAAACTTTCGGTCTCGACCGTGGTGCCATAGGGCACCTCGTCGCGCGTTTGCAGGAATATCTGCTCGCGCACGATCTCCGCCGCCAGCAGCCGGTCGGGCAGGTCGGTGAGTTCGTCCTCGGGATATAAAAACGCCCCCTCCGGCAGCTTCGCCACGCAGAAATCCAGCAATACCTCGATGCCGTCGCCGGTCGCGGCCGAGATCATGAACACCTGCTCAAAATCCGCCAACGCGGCCAGCTCCTGTGTGAGCGGCAGAAGCCTATGCCGGTCGATCAGATCGACCTTGTTCAGCACCAGCGCCATCTTGCGCCCCGTGGCCGCAAGCCTCGTCACAATATCCCGCACGGCCTCGGTCAGCCCGTCTTGGCATCCACCAGCAGAAGCACGTCATCCGCGTCATCAGCGCCACTCCAGGCGGCGGCCACCATGGCGCGGTCCAGCCGGCGTTTCGGGCTGGAAATCCCCGGCGTGTCGACAAACAGCATCTGCGCCTCGCCGCGCACCAGAATCCCCAGTACGCGGGCCCGCGTGGTCTGCGCTTTCGGTGTCACAATCGAGACTTTTGCCCCGGTCAGCCGGTTGAGCAGGGTGGATTTCCCGGCATTCGGCGCGCCGATCAGTGCAATAAACCCGCATTTAGCTCATGGTGGTAAAATCTCCAGTAGCGCTTGTGCCGCCGCCTGCTCCGCCGCGCGTTTGGAGCCAGCCTCACCACGCCCCACCGCCTCACCCACCTTCACCTTGATTACAAAACAAGGCGCATGGGACGGCCCCGACATGTCTTCAACCAGATATACCGGCAGGGGCAATGCCCGTTTGAGCGCCCATTCCTGGAGGGCGGTTTTCGGGTCCTTCGGCGGGATGAATTGCTTATCCACCACATCGCCCATCACCCGGCGGATGAAGTCACGCGCGGGCGCCAGCCCGGCATCCAGATACAGCGCGCCGATCATCGCCTCCAGCGCATCGGCCAGCACGGTCGCCTGGCTGCCCACGCCGCGCTTTGCCTCTCCCTTGGCCACGTTCAGCAGGGCCGCCAAGCTGTTCGCTTCGGCAATCGCCGCCAGCGCCGGCTTGGAGACGAGGGCCGCCAGCCTTGGGCCGAGTTTTCCCTCCTGCTCATCGGGAAAACGCTCGATCAACCATTCCGCCACAACCAACCCAAGCACACGGTCGCCGATGAATTCCAGGCGCTCGTTCGAGCCGACTCCCTTCGCCCCCGCCGCGGAGCGATGCGTCAGTGCTTCGGCCAGCAGTTGCGGGCGGGCGAAATCATGCCCCAGCAGGGCCTGCGCCGCCTCCAGCCTGCTCACGTGATACTGTGAAACATCCGGTTCCACCGGATTTCAAAGGGCCATTCCCAGAATTCGTACAGCGGGTATTTCAGGTCGATCGAGAAGAAAATCATATCCGCCGGCCCCATCAAATTCTCGACCGGCACATAACCCACCGGCCCGTCCATGAAGCGCGAATCCTCGGTCATCCCGGTTATCGCCCATCATGAACAGATCGCCCGGCGGCACTGTGTAAACTGGCGTGTTATTGGCAAAGCCCTGGTTGGTTTCCTTCAGAATCGCATGAGTTTTGCCACCGGGCAAAGTCTCCATGTACTCCCGCGCCTCCACCGGCCAGCCGGAACTGTCATCGGTGTAAGTCCCGGCATCCGTCCGCGGCACCTCGGTCCCGTTGATGTAAAGCTGGCCGTTGGTGACCTGGATGGTATCGCCTGGCAGCCCGATCACCCGCTTGATGAAATCCTCTCCAGGTTTACCCGGTGGGCGAAACACCACGACGGTGCCGCGCTTCGGCATGCTGCCGAAAATCCGCCCGGAGAAGAAATCCGGCGAAAACGGGAAGGAGAAATGCGAGTACCCGTAGGCAAATTTGTTCACAAAAAGGTAATCTCCCACCAGCAAAGTCGGCACCATGCTGCCCGAGGGGATGAAAAACGGCTCGAAAAGGAAAGTGTGTATCCCCGCCGCGATCAGCCCGGCATAAAGGATTGTCTTAAAAAATTCGCCTGCCGTGGATGATTTCCGCTGTTTCAGTGCCATGAGCCAGCCTGTCCTAAAAGATTGCGGCATCAAGCCCGGCGCTTGCAGCTTGTCAAGAAATTGGTGCAGAGAGATTTTGCTATCGCCCAACCTGATTGGAAGAAAGACTTGCCCATGCTGAAATCCGCCGGTTGTTTCCGCCTCCTGTTTTTGACGACTTTTCTGGCATCCGGCGCTCTGGCGCATGCTAAAACTGCTGTCACTCAGTCCGGCGCGGCGAATGACACCACGGCAACCCCGATGCCGGCCGGTCCGCCGCCCACGCCCGACAGCCCCGCCGGGGATAAAAGCACACCCGTGCCACCAACCATGCCGGACATGACCGCCTATGTGCTGATGGATGCCACCACCGGCGCCATCCTCGCCGAGGCAGCACCCAACCTCTCTCTGCCGCCCGCCAGCCTGACCAAGCTCATGACCGCGCATATCGTCTACCAGGCGCTGCATAGCGGCAGCTTAAAACTCAGCCAGACCGTGCAGGTCACCCCGGAAGCCTGGCACGCCGGCGGCTCACGCATGTTCATCGACCCCACCTCCGTCGTCACCGTCGACCAGTTGCTGCATGGGTTGATTATCGATTCCGGGAACGACGCGGCAGTGGCACTCGCCGAGCAGGTCGCCGGCAGCCAGGGGGCCTTCGTTCAGATCATGAACAAACAAGCCGCCGCTCTCGGCCTTACCGACACCACGTACACAAACGTAACCGGCCTGCCGGACCCGGCTTTGCACACCACAGCCATGGACGTCGCCATCCTGACCCGCGCCATCCTGCACGACGAACCTGAAATCCTGAACATCTCCAAAGAACAGAGCTACACCTACGACAACATTACCCAGCAAAGCTGGAACCCGGTGCTCGCCCACGACTCCCACGGTGGACGGGCTGAAAACCGGCCTGACACAGGAAAGCGGGCATTGCATCGACGCCACTGCCATACGCAACGGCATGCGCCTTATCGCGGTCGTCACCGGCGGCCCCACCTGGCATGCCAGCACCGCAGCCATTGAATCGCTGCTTGATTATGGCCAGCATTTCTTCGCCGACGTGAAAATCGCCACCGCCGGCCAGCCGATCGGTACACTCGCCAGCGAGGCTCTGGATTCCGGCAGTGTGCCAGTGGGAGCCGCGGACAACATTACCGTCACCCTGCCGGACGACGCCGCCTCCAAGGTCACGCATAGCATCAGCTACACCGCGGACCTCACGCCCGGGGCGACAAAAGGCGAAGTGCTCGGCACCATCACCTATACGGCAAACGGTAAAACCCTGGCCACGAGCCGGCCATTGCCCTGGCCGATGAAGCACCCGCCCGCCTCACCACCAAACTGAAACGCGAGTTGAGCAAATACCTATGACCGGCACACCGCCCGACCAACTTTCCAACGACCCGAAAAAGCCCGTTCTTCAATGAAGACGTGCTGGCGCGCGGCATCGGCATCCGCTTCAACGGTGTCGAGAAAACCAACGTCGAAGAATACTCCGTTTCCGAAGGCTGGATCCGCGTTGCTTTGGGGAAAACCGTCGACCGCCACGGCAAGCCCCTGACGATGAAATTGAAGGGAAAAGTGGAGCCGTATTTCAAGGAGTCTTCGGAGGAAGCTTAAAGGAGCTCCGCTCCCTGGACCAGCGGTAAGCGCAGTTCGTAATTCTATCGCTGACGACTGAGCTTTCTGCGCGCGACACACATCTGGGCGATGGCATGTGCCCGTGCCATCATGGGACATGTCTGAAAGCGCATCCCGGTCTCCAGGTCTTCGCGACATTCCCTCCGGAATTTGGGCGCTCGGCTTTGTCTCGCTTCTGATGGATGTCTCCTCGGAAATGATTTACGCTCTGCTGCCGGTCTATCTCGTCACGGTCATGGGCGCGTCGATGGAGATGATCGGCGTCATCGAGGGCATCGCCCAGGCAACCGCTTCAATCGTCAAAATATTTTCCGGAGCCCTCTCGGACTGGCTCGGCAAGCGCAAGCTGATTGTGGCCTTCGGGTACGGTCTCGCGGCTTTTACCAAACCGATATTTCCCCTGGCCTCGTCTTTGGGTTGGGTGGTGGCGGCGCGTTTCATCGACCGCATCGGCAAGGGCATTCGCGGCGCACCTCGGGATGCGCTACTGGCCGACCTTGCCCCCGAACATGTCCGAGGTGCCGCGTTCGGGCTGCGCCAGTCACTCGATATGGTAGGGGCATTCGTTGGGCCGCTCCTGGCGATCGCCCTCATGTGGCTGACAGCCGACCATTTTCAGACCGTTTTCTGGGTGGCTGTTATCCCGGCGTTTCTATCGCTCGGCCTTATATTGTTCGCGGTGCATGAGCCGGAGCGCCCGGCGGCGATGCGCAAAATCCGCTTTCCCCTGAGCCGATCAGAGCTTCGCCGTCTCAGCTTGAACTATTGGCTGGTCGTTATTGTCGCCACAGTCTTCACGCTGGCACAGTTCAGTACCGCTTTTCTTATCCTGCGGGCGAGGGCGGTGGGTCTGCCGCTCATGCTCATTCCATTAGTCTTGGTTGTTATGAACGTGGTCTCAGCACTCGCGGCACTTCCGATGGGTGCTTTGTCTGACCGCGTAAACCGCCTCAGCATTCTGATTATCGGTTTTGCGCTGCTCATCGCGGCCGATGTTGTGTTGGCAATTTCCGGCAGCCTCGCGGGTGTGGCGCTGGGCATTATTTTCTGGGGCCTTCACCTTGGGTTCACGCAAGGGCTACTTGCCACCCTTGTCGCCGATACCGCCGCGCCGGAATTGCGAGGCACAGCCTATGGCGTGTTCAACCTGTCGGCGGGGCTGGCGTTACTGGTCGCGAGCGTACTTGCTGGCGCCTTATGGGATCTTCTCGGGTCGCAGGCCACTTTCCTCTCTGGCGCAGTCTTTACAGCATTGGCGCTGCTTGGGTTGTTAGGCGTCCGCTGGCGGGTGCCTAACCTTGGTGCGTTATAGAAATCAGGAATATTGTTGAAAAATCCTGACCGATGAGAATTACGTTCGGCAGCGCATAAAAATGGGGTCCACGCCGCGCACCTTGCCTCACCGTTAACGCCTACGCTGGCCTTACCATATCGAACCGGCTTTCCGGCCGAATTTCCGCATAGGCCGACGCCCCACCCGCCCGCAGCACAATCCCAGCCCCGAACGTGTCGAACACCCCATCCTTCAGCAGCGCGGTGTTGATGTGCACGCCGATCACCTCGCCCAGCACCAGCCAGGTTTCCACCAGATCGCCCTTGTAACCTTTCAACTGGACGATATCGGCGACCTTGCACTCGAAATTCACCGGGCTTGCGGCCACGCGCGGCGGGGCCACCAGCCGCGACGGCGCCTTGGTCAACCCGGCCAGCTCGAACTCATCCACCCCGTAGGGCACGGTCGCGGAGGTGGCATTCATCTGCTCGGCGAGCGCGCTTGTCGCAATTCCAGACGAACTCCCCACGCTCGCGCACATTGCGCAGGGAATGTTTGGCGCCATTGCTGGCGAAACCGATAATCGGCGGCTGGTAATTAAACGCGTTGAAAAAACTATACGAGCGCGAGATTCACTGACCCATCCGCACCCTGGCTGGAAACCCAGCCGATCGGCCGCGGCCCCACAATGGCGTTGAACGGGTCATGCGCCAGCCCATGCCCGGCGGCTGGCTCGTAAAAATACGTCTCACCCATATCCAACGCTCCTTCCGGGAAAGTTAAGTTGGGCCTGACGGCTCCGCGGAAATGATCACATGCGCGTAAGCGTATGGATATTCATCGGTCAGCGACAGCGCGATATGCGGCACATACCCCGCCGGCACCAGAGCCTCCAGCCGCGCCAAAGCCCCGCCATGCAAACTCATCGTCGGCTGCCCGCTGGGCAAATTCACCACCCGCAAATCCGAAAAAAATACCCCGCGCCTGAACCCCGTCCCCAGCGCCTTCGCACAAGCCTCCTTCGCCGCAAACCGCTTGGCATAACTCGCCGCCCGCGCATGAACACGCCGGTCCGATCGCATCCGTTCCACTTCCGAGAATACCCGCAACGTGAACCGCTCGCCGAACCGCTCCAGGCTGGTCTCGATACGCCGGATATCGCAAAGGTCGGAACCGAGCCCGATGATCATGCTGGGATAGTCCAAAAGGCCTGGAGACTTGCTTGCCTTCCATCATGTCTTGGCTCGCTCGACCTGCGCTATGCCTGCGGCGCCACGCAGGCCTGCGATGATCTGGCCGAGATGGCGCACGTCGCGAACTTCGACATCCACGAGGGTTTCGAAGAAATCCTGCTGGCGGTGGACGATTTTCAGGTTGGCGATGGCGCCGTCCTGTTTGGCGACGGCGTTGGTAAGGCTGGCCAGGGCGCCTGGACTATTGCTGGCGATGACGCTGATCCGGCCGATGAATTTCTGGGCTTTTGCGCCGGCGCTGGCGAGGCTGTCGGTGTTCCAGTCGACATCGATGAAGCGTTCCGGCGTGGCCGCGAAGGTTTCCAGCGTGGCGCAGTCTTTGGTGTGGACGGTCACACCCTTCCCGGTGGCGACGATGCCGACGATTTTATCGCCTGGCACCGGATGGCAGCAGCCGGCGTAGTGGATATCCATCCCAGCGACGAGGCCGGTGACCGGCATCCCGCTCTCGCCCTTGGGCGACTGGCTTCGCTGCGAGCGCAGGTTAAGGGATTGCCCCATGAAGGCCGGCAGCATCCTCGGCGCGCGGGCTTCGCGAAGCTCGGGATAGGCGGCGTAGACCACGTCCTTGGGCCCGAGCGTGCCGGTGCCGACCGCCACATAGAGATCGTCCAGCGAAAGTTGCTTAAGTACCTTGGCGGTAGCGTCCAGCACCTTTTCCGAGCCGTCCACGCCTTCCTGCCGGAAGGCTTTCGCGAGCGTGGATTTGCCGGCGTCACGATGCTGCTCGCGCATCTGCTGCCCAAGGAAACGCCTGATGCGCGCACGTGCTTTACCCGTTGTAACAAAGCGTTCCCAGGCGGGGGACGGCGTACCGCCGCGGGCGGTCAAAATTTCCACCTGGTCGCCATTTTGCAGCTCGTAGCGCAGCGGCATCAGCCGGCCGTTAATGCGCGCGCCAACGCAGGTGTCGCCAATCTGGCTATGCACGGCATAGGCAAAATCCACCGAGGTGGCGCCGCGCGGGAGCTGAATGAGCTGGCCCTTCGGCGTGAAGCAGAACACCTGGTCCTGGTAGAGTTCGAGCTTCGTGTTTTCGAGAAACTCGTCGGGTGCGGCGGAGTTTTCCAGAATTTCCAGCAGATCCTGCACCCAGCGGAATTGCTTCAAATCCGCCTGGCTGGCATCGGCTTGCTTGTAGAGCCAGTGCGCGGCAACGCCGTTTTCCGCGATCATCTGCATGTCAGGCGTACGTATCTGAATTTCGATCTTTTGATTCCGCGGATGGCGCAGCGTCACGCCCGTATGCAGCGACTGATAGAAATTGGCTTTTGGCGTGGAGATATAATCCTTGAACCGCCCGGCGATGACCGGATAGGCCGCGTGGATCGCACCCAGCGCCACGTAGCACGCCTCGCGCGTTGGCACGATGATGCGGAAGGCCATGATGTCGGAGAGCTGTTCGAACGCCACGTTCCGCCGCTGCATTTTCTCCCATATGGAATAAGGCGATTTCTCCCGGCCCGCGATCTCCACCACTTCGACGTTCGCGGCGCGGAACACCCGCAGCAATTCCTGCCGCACTTCCTCGATAACATCCGCCCCCTGCCCGCGCAGAAAATTCAAGCGCGCCTGGATGGTGTCATACGCTTCGGGGTCGAGCTCCGCGAAAGAGCGTGTCTGCAACTCCGTTTTGACCAATTCCATGCCGATGCGCTCGGCCAGCGGCGCATAGATCTCCATGGTCTCGCGCGCGATGCGCTGGCGGCGGGACGCGGAACTCACGGCGCCGATCGTGCGCATATTGTGCAGCCGGTCCGCGAGCTTGACGATGAGCACACGGATGTCCTTGCTCATCGCCAGCACGAGTTTGCGGAAATTCTCGGCCTGTTTGGTGCGGTCCGACTGCAATTCCAGGCGCGTGAGCTTGGTCACGCCATCGACCAGCCCGGCGACTTCGGGCCCGAAGCGCTTTTGCACCGTTGCCAGCGTGACCTTGGTATCCTCGATCACGTCATGCAGCAACGCGGTCACGATGGAAGAGGAATCCAGCCGGTAGCCGGCCAGAATGTTCGCTACCGCGAGCGGATGGGTGATATAGGGCTCGCCATTATCGCGCTTTTGGGTCTCATGCGCCGCTAAAGCGACACCATAGGCATCATCGATGACCGCGGGGTCTGCCTTGGCGTCATACGAGGCGATGCGCGAGAGCAGGCCGCTCAGCTCAGGGTGAAACCCTGCCGTGGCACCGCCCAGCCCTTCTGGCGCGAAAACAAAATTCGCGGAAGACAGGCTCGTGCTTCGGCAGCCTGTCCCCATGGTGATTAGCGGCGGGTCTTGCCGCCGAGTTCGGCCTCGATCGCCGCCTGAATGTCCTCAGGCGTCATTTCCTCGGCTTCGGCGGCCATCGCGGCGGCTTCTTCCTCGGCCGACACATCCTGCAAGCCAAAAATATTCTGGTCGGTCGGGATCAGGTCGAGCACTTCCTCGTCCACCGGCTCGGGCTCCGGCACGCGCGAGAGGGATTTCACCAGATCCTGCTCCAGATCCGGCAGCGCCAATGTTTCCTCCGCGATTTCGCGCAGGGCAACCACCGGGTTCTTGTCATTGTCCCGGTCGATGGTCAGTTGCTCGCCGCGGCTGATATTGCGGGCACGCTGGGCCGCCAGAAGAACCAGTTCAAACCGGTTCGGCACTTTCAAAACGCAGTCTTCGACGGTGACGCGGGCCATCCGAAACGCTCCAGGCAAAAAATTGAACGGCTGACTTAACCCGCGTGGCCTCGCGTTGCAAGCCTTGGCAGAGGTTTAAGCTAATTCGTCATGCCAGGGCTGAATACTCTGGGGGGGAAGTTCTGACATCAAGGTTGACACATTCTGCCGCAATGCCGGGTGCCGCCAAGCTGGGGCCACGTCCAGGATCGGCCGCAGCACGAAAGCCCGCAGATGCGCGCGCGGATGCGGCAAAATCGGCGTAGGGGTCGCGCGGACGATGCCATTCAGGTCGATGATGTCGAGGTCGAGGGTGCGCGGCGCGTTCCGCTCGCTGCGCTGCCGGCCAAAACCAAGCTCGATTTCCTGCAATTTGGCCAGCAAAATTACTGGGTCGATTTCACCACTCAGTCGTATCACACCATTGCAGTAATCCGGATGATCGGACTTGGGGATTGAAACCGTGCGATACCACGATGACAACGCAACGAAGGAAAGCCCTGATATACCACATAAAAGCGGTATGGCGGCGCGGCAGCTTTCAATCGGCGCCGCGCCATCCACCCCTGGAAGGTTGGCACCGACAGCAATGAGTATCATAATGCGAAGCGCCTCACGCCGGTGATCTTTCAAAATTTTCGTCAGTGTACGATAGATACCTTATCTAATATTTTTCATATTCGTCTATATCCATTTAAAATATTTTCCTTTCAAGAAAGACCTTCCCATGAGGTTTGCCGCCCAGGAGCGCACCGCTTTGTTTATCGATGGCGCCAATCTCTACGCTGCCGCGCGAAGCCTTGGTGTCGATATCGACTACCGCAGGCTGCTCGATTATTTTGGAAACAAGATGCATCTGGTGCGCGCCTATTACTACTCGGCACTGCTGGAAACCGAGGAATACTCGCCTTTGAAGCCGCTCACGGACTGGCTCGCCTATAACGGTTACAGCCTCGTTACCAAGCCCGCGAAAGAGTTCACCGATGCGCTCGGGCGCCGGCGCATCAAAGGTAATATGGATATCGAACTTGCCATCGACATGCTTGAGCTTGCGCCCAGGCTCGATCACGTCGTTCTGTTTTCCGGCGATTCAGATTTTCGCCGGCTCGTTGAGGCTGTGCAACGCAAAGGTGTGCGTGTTTCCGTTGTTTCCACCATAAAAACCAGCCCGCCGATGATCGCCGACGAGCTACGCCGCCAGGCCGATCAATATATCGATCTTGTCGATATTGCGCCGGAATTCACGCGAAAAGCGACGGACGCCCGGCCGCGCGCGGCGAACCGGGATGGTGATTTCGAATGATTCCCGCGCATGATTGCCAACTTTGCCCGCGGCTGGTGACGTATAGGACAGAAAACCGCGCAAAGGAGCCCGGCTGGCACAATGCGCCAGTGCCGAGCTTCGGGGCGCTGGACTCCGAATTGCTCGTCGTTGGCCTCGCACCTGGCGTGCGCGGCGCCAACCGCACCGGAAGACCCTTCACCGGCGATTATGCCGGAATGCTGCTCTACGCCACGTTGGTAAAGTTTGGTTTCGCCACCGGACACTATCAGGAACGTCCCGATGACGGGCTTACGCTGGTCAACTGCCGCATCACCAATGCGGTACGCTGTGTGCCGCCGCAAAACCTGCCCACACCCGCGGAAAATAAAACCTGCAATCAGTTCCTCCATGCGGAATTATCCGCGATGCCGAACCTGCGCGCCATTCTTACACTTGGTACGGTGGCGCATCTTATGGGTTTGCGCGCACTGGGCATAAAACCCGCCGCCTTCAAGTTCGCGCACGGCGCCGTGCACCAGCCGCGGCCGGATTTGCGCCTGTTCAACAGCTACCATGTGTCGCGCTACAACACGAGCACGAAGCGTTTGAACACTGAAATGTTTGAAAAAGTTGTTGGCGATATCAGAAGTTTTCTAAAATAACCGGACCAAGAGGCCGTTTATTTGTCGAACGACAAGCAAGCTCTAAGAATACCGTTCCTCTAACCATGGGTCAGCATTGTTGTTGTATCCGCGGGTCTCCCAGAAACCCGGATCGTCGGTCTCCGAGAACTCCATACGCTTCAGCCATTTGGCGGATTTCCACAAATAATAGCGTGGGATCATGCCACGCAGCGGGCCGCCATGCTGGCGCGAAATCGGCGTGTCGTTCCAATGATGCACCAGCATCACATCCGGCTGGTCGAATTGTTCCAGCCGTACATTGGTGGTGTAATCATCGTGCGAATGGAAAATGATATGCCGGCATCCGGGCTTTGGTTTCACCAGGTCCAGAATCGTTGCAGCGTCGATACCTTGCCAGCGGTTATCATAATTCGACCATTGCGTCACGCAATGCAT
This sequence comes from uncultured Alphaproteobacteria bacterium, assembly GCA_963740445.1. Lineage (GTDB taxonomy): Bacteria > Pseudomonadota > Alphaproteobacteria > Acetobacterales > Acetobacteraceae > Acidocella. Next base: position 23,353 of record CAVUED010000001.1, read on the forward strand.
GTCCGCCAGCATTCCCGATTGCGGCAGCGCCATCAGCCCGGCCCAGTCCAGCACCACCGGGTTTTCCACGGCACCATCCAGCGTTAATCGGAAATCCTCCAACGACACATACGGCTGAATGCCTAAATCCAGCACCGGCCAATCCTGCACGAGCCGCTGCCCCGGCGGCAGGCGCTGTTCAGGAGTCGCGGTTTGGCCGGTCAGCAGCCGCCCGGCTTTCGCCCAGGCCTGCTTGGCGCCGATGAGCTTGTCTTTGAACCCTTCAGCCACGCTCAACGCCCCTTGTTGCGTAAAAGCCGGGCCTTATCCCGCTGCCAGTCGCGCGCCGCAACTGCCTGGCGCTTGTCGTGTTTCTGCCGGCCTTCGGCGATGCCCAGGGTTACTTTCGCCAGACCGCGCGGGTTGAAATGAATATCCAGAGGCACGACGGTCGCCCCTTCGCGGTTGATCGCGCCAAAAAGCTGGTTGCGTTCCTTCTTCTTCACCAGCAGCTTGCGTACACCGCGCACGTCGAAGCGTGAGAGCACGCCGCCCTGGTATTCCGGGATATAGGCGTTGAACAGATACAACTCCCCGTCACGCTCGCCGGCCCAGGCTTCGCTCAAGGTGGCACGGCCGAGCCTGAGCGACTTGACCTCGACACCCTTGAGCACGATCCCCGCCTCGACGGTCGAGAGAATTTTGTAATCAAAGCGCGCCTTGCGGTTTTGCGAGGCAATCCCGTGTGAAATATAACCGGACTTGCTTTTGGCCGTCTCCGTCAATTCAGCAGCCCCACTTCAATCATCGCGGCACGTATTTTTGCCCCTGTGGCTTCGCCGACGGATGCCAAGGGCAGCCTGCATGTGTTTGTGCCGAACCCCAGCAGCGAGGCAGCATATTTCACCGGGCCGGGATTGCTCTCCACGAACATCGCGTCATGCAGGGGCACCAGCCGCGCCTGGATCGCCATGGCACCGCGCACATCGCCCCTCGCCCAGGCGGCCTGCATGTCCGCGCATAGCCGGGGTGCGATATTGGCGCTGACCGAAATACAGCCATGCCCGCCGGAGGCGAGATACGCCAAAGCCGTATGGTCCTCGCCCGAGAGCTGAACGAAATCTGTTCCGCAGGCGCGCGTGGTATGCAGCGGGCGCGTCAAATTCGCCGTCGCGTCCTTCACGCCCACGATGTTTTTATGCGCCGCCAGCCTGGCCATGGTCTCGACGCTCATATCAACCACCGAGCGCCCCGGAATGTTGTAAATAAAGATCGGAATATCCACGGCATCGGCAATCGCCGTGTAATGGCGGAACAACCCCTCTTGCGTCGGCTTGTTGTAATAGGGGGTAACCACCAGCACGGCATCCGCGCCGGCTTTTTTGGCGTGTTGCGCCAAGCTGATCGCCTCGGCCGTGGAATTCGAGCCAGCACCGGCCATCACCGGTACGCGGCCCTTCGCTCCGGCCACCGCCAGCTCGACCACGCGTTTATGCTCGTCATGTGTCAGCGTGGGGGATTCCCCGTGGTGCCGACAGGCACGATGCCCTGAGTACCTTCGGCGATCTGCCAATCGATAAAGCGCGCAAAGGCGTCCTCGTCGATGCTGCCATCCTCGCGCATCGGGGTTACCAGGGCGGTCAACGAACCGTGAAACATAATCTCTCCATAATAAGGCACGTGATCATAAAACACGTGGCCACGCGCGTAATCAGGTAATCTTCTAGGGGATGGCCTGCAAGCGGGACGCTGCTACAACAGCGCCTATGAGACTTTTAGGTGTCCTGCTCCTTAGCTGTCTGCCTGCGGCGGCGCTTGCTCAAACGCCGGCCTCACCGCAGATCATGACCGACGTAAAAGCCGGGGATTTCCAAAGTGCAGAAACCCTGGCCGCCGCCACCGGCGATCCGCTGATGGTCAAACTCGTCACGTTTTTCCGGCTGCTGGACCCTGGTGGCGGCACGCCCGATGAGATCAAGGCCTTTATCACGGCGAATCCGGACTGGCCTGAGCAGGGCCTGCTGGCCTTGCGGGAGATCGAGGCATCGGGCCTTGAGGCGCGCAGCATGCCGGAGAACACGCCGCCCTTCCTCGAACAGGTCAGGGCCCTGCACCAAGCCGGCAACGACACCCAGGCGGCTGCCCTATGGGCCGCACAAGGCAAAACGGCCATGGCCGCCGCCGATGCCGGCCAGCAATTGATGTTCTGGCCTGACCAGAACATCCTGGCGCGCGCGCTGCTGGCCGAGGGCGATGCAAAAGATGCCTATCAGGTCGTCATCGCGGTCAATCCTCCAATCGCGGGGGAAAGAGCACGCGAACAAATCGCCGACCGCGATTTTCTGGCAGGGTTTCTGCTCCTGCGCTTCCTGAAAGAGCCCGCCGAGGCCGCCACCTGGTTCACCGACCTCGCCGGATCATCAACCGCCGTGATCACCCAGGCGCGCGCCTGGTACTGGCTGGGGCGCAGCCAGACCGGCGCGCAAGCCGCCGCCGATTACGCCCGCGCCGCGCAATACCCGAACACATATTACGGCCAGTTAGCGGCCTTGGCCCTGGGGGACACACCGCAACAACTGGCCGCTCGCATCACCGCCACCGGGGAGCCCATGTTTACGGCACAGGACGCGTTGGATTTCGCGTTGATGGAACTACCGCGCGCCGCCGTTTTGCTGGTGCAGATGGACGACACGCACGACGCGGCGACTTTTTTGAACCGCCTCGGCCAAACCGCAATCGATGACCGCACCCGCGAACTCGCCGCCAAGCTGGCGCTCGGCCTGGGAATTCCGCAAAGTGCCGTGTCCATCGCGCGCACCGCCGGCACTGCCGGGCAAATGCTGGTGCGCGAGGGCTGGCCGATGCCGGTAACGCCTCCCTCCGGTGGGCTGGAGCCCGCAATCGCCTATGGCATCATGCGCCAGGAGAGCAGCTTTCATTCCAACGCGATCTCCGGTTCCGGCGCGATCGGACTGATGCAGCTCATGCCCGCGACGGCGCGGCTCACCGCCCGCAAGGCCGGCCTCGAAGACAGCAATCTCTTCGACCCGGCGCAAAACATGGCTTTGGGGACCGCCTATTTAAGCGAGCTGGTGCAAAATTTCGGCGATTGCCTGCCGCTCGCCATCGCCGCCTATAATGGCGGGCCAACCAATGTCGCCCGCTGGCTCACCACCAATGGCGACCCGGAGCTCGGGCGTAACCCCGGCGGGGCGGATATCATCGACTGGGTGGAGGAAATTCGATTCTCCGAGACCCGCAACTATGTACAGCGCGTGAGTGAGAGCATCACCATCTACCGCGCGTTTCTCACCGGTTCGGCCGACGACCCGCTAACGCGCTGGATGCAAAAATGAATTTTTATTCCTTGCTGGCAAGCGGGTTTGGCGTTGGCTACGCCCCGAAGGCTCCGGGGACATTTGGCTCGCTCGTGGGACTGTTTTTTGGCGCATTGCTGCTCACCTCGGGGCATCTGCCGCTGTTCCTTGGCATCGTTCTGGTCGCGGCCGTGGGCGTGTATACCGTGGGGAAACTGGATAGCGCGACACAGGACCCCGGCTGGATCGTCATCGACGAAATCGCCGGGCAGATGCTCCCCCTCCTGGCGCTCACGCATCTTGGGTTTGCCGGCTTTGCGCTGAGTTTCGCGCTGTTCCGGCTGTTCGACATATGGAAGCCCGGCCCGGTGGGTTGGGCCAATGCGCGGCATGATGAATATGGCGTGATGGGCGATGATATCATCGCCGGGCTGCTGGCTCTGGTTGTTATGCTCCTCCTGCGCCTGGTGATACCGCTATGAACGACCTCGCGGCGCGGCTCGTGCTGCTGTGCCGGGCCCGCGGCGTGACACTGGCAACGGCCGAAAGCTGTACCGGCGGGCTTGTCGCCGCCGCCATCACAGCCATCCCTGGTTCATCCGCCGTGTTCACCCAAGGCTTCGTCACCTATTCCGATGCGGCAAAGACCGACATGCTGGGCGTACCCGCGGGGCTGATCGCGGCGGTTGGTGCTGTATCAGAAGCCGTGGCGCGCCGCATGGCGGAAGGTGCGAAAAAACGCGCGGGCGTGGACCTCGCCGTGTCGGTCACCGGCATTGCCGGGCCGGGTGGCGGCACACCGCAAAAACCGGTGGGGACCGTGTGGTTCGGCCTGGCCAACCGGCATGGCGATATCGCGACACATCATCGCATTTTTTCGGGCGATCGTGACGCCGTGCGCGCGGCAAGCGTGGAATTTGCCCTGAAACTTTTACTAGGAGGGACCAGCAAATGAGTAAAAATCTTGGAGTTTGGGACAAGGCCAAGCGCGAGGGCCGCAAGATGACCATGGTCACGGCCTATGACTACCCTTTTGCGCGGATGGCGGAAGCTGCCGGGATGGATTCCGTGCTTGTGGGCGATTTCGTGGGCATGATGATCGCCGGGGATTCCGACACGCTGCGCGTCACGCTGGAACAGATGGAATATCATACGCGCATCGTCGCCAAGGCCGTGCAGCGGGCGCTGGTGATGGCGGATCTGCCGTTCGGCAGCTTCGAGGAAGGTCCGGCGCAAGCATTCGCCAGTGCCGCCAGGCTGCTGAAAGCCGGCGCGGATATCGTGAAACTGGAAGGTGGAAAGCCGATGGCGGAGACCGTGGCGTATCTCTCCGCGCGGGCGATTCCGGTGTGCGCGCATATCGGCCTGACGCCGCAGCATGTGCGCCAGTTCGGCGGATTCAAGCGCCAGGGCAAAACACCGGAGGCCGCTGCGCAACTGCGCACTGATGCCCTCGCGCTGGAAGATGCCGGCGCCCGCATGGTGCTGATGGAGGCGATCCCGTCAGATCTCGCGGCCGAAATTACCCAGAGCCTGGCGGTGCCGACCATCGGGATCGGGGCCGGGCCGGGCACGGATGGCCAGGTGCTGGTGCTGCACGATGTGCTGGGGCTGAACACAGACCGCGCCCCCTCATTCGCGCGCGCCTACGTGAACGGGACGGCGCTGATGCAGGCGGCATTGGCGGAATTCGCCGGCGACGTGCGGGATGGGAAATTTCCGGTTTAGGCAAAAGCGCTTGAGGTTACATCGCTATGTAACCTCAAGCGCTATGTGTTAGCCCGCCGCAGGCAGCGGCCCCAACCCGCCCGGCATGTCCGGCCGTGGCGTGGCGGTGGGGACTGAGGCGCGGCGCTGGTCGGCCATCGGCTCATCCACCACTTTGCGGACGATTTTCTCACCGCGCAGGACCGCCTGGATTTCGTCGCCCGAGAGGGTCTCGTATTCCAGCAGGCCGTTGGCCAGGGATTTAAGATCGGCCCGGCGTTCGGTGAGGATGCGCTTAGCCTCGGCATAGGCGTGGTCGATAACGGATTTTATCTCGTTGTCGATCTCGCGCGCGGTGGCTTCCGAGACGTTTTTGTTCTGCGTCACGGAATGGCCGAGGAACACCTCCTGCCCGTTATCGCCGTAGGAGATCATGCCGAGCTTTTCGGACATGCCCCATTCGGTGACCATGCGGCGGGTCTGGTCGGTCGCCATTTTAATGTCGCCGGAGGCGCCGTTGGAGACTTTGTCCGGGCCGAACACGATCTCTTCCGCCGCGCGGCCGCCCATGGCCATGATGAGCTGCTGAAGCAGTTTCACCTTGCTGGTCGAGTAGCGGTCGCCCTCCGGCAGGGACATAACCATGCCCAAAGCCCGCCCGCGCGGGATAATAGTGGCTTTGTGCACCGGGTCGCATTCCGGCAGGGTGATGGAGCATATCGCGTGGCCGCCCTCGTGATACGCGGTCATGCGCTTCTCGTCGTCGGACATAACCAATGAACGGCGCTCAGCACCCATCATCACCTTGTCCTTGGCGTGCTCGAACTCGGCCATGGCGACGACGCGCTTGCCGAGACGAGCGGCGAGCAAGGCTGCCTCATTCACCAGGTTGGCCAGATCCGCGCCTGAGAAGCCGGGGGTGCCGCGGGCGATGGTTTTAGGATCGACGTCCGAGGCCAAGGGCACCTTGCGCATGTGGACCTTGAGGATTTTCTCGCGGCCCATCACGTCTGGATTCGGCACAACAACCTGCCGATCGAAGCGGCCTGGACGCAGCAAAGCCGGGTCCAGCACGTCCGGCCGGTTGGTGGCGGCGATGAGGATAACGCCCTCATTGCTCTCAAAACCATCCATCTCGACCAGCATCTGGTTGAGGGTCTGCTCACGCTCGTCGTTGCCGCCGCCGAGGCCCGCACCGCGATGCCGGCCTACCGCGTCGATCTCATCGATGAAGATGATGCAGGGCGCGTTCTTTTTGCCCTGCTCGAACATGTCGCGCACGCGGGATGCGCCGACGCCGACGAACATCTCCACGAAGTCCGAGCCGGAGATCGTAAAGAATGGCACATTGGCTTCGCCGGCGATGGCACGGGCGAGCAACGTTTTACCGGTGCCGGGCGGACCCACGAGCAAGCAGCCTTTGGGGATTTTGCCGCCCAAACGCTGGAATTTCTGCGGGTCGCGGAGGAATTCCACGATTTCCTGCAATTCGCTCTTGGCTTCGTCGATGCCGGCGACGTCCTCGAAGGTGATGCGGCCCTGCTTTTCGGTCAGCAACCGGGCACGGGATTTACCAAAGCCCATGGCGCGGCCGCCACCGGACTGCATCTGGCGCATAAAGAATATCCACACCCCGATGAGCAGCAGCATCGGCGCCCAGGAGATCAGGACTTTGAGGAACGGGTTCATGGTGTCACCCACGGGCTTGGCGGTCACGTTCACGTTGGCAGCCACCAGTTTGCCGACCAGATTCGGGTCGTCCGGCGTGTAGGTCTCAAACGTCTTGCCGTCCTTGGTGGTGATGGTGATGTCGTGCCCGGCGATGGTCACGCCCTGGACCTGACCTTTATTCACCTGATCCAGGAAGCTGGAATAGCCCTCCTGCGTGGCGCTGTCCGAGGTGCTCGACGGCTGAAACACGTTGAAGAGCACGACCAGAAACAATGCGACGACGACCCAGAGAGCGATATTACGACCAAGATTATTCATCTAGTCCTTGTCCAATTCTTTCAAAAATTCACTGCGACGCGTTTGCAGCAGAGGGAAACTTACTAGCAGATGGTTATTCTGCACCGATTTCCTATGGCAGCACAAATAAATTGCCATCAGCTAAAGAATGGGTGGGATGTGGCCGGTGCGGGTGGCGTAAATCGCGCGGCGACAGGGAAGCATGCCTCCGCTCCCGGCCCGAGCAGGCAGGGCATCGTGCGCAGGATGAGAGATGGCAACCCGTTATAATTCCTGAATTTTTTTGAGTCTGACCCAAGCGGGCCGAATTTTTGCTCCGGGGATGGAGAGGCCTCCAGAATGAATTGGCGGTCCCAGATGGCGCCAAGCCGGGCCGGCACGGGGGAGGCCACATAAGCGGGCTCGCGGAGCAGAAGCCAGCCAGGACCGAGCCGCCCAGCCGGGAGAATGCGCACGCCGCCGAGGGTCGCGGGGCGGAGTTTTGCGGCGAGAACGGCGATGGATGACTGGCCCGGCGCGTAGTCAGCGCCGCCGATGACACGGATCAGCGCGGCCAGGGCGGCAGGCGGGGCGTGATCGGCATGGATGACGGCAAAACCCTCGGGCCGGATGGTGCAAAAACGCGCCAGAAATTCCGCGGTTTTTTGCTCCTGCGCCTGGCGGCGTTCTGCGCCGGCGGGTTGTGCGCTGGTGCCGGAGACGCGCACGCGCACACGCTCAAAATTCTGGTTTGCGTTGGAGGGGTCTTCCACCCATTCCATTTTCTGCGCTTGGAGGTAGGCGCGCAGCGCCGCTGGCTGGACTTCCAACAGCGGACGCAAAAGGAGCAGATAATTGCGCGCGGTCCAGGCAGCGATGCCCTCAGCGCCCTGGGGTCCCCGGGCAGCGCGCATGGTTACCGTTTCGGACTGGTCAGCCGCGTGATGGCCGAGCAGCAGATGCAGCCGGCCATCCTGCATGGCGGCTTCGGCCAGGGCTTTATAACGGGCGTTGCGAGCCTGTTCCTGGATGGCCGCACCGGAGAGGCCCGCGATTTTGAGGATTTTGGCCGGGATGCCGCGTGCTTTTAACCGATCGGCCGTAAGAATAGCTTCGGCGGCCGCTTCTTGGCGCAGGCCGTGATCGACGATGAAAGCGAGAATGCCGCCATTATGCTGCATGGCCCAGTGCTGCGCCAGGAGAGCGAGGGCTGTGCTGTCGGCCCCGCCGGAGACGGCAATGGCCAGGCGCGGCGCGGCGCCATAAGGGCCGAAACGCGCCATGGCGGCGGCAAAAACCTGGTTCAGGTTCATGGCGGAATTCGCTTGCCTGTTCCGCCCTGCAAGGGCTTCCTTATGAGCAATGCGCCTTTTGGCTGACAGCGTCGATGCGCGGCTTCATGCCGGCAGGCGGGGTGGGAAACTGACTCTTGAGCGAGGAGAGCGTATCGCAGGCGGCTTCATGTTGGTTGATATCGGCGAGCGAATTGGCGAGACCAAGCAGGGATTGAGGTGCGAGCGTTCCGGCCCGGTCGCGGTTATAGGCATCGTCATAGGCAATCGCGGCGTCCTGGGGCTTGCCCCCACCAGCCAGCGCCTGGGCCAGGAGATATTGCGCCTTATAGCCTTCCGGGCTGGTCTTGGCATTGGCCAGGACGCTGCGAGCGGCGGCTTCGGCGGTCGCATAGTCGTGTTTATCGTAGGCGACCTCACCCGCACGGAGAATGGCGGCGGGGGAACCAGAGAGCGCCGGCGCGGCCGTGGTTTTGGATGCTGAAGGAGCTGTTGATGGGGGGGCCGGCGCAAGCATTTGCGGGGCGCCAGCGGGCTGGCCGGGAGCTGTTGGGGAGGCGCCATTGGAGAGTTTGAAGTTCAGGTCGCCGATTGCTTTCTCGGTCGCGGCATTCTGGGTGTTGACCTGGTTTTGCAGCGTATCGACCTTGCCGTTGAGTTGCTGAATTTGGGTTTGCAACTGGCCAACCTGGTTGAGCAGATTGGCCACGAGGCTGCCATCCGGGGTTGAGCCGGAGTTAGAAGGCGCTGGGGCGGATGACGCGCCGCCCAGGGCCGAACCACCGCTATTGCCGCCACCAGCCTGCAATTGCTGAAGCTGGCTCTGGAGTTGGAGTATCTGGTTTTCCAGCGCGATGCCTTCCTGGCTCTGGATCAACGGCTGGCCCTGAGCGGCGCCAATCGGCAGCATTGAGACGAATACGGCGAGGGCGAAGAGATTCTTGACCATGGCGGCTCACAATTCTGAAGGCGGATTTTTACGCCTCTCCGATATAGCCGCAGCGTGACAAAAACAAAACCGGCGGCATCCTGTTCAAGGGACGCCGCCGGTTATCAACTTTTCAAGCGCTAACCGAAGTTAGCGGGGCCGGAAAATTAGTGGCAGTTCTGGGGATTAAAGCCCTGAACGGAAGTGATGGCATTGCGGTTCTGCTGGTAGGAGGCTTCGTCATTACCAGCGGCGACCGGGCAATCCTTACCGTAGGAGATGGTCTGGATGCGCGAAGTGGCAACGCCCTGGGCGACCAGATAGTCGCGCGCGGCATTGGCGCGGCGGTTGCCCAGCGCCAAGTTATAGGTCTCGGTGCCGCGCTCGTCAGCATTGCCGGCGATCAGGATGTTCACGCTCGGGTACTTGGAAAGCCAAGCAGCCTGGCGGGCGAGCGTGGCGTCGGCATCGCTCGTGAGGTCTGACTTATCGAATGCGAAGAACACGCGGTCACCAACGTTGGCGACGAGGTCCTGTTCACTGCCAGGAGCAGCGCCCTGGGTGGACGCACCAGTACCCGCAGAGGTACTTGCGGTGGTTGTGGGAGTGGTAGAACAAGCTGCCAGCAGGGCAAGGCCGGCAAAAGCGCCCAATACTTTGAATTTCATAGTAAAAACCAATCCCTGTGCATGGTGGGTTGAGTAAAAAAACAGAAACTTGGTTGCGTAATCCCTATGATTACACATCCTGAACGGGCCTTACTCTGCTCAACCGTAGAGGGTCAAGCACTACCTCTATGCATTTTGTGCGACCGAGACCTGATTACATCCGTTATAATATCTTATTCTGGGTGTGTTGAAAATTTGTAACACATTAGCGAACAGGCTGTTCCTTGGCGGGCGCGCCGCCTTCCGGCCACAGGGGCCGGGAGGCAATCATCGCGGGCGATGGGAAAGAGGCCAGCGCTTGACTTTTTGCCGGCAAAACTGTCCTCACCTGCGGTCGATAAGTTGGGGTGGACGATATGCTGGCCGATGATCTGAAAGTGTTGTGGCTGAACGCGCAGGAACGTGTCGCGGTGGCAAATTCGCAGGCTCTGGAAGAGTTGCGTGTCTCCCTCCTCGGCAAAAGCGGCACTGTGACAATGCAGTTAAAATCGCTCGGCGCTATGGAACCCGAATTAAGAAAAGCGTTTGGCGCGGAACTGAACCGCATCAAAAATCTTATCACCGAGGCGCTGGAAGCACGCCGGGCGGTGCTGGACGCGGCCGCTTTGGAACAAAAACTGACGGCGGAGCGGAGTGATGTTTCCGCCCCCGTGCGCCCGGAAGTGGCCGGGGCGATCCATCCGATCAGCCGGACCACGGAAGAGATCGCGGCGATTTTCGGCGCCATGGGTTTCGAGATCAAAGACGGGCCGGATATCGAGACTGACTGGAACAACTTTGGCGCGTTGAACATCCCGGCGCATCACCCTGCCCGCGCCATGATGGATACTTTCTATCTGAATGCCAGCTTCGCCAACCGGCCCGCCGTATTGCGGACACATACCTCGCCGGTGCAAATCCGCACCATGCTGGAATGGGCGCGCCTCCGCGCGACGCTGGCGCAAGAACCGCCGCCGATCCGGATCATCGTGCCGGGGCGCACATTCCGTGCCGACCATGACGCGACGCATTCACCGATGTTTCACCAGACCGAGGGCCTCGTCATTGGGCGAGACATCACGCTCGGGCATCTAAAAGGCTGCCTCATCGACTTCCTGCGCGCCTTCTTCGACAATCCGGCTTTGCCCGTACGGTTCCGCGCCAGCTATTTTCCATTCACCGAACCCTCGATGGAGGTCGATATCGGCTGGAACCGCAAGACAGGCGAGATCGGCAAAGGCGGAGACTGGCTGGAGATTCTGGGCTCGGGCATGGTGCACCCGAATGTGCTGGCCAATTGCGGGATCGACCCGCGCGAATTCCAGGGCTTTGCCTTTGGGGTAGGGATCGAGCGGATTACCATGCTCAAGCACGGGATTGCGGATTTACGGCTGTTTTACGAGAGCGACGTGCGCTGGCTGCGCCATTACGGTTTTACGCCTCTCGCCCCCGCCATGCTGCACGAGGGATTCTGAGCTATGAAATTTTCGCTCTCCTGGTTGAAAACCTGGTTGGACACGTCTGCCTCGCTGGAGGAAATCACCACCACCCTCTCCACCATCGGGCTTGAGGTCGAGGGCGTGGAGAACCGCGCGGCGGTGCTGGCTCCTTTTGTTATCGCAGAGGTGTTAGAAGCCCTGCCCCACCCCAATGCCGACCGGCTGCGGGCCTGCCGCGTGAACGCCGGGGGAGCGGAGATGTCCGTGGTGTGCGGCGCGCCGAATGCGCGCACGGGGATGCGCGCGGTATTCGCGCCGCCGGGCGCGTTCGTGCCGGGCAGTAGCATCACGCTCAAGGTCGGCGAGATACGCGGCGTGAAATCCGAAGGCATGCTCGTGAGCTTCCGCGAGTTGGGGCTTGGGGATGAACACGACGGTATTATCGAACTCCCCGAAGACGCTCCGGTCGGTGTGCCCTATGCCGCCTGGGCGGGGCTGGACGATCCGGTGATCGAGATTTCCGTGACACCGAACCGAGGGGATGCGCTGTCGGTCCGCGGCGTTGCGCGGGATCTGGCCGCCGCCGGGCTGGGGGTGCTGAAAGATTTTGCGTCCACCCCAGTGGCTGGCGCAGGAGCGAGCCAGGTTGTGTGGCGGAATGATTTTACCGAGGCTTGTCCCTGGGTTTTGGGCAGGACCGTATCAGGCGTGAAAAATGGGCCAAGCCCGGACTGGCTGAAAAAGCGTCTGGAATCGGCGGGGCTGCGGCCAATCAACGCCCTGGTGGACATCACTAATTTCTTCACCATCGATCTGGGCCGGCCGCTGCATGTGTTCGATGCCGACAAGGTGGCTGGCGGGTTTTTGCAGCTCAGGCACGGTGCAGGGGAAACATTTGAGGGCCTGCATAGCAAGCCGGTGCGCGTAGGCGCGGAAGACTGCGTGATCGCCGATGTAAACGGCGTGCAGTCGCTGGCCGGGATCGTCGGCGGCGAGGCAACGGGCTGCGATGCGGGCACGACCAACGTGTTCATCGAATGCGCGCTGTTCGACCGGATCCGAATTGCGCAAACTGGTCAGCGCCACGGCATTTTTTCCGATGCGCGGCAGCGTTTCGAGCGCGGGATTGATTCCCAGTTGTTGCCCGCGGCGCTGGATGCGGCAACCGCGATGGTGCTGCAACTTTGCGGCGGACAGCCGAGTGAAGTGACGGAAGCCGGCGAACGGCCGGAATGGAATCGCGCGGCAACATTGCGCTTCGAGCGGCTGAGAAGTTTTGGCGGGTCTGAGGCTGAGCCGGATGAGGCCGTGGCCGCGCTGGAGCGTCTCGGGTTTGTCGTGCAGGCACGGGATGCAAACATGGTGCGGGTGGCCGTGCCAAGCTGGCGCAACGACATCGCACAGCCCCCTGCCCTCGACCAGGCGCAATTGCCCGGTGCGGCGGCATCGGCGGAGGGTGCGGCGGAGATCGAGCCGGAGGTTGATCTGATCGAGGAAGTGCTGCGGCTGCGCGGCATGGACGCGATCGTGCCGGTGTCACTACCCGTGACCTCGGTAATTCCGGCGCCAGTTTTGACACCAAAACAGGCGCGGACGGCACTCGCACGGCGAGTGCTGGCGGTGCGGGGCTTGCTGGAATGCGTGACGTTCAGCTTTTTGGACCATGAGACGGCGGGGCTTTTCGGGGACGGCGCGGAAACATTGCGCCTGGCCAACCCCATTGCGGCGGATCTGAACCAGATGCGCCCCACCCCGCTGGCGACGCTGGCTTTGGCGGCCGCACGCAATGTTGCCCGCGGTTTTGGGGATATAGGGCTTTTCGAGATCGGGCCGGCTTATGCGGCCGATACATCCCAGGCGCTGGTCGCGGCGGGCTTGCGGGTGGGAGAGACGCCGCTCTCGGCCCTTGCCCCGGCGCGGAAATATGACGCGCTTGATGCCAAGGCGGATGCTGTCGCGGTGCTTGCCGCCTTGGGCGTACCAATGGATGGCGTGACAACGAGCGCGGGCGGCGCTGGATTTTATCATCCTGGGCAGAGCGGGACGTTGCGGCAGGGGCCGAAAATTGTCCTGGCGGCATTCGGGACGCTGCATCCTTCGGTATGTGCAAAGCTCGATCTGCCGGTGGGGAGTGTGGCGTTCGAGGTGTTTCTGGACGCGATGCCCGAGCCGAAGCAGCGGCGAAAAGCGGCTCCTGTGTTGTCCGCCTTCCAGCCGGTGCGGCGCGATTTCGCGTTTCTGGTGGCGCAAGATACGCCATCCGAGGCGTTGCTGCGGGCAGCGCGCGGGGCGGAGCGGAATGTGATTACGAATGTGGCGCTGTTCGACCGCTACCAGGGTAAGGGCGTGCCGGAGGGCCACGTCTCGCTGGCGATCGCGGTGACGATCCAGCCGGTCGAGAAAAGTTTCTCGGAAGCGGAGCTGGATGCGATTTCGGCGAAAATTATTGCCGAGGTGGGCAAGAAGACCGGCGGGGTGCTGCGGGGTTAGAGCTGCTGGCTTTCAGCGCGTACACACGCAAGGCCGAGGCCAGGGGCTGTTCTGGTGCGCGGGTGGCGTCGATGCGGGTGATCAGCGCGGCGAGGCCGATGGTCTCGGCGACGGCAAGGCTGGACAAAGCCTCCCAGAACTCAGGTTCAAGGGCAATGCTGGTACGATGCCCCGACAGGCTAACGCTTCGTTTCTCGAGCATGCGCGACGGAATAAAGCAAAGCCGGCAGGAAGATAAAGGTGGCGATGAGCACCGCAGCCAGGCTGAGCAGGAGTAGAATTCCCATGCTGGCGGTGCCACGGTCCGCTGAGGCGGCGAGTGTGCCAAAGGCTGTGCCGGTGGTGAGTGCCGAAAACAGCACGGCATGGGCGGTGGCGGATCCGAGGAAATTACGCATCCCCGCCCGGAAATTCATGACGAAATAAACATTGAACGAGACGCCGACGCCGAGCAGCAGCGGCAGCGCGATAATGTTGGCATAGTTGATGGACAGGCCAGCTATTTTTGCAAACAAAGCGGTCAGCAGGGTGGAGAGCGCCAGCGTGGCAAGCACTAACAGGGAGTCACGAAGGTTACGGAACACCAGAAGCAAAATCGCCGTGATGGCGATGGTCGCAAGCAGGGCGGCCTCACGGAAGGAATTCAGGATGGTGCCTGCGGTGGCGATGATGGAAATGGCCGGGCCGCCGGCATTGGGCGCGATGGATTGCACGGCTTTGGCAAAATCGCGCAGGCCGGCGGTCTTCTGGGCGGCGGCTGAGGGGAATACCTGCACGCGCACCTCCCCATTGGGCAGGAACCAGTCGGACGCGACTTCCGGCGGCAGGGTCTGCACCGTGATCGGCTGCGGGCTGAGACTGCTGGCCAGGCGGGACAGTTCTCCAGGGAGGAAGCGCGTGATTGCGGCATTCATGGCCAAGATTTCCGCATCGCTGCCGTTCTGGAGTTGCGCGAGGGCGGCGGCGATGCCCAGTAGCGGCGAATTTTCCGGCAATTTGGGAGCGACACTCATAATCTGGTCATGGGTCTTGACCATCGCGGCACGGATTTCCTGCGCGGTAACCTGCGTGGTGGGCGGAGTGGCGCTGGCGAGCAAAGTGGGGGCAAGGATCGTCTGCGCCTGCGCGATCATGGCGAGTTTTTGAGTTTGCTGCTCCGGCACGAAGGTCGCGCCGGACATTACCCCCGCGACCTGCGGCAGGGCCGAGAATTTTGTAGCCAATTCCTTGGCCGCGGCGAGGTTGGGGGCAAGCACGGAAGCATAGAACGGGTTGGTCGCGGGGTTGGTGAGCAATTTGTTGAGTGTACGCATGCTCTCGGTGTTCGGGTCCTTGGTATCGAGCGGATTGGCATCAAAGTTTACTGTGGCAGCGGCTAGAATCCCGGCCAGAGCGATGACTCCAAAAACAGCCAAGGTGCCACGGTTGTGCCGGCGGAGAAAACGGTCGGCCTGGGTGCCATAAGGCAGACCGATGGCAAGAGGTTCTGCCTGGGGAGTAAAGAGAGCAAGGAGTGCTGGGAGAAAGGTGATCGTGCAAATGAAGGCGATGAACATGCCAGCGCCAGCGATGATACCAAGCTCCGCCACGCCAACGAAGGCCGTGGGCGCAAAGGCGAAGAAACCGCAGGCGGTGGCGGTGGCGGCGAGTGCGATTTGCGAGCCTGCCTGGCGCGCGGTCTCAACCAGGGCGGTGTCAAGGTCCGGGTAACGGTGGTGGATATCGCGCAAGCGGACGCAGAACTGGATAGCGAAATCCACCGCCAGGCCGATAAAAAGAATAGCGAAAGCCACCGAGATGAGGTTCATGACGCGCACAAAAACGGCGGCAAAGCTGATCGTAAGCGCCAGGCCCAGAATCAGCGTGGCAAGGATGGGCAGGATGAGCCGCCAGGAGCGCAAGGCGAGGTACAGCCAGAGCGAGATGAGCGCCAGGCTGATAATGCCCCCCAGAACCAGACCATGCGTGAGCGAGGCAAATTGCTCGTCTGAGAGCGGTATCTGGCCGGTGTAATCCACGGTGGCGCGGCCGGCTTGCACATCGGGCAGCGTTTTGGCGATGCGCACCAGAGCCTGGGTCGCGACACCGCCTGGCTGCAGACTGCCCTGGTCCAGTTTGGGATGGACGAGAACGAATTCAGTATTGCCTTGTTCGCCGGAATTGCTGGTGATGAGCGTCTGCCAGGAGAGTGGTACCGGATGGCCGTCGCGGGCGGCCTGTAAATTTTGCTGCACACCGGCCAGAGCGGCATCATAAGGGGTGACGTTTACCCCCGCCTGCACACCCTGGGCAATGAGTCCAAGCCCCGTGAACAGGCCGCGCGCCGAGGGGTCGGCAGCTAATTGGCCGAGGAATGGCTGGGCCGCGACAATGGAATTGAGCAGATTCGCGAGCTTGTCCGTGGGGAGAAGGAGTAAACCTTCAGTTGCATAGAAAGACGAGCCGGCGGGGTAACTGGAACCCAAGAAATGGGTCTTGTCCTGCAATAAAGCGGCATTCAGAGCGGCGGCGGTCTCGGTTGCCTCCTCCGGCGTGGCGGCGCGTATGACGGCCACGAGAAGATCGCTGAATTGCGGGAAATTCTTGGCCTCGCGGATTTGCGCCTGACGCCAGGGCAAGCTGTCGGCGAAAAGGTTATCGGTGTTGGTGTCGATGCGCAAATGGCCGGCCGTGTAGACAAGTCCGGCGGCGGTCAGGACGAGAGCGCCGATGACGGTAAACCAGGCGTGGCGGCGCGCGGCACGTACAACTCCAACGATCAAACGCAAAGCCTACCCCTCCCGAATCTCCATGCTCACATGGGATGCCGCGTGTTAATCAGAAGCCCATTCCAGCCATGATCAGACGGCCGTAGATATCCGCCAGCACCATTTGCAGCGCCTGAAGGAGCAGGATGGCGACAAGCGGGGAAATATCGACATTGCCAAAGAGCGGCAGATAACGGCGGATAGGATTAAGCACAGGGTTAGTGATGCGGTTTAAAAAATCCGCCACGGTGTAGACGAACTGGCTGCGGGTGTTCACCACGCCAAAGGCGATCAACATGCTCATCACTGCGCTGGCGATGATGGCCAATATCATCAGATGGATCAGTTCGCTGGCCAGCCAGAAGATCGCGTTCATCTCTTATCCCCGTGGTTATGCGACGCATGAGTAACGAGCGTGGCAGACAATGGCAATGTTGACTTGAGCAGCCGAATGCGCGATGCCGCCCACCGGATGGACCCTATACATATCTGTGGTTATGGGGCTGTAGCTCAGTTGGTAGAGCGCGTCGTTCGCAATGACGAGGTCAGGGGTTCGATTCCCCTCAGCTCCACCATTCTTTTAGCAACCAGATTCAAACTTCGCGCTGGCATGCGCCGTCATCGGGGCGCTTCACACCATGGTTGATCCAACCCGCGAGACCGCATTTGCACTGCTGCAAGCCGTGCTGGTGAAAAACACCTCATTGGATGTGGCTCTGGACGCCCTGCCGTCTATCGATGCACGAGACAAAGCCGCCGCGCATCGGCTGGCGGCCTGCGTGCTGCGGCATACAGGAACCCTGGATGCTGTTCTGGAAGGGTTTTTGAGTCGTGAGCCGCCAGTGCCCGTGCGGCATGTTTTGTGGCTTGGCGCAGCGGCGGCGCTGTTTTTGGACGCGCCGGCGCATGCGGCGGTGGGCACGGCGGTGGATCTGGCACGGGCCAAAAAACTGGCGCCGTTCGCGGGCCTGGTGAATGCGGTGCTGCGCAAAGTGGTGACGGCAGGCCCGGCGCTGCTCGACGGTTTGGATTTGCCAAGGCTGGATACGCCCGCCTGGGCCTGGGCGAGTTGGGGCCGGGACGCCAGGGCGATCGCCACCGCGCACGCACGGGAAGCGCCGCTGGATATTTCGGTAAAACCTGGACTTTTTCTGAACGGAGAGATTTTACCCACGGGCTCCGTGAGGTTTCCCGCCGGGACTGGTGTTCTGGACCTGCCCGGTTTTTCCACCGGGGATATCTGGGTGCAGGATGCGGCTGCGGCACTCCCTGCCCGGCTGCTGGACGTGAAAACCGGCGAGCGCGTACTGGATTTATGCGCGGCCCCCGGCGGCAAGACCGCGCAACTGGCGGCGGCCGGTGCCGTGGTAACGGCGGTGGAGCGCGACAAAGCCCGCATGGGCACGTTGAAGGGCAATCTGGCCCGGCTTGGCTTGCACGCTGAATGTGTGCTGGCCGATGCGGTTGAATGGCGTCCGGAACAGAAATTCCCGGCGATTTTGCTGGACGCGCCGTGCAGCGCCACGGGGACGATCCGCCGGCATCCGGATTTGCTGCACTTACGTAAGCCGCGCGATGTGCTGACCCTGACGAAATTACAGGATGCGTTGCTGGATGCGGCGGCGGACATGCTGGCACCAGGGGGGCGGCTTATTTACGCGGTGTGCTCGTTGCAACCGGAGGAAAGTGCGGCGCGCATCGATGCGGCTTGCGCGCGGCTGGGCCTGCGGCGGGAGCCGCTGAGCCTGCCTGAAATGCCCGAGGCGGTCACACCGCAAGGCGACGTGCGCACGCATCCGGGCATGTGGGCGCAGCGCGGCGGGCTGGATGGATTTTTTGTGGCAAGGCTGGTGAAAGGGTAAGGCCGCATGGCCGCGCCCAAACCGCTTGTGGAAATCAGGTGCGGTTAGGTACAAGTTAACCGCATGACCAGAACCCCGACTCGACCACTCATTGCCCCCAGCCTCCTGGCCGCGGATTTCGCGCGCTTAGGTGAAGAAACACGGGCGGTGGAACAGGCCGGCGCCGATTGGCTTCATCTGGATGTGATGGACGGGCATTTCGTGCCGAACATCACCTTTGGGCCGCTGGTGGTG
Source organism: uncultured Alphaproteobacteria bacterium (assembly GCA_963740445.1). Taxonomy (GTDB): domain Bacteria; phylum Pseudomonadota; class Alphaproteobacteria; order Acetobacterales; family Acetobacteraceae; genus Acidocella. The sequence continues at coordinate 41,942 of CAVUED010000001.1, forward strand.
AAGGCGCTCAGGCCCCACACGCAAATGCCGATGGACGTGCATCTGATGATCGCGCCCGTGGATCCTTATATCGCGGCGTTCGCGGAGGCTGGGGCCGACCATATCAGCGTGCATCCGGAATCCGGGCCGCATCTGCACCGCACGCTGCAACTCATCCGTTCATTGGGCAAAAAAGCCGGTGTGGTGCTGAATCCGGCAACGCCGGTGGAGATGATCACCAACGTGTTGGATATGGTGGATATCATCATGGTGATGACGGTGAACCCAGGATTCGGCGGACAGGCGTTTATTGCCTCGCAACTGAGCAAAATCGCAACGCTGCGGCGGATGATCGATGATTCCGGGCGGAATATTATTCTGCAGGTTGATGGCGGCATCACGCCCGCCACGGCACCTGGCGCGTTGGCCGCTGGCGCGGATTGTCTGATCGCCGGGACGGCCGTGTTCGGCGCGCCGGATTACCGCCAGGCCATCGACGCGTTGCGGGCGGCGGGCGGGCGCAAAATGCCGGAACTCCCGGTGAACACCGGATGAGCCAGCCTGGGAATTTCGGCCGCAGCGCGCGCGGCTTTCTGGCGAAATTGCAGAATCTGCGGAGCCACAACGCGCCGGATGCCCCGGCTCTCGGCTCTGCGCGACCCCTGGCCCGGCGATCCCAGCCGGGGCGCGCGGCTGGTAAAGGCCGAGCTGGAATTCTCAGGCGCGGTGCTGGCGATGCAGCCCGGCGTGTTTCATGCCGCCAATGCCACGCCGATGATGCGTGCCCATGCGCACGGGTTCACCTGGCTTCGGGATTTGCGCGCCCTGGGCACGGATGCGGCACGCTCGCAGGCCAGAACTCTGGTGTCGGCGTTCATGGACACCCAGGCGCTCGACTCGGCCGGGGTAACGCCGGACGTGACCGGGGCGCGGCTTGCCGCCTGGCTCGGGCATTACGATTTTTTTGCGGCCTCGTCGGATGACGATTTCCGTCAGCGGCTGATGAGCCGGCTGGTGATGGATGCGCGCTCTCTCTCGGCGGCATTGCCGGCGGAGCTGCTTGATGGCAGGGCGCTGACCGCACTAAAAGGCTTGCTCGCCACCAGCGTGGCGATGCCCGACCATGTCGGCTACCTGCCCAGGGTGCTGAAATTTTTAACCCCGGAAATCGGCCGGCAGTTTTTGGAAGACGGCTGCCATGCCGAGCGCAGCCCGGCCGCACATCTGGCGGCTTTGCAGGACCTGACCGAGATCCGCGCGCTGTTGCAGACCGCGGGTGCCACGCCGCCGCCCGAACTGCTGGGCGCGATCGAGCGTAGCGCCGCCGCCCTACGGGCGCTGCGCCATGGCGATGGTGGACTAACCTTGTTCAATGGCGGCAAGGAAGATTTGGGCAGTTTGATCGACCTGGTCCTGGCGCAGGCCGGGCGGGCGCGCGGCGCCGTCGCGACTTTGAACGCGAGCGGTCTGTTCCGGTTGAGCGCCGCCAAGGCGCTGCTGTTCATGGATGCCGGCGCGCCGGCACCGCTGGGACTGGACCGGTTTGCCCATGCGGGTACGCTCGGATTCGAGTTTTCCTGGGCCAAGGAGCGGCTGATCGTGAATTGCGGCGCGGCACCTGCGAACGGGGGTGAGTGGCGCCCGGCTTTGCGCAGCACGGCGGCGCATTCCACACTGACGATCGCGGATGTGTCGTCCTCGGAGGTGCGTGAAAGCGGGCTGGGGCTCCGGCGGGCCCAAGTGAATGCGGAGCGCCAGGATATCGGCGGGGTGCATTGGATCGAGGCGAACCATGACGGCTGGGGCCGGCTGTTCGGGGCGGTGCATCACCGGCGGCTGGGACTCTCCGAAAATGGCGAGGCGTTGCAGGGCGAGGATTTGATCGAGGCGGCGCAGCCACAGCCGTTCACCATCAGGTTTCATCTGCACCCCAATGTGACCGCCAGCCTGCAACAGGATGACGGCGCGGTGCTGCTGCGCCTGGCCAGCGGCCAGGGGTGGCGGCTGCGCGCGGAGGGCGCGCCGATTACGGTTGAAGAGAGCGTGTATTTCGGCCATGCCGAGCCCCGGCGGGCCGAGCAGGTGGTGCTGGCCGGGCACCAGGACGGACCGCAGCATGTGAAGTGGTCGATAACAAGGATCTGAGCCATGGCGCGTGTGTTACTGACCGGCGGAGCCGGGTATATCGCCTCGCACACCGCTGTCGTCCTTGCAGAGCGCGGGCATGAGGTTATTCTGCTGGATAATTTCGCCAATTCAGAGCGCGACGTTCCCGAACGGCTGCGACGGCTGACCGGCAGAACATTTCCGGTGATCGAGGCGGATATCCGCGATGTGACCGCGGTGAGTGCTGCGCTGGCGGCGTTTCCGGTGGATGCGGTGATCCATTTCGCGGCGCTGAAGGCCGTGGGCGAGAGCGAGGCCGACCCGCTACTGTATTACGACATGAATATCATCGGCACGATCCGTCTGTTGCAGGCGATGCAGGCTCAGGGTGTGCAGCGGATCGTGTTTTCGTCCTCGGCCACGGTGTACGGCCAGCCTGAACTCGTCGCCCATTTTGGAGGACGCGCCAACGCGGGTGCAAAATATTTATGGGCGGACCAAGCTGGTGATGGAGGATCTGATCCGCGACCTGACGCGGACTGGCAAGCTGCGGGCGGCGGCGAATTTGCGGTATTTCAATCCCGTGGGGGCGCATCCCTCCGCGATGATCGGCGAAACCCCGCGCGGTGTGCCGAATAATCTGATGCCCTATGTAACGCAGGTCGCGACCGGCGAGCGGCCGCATCTAAATGTATTCGGCAATGACTATGACACGCCGGACGGCACCGGGGTCGCGCGATTATATTCATGTGATGGACCTGGCCGAGGCGCATGCGCTGGCGCTGGAGCATATCATGGACAACGACGTATCGCTCACGGTGAATCTCGGGACCGGCATCGGGATATCGGTGCTGGATTTGGTGGCCGCGTTCGAGCGCGCTACGGGGCGGAACATACCCTTGAACATCGCGCCGCGCCGGGCCGGGGATGTGGCGGGTTATTACGCCAACCCTGCGGCGGCCGAGCAGATATTCGGGTGGAAAGCGAAACTGGACCTGGACGATATGTGCCGCGATTCCTGGGCGTGGCAAGCGAGGCGCGCGGGAATTAATGACGTGTAACGTACCGCGCAGCAGCCATTTGGTTGTTTGCCGCGACAAACGGCCCACATGGTTTTCTGAACAAGTTTCAGGAGACGATCCATGTCAAAACTGCTTCCCACCAAGAACGATCTGCCCACGGATTCGCGCAGTGCGGTGATCGAGATGCTGAACGCGCGCGTCGCTGATACCATCGATCTGGCCCTGGCAACCAAGCAGGCGCATTGGAACATCAAAGGCATGACCTTCATCGGCGTGCATGAATTGCTGGACCAATTGCGCGGTGCGCTGGACGGCTACGTGGATGAGATGGCGGAGCGCGCCGTGCAATTGGGCGGCGTGGCGCTCGGCACAACGCAGGTGGTGGAGGCGGAGAGCACGCTCGACCCATACCCGACCGAAATCCATACCATAAAAGACCATTTGAACGCATTGGTGGAGCGCTACGGCAAGGTCGCGAATGTGGTGCGCGTGAATATCGACGATGCCGATGAGGCCGGCGATGCCGGAACGGCCGATCTGTTCACCGGTGTCGCGCGCGGGTTGGATAAGTGGTTGTGGATGCTCGAGGCGCATCTGGGCGCATGATTTCCGCGCCTGACGGGATGTGTTAAAATCCCGTCATGGAGCGGAGCAAAATCGCGTTTGTGACAGGGCTGGCAGCCGAGGCGAAGCTGTTGCGCGGCACCGGGTTTATGGTCGGTGTCGGCGGCGGTTTTCCGGATGGCGCGTATCGCGCGGCCGAGGCGCTGGTGGCCCAAGGCGCCCTGGCGCTGGTGAGTTTCGGGCTGGCCGGCGGGCTGGCGTGCGATGTAACGCCCGGCGATGTGCTGGTGCCGAACGTGGTGATCGAAGGACCGCGCGCCTACAAATGCGATGACGAGCTGATGGCGTTTTTGGGCGGCTCCACCGGCAAGCCGATTCTGGCGGGGCATAAGATCGCCGTGACCATGAGCGATAAATCAAAACTTTTCCGGCGCAGCAAGGCGATGGCGATCGATCTGGAATCGGGGGCGGTGGCGCGGGTGGCCTCAGCCCGCGGGCTGCCCTTTGCGGTGCTGCGCGCCGTGGCGGATGCGGCGGACCGGAATTTGCCGCCCGCGGCGGTCATTCCGCTGAAAGCGGGAGGTGGAATTGATTTGCAGGCGATTTTGCGCTCGGTGGCGGCGAATCCTGGACAAATTCCGGGGCTGTTGGGACTCGCAAGGGACGCCGGACGGGCGCGCGCGGCGCTGGTGGCACGGTTGAAGGGGCTTGCCGACGGGGTTTAGCGCCTGACACGCGATCAGGTCGCACGATCGGCTGACTCTGTGAGGGGCAGGAGCCACCGGCCCCTGCGTACTTCCTTCCCTGCCCCTACTCGGCCGCGACCTGAGCGGCTTTTTTGGTGTGAATTTCAGCCATTTTGTTGTCCACATGCTTGGAGAACACGAATTCGGCCTTGCGCGCCTTGTCGAGCGGGATGTCTTTCGCCATCGCGCCGTCGGTCTTGATGCCCTTGATGGCCAAAGCCGCCATTTTCCAGGGCTTCTTCACCGAATCGAGCACGGCGGTGGCCTCGAAGCCTGAATGCACCATGCAATCCGAGCATTTTTCGTAATTGCCGACGCCGTATTTATCCCAGTCGGTGCTGTCCATCAGTTCCTTATAGGTTTTGGCATAGCCCTCACCCAGCAGATAGCACGGGCGCTGCCAGCCGAAGACGTTACGGGTCGGGTTGCCCCAGGGGGTGCAGGCATAGCTCTGGTTGCCAGCCAAAAAGTCCAGGAAAAGCGGGCTCTGGTTGAATTTCCAGTTCTTGCCGCGCTTCTTGCTCTCTTCGCCGCGCTTGAAAATGGCGCGGAACAGTTCCTTGGTGCGGGTGCGGTTGAGGAAGTGTTCCTGGTCCGGGGCGCGCTCATAGGCGTAGCCCGGCGAGGTCATCACGCCGTCGATGTCGAGGTCCGCGATGGTGTCGAAGAACGCCGCCACACGATCGGGGTCCGCGCCCTCGAACAGAGTGCAGTTTATGGAAACGCGAAAACCCTTTGATTTTGCAAGTTTAATAGCATCAACAGCGCGTTCGTACACACCGTCCTGGTCAACCGACATGTCGTGCATCTGCTTGTCGCCATCCAGATGGATATCCCAGCAGAAGTTTTTATGCGGCTTGTACTGGTCGATCTTTTTCTCCAGCAGCAAGGCGTTGGTGCAGAGATAGATGAACTTGCCCTTGGCCAGAATCTGGCGGGTAATCTCCGGCATCTCCTTGTGCAGGAGCGGTTCGCCGCCGGCGATGGCGACAATCGGCGCGCCACACTCATCCACGGCAAGCACCGCGTCTTCCACGGAAATGCGCTGGTTCAGTATCTCGGAAGGGTAGTCGATCTTGCCGCAGCCGGCGCAGGCCAGATTGCAGCGGAACAGAGGTTCCAGCATCAGCACCAGCGGGTAACGTTTTACCCCCATGATTTGCTTTTTCAGCAGATAGGCGCCCACGCGGAACGCCTGGTTCATCGGTACAGCCATCGTTTTGCTTACCCTTATACCTCGGCCACTTCGGCCGGAAGCTTGAATTTAACATCCTCGGGCGTACCCGCGAGAAGTTCGATCTCGACCCGGCCAAACTGCCGCAGCCCCTCGAGCACGCCTTGCACCAGAATCTCGGGTGCCGAGGCGCCGGCTGTCAGACCGACCGTGCGAATGCCCTCGAACCACGAGGCCTGTAAATGCGACGCATCGTCGATCAGGTAACTCGGCCTCCCCAGTTCCGCGCCGATTTCGCGCAACCGGTTGGAGTTGGAAGAATTCTTGCTGCCCACGACCAAAATCAAGTCCACCAGGGCGGACAGGTGATGCACGGCCTCCTGGCGGTTTTGCGTGGCATAGCAGATGTCGCGCACATCCGGCCCGACAATGGCCGGAAACCGCGCCTTCAATGCCGCGATGATACCACGTGTATCGTCGACCGAAAGCGTCGTCTGGGTGATGTAGGAGAGTTTGTCGGGGTTTACGACCTCTAGCACCGTGGCGTCCTCGACGGTCTGCACCAGGTACACCTTGCCGTCGATCTGACCGATCGTGCCCTCAACCTCGGCATGGCCGGCATGCCCAATAAGCACGATCTCACGGCCCTGACCGGCATAGCGGCGTCCCTCGGCATGCACCTTGGCGACCAACGGGCAGGTCGCGTCGATCACCGGCAGCGCCCGAGTCGCGGCGGCTTGCTCCACTTTCCGGGCCACGCCATGCGCCGAGAATACTGTCATGGCGCCCTCCGGCACCTCGTCCAATTCATCAACGAATACAGCGCCGCGGGCACGCAAATCCTCGACAACGTGGCGGTTATGCACGATTTCATGGCGCACATAGATCGGCGGGCCAAATTTGACCAAGGCGCGTTCCACAATGTCGATCGCGCGCTCGACGCCAGCGCAGAAGCCGCGCGGCTGCGCCAGGATGATGCGCATCGATTTAGGGGTCTGAGAGCCGTCCATATCAGTAATCCTGTTGCCAGTCTGTCACGCTGCCAGTCTTTCTCCTTCCAGCAATAGGTCAAACCCTGCCCAATCCGCAAGGATGAGCGTAAGGACAACGATTGTATCCAGCTTTATTTTGGTCAACATATCTGATCTTCAAGCTTTCAGGGACGCTAGCAATTGAGTTTACTGCCACCTATGTGACAATAAATGCAGGGTTAATGGGTATTTAAGGGGGTGTTGTTGTCGAACTCGACACAGGACCCTAGAATTCGGATTTGAACGAAGGGTAAAATAATAATGCGGATGAGATTGGCGCGGTGCTTCAGGGGACTAATCTAATGCCGCCGCGGACGCCGCTTCTGGACCGGGTGAAAATCCCCTCTGACATGCGCAACCTCTCGGGTGACCAGCTCAAACAACTCGCCGATGAGTTGCGGGCGGAAACCATCGATACGGTATCCGTGACCGGCGGGCATTTGGGCGCCTCGCTTGGTGTCGTCGAACTCACGGTCGCCATCCACGCGGTGTTCAACACCCCCCGCGACCGGCTGATCTGGGATGTTGGCCACCAGACCTACCCCCATAAAATCCTGACCGGACGGCGCGACCGGATTCGCACCTTACGCCAGCCGGGCGGGCTATCCGGCTTTACCCGCCGATCCGAGAGCGAATACGACCCGTTTGGCGCGGCGCATTCCAGCACCTCGATTTCCGCGGGACTTGGCATGGCTGTCGCCCGCGACCTGAAACAAGAGGCTGACCCGCGCAATGTCATCGCGGTCATTGGCGACGGCGCGATGAGCGCGGGCATGGCCTATGAGGCCATGAACAACGCCGGCGCGATGAAATCCCGGCTGATCGTCGTGCTGAACGACAACGACATGTCGATCGCCCCGCCCGTGGGCGCCATGAGCGCTTATCTGTCGCGGCTGATTTCCTCGCGCAGCTTTATGAGCCTGCGCGACTTCGCCGCGAAGATGGCGAAGCAATTCCCGCGCACGCTGGAGCGCACCGCGCGCCGCGCGGAGGAATATGCCCGTGGCATCCTCACCGGCGGTACGCTGTTCGAAGAGCTGGGGTTCTATTACGTTGGGCCGATCGACGGCCATAATCTCGACCATCTGCTGCCCGTATTGCGCAACATCCGCGACGCCGAGGGCTCGGAGCCGGTGCTGCTGCACGTCGTCACACAAAAGGGCAAGGGCTATGCCCCGGCGGAAGCGGCGGCGGACAAATATCACGGTGTTTCCAAATTCAACGTCGTTACCGGCGAGCAGGCAAAGGCCCCGCCGGGCCCGCCTTCCTATACCAATGTTTTTGCCAAGGCGTTGATCGCGGAAGCGGAGGCCAACCCGAATGTGGTGGCGATCACCGCGGCGATGCCAGGCGGCACCGGACTCGATAAATTCGCGCAAAAATTCCCGGACCGGATTTTCGATGTCGGCATCGCCGAGCAGCACGCCGTGACCTTTGCCGCCGGGATGGCGACAGAGGGTATGGCGCCGTTCTGCGCGATCTATTCCACGTTTTTACAGCGCGGCTACGACCAGCTTGTGCATGACGTTGTGCTGCAATCGCTGCCCGTGCGCTTTGCCATGGACCGGGCCGGGCTGGTGGGCGCAGACGGCGCCACCCATGCCGGCGCCTATGACCTTTGCTACCTGGGCGCGATGCCGAACATGGTTATCATGGCCCCGAGCGACGAGGCCGAGTTGATGCACACGGTCGCCACCGCCGCCGCGATTGACGACCGGCCTTCCGCCTTTCGTTATCCGCGCGGCGAGGGGCTGGGCGTCGCCCTGCCCGTGCGCGGTACGCCGTGGGAGATCGGCAAGGGGCGCATCGTCCGCGAGGGTGGCAAAATCGCGATCCTGGCCCTGGGCCCACGTTTGGCGGATGCGCTGAAAGCCGCCGACGAGCTGACGGCGCGGGGTTTTCCCACCACGGTCGCGGATGCACGGTTCATGAAACCGCTGGATACCGGGCTAATCGACCAGTTGGCGCGGCACCACGAAGTCCTGATCACGATCGAGGAAGGTGCGGCGGGCGGTTTTGGCGCCGCCGTGGCGCATCATCTGGCCTGGACCGGCGCGTTTGATACGGGGTTGAAATTCCGCCCGATGACGCTGCCCGACCGGCTGATCGACCATAACACCCCCGCGGCGCAATTGATCGATGCCGGGCTGACGGCCAATGACATTGTAAGATGCGTAATTTCGATACTAGGCATCGAAAATCTGCATGACCTGGTCGCGATTCCGGCACAGTGACAACTTATATCAATCCCATGAAATTTTTGCTTCGCACGGCGATCCTGGCTCTTGTCGTCTCGCTACCGCTGACCGCACAGGCCAGCACGCCGGAAGCTGCACCGGTGAGCGCGTTGAACGACGCGTTGATCGCCGCCATGAAGGCGGGCTCCGCCGGGCAGAGTTTTCAGGCGCGCTATGATGCTCTCGCCCCTGTGGTGAACAAAAGCTTTGATCTGCCGGTTGTCGAACAGAATTCCGTCGGGTTTCTATGGTCCACCATTCCAGCAGCGCAGCAAAGCCAACTTGCCGCGGTGTTCGATCAGTTCACCGTGACGAGCTATGTGGCTGAATTTTCAGCCTATAACGGCCAGCAGATCACACTCCTGCCGGCTGAAAAAAATCTGGGCGACAAAAAAATTATCAGAACGCAGATCGTGCCGCCCGATGGCAGTACGCCGACAGAGCTGGACTATGTGGTACAGAATGGCCCGGCGGGTTGGAAAATTACCGACGTGCTGCTCAATGGAACGATCAGCCAAGTGGCGATCCATTCCTCCGATTTCAGCTCCCTGGTGACCTCCGGTGACGCCTCCAGGCTCATCGCCGCACTGAAGACCAAGATTGCGACGCTCTCAGGCGGTGCGCTCAGTTCCGGTGGCCAGTAACATGACCAGTAAACCGCTCCACCCCGGCGCCTATTACGTGGCGCGTTGCATGCTTTTTTCCATAAGTCATTAAATTGTATATCATAGCCGGGATCGCCGGGCTGTTCGCGCTAATGGGCGTGGCACAGTTAATCCTCGGCACGCTACTGATCGAGCGATTTTGCACTACCCCCGCGCCAGTGCTGAAGGATTATCCGCCGGTCTCGATTATGAAACCGCTTTGCGGGTTGGAACCGCTGACCGAACTGGCGCTTAAATCCTTTTTTTTGATCGAATACCCAAAATTCCAGATCGTGTTCGGTGTGCAAAATGCGGCCGACCCGGTGATTCAGATCGTGCAAAAATTGCAGGCGCGCTACCCGGACCGCGATGTCGCCCTGGTGGTGGATCCGACCCTGCATGGAGCCAACCGCAAAATCTCCAACCTGATCAATATGCTGCCTTCCTGCGCCTATGAAGTGCTGGTGATGGCGGATGCGGACCTCCATGTGCCGCCTTATTTCCTCAACCGGGTGGTGGCGGCCCTGGCCGAGCCTGGGGTTGGGCTCGTGACCACGCTCTATACCGGGCTGCCCGGTACGCCACATCTGGCCACGCTGCTGGGAGCAAACCAAATCAACCACACGTTTTTGCCCGGCGTGTTGCTGGCACGCAAACTTGGCCGGCAAGATTGCCTGGGCGTGACGATGGCGCTGACGCGGAAAGTGCTCGCCCAGGTAGGCGGGCTGGAATCGGTGGCGAACCATCTGGCCGATGACCAGGTGCTCGGGAGGTTGGTGCGGGCGAAAGGCTACCAACTGACTCTCGCGCAGGTGATCCCAGCCACAACGGTGCCCGATAAGGATTTCAAAGCCCTGTTCCGGCATGAACTGCGTTGGGCGCGCACGATCCGCGCACTGGTACCAATCCCCTATGCCGCCTCGGTTTTGCAGATCTCACTGTTCTGGGCGCTGATTACCGTGATAAGCTCCGGCGGTGCGCTGCCAGCCTGGCTGTTGTTTTTTGTGGTGCTGTTGATCCGGTTTATAACTGCCAAGCGGATCAATGCCATGCTCAGGCTTGCAAAAACCGGTAATGCGTGGCTTTTCGTGCTAAGAGATTTCTTTTCCGTCGTGATATATGTCGTCAGCTATGCCGGTGATAAAGTTGACTGGCGTGGCGAGACGATGCGCGCGGACGCTGGCAAAGTCCCCAGCTAGCGCGTTGTCCGATCATTCGGAAACGCGCTAGGTATGTTTTGCGCAATCAATTTCATCTGACCAGATTGAATCTCCAATTCAACCTGTTCAGATAGTGATCTAGTTGAGAAAAGAGTGAAGCCATGTTGAAAACCTTGTTTTTGCAGCCGCCTTCCTTTGATGGTTTTGATGGAGGTGCTGGCTCGCGCTACCAGGCTCGCCGCGAGATCAAATCCTTCTGGTTCCCGACCTGGCTGGCGCAACCGGCAGCCCTGGTGCCGGACTCGACCCTCATCGACGCACCACCCGCCCGCCTGACCATGGCCGATGTGCTCCCCCATGCCAAAACCCATGATCTGCTGATTATCCACACCTCGACGCCTTCCTTCGGCAATGACGTGAAGGTGGCGGAGGCTTTCAAAGCCGAGAACCCGAACATGCTGATCGGGTTTGTCGGCGCGAAGGTGGCGGTGCAGCCGGAGGAATCCCTCTCGCGCGCGGCGGTGGTGGATTTCGTGGCGGGCAACGAGTTCGATTTCACGATCAAGGAAATCGCCGAAGGCAAACCGCTCGCCGAGGTGGACGGGATTATGTATCGCGATGCCGCCGGCGCGCTGGTGAAGAACAAGGACCGCGCAATTCTGCACGATATGGACCAACTGCCCTTCGTGACCGATGTTTACAAAAAGCATCTGCGGATCGAGGATTACTTCATCGGCTATCTGCTGCACCCATATATCTCGATGTATACCGGGCGGGGTTGCAAGTCCCATTGTACCTTCTGTCTGTGGCCGCAGACGGTGGGCGGGCATAAATACCGTACCCGCTCGGTCGAGAACGTGGTGGCGGAAATCCGCCACGCGAGGGAAATGTTCCCGCAGGTGAAGGAATTCATGTTCGATGATGACACCTTCACCGATGATCTGCCGCGCGCCGAGGCGATCGCGAAAGAACTCGGCAAGATGGGTGTGACATGGTCATGCAACGCGAAAGCCAATGTGCCTTTTAAAACGCTGAAGGTTTTGAAGGAGAACGGGTTGCGGCTGCTGCTGGTAGGCTACGAGACCGGCAACCAGCAGATCCTCTACAACATCAAAAAAGGCATGCGCATCGATGTCGCCAAGCAGTTCACCAAGGACTGCCACACGCTGGGCATCAAGATCCATGGTACGTTCATCGTGGGCCTGCCGGGCGAGACCCAGGAGACGCTGAAGGAGACGATCGAGTTCGCGAAGGAGATCAATCCGCACACCATCCAGGTATCCTTGGCAGCCCCTTATCCCGGCACGTTTTTATATAACCAGGCGGTGAAGGAAGGCTGGCTGGATATCGAGCATGCGGAGCTGATCGACGAGCATGGCGTGCAGATCGCCCCCCTGCACTATCCGCATCTCTCACATAATGAGATTTTTGCGTCGGTCGAAACGATCTACCGGAAATTCTATTTCCGGCCGTCGAAAATCCTCTCAATCCTGAATGAGATGATCCGCAGCCCGGAAATGATGAAGCGCCGGCTGCGCGAGGGCGTGGAGTTCTTTGCGTTTTTGAAGGAACGCCGCGCAGCTTAAGGGAAGTCGGGGCGCGCCTGAGCACGGCGCGAGATTGGTGTTCCCATGAGCAAAATGCAAAACCCCGTTTTCTCGGCCGATGATTTCGGTCTCTCCCTTGGCGTTAACGAGGCGGTGGAGCTGGCTCACCTGCAGGGCGTGCTGACGCAGGCAAGCCTGATGGTGGCAGCTCCGGCCGCCGCGGATGCAATACGGCGGGCGCATGCCCTGCCCGGCTTGAATGTTGGGCTGCATCTCGTGCTGGTTGATGGCAATTCCCTGCTGGGGCATGCCCGGCTTCCACATATTACCGAGCCCGATGGCAGATTCGGAAAAGACCAGGCAGCGCTTGGCGTAAAATATTTCTTCTCCCCCGCAGCAAGACGTGAGTTGAAAGCAGAAATCCGCGCGCAGTTCGAAGCCTATGCCGCTTCGGGTCTCAAACTCCACCATGCCGATGCCCATAAGCACATGCATCTGCACCCGACCGTGGCAAAAATCATGATCGAGACGGGGCGGGAGTATCGGCCTGACACGCATCCGGGTCCCGGCCGAACCTCCCGCCATTCTCAAACTTTGCGGCGAAACCCCAACCTTCGCCGACCACGCGCTCTACCATTGGAGTAAGTTTCTGCAATTCCAGGCGCGCCATCTCACCACCAACGACCATGTGTTTGGATTAAAATGGTCCGGCCACATGACCACCGGGCGGTTGCAAAAACTGCTGCGAAACCTGCCGCCAGGGGGTGCTGAAATCTATTTCCATCCCGCCACGAAGCGCGATGCGTCGCTCACGCAACTGATGCCCGATTATGAACATGAAGCAGAGTTTCAGGCGCTGCTGGACTTGAGACACCAGCCATAAAAAAACCCCGGATTGCTCCGGGGTTTTTCGTGAAAGACCAGAATTTCAGCGCTTGCTGAACTGGAAGCTCCGGCGGGCTTTCGCCTTGCCGTATTTCTTGCGCTCCACCACGCGCGAGTCGCGGGTGAGGAAGCCGGCAACCTTCAGGATACCGCGCAGATCCGGCTCATAGAGGGTGAGCGCGCGCGAGATGCCGTGGCGCACAGCGCCCGCCTGGCCAGAGAGGCCGCCACCGTTCACCGTGCAGAACACGTCGAACTGGTTGTAGCGGTCCGCCACGAGGAAAGGCTGGGTGATCAGCATACGCAGCACGGGGCGGGCAAAGTATTGCGGCGCCTTTTTGCCGTTAACGAGAATCTCGCCCTTGCCCGGCTTGATCCACACGCGCGCAATCGCGTTTTTGCGGCGGCCGGTGGAATAAGAGCGGCCCTGTGCATCGCGCTTGGGTTCACGCTTTGGCGTCGCGGCTTCGGCGGCCACAGCGCTTGGCAGATCTTTCAGGCCGGCAAAGGCATTGGTTGTTTCGGACATGCTCAGACTCTCCGGTTCTTGGCGTTCATGGCGCCGACATCAAGGGAAACCGGCTGCTGTGCCGCGTGCTTGTGCTCGGGGCCGGCGTAAACATACAGGTTCTTCATCTGCTGGCGCTGCAGCGGGCCGCGCGTAATCATGCGCTCCACGGCTTTTTCCACCACACGCTGCGGATGCGCGCTGGCAAGCCGCTCCTTGATGCTGCGGCCTTTAATGCCACCGGCGTAGCCAGTGTGGTAATACAGCACGGATTGCTCGGCCTTTTTGCCGGTCAGCTTCACCTTCTCCGCGTTCACGATGATGATATTGTCACCGCAATCAACATGCGGGGTGAATTGCGGTTTATGCTTGCCGCGCAGGCGGCTTGCCACGATGGCGGCCAGACGGCCCAGGATCAGCCCTTCGGCGTCGATCAGAATCCAGTCCTTTTTCACATCCGCCGGCTTTAGCGATATCGTCGTTTTCATGTCTCTACACCCATATACTCAGCTGCGGGCTTATCGAGATTCTACCGCTTTATGTCAAGCCTTTGTACTTGTGGTATCATAATACCTCCTGTCTGCCGGAAGGATTCTTCAAGGCTTTGCGCAGGGCGCCAGCCCAGGCTGAGGGCCGCCACCGGGTTGGCCACAAAATCGCCGGCCAGAGCTCTGCCACATCTCCGACCGGCCGAGCAGGCACGCACCGGTGGCCAGGAGGTTGGGCGGACAACCGAACAGCCGGGCTGGTTTGCCCATCCCCTGCGCCAGCGCGCGAATGACATCCGGCGTGGCAATGCTTTCCGGGTGGGCGGCCAGCACGCTCCCCGGCGGCTTTTCGCTCTGCAGCGCCGCGAGAACGATGTTCGCCAGGTCGTCACGGTCGATAAAGCTGCGCCGGTTATGAATCGAGGCAAATGGCAGCGGGATACCGCGCGACAAAAGTTTGAGGAGGAGCTGAATATTCCCAGGGCAACCCGGGCCGATGACAGCCACGGGGCGGATGATGGTCAGCCCCAGGCCAAAGGCGGCCGCGACATCATGCTCAGCCTGCAACTTGCTCTCGGCGTAGATATCCATCGGGTTGGGCGGGGTGGAATCGGTCATCATGCCTTCGTACACGCGGCCGTGGATGTGCGCGGTGGAGACCAGGATGAATTTTTGAGCCCCCGCCGCTCGCGCGGCGCGAGCCAGGTTAACGGCGGCATCGATATTGGCGCGCCGCCAGATCTCAATGCCGACACCTCGTTTATGCCCAAGCCCGGCGGCATGAATCACAGCGCGAACCGGCGGAAGTTTTAGGCCTAACTCCGCAAGATCCCCGGTGACGAAGAACGGGGTGCCATCGGCGAGGGTTTGCGCCTGACGCACGCCGCCCAACGCGGGAACGCCGGCATCGGTGAGGCAACGCAAAATAGCGCCGCCAATATAGCCCGTGGCGCCCGAGCAGAACACGGGGGCGTCGAGAGTAGCGTAAACACTCAATCCAGGCGCGGCTCGGTGCGCCGTGCAGGCCGGGGTGGCGGTGCCGGTGCCAGACGCTCACGCGCGGGAACGATCGGTGTTGGCATCGGTACGGGCGTGGGAACCGGAATGGGTGCCGCGCGCGGCGGTGTGGAAGCCTGAAAGGAGGACCGGACCTGCCCTGCTTGCGATTTTTTGATCCGGCCGAAATTCGGCACATCGTCATAGGAGTCCAGCTCGGTGGCCGAAGGGGGCAGCGCACCGGAGGCGCGCATAGCCATCATCCGCAAATCCTCATGTAGCGCGTCGATCTGCGCCTCCAGCAACTCGATGCGGGCTTTCACGCCAAAAACGCTGAACGGCATGAGCAGGAAAGCGAACACATAAAGCAACACCGGCAAGGCCAGGAGCAGAAATACCCAGCCCGGCATCCAGTCCGGCAGTGTAAGTGGCAGGTTCATGAGCATAGTATTAGTATAATCCGTTAATGCCGGAAATGCCGCATATTTGTGAACACCATGGCAATCCCGGCGGACATCCGCCGCTTCGATCACTTCGGCGTCCCGGATCGAGCCACCCGGCTGGATCACCGCCCGCGCGCCAGCGGCGATGGCCGCTTGCAGACCGTCCGCAAAGGGAAAGAAAGCATCCGGACGCAACGACGCAACCGGCAAAATCCAGCCCGGCGGCAGCCCCGCGCCAGGCGGCGATGCGCGCGGAGTCGACACGGTTCATCTGCCCGGCGCCGACGCCGATGGTGGCGCGATCCTTGGCGTAGACGATGGCATTGGATTTCACATGCTTGGCAACACGGAAGGCAAAAATAAGGTCATCGATTTCTGCTGGCCCCGGCGCGCGCCTGGTCACAATTTTAAGGTCTTCCGGGCCGATGCGCCCGGCATCCCGGCTTTGCAGCAAAAATCCGCCGGCCAGCGACTTGAACACCGTACCACGCTCTGCCGGGTCGGGCAGGCCGCCGGTCAGCAGCAGGCGCAAATTCTTCTTCTTCGCCAGCAGGGCTTTCGCGGCCGCATCGGCGTCGGGAGCGATGATCACTTCCGTAAAAATCGTCGCGATTTTGGCGGCGGTTGCCTCGTCCAATGTGCGGTTCAGCGCGACGATGCCGCCGAAGGCGGAGACCGGATCGCAGGCCAGGGCGGCATCCCAGGCATCGGCCACGCTTTGCGCGGTCGCGACGCCGCAGGGGTTGGCGTGCTTCACGATCACGATTGTGGGTTCGACAAATTCGGCCACGCATTCGAATGCGGCATCCGTGTCGTTAAAATTGTTGTAGGAGAGTTCCTTGCCCTGGATTTGGGTAGCGGTGGCAACGCCAAACCGGGCGGGAGCCGCCGTGTAGAACGCCGCCGACTGGTGCGGGTTCTCGCCATAGCGCAGGGTCTGCTTCAACTGCCCCGCAATGGTGAACGTCGCCGGATATTCCACGCCGTTCTGGGCTGCGAACCAGCCGGAGATCGCGGCATCATAGGCGGCGGTGCGCGCGTAGGCAGCGGCGGCAAGCGCGCGGCGTGTCGCCAATGTGGTTCCCCCCTGCGCCGCCAGTTCGGCCAGCACCGCTGCATAATGCCCGGGCTCGGTCAGCACCGCCACGGATTCATGGTTCTTCGCCGCCGAGCGGATCATCGCCGGCCCGCCAATGTCGATATTTTCGATGCAATCCTCGAACGCGGCACCGCGCGCCACCGTTGCCTCGAACGGGTAGAGGTTCACCGCCACCAGGTCGATCGGCGCGATGTCATGCTTCGCCATCTGCGCCAGATGTTCGGGTAGATCACGCCGGCCCAGAATACCGCCATGGATTTGCGGCACCAGGGTTTTCACGCGACCATCCAGAATTTCCGGAAAACCGGTATGGTCGGAGACTTCCACCACCGGGACCCCGGCATCGCGCAACGCCTTCGCGGAGCCGCCGGTGGAGAGAATTTCCACCCCATGGGCCGCCAGGCCGCGCGCGAAATCGACCATGCCCGCTTTGTCGGACACGGAAATCAACGCACGGCGGATCGGGACAATATCGGTCATCGGAGCTGAATTCCTTAATTCGAGGCGGGAACGGCGGAGACGGCATTGGCCGGCGAGCCGTGCAGAATTTTCGTGCTGATCAGGAGGTAAACCAGCGTATTATCCTCCTTGTCCACCATGCGGGTAATGATGAAATGCTTGAACAGGAAGGAGGCGGAAATCGCCCCCATTTGCGCCTGTTTCGGCAAATCGGCCGGGATGGTGACGGGGCCATGCGCGACGCAGTTGAGGGCAAACTGGCTTGGGTCGGTCGCAACCCCCAGGCCGCCGCTGACCCCCCCGGTCTGCGCGAAGGAGGCATAGCACGAGACGTTGGCGATTTGCGGGTCGTCGAAGCGCTCCACCACCACCTTGTCATTCGGGCCGAGGAGACGGAAATTCGTGCTGACGCTGCCGATGGTCTTCTCCGCATGGGCGAGGCCGAAGCCGGCAAGGACGAACAGCAAAGCGAGGATGGATTTCATGACGGCTCTCCTGGTTTGAGCGCCTCATACACCAAAAGGGTCTGCGCGCAGATAATGGGATCGGAAAATTCCTGCTCCGCCCTCAATCTGGCCGCCGCGCCAAAGTTTTTACGCATGTCCGGGTGGTCGATGAGTTTTTTTATGGCTTCAGCCAGGGAGACAGGGTCACCCGGCGGGACCAGAAAGCCGGTTTGCCCGTCCACCACCGCCTCCCGGCAGCCGGGAATGTCGGTCGCGACCAGCGGCTTGCCGGACGCCATGGCTTCGAGCGCTGATTTTGGCAGGCCTTCACGATACGAGGAGGGCTGCACGGCGATATGCGCGCCGCGGAGCAGTTCGGCCACGTCCCGCCTTGGCCCGAGCCAGGTGACGATTTTTTGCTCCTGCCAGGTTTTGAGTTCCGCTTCCCGGATGCTGTTCGGATTGCCGGGGTCGGGCGCGCCGACCAGGATGAATTCGGCCTGGCCCTTCAATATCCGGGCCGCAGCGACAAAATCCGCGATGCCTTTCTCGCGGATCATCCGGGCGATGAGAATCACGCGAACCGGGCCTTCGGGCTCCGGGGCGGGGAAAAACGCCTTTGTGTCGACCCCTGCCCCGCGGATGAGCATGGCGGCCTGGGGCCTGACCATGCCGGCATTGGTAAGGACCGCAAGATCGTCCGGGTTCTCGAATATGACTTTTGCGCCAGGTGGTGTGAGGGTGAGGCGAAGGCCGAGCGAGACGAAGGGCTTGAGGATTTTCGCCAGAGCTTTGTCGGAGGAGAACACAAAGCCGAGCCCGACCGGCGCATTGACGATGGTTTTGATGCCTGCCAGGCGCGCAGCCAGCCCGCCGATGACGATGGGTTTAAGCGCGATATGGTGCAGAATATCGGGTTTGAGCGCCCGATAGAGTTTCGCGAGTTCAAGGGTAAACCAGAGTTCGGCAAACGGGTTCAGCCGGCGGCGGATGAAGTTGACGGGAATAACTTCGATGCCGCTTGCCCTGATCCGCGCTGTCGCTTCGCTCTCATGCGCCACCAGCACGACGCGCCAGCCCGCCGCCTTGGCGGCCAAGCCACGCACCCAGAAATGCGACGCGAAGAACCAGTCTTCCGTAAGAAGAAAGACAATCGTCCTTTTTTGGAAGGTTCGGTGGTAAATCCGCGTCCTGCGACATGCTGGCGCTTTAACTGAAACCGTAAAATACCGCCATGGGTAGAACACGCTTACCCTGCCGTCACGCGTTCCGCCGGCTTTGATGAATGAGGATCAGAGCTGAACCGGACCAGAACCTTCAAGCCGGGGTGATTATCCTCGAGCGCTATCGTACCGCCATGTAATTCGACAATGGCCACAACCAGAGCCAGGCCGAGCCCGGTGCCCTCGCTATGGCGCGAGGCATCCAGCCGGACGAATCGCTGCAAGACGCGCGTACGTTCATGCGCCGGGATGCCGATACCGTTATCGGCAACTG
Source organism: uncultured Alphaproteobacteria bacterium (assembly GCA_963740445.1). Taxonomy (GTDB): domain Bacteria; phylum Pseudomonadota; class Alphaproteobacteria; order Acetobacterales; family Acetobacteraceae; genus Acidocella. The sequence continues at coordinate 60,973 of CAVUED010000001.1, forward strand.
TGACTTCAATAAGGTCACCATCATGTTTGCGCCCGGCGATGTTGATCCTGCTGCCCGTCGGGCAATGCCGAATCGCGTTTTCGATAATATTGACGAGCATCTGCGTCAGTAATTCGCGATCCCCCTTTATCACCAGATTCGGCCCGATATCGGCAAACAGGCTCTGCCCGGCCGAGTCGGCGACCGTCTCGTAGGTTTCCGCAAGATCGTGGAGCAGATGGGAAAGATCGACCGCAACAAAATGGCTTCGTCTGGCGCCGCCCTCAATTTCCGCGATACGCAACATGGCCGCAAAAATATTGAGGGCTGCATCAACCTGCCCGATCGCATCATCAAACACCGTTTGCATCGCGGCATCCGTGGTATTGTGCCGTGCCAGTTCCAGCCGTTCACGCAACCTGGCCAAAGGCGAGCGCAGGTCATGGGCGATGTCGTTGGTGACTTGCCGGATATTCTCCATCAAAGCCTGAATCCGTGCGAGCATCGTGTTCAGATTAATCGCCAGGCGATCGAATTCATCGCCTGTTCCGTTGAGCGGAATACGGCGCGAGAGATCGCCGCCCATAATATCACGGCTGGTATCTGAGATCACTTCCACATGTTTAAGGCTGCTGCGCGCGACCAGTACGCCCCCAGCCAAGCCAAGCGTCAGGCTGACACCGAATACGGCGAGGAAAGTATCAGCGATGAGGGCGTTCAAAGCGGCCAGGGCACTCGCGTTTTCCGCCACGTAAAATCTATCACCGCTCGGAAGCCTAAAGGAAAAACCACGAATCGCCAGGACATGAGGCGGGAGAGAAACACCATCCCGCCGATCCAGTGTTTTCCAGCCATCCCAACTTTTCGTAACGCTTGCCGGGAGTTCCAAATTGCCCGCGAGCATCGCTCCATCGGGCCCGGTCAGAGCATAAAACGTGCCACCCCATTGCCGTTTAGCATTATTTATTGTTTCAATGATCGAGCCATTCTTATGAAAATCTGAGATTAAATCAGACTGCTCGCTAATCACCGCGGCATCGATCTGGCCACGCAACGTGCCTTCTGTTGCATTGTAGATAATCGCAAAGACGATCAACGCGCCAAAGATGGAAAGTGCCGCACTCTGCAGGGCCAGACGAAAACCGGATGTGCGAAACAGCCGGCCCTGCCATAATTTACGCATCAGCGCTGATGCGATAGCCCGATCCGCGAAGCGTCTGGATCAGCTCTGGCGAAAAGCCCCGGTCAATCTTGCTCCGCAACCGGCTGATATGAGATTCAACGACGCTCGTTTGTGGAATAAAATGAAATTCCCACACCGCTTCCAACAACATCGTGCGTGTCACGACCTGATTTTCACGCAGCATGAGATATTCGAGCAGTTGAAACTCCCGTGGCTTCAATTCAATTTTCCGCCCATTCCGGCGCACGGTCTGGCTTAGCCGGTCGAGTTCCAGATCGGCGATTTTCAGCACCGTCGCTTTTGGTATAACAGCATTGCGGCGGGTGAGCGCACTTACCCTTGCCAGCAATTCCGCAAGCGCAAATGGCTTCACAAGGTAATCATCACCGCCGGCACGCAGGCCTTCTACCCGGTCGTCGATGCCACCTAAAGCAGTGAGAAATAATGTAGGGGTATGAACATTCGCGCCGCGCAATGTGCGTAACAGCGCCAACCCGTCCAACCCGGGTAACATCCGGTCCACGATCAACAGATCAAAATTGCCCCCGGCGGCGGCGATCAACCCTTCCCGGCCATCGACGGCTACAGCAATATCATAGCCCTCCGGCGCCAGCCCGGCCCGAAGAAACTCTACAGTTTTAGCGTCGTCCTCGATAAGGAGAATTTGCATGACAATGTTTGTTCAGCCGTAAATAACACCTTGCCGTCAAGTGACAAACCAACATGGCTGCCGCAAAGTTGCAGGTAGGCCGCCTGACTGGTCCGGCGGCATGAATTGGCCGATCCCTTCCGATTTTTTACCACCGATCTCCGGCAGCCGGAAACCGGTGGTAGAGTGGTCGTGTAGCGAGTTTGTATTTAGCTAAAACGAGTGGGGTTTTGCCGAATGCTCATCACTCATTTTGTATAGGTATATTCCTGGCCACGCAGGCCGTCCTGCACGGGTGAGTGTGCGACCTGATAGCGATAAGCCGCGCCCTGAGTTGCGGACTGTCCACTCATCTGTTTTGCAATCGACTGATGAATAAAATTCCGGTTGCCATCCTGAACAGACGAATGCACGGCCTGAGAGGACTGAGCCGAGACGTTCTGCGCAAGGGCCGAACCTGCCGTCAAAGCCACAAAACCAGAAACACCGAGGATTAATGATCGAATTTTCATTGTAATGGTTCCTTTCATAACGCTGAATGTACCAGCGATTGAGAGGTACTAGCGCAATCGACTTGCCCGCGACCTCGCGGCAACCTTGTCGTTTTTTTATCTTAGAGGGCGATCTGTTCCCTTCAATTTTCCTTCGGCAACACCCTCGCGCGGTGCCCGCTGAGCGCCTCGCCGGCATCGGCGCGCAAGCGGGCGCATAACGGCACACCCAGGAATGCGATGGCCGCGACGACGATGAACGCCAGCGCGTAATCGGATTTTAGCGCGGTCGGGTGGTGGTGCATGCGCGCGGAGATTTCCAGCGTCGCGGCGCCGATGACGATGCCCAGCGTGAGGGTAAGCTGCTGAATGGTGGAATATAGCGTGGTGGCGGCGGACATGCGGCTGCGCGGAATATCGCCATAGGCAATCGCGTTAAAGGCGGTGAATTGCAGTGAACGGAAAAAGCCGCTGATGAGCAGAATACCGTCCAGTGCGAGGGTGGGCCAGTTTGCCTGGAAGGTTGCGCAGACCGCGATGAACCCCGCCGCCAGCGCGCCGTTGACGACCAGCACGGCGCGGAAGCCGAAATGCTTCAGCAATGGTTGCGCCGCGGGTTTCATCAGGAGCGCGCCGGCCGCCGAGGCGAAGGTGATCAGCCCGCTCTGCATCGGGGATTTGCCAAAGCTCAGTTGCAGCATCAACGGAAGTAAAAAAGGCATGGCCCCCACGGCGATGCGGAACAGGCTGCCGGCGGCCACGGAGCTTGCAAAGGTCGGGATGAGCAGCAGCGAAAAATCCAGAATCGGGTGCGGATGCCTGCGGGCGTGAAGCACGTACATAACCGCCGCCGCAAAACCGGCGGCGAGTGCCGCGAGCGTCCAGGTGAGTGGCACGAGGCCACGCCCCAGCGTCTCGAACCCCGCCATGAAGGCCGCCATGGCAAGGCCGGTGAGCACAAGGCCGCCGCCATCCAGCCGGCCGCCACCGCCTTCCTCCCGCATATCGGCGATGAAAATGCTCACGGCGATCACGCCGATGACGCCGATCGGCACGTTGATGTCGAACACCCAGCGCCAGGAGAAATAAGTCACGATGAAGCCACCCAGAGGCGGGCCCATGATCGGGCCGATGAGGGCGGGCATGGTGAGCCAGGCCATGGCCGCAACCATCTGCGCGCGGGAGACCGAGCGCAGCAGCAACAGCCGCCCCACGGGCAGCATCATCGCCCCGCCCAGGCCCTGCACGATGCGCGCGAGCACCAGCACGGCCAGGTTCGGCGCCACGCCACAGAGCACCGAACCGATGGTGAAGATCACGATCGCCGCGCGAAAGACGTTGCGGCTGCCGAAATGGTCCGCCACCCAGCCACTGGCGGGGATGAACACCGACAGGCTGATGAGGTAGGAGGTAAGCGCCACGCTCATGTGCAGCGGGTCGGCGTGGAAGGACTTCGCCATCGCCGGAAGTGCCGTGGCGATGACGGTGGAGTCCAGATTTTGCATGAACAGGGCGATGGCGACAATGACGGCGGTCAGCCGCATCCGGCTATTTGAAATAACCGGCTCGGCTTCCGTGTCCACAACTAATCCCGCGTTAAACCGGCATCTTCCAGCAACCGCAGATATCGCCGCCAGCGTATGGGCTGTTCGCGGCCAAGCCGTTGCAGGTAGTCCCAGGAAAAAATGCCGGTGTCATGGCCGTCCGAAAAACTCAGCCGGATCGCGTAATTACCCGTCGGCACGACCCCGGTAATGGCGACCTGTTTTTTGCCGCGCGACGAGTACCTGCTGGCCGGGCCCGTGCCCCTGGACCTCGGCGCTCGGGCTATGCACGCGCAAATACTCCGCCGGCAGGCTGATCTCCGTGCCGTCTTCAAATCTGATTTCAAGCAGGTTTTCGGCGCGGCGGAGTTTTATCTGGGTGGGTGAGGTCACGACTTTAAGCTGCGCGCTTCATCCGCCAGCATGATGGGAATGCCGTTGCGGATGGGATAGGCGAGGCCGGCTTTGACGCTGATGAGTTCGCCGTGCTCGCGGTCATAGGTAAGCGGCCCGCGCGTGACGGGGCAAACCAAAATCTCCAGCAGAAGCGGGTCGATGGTTGTGTTATTTTCAATAGTCAACTTGCTTTCGGCTCCTCATCCTCGTCATGCCCGTCATCGAAGGCGTTGATCTCCAGCAGGGCGAGCAAGGCGTGTGCCCGCTCCGCCTCGTCACGAGCTTCCAGTAATGCCTGTTTTTCCTCCGGATCGAAAGGGCAGGCCATGCAGAGGGAGACGACCAAAACCCGGTCCGGCATGGCGGCAATGGCATCCCAGTTCGCCTCCACCCCGGCATTGGCAAAATAGCGGCGCAGCGCCTCCAGCAGATCTGCCCGATCATAAGGCAAAGCCGGCGCCTTATCCTCCAGCAAATCATCCGCGAATCCGTCCAGGGCGGCGCGAATCCGGCGATAGCCGCGCTGCATCTCGATCTCTTCGACGACGGTGAAGCGGATCACCCCCGTCAGTGTGATGAGGTAGCGGCCGTCATCAACCTCGCCGAAGGAGGAGATGCGCCCCAGGCAGCCGATGCGGTAGAGGCCAGGGCCGGTATCGCCGCAGGCCAGGCGCTTATCGGGCTGGACCATGCCGAAATAGCGCCCCGCCGCCAGCGCATCATCCACCATGGCCAGGTAGCGCGGTTCGAAAATGTTCAGCGGCAACCGCCCACCGGGCAGCAGCAACGCGCCGGTTAAGGGAAATACCGGAAACACATCCGGAAGATTTTCAACTGTGGGATGGAATGATGCCATCGCCGTTAGCGGAACAGCAGCGCCGAGAGTTTTCTCCGGGCCGCCATGGTGGCTTCGTCGTCAAAACCCCAGGCCTCGAAAAATTTCAACAATTGCAGCCGGGCCGCATCATCGTTCCAGGCACGGTTGCGGCGTATGATCTCCAGCAGGGCATCAGCCGCTTGCCCGCGATCGCCGGCAGCATTGAGCGCCGTCGCAAGCTCGTAGCGTGCCGCGAAATCATCGCCGTCGGCGGCGAGTCGCGCCTCCAGCCCGGCGCGGGCGGCCAGCGCCTGGCGGCCCTCGGCGGCCAGCGCCAGAGCGGATTTCGCCCCGGTTATTTCGGCGTGTTCGGCAAGGTTGGCCGGGACCTCCGCAAGTATATCCCTGGCCTGCTCCTCATCGCCCATGGCGACCAGCGCGCGCACCAGCCCGCCCCAGGCTTCCGGCTTTTCACGGTCCGCCTGCACGGCGGCGGCAAAAAACTGGGCCGCCGACTTCGGGCTGGCCCTGCTCCAGCAACGCCTTGCCGTCGGCGATCAGGTCCGCGCCAGGCGCTGCGGAGCCGCTCAATTTCAGCAAGGCTTCGACAAAGCGCTTGACCTCGCTCTCCGGCAGGGCGCCGGAGAAGGTATCCGCCACCTGGCCCTGCCAGAACGCCACCACGGTGGGGACGGACTGCATCGGCAGCCCCATGCGGGCGAGTTGCGCGACCAGTTCGCGATTTTTGTCGATATCGATTTTAACCAGTTTGACGCGCCCACCTTGCGCCCGGGTGACTTTTTCCAGCACCGGCGTGAGGGTTTTGCAGGGACCGCACCAGGTCGCCCAGAAATCCACCAGCACGGGGACCTGGCGGGAAGCCTCGACGGCATCGGCCATGAATTTTGTCTGGTCGCTGTCGATAATCATGTCGGCGGCTTGGTTTGCAGGCGCTGTATCCTGCGTGGAGCTGAGAAGGCTGTTCATCTTTGATGATCCGTATGAGTTTCCTGGTCCTATATAGTATCATTTCCGGGGCTCACACCCCAAGCGAGTATGGCGCTTGCAATCCTGATCGAGGATGCTTAAAGACCGGGCGACGGAGCGCGGGCGTAGCTCAGGGGTAGAGCACAACCTTGCCAAGGTTGGGGTCGTGGGTTCGAATCCCATCGCCCGCTCCAAACAAACCAGCGAAAACCTTATGTTGTGCCGTTCCCGAACCCCCAGGACCGCCACAACATACCATTAAATCACGAACAAAGACAGAACATACCCATTTTTTGGGTAAAGTTGGGCCGTGTGTTCGTGGTGCGTTCCGAAAGAAAGCCCCGGATCGCTCCGGGGATTTGTCTGGCTGCAGCAGCGGGTGCGGCATCCCCTCCCTATGCTATTTTCTGGATGGCCTCGCGCCCACGCAATAAGCGAAATCAGGTCGGATCGGTAATAGAAAATTAACTGAGCAACGTCACTTGCCCGGTCTCAAGCGCGTAGTAGCCGGCCGCGACTTTGAGTTTCCCCTGTTTGATATAACCAGCCAGCAACGGAGACGCCGTGGCGATGAGATTTGCCTGGATTTTCGCGTTGTCTTTTATGGCGGCTACAAGATTGCCGCCGGATGCTTCGACGGCTGGTCGGATTAAGGCAAATAGGCCGCTGATCTGTCCAGGCTCCTCGTGGCCGGCCAGCGCTGCCGTCACGGCGCCGCAATTGCTGTGCCCGAGTACCAGGATTACGCTGGTTCCCAACACGGCGACGCCATATTCCAGGCTTGCGATAATTTCCGACGTTGCGATGTTGCCCGCGACGCGGTTTACGAAAAGCTGACCGATGCTCTGGTCGAACACCAGTTCCACCGGCACGCGGGAATCGGCACAGGACAATATACCGGCGAATGGCTCCTGCTTGGAGACCGTGTTTTGTTTGAGGATTGTCAGATCCTCGCCGCAAGACGCCAACTGCGATTGAACAAAGCGCTTATTGCCGTCAATTAATTTCTGCAACGCGGCATCCGGCGAGAGTGTGGTTTGCGCGAATGCCCATCGTGGCAGCACCGCGCTGCCTGCGGTCACTGCCGCGACGCCGGCAAGCCCAGTCGACATGAAGCCGCGGCGAGAGGATTTTCCACAAAACGCGTGCGAGGATTTACTGCCACAGGAGCACAACATCGCGAAATTACCGTTTGGTCCGGCCATATCGTGAACCCCTTGGGGTCTGTTTCAGGAGACATTGTAATAGGCTGAGCGCACGCGCGCAAGGTTTTTGTCTTGCTTCCTGCCGCCGCAACGGCGTTTACAACCGTCTGCTTTAACCTGACGTCGCGCCTATCCAGGCCCTTACAGAGCCGCCATCTTGCGGGCAGAGTAAACCGGGACCAACTGGGATTGATACGGATCAAGGTTCATTACCGCGCAATGACCTAGCATAATACAAAGCGCATCATTTCGCCATCTGCCTCACCGCTTACAAATGACATTGGATATGCCATGGGTTCGGTTGCATCGCTGGGTACGGTTGTTTCGGTTCGTGGCGTCGTTGTCGATGTCAGTTTTTCTGGCGGCGTTTTACCAGACATTAACACCGCCCTGGTGGTTGAGTGGGAGCGGGCGGAGCCGCTGGTCCTGGAAGTGCATTCGCATGTCGATGCTGTGACGGTGCGGGCGATTGCCTTGCAGACGACGGCGGGACTGGCGCGCAATACCAAAGTCCGCAGCACGGGCGCGCCTGTTCTGGTGCCGGTGGGCGACGCGGTGCTGGGGCGGTTACTCGATGTTGTCGGTAATTTGGGGGATCGTGGCCCGGCTCTGCCGGATGATACGCTGCGGCGCGGCATTCATAACCCGCCACCTAAGATAAGCGATGTGGTCGCGACCACTGTGATGTTCGAGACCGGGATCAAGGTGATCGACCTGCTGGCGCCGCTCGCGCAAGGCGGCAAGGCGGCAATGTTCGGTGGTGCCGGTGTGGGCAAGACCGTGCTGGTGATGGAGCTGATCCATGCGATGGTAGAGAAATACCAGGGGATTTCAGTTTTTGCCGGGGTCGGCGAGCGCTCGCGGGAAGGCCATGAGATGCTGGCGGATATGCAGAAATCTGGTGTGCTGGCGCGCACGGTGCTGGTGTATGGGCAGATGAACGAGCCGCCGGGAGCGCGCTGGCGAGTGCCGCTGACAGCGCTGACCATCGCTGAGTATTTCCGCGACGCCAAGCACCAGAACGTGCTGCTGCTGATGGATAATGTGTTTAGATTCGTGCAGGCTGGCGCTGAGATTTCCAGCCTGCTGGGGCGATTGCCCTCGCGCGTTGGGTATCAGCCAACGCTGGCGACGGAGGTGGCCTCATTGCAGGAACGCATCGCCTCGATCGCAGGAGCCGCCGTCACGGCAATTCAGGCGGTTTACGTGCCGGCGGATGATTTTACCGACCCGGCGGTGACGGCGATTTCCAGCCATATGGACAGCATCGTCATGCTCTCGCGCACGCTGGCGGCGGAGGCTTTTTATCCGGCCGTGGACCCGCTGGCCTCGTCATCCATTCTACTCGACCCGCTGGTGGTGGGTGAGACACATTACCGGGTTGCCGAGCAGGTGCGCGAGGCTTTGGCGCGGTTCAAGGATTTGCAGGACATTATCGCGCTGCTGGGTGTCGAGGAGCTGGGGGCGGCGGACCGGCTGATCGTGAAACGAGCGCGGCGGCTGCAACGCTTCCTCAGCCAGCCGTTTACGGTGACGGAGGCCTTTACCGGCACGCCGGGGCGCTCCGTGAGTTGCGCGGACACGGTGGCCGGCTGCCAGGCCATTCTGGTCGGCGAGGCCGATGAGTGGGCCGAGAGTTCACTGTATATGGTTGGCGATTTCGAGGAAGCGCGGGCGAAGGAAGCCGCCGCCCTGAAGCGCAGGCAGCCGGCATGAAATTACAAATCATCACGCCGCTTGCGGTGGTTGTGGATGAGAACGGTGTTCTCGCTGTGCGGGCGGAGGATGCCAGCGGGCATTTCGGTATTCTGCCGGGGCATGCGGAATTTCTTTCCAGCCTCGCCATTTCCGTGGTGAGCTGGAAAACGAGCGATGGCGCCGCTCGTTACTGTGCCGTGCGACGGGGCATGATCTCGGTCACGGGCGGGAGCGAGGTTGTGATCGCCACGCGTGAGGCGGTGCCGGGCGATGATCTCGCGGCGCTGGAGGCGAATGTTCTCGCGGGGTTCCGGGCGGCCATCGAGGTGGAGCGCACGGAGCGGGTTGAGAGCACGAGGCTGCAACTGAATGCGATAAGGCAGATCATGCGCCATTTGCGGCCGGATGGGCGCGGCGGCATGGGAGAATTCTCATGACCGAGCCGGATGAAGATGATCCACTGGTGAAAGGCGTGCGGTTACGCGAGGAGCGGCATAAGCGATGGCTGCGCGAGGGCGATGCCTCCGCCGCGCAACGCTTGGCGCAGATCGGCGTTCTGGGCTGGATCATCGTGGTGCCCATGCTGATCGGTATTTTTATTGGCCGCCGGCTGGACCATAACTTCAACACTGGGATTTTCTGGACCGCGCCGTTGTTGCTGCTGGGGCTGGGGTTGGGATGCTGGTCGGCGTGGAAATGGATGCAGGGGACATGAGCGCTCTGGCTTTGTATTTCGTGGCGGGTTTTTTGCTGGGCGTGCTGTATTTTCAGGCCGTGTGGTGGAGTGCCCGCCTGTTTGCCGAGAGTGGCCGCGCTTCTGCGGCCGTGGGGCTGACGGCCGGGCGGATCGTTCTGTTGGTAGCTGTACTGGCGCTAGCGAGCCGGCAAGGTGCCTTGCCATTGCTGCTCATGGCGCTGGGTGTGCTGGGCGCACGGCCTCTGGTGATGCGAAGACACAGGGTGATTATACCGTGATCTCACCGCTCAGCAGCGAGCCGCTGTTTCATATCGGCCCCGTGCCGGTTACGGAAGCTGTTGTGGCCACCTGGGGAATTATGCTGGTGCTGGTCTCTGGCGCCGTGGTTTTCACCCGGCGGCTGGCCTTGCACCCTTCCAGGACGCAAGCGGTATTGGAGCTGATTGTCGAGGCGGTGGACGGCCAGATCCGCGATACAATGCGGGTTGAACCCACGCCATACCGCGCGTTTATCGGCACGTTGTTCATTTTCATTTTCGTTGCCAACTGGTCCTCGCTCATTCCCGGGGTGGAACCGCCGACAGCGCATCTGGAGACCGACGCGGCGCTGGCGCTGCTCGTGTTTCTGGCGGTGATCTGGTTCGGCATCCGCGCCGGAGGGGTACGCGGGTATCTGGCGAGTTTCGCGATTCCCAATCCGGTGATGATCCCGCTCAACTTTGTTGAAAGCCTGACACGCACTTTCTCCCTCCTGGTACGGTTGTTCGGCAATGTCATGAGCGGCGTGTTCGTGGTCGGCATCGTGCTCTCACTCGCCGGGCTGCTCGTCCCGATCCCGCTAATGGCCCTTGATCTTCTGACAGGTGCCGTACAGGCCTATATCTTTGCCATTCTTGCGATGGTGTTCATCGCCGGGGTGGTGAGTGAAGCCAAGCCCAACACCGATTCTGAAACTCCCAGCACAAAGGCACAAACATGAACTGGTTGGCATTTGCGAGCATTATTTCCGCCGCGATCGCGGTGTCCTTCGGCGCCATCGGCCCGGCATTGGGGGAAGGGCGCGCGGTGGCCGCGGCGATGGATGCGATCGCCCGCCAGCCCGAGGCGGCGAACACCATCTCGCGCACGCTGTTTGTGGGTTTGGCGATGATCGAGACCATGGCGATTTATTGCCTCGTCATCGCGCTGCTGCTGCTGTTTGCAAACCCGCTGCTGAAATGACGCCATGAGCATCGACTGGTGGACGCTGGCGCTCCAAGCCCTCAACGTCCTCATCCTGATCTGGCTGCTGGCGCGGTTTTTCTGGCGTCCGGTGGCCGGGATGATCGAGCAGAGGCGCACCGCCGCGCAGAGCCTGCTGAGCGATGCCGAGGCGAAACACGCCGAGGCAGAGGCGGCACTGGCGGACATTGCGCGCACGCAAGCGGGTTTTACGCAGGAGCGGGCGGCGATTTCTGGCGGCGGCGCAGGTGGACGCGGCGCAGGCGCGCATTGCGTTGCTGGCCGAGGCGCAAAAGGAGGCTGACGCCCTGAGGCAAGCAGCGCGCACGGCAATGGCCGGCGAGCAAGAGGCGGCCAGTCTGGCGTGGCGTGAACGGGCCAGCCGGCTCGCCGTGGAAATTGCCGGGCGTCTGGCCGCAAGGTTGCAAGGGGCGGCGATACAGGCGGCGTTTCTGGACGGGCTGCTGCAGGAGATACGGGCGTTGCCCGAACCGGCGCGCCGGGAAGTAGAGGGCGCGGCACTGGAAGTTGTCAGCGCCACCGAAATCCCGGCAGACGAACAGGCGCGTATCGGCGGGGTGATTAGCGAGGCATTTGGCGCACGGCCGCAAATTGTCTTTAAGACCGATCCGGCGCTGATCGCCGGGTTGGAGCTGCGCGGGCCGCATTTATCCATAAAAAACAGTTGGCAGGCTGACCTGGGCCAGATTCTGCAAGACCTCACACATGACCGATAATTCTGCCCCTCTGCCCGATGCCTGGCTGGCCGAGGCCGGAGAAAAACTCGGCGCTGCACGGATTGGCCCGCATGCGGATCAGATCGGCCGGGTTGAGGAGGTGGGGGATGGGGTCGCGCTGATTTCCGGCCTGCCGGGTGTGCGCCTCGACGAGTTGCTGCAATTCGCTGGCGGGCAGTTCGGCTTTGCCCAGGTGCTGGACCGTGAACGGATCGGCTGTGTGCTGTTCGACGATGCCGATGCGATCAAGGCCGGGGAGAGCGTTCGCGGCACCGGCGATGTGGTGCGCGTGCCGGTGGGGCCGCAATTGCTGGGCCGGATCGTCGACCCGCTGGGCCGCCCGCTCGATGGCAAGGGACCGGTTGCGGGCGAAACATTGGCACCGATCGAGCGCCCGGCACCTGCGATTATCGACCGCGAGCTGGTGACGCAGCCGGTGCAGACCGGGCTGGTGGTGGTGGACACTCTGTTTGCGCTGGGGCGCGGGCAGCGGGAGTTGATTATCGGCGACCGCGCCATCGGCAAATCCACCATCGCCATCGACACCATTATCAACCAGCGCGACAGCGACATGATCTGCGTTTACATCGCGGTGGGGCAGAAAACATCCAGTGTGCGCCGCGCGATTGACGCGATCCACGGCAAAGGTGCTGCGGAGCGCAGCATTATCGTCGTCGCGGGCGCAGCCAGCTCGCCGGGGCTGCAATGGATCGCGCCGTTTGCCGGTGTCACCATGGCCGAGTATTTCCGCGACCTTGGCCAGCATGTGCTCGTGGTCATCGACGATCTCACCAAACATGCGGCGAGCCACCGCGAGATCGCGCTGCTGACCCGCCAGTCGCCTGGGCGTGAGGCGTATCCTGGCGACGTGTTCTATGTGCATGCGCGGCTGCTGGAGCGCGCGGCCAAGCTCTCGGCGGAGAAAGGCGGCGGCTCGCTCACAGCTTTGCCGATCGCGGAGACAGATGCGGGGAATTCTCAGCGCTTATATCCCGACCAATCTGATCTCGATCACCGACGGGCAGATCGTGCTGAGCAGCAAGCTGTTTCACGAAGGGCAGAAGCCGGCGATCGATGTGGGCACCAGCGTCAGCCGGGTGGGCGGCAAGACCCAGGCACGTGCGCTGCGCGAGGCGGCGGAGACGCTGCGGCTGGATTACGCGCAGTTTTTGGAGATGGAAATGTTTTCGCGCTTCGGCGGCATGCCGGATACACGGGTGCGTGACCAGTTGACGCGCGGGGCGCGTATACGTGCGATCTTGAATCAGCAGCAGCACGCGCCGTTGCGGCTGGCCGAGGAGGTGGCGCTGGTTCTGGCGGTGCAGGCCGGGTTGCTGGATGCGCTGGCACTGCCGGTTATCGAATCCTTCCGGCTGAAGCTGCGGGGGATGTTGGACCGCGAGGTGCCGCAAGTGGTCCACGGCCTTCAGCAAAGCGGCACGCTGGATGCGGCGGGCAGGCAGGCGTTGCTTGCGGCGCTCGGCACCTATGCCAAGAGCTTTGCGAGCCGGACATGACCGGGCGACTGGCGGATATCAATGCGCGTATCGATGGGATCCGCCAGCTTGGCATGGTGATGAATGCGATGCGCGGCATTGCGGCGGCGCGCGCGCAGCAGGCCCGTGGCCAGCTTGCCGCCGTGGAACGCTTCGCCGCGAGCCTTACGGCGGCGATCGGCCAGGCCCTGATGTTCCTTCCCGCCAATGATGCGGGGAATGACCATAGTAGCCGCCGTGCCGGGCTTGTGTTGTTCTGTGCCGAGCAGGGGTTCGCCGGGGCCTTCAGCGAGCGTGTTCTGAACGCGGCTGGGGCGGACATCGCCACCCATGAATTATTTCTGGTGGGGACGCGCGGTATCGCGGCGGCCAGGGAGCGCGGTGTTTCCGCCAGTTGGACAGACGCGCTACCGGCGCATTCGGCTGGTATTCCCAGGCTCGCCGGTGAGATTGCCGAGGCCCTTTACCGGCGGATCGCCACCGGGGGGATTAACCAGCTCGATGCTGTTTTCAGCCAGTGGCAGCCTAGTCTGGGGATCACGATTGTACGCCAGCGGCTGTTTCCCTTCGATATGACGGCATTTTCCCGGCCGGCCGGGAAAGGCGCGCCTTTGCTGAATTTCGCCCCGGATGAACTGTTACGCGCGTTGATGGCCGATTATGTGCATGCGCAACTTTGCAGCGCGGGGCTGCATGCCTTCGCGGCGGAAAATCAGGCGCGCATGGAAGCGATGGCTGCGGCGAGCCATCAGGTGGAGCGCCATCTTGCCAGTCTTGAATCGACCCAGCGGATCGTGCGTCAGGAGGAAATTACGGCGGAAATCATCGAGCTTTCGGCCGGTGAAACGGTGAGCCGGGATATTACATCGTTTTAGGACGGCTTGCTTGACCGAAATCAAGGCCAGCTTGCGCGTTTGGTGGCTCAATCGCCATTAGCATAGGGCTTGGAAGGGGTTGGTTTTTTGATCATCCGTCCGTTTGCGATGTACCACCGCAGAAATAGCGAGGATATTCATGGCTGAAGCCAGTTCAGCGATGTTTGGGCAGGGCGTCGGGTGCCGGGGTCCGGATGCTGTGGCCGGCGGATCGGAAAAGATCCAAATCGTGGCGACGATAAATGGCGTGGCGCGGATATTTGACGTCGAGCCGCGGATGACGCTGGGGGATGCCCTGCGGGGGGCGCTGGGCCTGACCGGAACCAAGATCGCTTGCGACCGTGGCAGTTGTTCGGCCTGCACGGTCTGGCTCGATGGCGTGCCGGTTTGTTCGTGCATGATGCTTGCCGTCGAGATCGGCGAACGCAGCGTCACGACAATTGAAGGGCTCGCGCCGCTGAACACACTTCATCCGGTGCAGGCCGCATTCATTGAGCACGACGCCATACAATGCGGGTTTTGCACACCCGGCTGGTGATGAGCTGCGCGGCATTGCTCGAACGCAATGCCAATCCGGATAAAGAAGCCATTCTGGATGCGATCAGCGGGCATGTCTGCCGCTGCGGCACCTATCCTCATGTCGTGGCTGCAACGCTGGCCGCGTCGGCTAAAATGCGGGGGAATAGCGATGGCTGACCGGGAGGCTTCGCGCATCGCGGTTTTTCCCGTGGGCATCGCCAGCATCGGGCTTGGCGAAGTGGAACGCCATGTACCTTGCGACGAGCCGCCGCCGCTGCCGCTCAATGAAAAACTCACGGTGATTGGAAAATCTGTGCCGCGGCATGATGGCCGGTCCAAGGTCACTGGCGCGGCCCGGTTCACTGTGGATATTCAGCTTCCAGGCATGTTGTATGGCCGTATTCTGCGTTCCCCGCTGCCGCATGCCCGCCTGCGCGCCATCGATTTCGCCACCGCCGCCCGTCATCGCGGTGTGTGCGCTGTCCTGCTGGTTGCTCAGCCTGGAAGCGTGCTGCGCTATCTCGGGGCGCCGGTGGCGGGCATTGCCGCTGTATCGGCGGGGGCGGCGGAAGAGGCGCTGGCGCTGATCCATGCCGATTACGAACCGCTTCCCTTTGTTGTCGATCTCGACAAAGCGCGGGAGCCAAGTGCGCCACCGGTCCATGACAGCGCCTCAGCGCCGGCCGGGCACAGCTCCGGTTTCCCGGCGCAGGCTGGCTTGCCGCTGCTTGGCAATGTCCGCGGCCCCGCGGCAGCTCATCGCGGCGATGTTACCCAGGGCTTCGCGGATGCCGAAATCGTCGTCGAGGGCGCGTACCGCACCCAGACGCAGACCCATTGCTGCCTGGAGCCGCATGCGATCGTCGCCGATTGGCGGGAGGACGGTCTTACCGTCTACATGTCCACTCAGTTCACCACCGGCGTTCGCCATGAGCTGGCCGAGGCATTTGGCCTGAAGCTGAACCGCGTGCGGGTGATCGTTGACGCCATGGGCGGCGGGTTTGGCTCGAAATCTTCCCTGGGCAATTACGGCCGCATTGCCGTGGCCTTGTCGCGCCAAGCGAAGGCCCCGGTGCGCATCGTCCTCGACCGGCAGGAAGAGCAGATGGACGCCGGCAACCGGCCGGCAACGTGGCAGCGTCTGCGTCTCGGCGCAAAGCGCGACGGCTCGCTAACCGCAATATCTCTCCTGAGCTACGGTACGGCAGGCATTGCCGCCGGCGCCGGGGTCGGCTGGATTGCGGAGTCACTTTATACCTGCCCGAATTTCGAATCCGCCCAGCACGACGTGTTCATCAACGCGGGGCCTGGCTGTGCGATGCGCGGGCCAGGCAACACGCCGGGCGCGTTTGGCCTCGAACAGGCAATCGACGAATTAGCCGAGCGGCTCTCGCTTGACCCGCTCGCGCTGCGCGACCGTATCGATCCAAGCCCGGTGCGGCGCGAGGAACGGCGTATCGGCGCCGCGCGCATTGGCTGGCAGAACCGGCACGCGCCGGGCGCTGATACCGGCCCGGTGAAGCGGGGCATCGGTGTGGCGCAGTCGCAATGGCCCGCTAATGTGCATACGAACGCCGCCTGCGAGGTGCGGGTGATGCGCGACGGTTCGGTCGAGGTGCTATCGAGCGTGCAGGATATCGGCACCGGCACCGGGACCGTAATGGCGCAGACCGTGGCCGAGGTTCTTGGCTTGCGCGCGGAAGCCATTACTGTTCGCATCGGCGATACTGAATTTCCGCCCGGGCCACCCTCTTATGGCAGCAGGGCCACTGCCTCGATTACGCCACCGGCACGCGTCGCGGCGTGGCGGGTTCTGCAATCGCTATTCCAGGAGGCAGCTCTTGTTCTGGACACATGCACCTGACGAGCTGATGGCGCGGGACGGACGGATTCTGGTTGCCAATGACCCAGGCCGCTTTCTGCTGTTCAGCGATGCCACGGCGCGCCTGCGTACCGAGCGGATTAGCGCGGTTGCCTCCCGCAGCGATGATTACGGCGGGTTTCGCCGCCGCCTGCCCGATGCCGCGCTGGCGATGCAGGATCTGGGCGGTGTGCAATTCGCGGCGGTCGCCGTGGATACCGAGACCGGAATCATCCGGGTCGAGCGCGTCGTCGCGGTGCAGGATTGCGGCCGGCCGATAAACCCGATGCAGATCGAGAGCCAAATTCATGGCGGCGTGCTGATGGGGCTTTCCTATGCCTTGTTTGAGGAGCGTCTGCTCGATCAGCATACCGGGCGGATGGTGAATCCCGATCTCGAGCAATACAAGCTGGCTGGACCACGAGAGGTTCCGGATATCGATGTCGTGGTTCTGGAAGACTACCGGGGGCAGAGCGCCACCGATGCCTATGGCATTGCCGAACCCGCCAACATCGCGACAGCACCAGCGATCGCCAATGCCGTCTATAATGCAATTGGCGTGCGCTTGTGCACATTGCCCATGACACCGGCGGTGGTTCTGGCAGCACTCGGCAAAATCCCGCGTGGAGTTCGGCAGCCATGAGGAACTTTGCCTGGGCGAATGCCCGAACGGTCATGGACGCGGCGGCAGCGGCATCGACCACCGTTGCCGATGCGATGGTGAACCCCGTGAACGGGGCTGGCCAAAGCAGCGTGGCGATCGTGAAAGCTGGCGGCATCGATCTTCTCGATCTGCTCAAGGAGAACTCTGCTGGCACCGGACATGGTGACAAGTCTGAAGGACATTCCAGGCCTCGACGCGATTACCGAGACCGAAGAGGGTGTCTTGCGCATCGGCTCAACCGTTACGCTCGCCAATCTTGCACACGCGCCTTTGGTTCGGCAGCGCTATCCTGCGCTTGCGAATGCGGCGGCGCATTCTGCCAGCCCGCAAATCCGCAACGTGGCGACCCTGGGCGGTAATCTGCTGCAACGTCCGCGCTGCTGGTATTTTCGGGCGGCGGCATATCATTGTCTGAGAAAAGGCGGTGGCCATTGTTTCGCGATCCAAGGCGAAAACCAATACCACGCGATCTTTGACAACCAGCTTTGCGCGATCGTCCATCCATCCACGGCGGCCACGGTGCTGGTAGCGCTGGATGCAACCGTGGAATGCTGTGATGCAACCGGTGCGGTGCGCCGGGTGCGCCTTGAAAATTTCTTTGTGCCGCCCGGCCAGGATCTGCATCGGGAGAATGGGTTACGGCCGCATGAGATTTTAACGGCCATCGAATTGCCACCGCCTCCGGCAGGCGCCCGGATGGTGCACTTGAAGCAAGGCGAGACGGATTCCTTCGATTGGCCGCTTGCCGATGTTGCTGTCGTCGTCGAGCTTGATGCAGACCGGCGCTGCACGAACGCGGCCATCATCCTGGGGGCCGCGGCACCTGTGCCCCACCGGGCAATAGAAGCGGAGGCGGTTCTGCTTGGCAAAATCATTGATGAACAAGCCGCGAGGGATGCGGCGCATGCCGCGCTGGCAGGCGCCACGCCGTTGGAGAAGAACACCTACAAGTTGCCGCTTTTCGAGGCCCTGGTTCGTCGCGCGATCCTGCAGGCCGTCGGCAACCAGTATGAATGACGCTTGATATGCCGGTTATTAACGCGGAGATTGCGAGCCAGCTCGACAAGGTCGCCGATCTTCTCGACATTGAGGGTGCCAACCCTTTCAGGGTACGCGCTTACCGGCGGGCGGCAAGATTGATTGGCGAGTTGCCACGCAATGTCACCGACATGCTGGCCGATGGCGAGGACCTTGATAAGCTGCCGGGGATTGGCAGAGATCTTGCTGACAAAATCAGCATCATTGCCCGCGGCGAGCACCTGCCGATGCTCGGAGAGTTGGAGCGTGAGGTGCCGGCGGGGATAACGGCATTGCTGGCTCTACCGGGCCTTGGTCCCAAGCGCGTGCATCTGCTGCACGAAAAACTCGGCATCGATTCGATCGACTAGCCTGGCAGCCGCAGCCAAGGTCTGGAAAACTGCGGACCGTGCCAGGGGTTCGGTCCTGGCCTCGAAGCGAAGATACTGCGTGCAATCGCCGGGGGCGCCGCTACGGTTTCGCGAACCAAACTGGCGACCGCTGAGCAGATCGCTGTTCCCTTGCTGCACTATCTCCGGCAGGCTGATGGCGTGCTACAGGCCGAGGTGGCGGGAAGCTACCGGCGGCGGCGCGAAACCGTCGGCGACCTCGACATCGTGGTCGCGGCCGAGCCAAGCCAGCCGGTGATGCAGCGGTTCATTGGCTACGAGAGTGTCGCGGAGGTAATGGAGCAAGGGCCAACCCGCGCGACTATACGGCTGAACAATGGCCTTCAGGTGGATCTGCGCGTGGTGCCGGAGGAGAGTTACGGCGCTGCACTTTGTTATTTCACCGGATCGAAGGCGCATAACATCACGCTACGCCAGATCGCCATCGATCATGGTCTGAAGCTCAATGAATACGGCCTGTACAAGAACACAAAGCACCTCGCCGGCCGTACGGAGGAGGAACTGTATGAGCGCCTCGGCCTGACCATTATCCCACCGGAGCTGCGGGAGAACCAGGGGGAGATCGAGGCCGCGAGACAGAAAAAACTACCGCAGCTCTTGTCCCGTGCGCGACATACGCGGCGACCTTCACGTTCACACCTCCGCGACCGACGGCAGGGCAAGCCTGCGAGATATGGCGGCGGCGGCGCAGGCCAAAGGTTATTCCTACCTCGCGATCACCGACCATAGCCGCCATTTGACCATGGCGCATGGTCTCGACTCCAAGCGTCTGGCTCAGCAGATCGATGAAATTGACAAGATCAATGCGGAATTATCCGGCTTTGAGGTTTTGAAGTCGATCGAGGTCGATATTCTTGAAGACGGCTCGCTCGATCTGCCCGATCAGATACTGAGCCGGCTCGATCTGGTCGTCGGCGCGATTCACTCCCACTTTGATCTCCCACAAGGAAAACAGACCGAGCGCATCCTGCGGGCGATGGATAAACGCTATTTCGATATTCTCGCGCATCCGACAGGACGTTTGATCAACGAGCGGCCGGCCTACGCCATCGACATGGAGCGGGTGATGCGTGGTGCGCTCGAGCGTGGTTGCTATCTCGAGCTGAATGCCCAGCCTGACCGGCTGGACCTGGCGGATGCGAATTGCCGCCTTGCCAAGCAGTTGGGGCTCAAGCTGGCGATCTCAACCGATGCCCACGCGATCGTCGAGCTTGATTTCATGCGCTTCGGCGTCGATCAGGCAAGGCGAGGATGGCTGGAGCCGGGGGACGTGTTGAACACGCGTCCCCTGAAAGAGCTGCGGAATATGCTGAGGCAGCGCCGATAGAAGCCCACCCTATATAGGCTCTTCTCACAACCGCCACTTGGCAAATTCCTTTTCGCAATGGTTGGGCTGGAATCCCACTTTGGAAATGACGAATAATTAAGGACGCAAGCTAATCAGGCTGGGGCATAATTTCCGTTTTCAGTTATGTCCATGCCTGCAAGGATCGCTGTCGCCAATTGTGTAGGCCAATGCTGATGAACCACGAAAATCCCGCCTGTTCCGCCCCCGTGTATCACGATGTTTGACCTGTTCCTCTGCGGCGATGTCATGCTGGGCCGGGGCATCGACCAGATTCTACCGCATCCCAGCAGAGCACATCTCTACGAAGAGTATGCGGATTCCGCGACAGTCTATGTGCATCTGGCCGAAGCCTCGAGCGGCCCGCTGCCCCACCGGGTTATGCCATCCTATGTTTGGGGCGATGCGCTCCCTGTATTGGCGGCTTCGCGGCCAGCGGCGCGCATCGTAAACCTTGAGACGGCCATCACCAAGGCAGAGACCCACTGGCCCAAGGGCATCAACTATCGGATGCACCCCGATAACGTGGAATGCCTCCAGGCGGCGCGGATCGACTGCTGCGTTCTGGCAAACAACCATGTCTTGGATTGGGGGCAGCAAGGTCTTCTGGACACCCTTGCCACTTTGCGCCGTGCCGGCATCACGACGGCAGGTGCGGGCCGCGAAGCGGCCGAAGCGGCAGCGCCCGCCGAGGTGCCGCTTGGCGATGGGGGGCGAATCCTGGTGTTTGGCTGGGGCACGTCGAGCAGCGGCGTTCCGTCAGAGTGGGCGGCGCGGAACGATGCCCCAGGCGTGAACTATCTGCCCGACCTCACGCCTGAGACCGCTGCCCGCATCGTTGAGTCGGCCCGATATTATCGGCGGCCGGGAGACTTCCTCATCGCCTCCATCCACTGGGGGCCCAATTGGGGATACGATATCCTCGACCAGGAGCGCGCGTTCGCCCACGCGCTGATCGACGGCGGCTTCGATCTCATCCACGGACATTCCTCGCACCATGCCAAGGGCATCGAAATTTACCAGCAGAAGCTGGTTTTACGGTTGCGGCGATTTCATCAACGACTACGAAGGCATCTCGGGTTACGAGAGCTTCCGCGCGAACCTGGTGCTGATGTACCTGCCCCGGATCGACAGTGCCACGGGCCGGCTGCTGTCGATGAAGATGTGGCCGTTTCAGATCCGGCGGTTCCAGCTAAAACAGCCCTCGACACAAGACGTTGAGTGGTTCTATCGAACGCTCGCGCGGGAAAGCGCCAAGCTGGGCACGAAAATAGCGTTGCAGGCAGACGGTAGTTTCATCATCGACAACGAAAGGAGCTCGACATGCGCCTGACCAGTTCAGCCTTTGAGTCCAACGAATGGATACCGGTGCGCTACACATGCGATGGCGAGGATATCTCGCCGCCGCTTGCCTGGTTCGATCCGCCGGCGCGCGTCCGAAGCTTCGCCCTGATATGCTCGGATCCGGACGCGCCCCGTGGCGTCTGGTATCATTGGGCCATCTATGACATCTCGGCCAAAATGGAGGAAATTCGGGAGAACTGGCCGCCCACGCGGCCTCTGCCGCCGCAGGCACTCAATGATTTTGGACACATGGGCTATGGGGGGCCATGTCCGCCTAACGGCTCCCATCCGCATCATTACCACTTCACCCTTTACGCCCTGGGCGTGGAACAGCTTGACATCGTCGCGCGGCCGCATTGCCGTCAGGTCGCAGCCGCCTGTTCCGATGCCCTGGCGACGGCTAAGCTGATTGGTATCTACGGGCGGCCGCTAAAATAGAATGTGACACGATAAAGTTAGAGTCTGTGACCCGCCTCGTCATCCCTGCCTTCAGTTTCGCCGGCTTCACACTCAAAGCCTGACAAAGCTGCCGCTCAATCAAGGGTACAAATAATGCCAGACCTGGGCGCTGCCGTCATGGATCATGGTGAGGGAGACATAGAGCACGATGGCGAGCCCGACCCAGGCCAGCCAGCGGAACCTGTTCAACAACCGTGCGACCAGGCTGGCGGCGATGCCCATGAGCGCCACGGAAACCAGCAGCCCGACGGCGAGCACCGCGGGATGCTCACGGGCGGCGCCGGCAACGGCGAGCACATTGTCCAGGCTCATGGAAATATCGGCGACGATGATGCGCCAGATGGCGGCGCGCAGGCGGCCTTCGGGCTTGATGGCGACATGGTTTTCGCCACGGTGCAATTCGCGCGCGGATTTCCAGATCACCCAGAGGAGCAATATGCCCCCGGCCAGCGTGAGGCCGATGAGGGCAAGCAGTTGAAGTGCGACAAGCGCGAAGCCGATGCGGATGACTGTGGCGCCGGCGATGCCGGCCCAGATAGCCCGGGACCGTTGATGCGGCGGCAAACCGTTGACAGCCAGCCCGATAACGATGGCGTTGTCACCGGCGAGCACAAGGTCGATGAGGAGGACCTGGAGCAGGACCGGAATAAGGGCGAGATCTACGTTCACCCAGTCATAAGTGGCGTTTACCCCGGCTGCTTGTCAACGCTGAAGCGGAAGATTACGCCGAACAAAGATTTTCAAGGAGCGCGCATGATCCCCCGATATACCCGCCCGCAGGCCGCCGCCATCTGGGCCCAGGAAAACAAGTACCGTATCTGGTACGAGATCGAGGCGCTGGCCTGCGAGGGCATGGCGGCGATCGGCGCCATCCCGGCCGAGGCCGCCGTGACGATACGCGAGCGGGGCGACAAAAAACTGGCGGGCATCGGTCCTGCCGATGTCGAGCGGATCGATGAGATAGAGCGTGAAACCCGCCATGATGTGATTGCCTTCCTCACCTGGCTTGCCGAGGGAATCGGCGAGCCAAGCCGGTTCGTGCATCAGGGGCTGACATCCTCGGACGTGCTGGACACGTGTTTCGCGGTGCAACTGACCCAATCCGCGGATCTTTTGCTGCGCGATCTCGACGATGTGCTGGCGGCGCTGAAAAAGCGGGCGATCGAACACAAGAACACGCTGACCATCGGCCGCAGCCACGGGATCCACGCTGAGCCGACGAGTTTCGGCCTGAAGCTGGCCGGGCATTATGCGGAATTCGCGCGCAACCGGGTGCGACTGGTCGCGGCGCGGGCGGAAATCGCGACCTGCGCGATCTCCGGCGCGGTCGGGACATTCGCGCATGTCGATCCGCGCGTGGAGGAATATGTGGCGGCAAGACTGGGTCTGGCGGCGGAGCCGGTCTCGACCCAGGTGATCCCGCGCGACCGCCATGCGGCATTTTTTGCCACGCTGGGGGTGATTGCCTGCGGCATAGAGCGGCTGGCAACCGAGGTGCGGCATTTGCAGCGCTCGGAAGTGCGCGAGGCGGAAGAATTTTTCCATGCGGGCCAAAAAGGCTCCTCCGCGATGCCGCATAAGCGCAACCCGGTGCTCTCGGAAAATCTTTCCGGGCTCGCGCGGCTGGTGCGCGCCACGGTAATCCCCGCCATGGAGAATGTGGCGTTGTGGCATGAGCGCGATATCAGCCATTCCTCGGTCGAGCGCGGGATCGGGCCGGATGCGACGGTCACATTGGACTTCGCGTTGAGCCGCCTGGCGGGGATGATCGACAAGCTGACCATTTATCCCGAACGGATGCACGAAAACCTGGAGAGCCTGGGTGGCGTGGTACATTCCGGCGAGGTGCTGCTGGCGCTGACCAAATCTGGGATTCTCCGCGAGGATGCCTACAAAATCGTGCAGCGCAACGCGATGGCGACCTGGACGAAGCTGGGCCAGCCGGGGGCGCAGGATTTCAAGGCAAATCTGCTGGCCGACCCGGAAGTGGCGGGGCGGGTTTCAGCCGAGGTGATCGACGCGGCGATGGCGTCCAAGATGCATCTGGCGCAGGTGGATACGATTTTCGCCAGGGTGTTTGGGCCCGCTTGACGGATGCGGGCACATTGCGATGATAGGCTGACAGCAAAGGAATAACTCGATGGATGGTACTACCGCGATCGCCTTGAATGAGCGCCAGTTGCGCATCGACCTGGCCGCGGCGTTCCGCGTCGCCGCCAAATTCGACTGGCAGGAGGCGGTGGCAAATCATTTCAGCGTGGCCGTCTCCACCGATGGAAAAAAATTCCTGATGAACCCGCGCTGGCGGCCATTCTCGAAACTCAAGGCGTCCGACCTGGCCGTCCTCGAACTCAGAAGCCGCGGCGCCGCCGCCAATACCGCAGATCGACACCACTGCCTGGGTGATCCATGGCTCCATGCACGCCCATGTGCCGCAGGCGCGCTGCGTGCTGCATGTGCATCCGCCTTACGCCACGGCACTTTCCTGCCTGAAGGACCCACGCATCCTGCCGGTGGACCAGACCTCGGCACGGTATTTCAATCGTGTCGCGATCGACACCGCATTCGGCGGCCTCGCGGATAACGCGGCGGAGGGGCTGCGCCTCGCCGCTGCTTTGGGCGACAAAAAAATCCTGATGATGGGCAATCACGGCGTCATCACGGTGGGCGAGACCGTCGCGGAGGCCTTCGATGCGATGTATCATGTCGAGCGCGGCGCCCGCACGCTGATGCTGGCTTATGCGACCGGGCAGGAGATCAGCATCATGTCCGACGAGCTGGCCGAGAAGACCGCCAAAGGCTGGGAAGATGATCCCGAGTTCGGCGCGGTGTTTTTCGAGGAGATGAAGCGCCTGCTCGATGATGAAGGCGCCGACTACAAGGATTAGCTATTCATCGCCCGGTACGCCGTAAGAGGGTGCCGCCGCGGGGTCGAGCGCGCGGGTGACGTAGTCATACATCTGCGGCAGCCACACATCCCATAACGCCGCCAGAGCCGTCAGCGGCGCGTCGTGCCAATCCACCCGCAAATCCGCGATGGGCCAGGAAACCTTGTCCACCAGCACGAGTCCGCAGGAGCGCACAGGTCCCGCCTCGCCACCGGCATCCAGCCCCGCCTGCATCGCGGCGATCACGCGGGCCCCAAGTTCCGCGGCTTCATCCGTCGCCTCGAAGGCCGCGACGATGGCGGCCGGCACGGCTGCATTGGCCAGCAGGTTGCCGGCGGATGCCACATTCCGCCCCTGGGCCGCGTTATGCACACCCAGCGTATGCGCGCCGGAGAACACGGCCGTGTTACCGGCCGCATCGATCATGGTGAGCTGGCGGTATTGCAGATGCGTCGCTTGGCGCTGGAGCTTTTCACACACCTCGGCAGCGCTCATGCCGCTGGAAAGCAGGTCCAGCGCGGCAGGACCCAACCTGGGGTCGGTGATGTTCTGCGTCGTGGCGGCCCCTGCCCCGGCGCGCGCATAGGCGCAGCGCGCCGCCACGGCGGGCGAGGAGGAGGCAACGGCGGCGGCAAACTGGCCGGTCCGCCCACAGCGGGCCACGATGGAGAATGTCATGGCCCGACTGTAGGCAGGCCCAGGCATTTTGCAAAATATTTGATTTCTTCGGCCAGCATAGGCAAAACTGAGGCAACATGCGCTTCACGCTCAAACAGATCGGCTATTTCGTCGCCGCGGCAGAGACCGGCAGCATCACGCTCGCCTCCGAACGCATGAACATCTCTCAGCCCTCGATCTCATCGGCCATCGCCGTGCTGGAGGCCAATTTCGGCATCCAGCTCTTCATTCGCCATCACGCCCAGGGCCTCTCCCTCACCGGCGAGGGCCTGCGTTTTTTAGCCCAGGCCCGCGCGCTGCTCGCTCAGGCCGGCGAGCTGCAAAACGCCGCTTCAGAAATCTCATCGAAAATTTCAGGACCGTTGGAAATCGGCTGCCTCGCGACATTATTCCCGCTGGTGATCCCGGAATTGCTGTATCTGTTCAAGAAGCGCCATGAGAATGCGCGGATCAACGCACTCACCGGCAACCAGGCGGAGTTATTCGAGAGCCTGCGGAATGGCCGCATCGCCCTCCTGCTGACCTATGACATGAACCTGCCGCCAGACATTGCCTTTTTGCCGCTGGCCGAATTGCCGCCCTATGCCTATGTCGCATCCCAACATCGCCTGGCACGCAAACGCAGCATCCGGCTGGAGGATCTCGCCAGCGAACCATTTCTGCTGCTCGACCTGCCCCTCAGCCGCGATTATTTTCTGGGGCTTTTCCGTCAGGCCGGGATCACGCCGAATATCGCGGGCAGCTACCCGCATTTCGACGTCATTCGCAGCCTGGTCGCGCGCGGCGAGGGTTTCAGCCTGGCCAATGCGCAGCCAAAAAACCAGTCCTCGCTCGACGGCCGCAAACTCGCTTATCTGGCGCTGGAACCCACGCTGCGACCGCTGGTGCATGGGGTCGCAACACTCAAAGGCACGCGCCGTACGCCGACAGTCGATGCGTTCATGGCGCTATGCCAGGAGATACTGACGAATAAAAAACTGCCCGGAACAGTTTAACCCGGCTGATCAACACAGGCTCTGCACAACCCGGTCCAGAAACGCATCGCACATTTCCAATTCATCTACCGTAATGAACTCATCGGGCTTATGCGCGCGGTCGATCGAACCTGGTCCGCACACCACCGAGGACAATCCCAGCGTTTCGCTGAACAACCCGGCCTCCGTCCCGAACCCGGTTTTATAGGTCGTTTTGCTCCCGCTCGCGGCCATGGCCAAAACCGCAATATCGGAGTTCGGCGCTGTCTCCAGCCCGGGATATTCATTTGTCACCAGAATCTCGATACTCGCTCGGCTATCCGCCGCCGCCAGCCGCGCCGCCGCGCCGCGCAACCGCGCCAGCAATAAATCCATGTCATCGCCCGCGCAAAACCGTATCTCAAACTCCAGGTCACAGCGCTCGGGCACGATGTTCAGCACGGTCCCGCCGGAAATCGTGCCCACATGCACGGTGCTATAGGGCACCGCATAGGCGGCGTCCCGCGCGCCGTGCGCGATCAGAAAATCCTGCAAATCGCGCAACTCTTGCACCATGCCGGCGGCCAGATAAATCGCGTTGCAGCCCAGCGCCGGATTGGCCGAATGCGCCGCCAACCCCCGGCAGCACACGCAGCCGCCGATTTTGCCCTTATGCCCCACCGCCACGCGCAAGCCTGTCGGCTCGCCCACGATGCAGCCTTTGGCCTTGAAACCTTCCGCCGCCAGACGAGAGAGCATGCTGCGCACACCCACGCAGCCGATCTCCTCATCATGCGAAATCGCGATATACAAAGGCTGGCGCAGGTTTTTTGCTCCCGCGCGCGATGCCGCCAGCATGGAAGAGGCAATGAAGCCTTTCATGTCCGTCGCCCCCCTCGCATAGAGCCGGCCATTCCGCTCGGTCAGCGCGAACGGGTCGCTCGACCAGTTCTGCCCGTCCACCGGCACCACATCGCTATGCCCGGAAAGCACAATCCCGCCATCGCCCGCCGGGCCAAAACGCGCCAGCAAATTCGCCTTGCCCGGCATCTCGCCGGGCAGCACGCGCACATCGCCGCCGGCCGCGCGCAACTGGCCGGCAATAAAGCCGATCATCTCCTCATTCGCATCGCTGCTGACGGTTTTAAACGCGGTCAGCCGGGCGAGCATTTCTGGTGTTGTCGTCATCGTATTCAAGTATCGGGCCAACCTCGCATGGGATCAACGGTCAGAGTGCGATGATTTCCCCGTATTCGGCCCATAGGCCTGCGCAAACTGCGCCATTGCCTCGTCCACCTCAGCATCGCTCAGCAGCACCGGGCCGCCGGCGGCGAGAGACAACACATATTGCTGCGCCAGAGCCTCCAGCTCCGTCGCCGCGCCGAGCGCTGCATCGATGGTTTTACCCGTCGCGATGCCGCCATGATTCGCCATCAGGCAGGCCGAGCGGTCCGCCAGCGCCACCAGCACATGGGCGGAGAGTTCCGCCGTGCCGAACAGCGCGTAAGGGGTGCAGCGCACCGGCGCGCCGCCGAACCGCGCGATCATGTAATGGCAGGCAGGTATCTCACGCCGGGCCATGGAGAGAGCGGTGGTGTACGGCGCGTGGTGATGCACAACGGCGCCCACCTCCGGCTTTGCGGCATAAATATCCATATGGAACCGCCATTCCGAGGATGGGCGGTAATCGCCCTCATAGCTGCCGTAATCCCCGGCCAGTTGCATGAGAGGGATCATCTCGGGCGTGAGCTGGTCGTACGGAATGGCCGAAGGGGTGATCAATATCCCCTCCGGCGCGCGGAGCGACAAATTGCCCGCGGTGCCCTGGGTGAGCCCGCGTTCCGCCATGGCGCGGGCGGCGGCGATGAGTATGTTACGGCTGTGGTTCATCGCACACTCATAACACAGCTTTACATTTGGCCGCCAAGCGCAAATATCTTACGACGTTAAGTTGTGGGAAACATGATCATCCGGCGGCGAAGTGTGGTTTTTGGCGGTTTGGTGCTGTTGAGCGGTTGCGCCACGCTGGCCGCGCCTGGGGCTGGCCTGCCGCAATTGCCGCCACCGCCAAAAGGGGCTTACCGGCTGGGTGCCGGCGACCAGCTCACCATCCGCATTTACAACCAGCCGCAACTCTCCGGCAGTTACAGCATCGATGACAGCGGCATGATCGATCTGCCGCTGCTCGGCCTGGTGCGGGCCGCCGGGCAAACGGCCGACAGGCTCGCGGCGTCGATCGCTTCCGGCTTGCAGGCGCAAAAACTCATCCTGAATCCCAGCGTTGCGGTGGAAGTTTCCACCTACCGGCCGTTCTACATTCTGGGCGAGGTGAACAAGCCCGGCCAGTATCCATTCCGTCCGGACATGACAGTCCTGACCGCAATTTCCATCGCCGGCGGTTTTACGTACCGCGCCGAGCAGGCATATGTGGGCGTCACGCGCGATACTGGCAGCAACCCTGCCCAGTACCGCGCCCCTCTGTTTGCATTGGCGCAGCCCGGCGATGTCATCACTGTCTACGAACGCAGGTTCTAAGCGCCTGAATTTCGCGGTCTTCGCCGCCGGCTTCGTGACCTTCGTGAACATGTGGTGCACCCAGGCGATACTGCCGGTGCTCGCCACCGCGTTTCATGTGAGCGAGGCCCGCACCGGGTTGACCATCACCGCGCCGTTGATCGCCACCGCAGCCATGGCACCGCTGATAGGCGTGATCTCCGACCGTTTCGGACGTAAAAATTTTATCTGCGGCGCGGCGTTTCTGCTGGTCATCCCGGCCATTCTGGCGGCTCATGCGGCGAGTTTGGATGAACTCTGTGCTGTACCGGTTCACCCAAGGGCTGATGCTGCCGTTCATTTTCGCCATCACCATCGCCTATATCGGCGAAGAGACCTCCGGCGCCGCAACCGCCCGGCTCGCCGGCACCTATACCTCGGGTGCCATTTTCGGTGGGTTTTCCGGGCGGCTGATCACCGGCCTGGTGACGTCCATGGCGGGCTGGCGGCCGGCTTTTCTGGCGATCGCGGCCCTTACGCTGACTTTGGCGATCATCCTCACCGCCGCTTTGCCGCGCGAACAAAATTTCAGGCCGCTTTACGGGGCCGGCCGCGCGCTGCGCTCCTTCCCGCTTCACCTCTCCAACCCCCGCCTGCTCGCGACCTATGTGGTTGGGTCCGGCGTGTTGTTCAGTCTGGTCGCGGTGTTCACCTTCATCAATTTCCGCCTGGCGGCAGCACCCTATCGGCTCGGCCCGGCAGCTTTGGGCGGCATTTTCGTGGTCTATCTCGGCGGGGTGGTGATCAGCCCGCTGGCGGCGCGCCTCGCCAACAGGTTCGGCCGGCGCCACGTCATGGCCGTCGCAGCGGCGGTGATCGCCGGGGGTTTGCTGCTCACATTGCTCACCCCTTTATGGCTGATCGGAGCCGGGCTGCTGCTGACCAGCTCCGCCATCTTCATCCAACAAACCCTGGCGACAGCCTTCGTCAGCATGGCCACCCGCGAGGCGAAATCCACTGCCGTCGGTTTGTATGTAACATTCTACTATGTCGGCGGGAGTGCCGGCGGGCTGGTGCCGGCCGGGATTTGGCACACATATGGCTGGCCGGGCTGCGTCGCGATTGTGTGCGTCGTGCAAGCGGTGATGCTGGGGTTTGTGCTGCGGTTTTGGAAGTTGGATCCGGCACGGAAGCATTTACACCAAAGCAGGATGACGTCTGATTGAACCAATCGACGCCAGCAAAACAAATAGACTTGCTTTCCTAACCTCGTTTTAGAGTATAATGATCTTAAAACCATCACACTCTCGAACTTGCCGTTATTATTCCCTCTCCCTACATAAGGGCATCTACAGACTCGGGACCGGAGAGTAACGTGAACGCCAAACCACCTGGAGGCATTGCCACAAACGATGCCCACATCCGTTATGACTCGATGGCCATCTGGCTGCATTGGATCACCGCCTTATTGGTGGTGACCCAGTTCGCGCTTGCGGAGTTTTGGGATTTTTTTCCACGCCCGGACAAACAGCTGATGATCGTGGCGCATATGTCGTTCGGCATCCTGCTGATTCTGGTGCTCCTGATGCGGATTTCCTGGCGATGGATCCACGGCCATGGAATCAAGGCCACCGGCGCCGGTTTTTTCGCGCTGGCATCAAAGGCCGTGCATTATGCGTTCTACGTCCTGCTGGCGGTGGAGGTGGTGCTTGGGATTTTTGTCCGCTGGACAGATAATCACGCGTTGAGCTTCTTCGGCCTGCAAATCCCCTCACCCTTCGGTGACGTCTCGAAGGCCACCGGGAGTTTCGTCGAAGAAATCCATAATGTTAATGCCTGGATCATCATGATCCTGGCGGCCGGACATACGCTCGTGGCACTATTCCATCATTATATATTGCATGATGATGTGCTGCTACGAATGTTGCCTAAGCGCCGGGACAAGGTTTCCGGGCCGTCAGATACGCCATCCGGCCGGTATTGATAAAATCGCCCGATTCTACGGTGGGGCGAAGACTCTTCTCGAAGAATTTTTGTTCCTCCACCGTGAACTGGTCCCGAAGAATGACGGCAAGGGGCGGCGCCAGAGGGTGCGGTGATTTGTTGAGAAATATTTCCCACGACGTTTCGGATGCACAATCGACATCTATGTGAAACTCAAGATGAATCCCGGCAAAGCCGGATTTTTGCGCCAGATGGACAAGATCGCGCTCCGTATAATTCGTGAGCGGGCTTTGCGCGATTTTTTCCTCGGTATCCGGAAATTGCGCCGCCTTCCAACGATGCAAAAGCGGCATGAGGCGCTCCTGGGAATCAGGGGTGCGGGCATCGAGGACGATCTTCATCGCACTGGCGCTTAGCGCCTCGTCCCGGAAGATGGGCTCGGCGATGGAGATTCTGCCGCCGGGTTTTAAGACGCGATAAAATTCGCGCAACGCGGCGGATTTATCTGTGACATAAGCGAGAACGGACCGTGTGGTGACAACATCGACCGCGTCATCCTCAACACATTCAAGTCGGTCGGCGGATGCTTCAAGAAATTCACATTGCCCCAGAATACCTTTTTCGCTGGCGCATGTTCTGGCGTGACTGCAGCATGAAGGCTGAAATATCGGCAAGAATAACGCGCAAGCTGGGACCGGTTCGCGCAATCGCACGGAACGCGACCAGCCCCTCCCCGGCGCCAACATCCAACAGCGTCATCCCAGGCGCGAGTTGCGCGCCCTCCAGAACACGGTCGGCATATCGCTCGACATTGGCCCGCAGAGTGCAATCACTTTCACGGTCACCCGCAATACGGCGGTGCAACAGCCAATCCGACCAGATATCGGGCTTTACGTCATCCATGCGATGCAGGTAGCGGGACGAGGTTAATGGCTGATAAAAACTGAGGACGCTAGAGCGTATTCCTATCTGAATGAATCGGAAGGGATTCCCAAAACGGCTTTGATCTGATTCAAGATGTGTGCTGGCGAAGGAGGCCGGCATGCATGGCGAAAGCGATTTCCCTTGATCTTCGGCGGCGTGTCTGTGCTGCCATATCGGAAGGTCTTTCGTGCCGCGAGGCGGCGGCACGTTTCAAGGTCAGCGCGTCCAGCGCGATCCGCTGGCAGGCGCAGATGAGAGCCTCTGGTGACATTGCGCCGTTGCGGAACGGTGGTGATCGTAAGTCCGGCCGGATTGAGGCAGAAGCGGAGTTCATTCTTCGCCAAGTCGAGGAGCGCCGCGATATCACGCTGGCTGAACTGCAGGAAAAACTCGCGGCGCACGGAACCCGGGTCGGCATCGGGACGCTTTGGCGGTTCTTCGACCGCCGCAAAATCACATATAAAAAAAGACAGCGCATGCGGCCGAGCAGCAACGCGCCGACGTAGCGGCTGCACGCGATAAATGGGTGACCGATCAGCCTCTCCTGAACCCCGAGAAGCTGGTGTTTATCGATGAGACCGGCATCACAACCAAGATGGCCCGGCTGCGCGGCAGAGCTCCAAGGGGTAAGCGCTGCATCGCCGCAGTTCCTCACGGCCACTGGATGACGACAACCTTCACCGCAGGTCTGCGCCTGGGCAAACTATCCGCGCCGATGGTGCTGGACGGTCCCATGGATGGTGAGCACTTCTTGGCCTATGTCGAGCAGTTCCTGGTTCCCGAGCTGACGCCAGGCGATATCGTTGTCATGGACAATTTGCCAGCACACAAAATTACCGGCGTGCGCAGCGCCATCGAGGCCGGCGGCGCCCACCTGCTCTATCTTCCGCCATACTCCCCAGACTTCAATCCTATCGAGATGGCCTTCTCAAAATTCAAAGCTCTCATCAGAGCCTCAGAACCAAGAACCCTCGAAGACCTCAGGAAAGCCGCCGCCAACGCAATTGAAAAATTCATCCCAACCGAATGCAAAAATTTCTTCGCCAAAGCAGGGTATCGGTCAATTTGATCGGAAAATGCTCTAATGGTTGCTGCAATTATGGGGATGCGTGGGTAGAATTTTCTCGGCATTATTGACGAGGAGATTTTGATGAAGCTGACGAAATATAGTGAGCCGCAGATCCTAGCGATTTTACGCCAGGCGGAGGGCGATGTTCCGGTTGCGGAGTTGTGCCGGGAACACGGCATGAGCAACGCCTTATTTTACATCTATGGACGGCTCTCCCGTTGCAAGTAGAATTTGAACTGCGCTGCGTGATCAGTTGCAAACATCTATCCGGCGTCAGCCGGCATATGCCGGAGCGCCCAAATGGCTAATCCGCACACGCGCACCTCAACAAGTGGTAGGCTTCGAAGAGCCTTTATAAAAGTCAGGTTTGTCGCGCGTCGGTTCGATCAGTGCAGTCCATTTCTCCGTCTACCCGCAAGCTGTACTCTGGCCTTCAGGCGGCGGGGCGGTACGGTTCACCCGTTCGCAGCACGGCCCATATTATCCGTGCGTTCTTATTGGCGACCGCAACCGTTGCCCGGTTGAAGCCTCGCCGTTCCTGAAGCTGGTTGACCCATTGGTTCATGGGGTCGTTCTTGTTGGCTGCCGTCCGCACGACAGAACGGGCACCGTGGACCAGCAGGCTGCGCAGATGCTGGTCACCACGTTTCGAGATGCCCATCAGGACCTGCCGGTCGCCGCTCGAATGCTGACGTGGCACCAGGCCAAGCCAAGCAGCCATGTGCCGCCCGTTCTTGAACTCGGCGCCGTCGCCGACGGCAGCAACAATGGCGGTGGCCGTTTTGGGGCCGACACCCTTGATCTTTGCGATCCGCTGGCAGACCTCGCTGGCCTTGAACACGGCCTCGATCTTTTTGTCGAAACGTTCAATCCGCCGGTCCAGGTCGCAGAGCAGATCCCATAGCTCGCCGATGGCGTCCCTGGCCATCGCGGTCAGCTCGTTGGACGGATTGGCCAATATCTCGGGGATCATGCGCCGGGCTCGGCCAATGGATTTGGCAAATGCGATACCGCGGTCGAGCAGCAAACCGCGAATTTGACTGACCACTGCGGTGCGGTGGTTCACCATGCGTTGCCGGGCGCGGTGCAGGGCCTGAATATCCTGCTGTTCAATACTCTTCTTGGGCACCAGCGGAATATGAGGTTGGCGAACAGCAGTGCATATTGCCTCTGCATCATTACCATCGTTCTTCTGCCGGCGGACAAAAGGCTTAACATATTGCGGCCCAACGATTTTCACTTTGTGGCCGAGCTCTTCAAATTTTCTGGCCCAGCAAAAGGCCCCCGTGCATGCCTCAATCGCGATGGTGCACGGCTCAATGCCCTCGACAACCGATAGAAGCTGGTCACGCATCACCCGGCGTTTGAACACCGGATGGCCTTTGCGATGGACACCATGCAGCTGGAACACGTTCTTGGCTAAATCAATGCCCAAAACATCAATCGTCATAAATGCTCTCCTTCGGGTTTAGGATCGGCACAGCCTGCCTCAGAGGAGGGAGAGCCGTCCATCCCATTAAATGGCGGGCGAAATATGGTGGGATGGATGCCTCGATGGTCTCGCAGATGAAGGCGATTGAAGACGAGAACCGCGGCCTGAAGAAGATGTTTGCTGAACTGAGCATGCAGAATAAGCTGCTGAAAGAGGCTTTAGGAAAAAAATAGATCGGCCATCTCAACGCCGCGAGATGGCCGAGACCGCAGTGGCGAGGCGCGGGGTGAGCATTGCGCTGGCGTGCCGGACGTTTGGGGTGAGCGAGACATGTTAT
>CAVUED010000002.1:0-195874 GCA_963740445.1 uncultured Alphaproteobacteria bacterium
CGGCGCCGTGCCGCCGATCGACATCGCGATGCTCGGCGCCAAAGGCAGCCTGTTCCTGACCCGGCCTAACCTGTCTACCTATACCGCAAGCCATGCCGACCTGCTCGCCGTCAGCGGCGACCTGTTCGATGCCGTCATTTCCGGAGCGGTCAAAATCCAGGTGAACCAGACCTTCGCTCTCGAAAACGCGGCCGCCGCGCATGAGGCGCTCGAAGCACGCCGCACCACCGGCAGCACCGTCCTGCTGCCCTGAGACCGTCAGCAACAGCAAAGGGATACTTACCGCGCCCTTCGCAGGGGAAAAGGATTCCGCTTGCCCTGGCAGCTTTCATGGCCATGCTTGCGTTGGCCACCGTGGTGTGCGTGCTGTTCGTGGACCGGCCGGTGGCGGGGTATTTCAACGCGCATCGGTACTGGCGGCCCTTGTTTCAGCTCTCCGCGGTGCCGTCGCTGCTGGCTTTGCCGGGGGCCGGACTGTTTCTGGCCTATGCCATTGTGCAGCGGCTGCGCCAGGCAAGTGAGGTCAGCCGGCTAGGGCTGATCACGAGTGTGGCGACCTTGGCGGGGACGGCGGCGAAAGACGAACTGAAATGGCTGTTCGGCCGGCCCTGGCCCGGCACGTGGCTGAAATACGGGATTTATCGTTTTCATCCGCTCGACGGTGGCTTGTTGTTTGGCAGCTTTCCCTCGGGACACACGTCGTATATTTCGGCGCCGTTATGTGTGCTGTGGGTGCTGGCGCCGCGCTTCAGGCTGGTCTGGGGCGGGTTGATTGCGTTGGTCATGCTCGGGCTGGTTGGCGCGAATTATCATTTTGTCGGTGATGTCCTGGCGGGTTTGTTGACGGGCATGACGTGCGCCTGGGGCAGCCTGGTGCTGATGAAGCGAGACGATGTTTAAGGGACTGATGTGCTCGGTGCGGTTTCTGCCGCTGTTCATGACCCAGGCGCTGGGAGCGGTGAACGATAACATGTTCAAGAATGCGCTGGTCGTGCTGGCGCTGTACCGGCTGGCGCATCTCGGGCCGGTGCTGGTGGCGCTTGCGGGCGGTGTGTTTCTGCTTCCCTATGCGCTGTTCTCCGCGACAGCCGGCCAATTGGCGGATGCGTCCGAGAAATCACGGATGATCCGCTGGGTAAAATTCGGGGAGCTGGGGCTGATGCTGCTGGCGAGTTACGGGTTCCTGACCGCGCATTTCGCCCTGCTGATGGCGGTCCTGTTCGGGCTGGGCGTTCAGGCGGCGTTTTTTTCACCCCTGAAATACGGGATTTTGCCGGATTTTCTCTCTGGCGACGAGCTGGTGACCGGGAATGGCCTCGTCGAGGCGGGCACGTTCATCGGGATTCTGCTGGGCACGGTGGCAGGCGGCGCCTTGGTTTTGTTGCCCCACGGCGCCTGGGCGGTATCCGCCGCGTGCTTGGCGGTGGCGGCGGCCGGTATTGCGAGCGCCTTCAAAATTCCGCTGGCGCCGGCGGTGGCGCCGGAATTGCGGCCGGGCTGGAATATCGCGGCGGAGACATGGGTGCTGCTGCGGCTCGCTGTGCAGAACCCGCAAGTATGGTTCGCGGTCCTGGGAATCAGCTGGTTCTGGGCGATAGGGGCCACGTTGCTGGCGGAGTTTCCGACCCTGGCGCGCGACGTGCTGCACGCGGACGGGCATGTGGTCACGTTGATGCTGGGTGTGTTCGCGGTCGGCGTCGGTATCGGCTCGCTC
This sequence comes from uncultured Alphaproteobacteria bacterium, assembly GCA_963740445.1. Taxonomy (GTDB): domain Bacteria; phylum Pseudomonadota; class Alphaproteobacteria; order Acetobacterales; family Acetobacteraceae; genus Acidocella. The sequence goes on from CAVUED010000002.1 coordinate 1,715, forward strand.
GCCGTGGCGCGGTTTGTAAAGGACGCCGCATTGCTGAAATACGTCGCGGTGGCGGGGCTCGGCGTTTCGGTTTTTACCGTGGATTTTGCCCTCACGGCGCTGCACGCGGGGGTTCTGGGCACGATCAGCGCGGTGCTGGCCTCGCCGGCGGGCTGGCACATGCTGGGCGATCTCTTGCTCCTGGCGATATTTGGCGGGGCGTTCTCCGGTGCCGCTTTATGTCTTGCTGCAAGAGCGCTCGGCACCGATGTTCCGCGCGCGGATGGTGGCTGCGAATAATGTAATGAACGCGGTGGCGAGCGTTATTGCGGCAGCGCTCACTGCGGGGTTTTATGCGGCGGGCATGGGCGCGCCAATGATATTGCTTCTGGTGGCGGCGGCGAATGCCATGGTGGCGGCGTGGATTTTCCACCAGGTTCGGCGTGGCTTTCACCAGAGCGGTTCGGCGCCGTCATAGGTAAAAGGCGATTTACGTTTAAGGCGGCGCAGAATGCGCCGGCTTAAAACGATCGCACTCTAAGGCGCGCCAAGACTTGGGTACACTGCTTGCTCGGGTTATATGCCCGTGGCAGTGATCGATCGGGATGAGGAGGGTGTGTAGTGATAAAAACATTGCGTAAGGCCGTGCTGCCTGTTGCCGGATTAGGCACGCGCTTTCTGCCGGCGACAAAGGCAATGCCCAAGGAAATGCTGACCGTCGTGGACAAGCCGCTGATCCAATATGCGGTGGACGAGGCGCGCGCGGCCGGCATTGAGCAGTTCTGTATGGTGACCGGCCGCGGCAAGACCGCGCTGATCGACCATTTCGATATTGCTTTTGAACTCGAAGCCACTCTGGCCGAGCGAAACAAGCGCGAGGCTCTGGCTTTGCTGCGCTCGGAAGCGATGCCGCCAGGCTCGATCACCACTGTGCGCCAGCAGGTGCCGCTGGGGCTGGGCCATGCGATCTGGTGCGCGCGGACGTTCATCGGTGACGACCCGTTTGCGATTTTGCTGCCCGATGACCTGGTGCTGAGCGAGACACCGTGCCTGGAGCAGTTGGCTGATGTGTACCACAAAACCGGCGGCAACGTCGTGGCGGTAACGCAAGTGCCGCATGAGCAGACCAACCGCTACGGGATTTTGAAAATCGGCGCGACCGAGGGCAACCTTGTGGAGGTTACGGGGCTGGTGGAGAAACCGGCACCGAAGGATGCGCCTTCTGATCTTTCGATCATTGGGCGTTATGTGTTGCTGCCGCAGGTGGTGACGTATCTCTCCCAGATGGAACGCGGGGCGGGCAATGAGGTGCAATTGACCGATGCCATGGCGAAAATGATTGGCCATACGCCCTTCCACGGGCTGAAGTTTGAGGGCAAGCGTTTTGATTGCGGCGATAAAGTCGGGTTTCTGGAGGCGCAGATCGCCTTTGCGCTGGCAAGGCCGGATCTGGCCGATGCGGTCCGGACATTTTTGAAGAATTACGTGAATGCGTGAGATGATGTTTCATCATCGAACGCAGTCACATCGCGCGCGGGGCTGGCTGAGCGGCCGCGCACCAAACATAAACGTGAACGATTGAGGGCTGGATGACATTTTTGCATAAATTCCATGTGAGTTCGTTACGTGAGTATGATATTCGCGGCATCGTCGGTGAAACGCTGAGCGAGGCCGATGCGTTTGCCATCGGCCGGGTGTTCAGCTCGATTGTGCTGGAAAAAGGCGGCAAAAAAATCGCCGTCGGGCGCGATGGGCGGCTGTCCTCGCCGATGCTTGAAGCAGCACTGATTAAAGGATTGCTGGCGAGCGGGGCGGAAGTGGTGTCGATCGGCGAAGGGCCGACGCCGCTGCTCTATTACGCCGCCTTCTACCGAGCCAACCGATGGCGCGGTCATGGTTACGGGCAGCCATAATCCTTCCAACTATAACGGCTTCAAGATGATGCTGGGGAAGAAGCCTTTCTTCGGCGAGGATATCCTTAACCTCGGCGCGCGGGCGGCGGCGGGCGATGTGGTGCCGGAAGCCCAAGGCAGCGTCGTCCAGAAAGACGTCTCGGACGCTTATATCGCGCGGCTGATGCAGGACTGGGACGGCGAGAGAAAACTCAACATCGTGTGGGATAACGGCAATGGCGCGGCGGGCGATGTGCTTGCCAAGCTGGTGAAGGTCCTGCCGGGCAAGCACAAAGTGCTCAACGGCAAAATCGATGGGACCTTCCCGGCGCATCATCCGGACCCGACCGTGCCGAAAAACCTCGAACAACTCATCGCCGCGGTGAAAAAAGAGGGTGCGGATATCGGCGTCGCGTTCGATGGCGATGCCGACCGGATCGGCATCGTGGACAATGAGGGGCATATTCTGTTTGGCGATCAGTTCCTCATCCTCATGGCGCGCGACGTGCTGCGCGAGCATCCTGGCGGGACGATCATCGCTGACGTGAAGGCGAGCCAGGTGCTGTTCGACGAGGTCGCCAAGGCCGGCGGCAAGCCGCTGATGTGGAAGACCGGGCATAGTCTGATCAAGTCCAAAATGGCGGAAACCGGCGCACCGCTCGCCGGCGAAATGTCCGGGCATATATTCTACAACGACAAATGGTACGGGTTCGACGACGCCCTCTACGCGGCGGTCCGGCTGCTCGGCGTGGTGGCGCGCAGCGCCGAGACCGTGGCGCAATTCCGCGCCAGCCTGCCGGCGGTGATCAACACGCCGGAGCTGCGGTTTGACTGCTCTGAGGACCGGAAATTCGGTGTCGTCGAGGAAGTCGCGGCACGGCTGAAGGCGAGCGGGGAAAAAGTCTCCGATACCGATGGCGTGCGGGTGAATACCGAGGACGGCTGGTGGCTGCTGCGCGCCTCCAACACCCAGGCGGTGCTGGTGGCGCGGGCGGAAAGCAACTCCGCAGCCGGGCTCTCCAGGCTCAAATCCGAACTGGCGGGGCAGTTGGCCGCCTCCGGCCTGGCGCCGGATTTCTCGGGCGCAAACGCGGGGCATTAAGCAATCAGGCGATTACACCCGCAAGGGCCATTAAAGGTGACTCTTGCGGGTGAAACGCCTCACTCCGCCAGGTGGCCGGCGGGTGTGTAAGCCACATTCCGCACCCCGATGGGGAGCAGGGTGCGGCCATGGGCTTCGTTGATGATTTCCGCTGCACCGAGATAGAAGGCGAGGATCGCGGTAATCAGGCCGCCATAGCCGCCCAAAGTGGTGAGTTCGGGCGCGTCGAGCAGCGGGGCCAGGCCCAGCAGGAAGAAGGTCGGCCATAAAGCCAGGAAGATGAGGAACAGCGCGCGATTGAGGGCGAATGTGCCAATCCACATCGCGAAGGTGAAGACGCCCCAGACGATGAGATACCAGCCGATTGCGGCGCCGGGGACGCCCACGCCGAAGAATTTCGCGAACAGGGCAAAACTCCACCAGAAGGCGCCGTAACCACAGAAAGCGACGAAGCCGAAGCTGTTGCCTTTCACCATCTCCATCAGCCCCGCGGCGAACTGCGCCGTGCCGCCGAAGGCGAAGGCCATGGCGAGGACGATGGGCACGGACGTGGCGGGCAGCAGGCCGGCATTGATCATGCTCAGCAGCCAGGTTGTGAGCGCAAAGCCGAATAGCCCAAGCGGGGCTGGGTTGGCGAGTTTCATTTGGTTCCTCCTGTTATTTTTATAGGCTTTATGCTGCGGCGTTACGGAACGATATCTATGTGCCGTATCGCTAACCTTAGCCATTTTTATTGCAGAGTTTTGGAAATCGGTAAATCTATGTATCGCAACTGTATTGTTTTGAGCCGCGCGGCGGATCAGGCCACGGTTGTCGGGGCACTCAGCAAAATATGTTCCAGGGCGGCGACGAGATCGTCCATCATGGCGTCCGTATGCTTGGGGCCTGGGGTGAAGCGCAGGCGCTCGGTGCCCTGCGGGACGGTCGGATAATTGATCGGCGTGGCATACATGCCGAATTCACGGATCAGGCGCATGGAGACTTCCGTGGCCTTGGCGGCGTTGCCGATCATGAGCGGGACGATGTGGCTGGAACTCGGCATGACCGGCAGGCCGGCCGCCCGGAATTTTTCTTTCAGCGTTTCGGCGCGGTTGAACAGCAAAGCGCGCCGGGCGTTGTCGGCTTTCAGCGTACTCACGGAGGCCAGGGCGGCGGCGACCGTGGGCGGGGGCAGGGCGGTGGTGAAAATGAAGCCGGCGGCAACCGAGCGGATATAGTCCAGCACCTTGAAGTCGCCGGTGATGTAACCGCCATGGCAGCCATAGGCTTTGGCGAGCGTGCCCTCGATGATGGTGATCCGGTCGGCGACTCCGTCACGCTCCGACACGCCGCCACCATGCGCGCCGTACATGCCGACGGCGTGGACTTCGTCCAGATAGGTGATGGCATCGTATTTGTCAGCGAGGTCGCAGATCGCGGCGAGCGGGGCGATGTCGCCATCCATTGAGTAAACGCTCTCGAAGGCGATGAGCTTGGGCGCGTCCGGGGGCGCTGCCGCGAGCAGGCGCTCCAGATCGGCCATGTCGTTATGTTTGAACACATGCACCGTGGCGCGCCGCGCATCCTTGATGCCGACGATCATGGAATTATGGTTCTGGGCATCCGAGAAGACATGCCAGTCCGGCAGGGAGTCCAGGATGGCGCGCAGCGATGCCTGGTTGGAAACATAGCCGGAGGTGAACAGCAACGCCGCATCCTTGCCGTGCAAATCCGCCAGTTCTTCTTCCAGGGCCACATGCAGCGGCGAAGAGCCGGCGATGTTGCGTGTGCCGCCGGCACCGGCGCCCATGCGGCGCGCGGCCTTGATCGAGGCTTCGATGACCACAGGGTCGGTGCCCATGGCGAGATAGTCGTTGGAAGACCAGACCAGGATATCCCTGGTTTTGCCTTCCATGGTGACGGAATAATACGGGAACCGGTCGGCCAGTTTTTCCAGCGCCACGAAGCGGCGGTAGCGCCCCTGGGCGGAAATTTCGGCTAAAGCTTCGTCACATTTGGTAAGAAATTTATGCATGGCCGACCGCAAATGAGGTTTTCACGCAAGAAGCGCCCGAGTGTCCCGAGAAGTCAATCATGTGGTGTTCATGCGGCCGGAGGCAGGACAAAAAAGATCAGCCTCTCATTGATATTTCAGAGGTTGGTCCTGACACCTGCTTCCCAGGTGTCAGGTGAATTGCCCGCCAGATCAGACCCCGCCGCCGACATAGGTGCGCAGGCTTTGAACTTCGTGCTCGCTCTGGTCGATCCTGGCCTTCACCACGTCGCCAATGCTGACCAGACCGATAAGGTGCCCGTTTTCCATAATGGGCAGATGGCGGAAATGCTTATCCGTCATGATCTCCATCGCCTGCGCCACCGTGGTGGAGGGGGTGCCGATGGTGGGGTCGGGGGTCATCAACTGCTCAGCGGTCATGTCCAGCGTGTTGGCGGCACGGTCTGCGAGGCTGCGCACAATGTCGCGCTCGCTCAAAATGCCGACAAGTTTATTAGAACCCTCGACAACCAGAACCGCGCCGATGCGCTTTTCCGCGAGAACCGCGATGACCGCGCTAATGCGCGTTCCGGGCGTTACGGAGATGAATCCGGGAGGCTTATTCTTCAAAATGGCTTTTACGGTCATAGCGTTTCCCTTTGTTAAGCCTAATATGGGAGGGATGACGCGGCCAATCAAATAGAATTTCGCTAAGTAAAACTTAAATAAGCCTCGCGAAGTTGGTATTATATCGAAACAATTATATATTTTGTCATGTTTCGGCCGGCGCGCCGGTCATGATCTGGGTTTCCACCAGCGTCGCGAAACTCCCACGCGCCGCCAGTAATTCTGCGAAGCTCCCACGCTCCACGATGCAGCCGTCATCGAAGACCAGGATTTCGTCGGCATCGCGAATGGTGGAGAGCCGGTGCGCGATGATGAAACTTGTGCGCCCGACCATGAGCGCGCGCAGGGCGCTGCTGACGCGGGCTTCGGTCGCGGCGTCAAGCGCGCTGGTGGCTTCATCGAGAATGAGGATCGGCGGGTCTTTTCAAAATCGCCCTGGCGATCGCCAGGCGCTGACGCTGCCCGCCTGAGAGGTTGACGCCGCGCTCGCCGATCATGGTCTCGAAACCATCCGGCTGGCGCTCGATGAAATCCAACGCTTCGGCCATGCGGCAGGCTTTGCGCAACTCAGCCTCGGTCGCGTCCGGCTTGCCGACCAGGAGGTTTTCACGGATCGAGCGGTTGAACAGCAGGCTGTCCTGGAAGACCACGCCGATGGCGCCGCGCAGCGAGTTCCAGCGTCACGTTTTTGATGTCCTGGTCGTCGATCGTGATGCGCCCGCTGGTCGGGTCCCAGTAGCGCTGCAAAAGCGCCATGGTGCTGGATTTTCCGGCGCCGGTGGCGCCGACCAGGGCCACCACGCTGCCCGGCCGCGCGGTGAAGGAGATGTTCCGGACCGTCGGGATTCCGGTCACGTATTCAAAGCTCACGTCTTCAAACCGGACCTCGCCACGCGGTACGCGCAGCCGGCGGGCGGCTCTGCGTTCGTGAATCGTGTTCTCGGCATCCAGAACGGCGAAAAAATCAATCAGGGTAGGCATTTGCAGGAACAACCTGGAGATGAATCCCATGGCGCCGGTGAGGCGGCCGATGAGCAGGGTGGCAAAGCCCATGAAGGAAACAATGGCGCCAATGCTGGCGGCGCCCTCCAGGTGCAGGATGGTGCCGATCATGAAAATGGTGATGATGGTGATGGTACTGGCGGCTGAGGTGACGACGCTGAGCACGGCCCACCAGTTGAGCACCGGGAATTGCTTGGCGAGCACGAGATCACCCGTCGCCCTGAAATTCTTGGCCTCCGCCGAGAGCCGGGTAAAAGCCTGGACGACGAGGACATTGGACAGCGCGTCCTGCGCCGTGCCGGCGAGGATGGAGTGGTAGCCCTCGACTTGGCGCTGGGCGCTCTCCGTCCGGCTGATGACGAGGATCGTGAAGGTGCAGAACACCACCACCAGCACGATGAGGGCGATGGCGAGCTGCCAGTTGAGGATGATGGTGAGCGGCAACAGCACGATTGTGCCGAGCAGCGTGGCGAGATGCTCGCGGAAGAAGGACAGCCACATCCAGAACAGGCCATCCGCACCGGAAAGCATCATTTTCATCAGCCGGCCGGATTGGCGGTCGCGGTGGAAGGCGGGGGGAAGCGAGAGAACGTGACGGAAGAATTGCGCCATGGCGTTGAGGCGGTTGCGGTGCGCCAGGCGTTCCGCCTGCACCGCCAGCATGATGTTGGCGCCGATGCTCAGCAGCCCGATGCCGGCCCAGAGGGTGAGCAGGAACTCAGCCCCGTGAATGACCGATTTGTTGGTCATGGTGTCGGAGTGCGCGAGCAGGTTGATGACGAGGCCGAACAGCACGGGCTCGGCGAACTGGAAGCCCATGACCATCAGATTGGCTATGACGAGGCCGATGGCGATGCCGCGATCCGGCCGCAGCATGCCCAGCACACGGGCATAAATTTTTAAAAACCTCATAAAGCACTCCAGCGCATCCGACGCTATTAGGGGTTTTTAGACCCCGGATTTAAGGCTGGATTTTGCGGAAGTTGCGGCAGAAGCGTGTTATTTGGCCAGCGGCGCGTAAAGTTCCGGGCGGCGGTCGGCAATCAGCGGGTCGGCTTTGCGGACGGCGGCATGGTGCGTGGGGTCCACGGTGGCGTAGATAATCTCCTCGCCCTTGCCGGCGGCGGCAAGGACTTTGCCATCCGGCCCGCAAATGCTGGACAGAGCCGATATAGTCGAGGCCGTCCCCGGTGCCGGAATGATTGGCATAGGCGATATAGACCTGGTTTTCATAGGCGCGGGCGGGAATGACGTATTTCGCCACCTGTTCGTAGGGTTCCATTTGCGCGGTGGGGATGAGGATGATGTCTGCCCCGGCCAAAGCCAGGAGGCGGGCGGGTTCGGGGAATTCGATGTCGTAGCAGATCAGCAGGCCGATTTTCTGGCCATTGAGGGTGGCGATGGGGAAATCGGTTCCCACGGCCTTGAACATGGCACGGTCGAGGTCGCCGAAAAGATGGGATTTTCGGTAGTTGAGCAGGATTTTCCCCTCGGAATTGATCAATACGGCGGAATTGGCGACTTTATCGCCCACGAGTTCCGGGTAGCCGAAGACCATTGCGATTTTATGGGCTTTGGCGATGTCCTGGGCCGGGGTCAGGCCCTCGGCCGTGAGCGCGAATTTTTTGGCGTTTTCCGGGCCGATATTATAACCTGAGAGATACATCTCCGGGAGCAGCAGGAGGTCCGCGCCATTGGCCTTGGCCTCGGCGGCTTTGGCCGCCATGAGGGTAAAGGCGGCTGCGGGATTGTTGATATGGCCGGGGCCTTGGTACAGGGCAATTTTCATGAGGATAGGTTAGAACAATTTTTGCGCGTCAGGAAACAGGAATTTAGGCCCTTATAAGAGATATCTATGTAGTCATCACAAAAGCAGCATGATGCTGCGGGAGGTTATCGTGGCAATCGAGACCAAAGTGACAACGACGCTTCAGCACCGCGCCATTCATGAGCTCAAGTCGTTTGCGATCATTTTTGCTTATCTCTACGTTACCCTGGGCGCGATAATCCTGATGAACGGTGCGGTACTGCATGCCCAGGGCATCGACTATACTCACTGGGGAATTGCCGCCGTGAAGGCCGCGGTGCTGGCCAAATTCATGATGTTTGGCCACGCCATGAAGATTGGCGAGCGCGCCCGTTCCGGCCCGCTGATCTGGCCGACATTGTATGGAGCGTTCACGTTCCTTGTGCTGCTGATCGTCATGAGCGTCATCGAACAAGCTGTTGTTGGGCTGCTTCACCACCGGTCGATTGTTGCGTCTCTGGGGGAACTGGCTGGTGCCCGCCTTGAGGAGACAATTGCGGGCATCGTCATCATGTTGCTGGTGCTTATTCCGTATTTCGCGTTCCGCGTGCTTAGCGAGGCGCTTGGCGACGGTAGGCTGGTGCGGATGTTTTTTGTTGCGCTGGATTGATGGGGTTTTCAGGGGCGAAGCCCCCGAGCGCCGCCCTTATACCAAGGGCCTTTAAGTACGACCCCTGGTATAAACCTTTAATTGGCGCGCGGCCGCCCTTCCAGCCCCGCGCGCGATACCAACACCCCCTCGATGATGAGTTATCATCTCGGGCCGCTGGTATCAAACGTTAAACCTGAACAACAATACGTCGCCGTCTTTCACGACGTAATCACGGCCCTCGATGCGCAGCTTGCCGGCCTCGCGGGCGCCGGCTTCGCCTTTATAGGCCACGTAGTCCTCATAGGCGGTGGTCTCGCAGGCGATGAAACCACGCTCGAAATCGCCATGGATAACGCCGGCGGCACCAGGAGCCTTGGTGCCACGGGTAATGGTCCAGGCGCGGGTTTCCTTCGGCCCGACGGTGAAATAGGTGATGAGGCCGAGCAATCCGTAGCCGGCGCGGATAACACGATCCAGCCCGCTATCCTCCAGGCCGAGATCCGCGAGGAAGCTGGCGCGGTCTTCCTCGGGCAACTGGCTCACCTCGGCCTCGATGGCGGCGGAGACGACGACATAAGCCGCACCCTGGGTCTTTGCCATGGCGGCGACGCGCTCGGATTGCGCGTTGCCGGTCGCGGCGGCGGCTTCCTCGACGTTGCAGACATAGAGCACCGGCTTGGCGGTGAGCAGGTTCAGCCGCTTCGCGGCCTCTTCCTCGCCTTTGGGAATGGCGGTGCGCGCGGCTTTCCGGCTTCAAGTGCTGCGACGATCGGCTCCATCAGCGCCACATCGGCGGCCGCGAGCTTGTCGTTCTTGGCGCGCTTCTGCAGGGCGGGCAGGCGCTTGGTCAGGCTATCGAGGTCGGCGAGCATCAGCTCGGTTTCCACCGTCTCGGCATCACGAATCGGGTCGACACTGCCCTCGACATGCGTGACATCGTCATCCTCGAAGCAGCGCAGCACATGCACGATGGCATCAACCTCGCGGATATTGGCGAGGAACTGGTTGCCCAGGCCCTCGCCCTTGGAGGCGCCACGGACCAGCCCGGCGATGTCCACGAATTCCAGGCTCGTGGGAACCACCTTGATGGATTTGCCGATGACCGCCAGCGCATCCATGCGTTTATCTGGCACCGCGACGCGGCCGACATTGGGCTCGATGGTACAGAACGGATAATTCGCCGCTTGCGCCGCCACCGTGGCGGTGAGGGCGTTGAACAGGGTCGATTTGCCGACATTTGGCAGGCCGACGATACCACAGTTGAAGCCCATTACTTTTTATCCTCAGTGCGCAGTGCGATTTTGGTCATGAATTCTTCCGGCTTTTGTGCCGTCAGCAGGGCGGCTTCATCGGCGATGGCATCCAGGCAGGGCAGCAGCCAGTCCATGTCGGCCTTGGCGAAATCCCCCAGCACATGGCCGGTAACGCGGTTTTTGTCCCCCGGATGGCCAATCCCTAAGCGCACGCGCCAGTAATCCGGCGTGCCGAGATGCTGGTCGATGCTGCGCAGCCCGTTATGGCCGGCATTGCCGCCGCCTTTCTTAACGCGGACCTTGCCCGGCTCCAGGTCCAGCTCATCGTGAAACGCCGTGATGTCCGATGGCGGGATTTTGAAAAACGCGGAAGCGGCCTGCACGGATTCACCGGAGAGATTCATGTAGGTCATGGGCTTGAGGGCAAGGATTTTCTGCCCGCCGATCATGCCCTCGGCGCAAAGACCCTTGAACCGCTGCCGCCATGGCGAGAAACCATGGCGGATGGCGATAACGTCGATGGCCATGAAGCCGATATTGTGCCGGTGCCGCGCCATGCCTGGCTCTGGGTTACCAAGACCAACCCATAACAACATGGCGCTAGTGTCCCGCTCCATAAATCATTTGCTTATCCAGGAGGTTCATAGCCGGGACACCAGCCTTTTGCTTGCGCGGCCTGCTTATCCAAATCATGCGCTGTATGGTACAGCGCATGATTTGGGCAGGACGCGGGACGAAGAAGTTTATTTCTTCTTGGGCGCGGCGGGAGCGGCTGCTGCTGCCTTGGCCGGAGCGGCTTTGCCACCCTTGCCTTTGGCCGGAGCGGCCGCGGCTGCTGCTGCCTTGGCGGCGTCTTCCGCAATCTGCTCAGCCGAAACGGTCGGCGGCGCGATGGTCGCGATGACGAAGTCACGGTCGGCGATGACGGGGCGGGAGTCGCCCACGCCGATGAGGTTATGCCAGCGGATGGTGTCGCTGATTTCCAGCGTGGAGAGATCGACCTCGAATTTTTCCGGAATGTTGTCCGGGTCGCAGGCGACTTCCACCGTGTGGCGCACAATGTTGAGCACGCCGCCGCGCTTCATGCCGGGGCAGGTGGCTTCGTTCAGGAACACCACGGCAACGGCGACACGCACGCGCTCGCCCGAGGCGAGGCGCTGGAAGTCCACATGCTCGGGAGCATCCGTGACCGGGTGGAACTGCACGTCGCGCATCAGGGCGCGGATTTTCTGGCCTTCGTGGTTGATTTCATACAAACGCGAGCGCCAGCCGCCGCGCTTGAGTTCGCGCATCACCACGCGCGGGTCGAGCGCGATCAGGGAGGGTTCCTGCTTTGCGCCGTAGATTACCGCAGGCACTTTGCCTGCACGCCGTGTCGCCCGCGCCACCCCCTTGCCGGCACGCGAACGCGACTCAGCTTCGATGAGTTCGAAATTGGCCATGTAAACGCTCCTATAAACAACAAAAGCCGGCCTCCAGGGGTGCCGGCGGGCGGGGTGTAGCGCGGATGGGGGGGAAGTTCAACCAAGTTAAACCATAGCGGATTTCGGAGGGTAGACCTTACCGGCCCTTTCCCTCGCTTTCCAAAAGGGTTAATTCCCACGCCATGAGCTGGCTCACCGAATTCGTCCGTCCGAAAATCCGTACCCTTCTAGGCCGCAAGGAGGCGCCAGATAATCTCTGGCACCAATGCCCAAAATGCCAGCAGATGATTTTTCATCGCGAGCTGGAGGCCGCGCAAAAAGTGTGTCCGCATTGCGGGCACCATATGCGCGCGACCGCCACGGAGCGCCTGGGCTGGACGTTCGATGGCGGCGTTTACACGCGGATCGATCTGCCCAAGGCGGTGGTGGATCCACTGAAATTCCGGGACCAGAAGCGCTATTCCGACCGGCTGCGCGACGCGCGCGACGCCACCAAACAGGATGACGCGCTGCTGGTCGCGCACGGGACGGTCGGCGGGTGCCGCGCCGTGGTGGCGGTGATGTCGTTCGAGTTCATGGGCGGCTCGATGGGCGGCGCCGTGGGCGACGGGCTGGTCGCGGCGGCAAGGCTCGCCGTGCTGCAGGCCGCACCTTTAATTGTGTACACCGCCTCCGGCGGGGCGCGGATGCAGGAGGGTGCCGTGAGCCTGATGCAGATGCCGCGCAGCACCATTGCGACACAGATGGTGAAAGAGGCCGGGCTGCCGTTCATCGTGGTGCTGACCGACCCGACAACCGGTGGCGTGACCGCGTCCTTCGCGATGCTGGGGGATATTCAGATCGCCGAACCCAACGCGCTGATCGGCTTTGCCGGGGCCCGGGTGATCGAGCAGACGGTGCGTGAAAAACTTCCCGAGGGTTTCCAACGCGCGGAATACCTCTTTCAGCACGGTATCATCGACATGGTGGTGAAGCGCGGTGAGCTGACCGCAACCCTGGCGCGGCTGATCGAGCTGATGACAGCCAATAAGAGGCAGGTCGCGGCGTGAGCCGTTATGATGCCAATCTGGAGCGGCTCCATAGTCTCTACCCGAAGCTGATCGATCTTAAACTCGACCGGCTGGTCCGGTTGCTGGGCGCTTTGGGCGACCCGCATTTGCGGCTGCCGCCGGTGATCCATGTGGCCGGAACAAACGGCAAAGGCAGTGTGTGCGCGTTTATCCGCGGCATCGCCGAGGCCGCTGGATTGCGCGTGCATGTATACACCTCGCCGCATCTGGTGCGGTTCAACGAGCGGATCAGGCTGGCGGGCGAGCTGGTCGGCGATGAGGCGCTGGCCGAGGTTCTCGATGAGATCGAGGCGGTGAACGAGGGCAACCAGATCACCGTGTTCGAGGCCATCACCGCCGCGGCGTTTTTGTTGTTCTCGCGCGTGGATGCGGATTTATGCGTGGTCGAGGTCGGGCTGGGCGGCCGGTTCGATGCGACCAATGTGGTGGCGCCGGCGGCGTGCGCGATTACCTCGATTTCAATGGATCACCAGGATTTCCTGGGCGACACGCTGGAGGTCATCGCGGCGGAGAAGGCGGGGATCATCAAATCCGGCGTGCCCGTGGTGGTCGGTGGGCAGGCGATACCCGCGATGGCCCGGATTTTGGGCGAGGCATCGCAGGTGGGTGCGCCGGTTTTGCTTCAGGGCCGGGATTGGGCCATCGCCGAAACGTCCGCTGGTGTATTGTTCGATGGAATCGCACTGCCCAGGCCAGGTCTGGCGGGTGCGCATCAGGTGGAAAATGCCGGAATCGCGATGGTGGCGCTGCGGGCGGCTGGCTTCAGGATTCCAATCGAAGCTCTGGCGGCGGGGCTCTTGCGCGTGAAATGGCCGGCGCGGCTGCAACGTCTGGAGGGCGCGCTGTTGGGGTTGCTGCCGCCGGGATCTGAAATCTGGCTGGATGGCGCGCATAATCCGGGTGGTGCCGAGGTTCTGGCGGCGCAAATGGCGGCCTGGGCCGGGCCGACGACGCTGGTCCTGGGCATGAAAAACTCCAAGGACGTCGCGGAGGTCCTGCGAATTCTTCTCCCCCACGCCGCGCAGGTTTTTGCGGTTGCCGAACCGGGGCAGCATCTGGCTCTGCCGGTTGAAAAGATCATTGAAGCGTCGGGCGGTACCGCTCTGCCTGGCCCGGACGTGGCCGGCGCATTAAGGCAGGTCCCGACGCCGGGACGGGTGTTGATCTGCGGGAGCCTGTATCTGGCCGGCGAAGTGCTGAAACTGGATGCCGGGAGCGTTCTGGCGCCGGTTTAGAATGCTAGCCCTCCACGGATGAGCAGCTTCGGGGCGAGATCATCGCCAGGAATTCGCGGCGGGTGGAGGGGTCGTCGCGGAAGGCCCCGAGCATCCGGCTGGTCACCATGCTCGCCCCTGGCTTGTGTACGCCGCGCGTTGACATGCATTGATGATTGGCCTCGATCACCACGGCGACGCCGCGCGGCTGGAGTACCTCATTGATCGTGTTGGCGATCTGGGCTGTGAGTTTTTCCTGGATCTGGAAGCGGTGCGAATAGGCATCCACCACGCGGGCGAGCTTGCTGATGCCGACGACGCGGGTGCCAGGCAGGTAAGCGACATGGGCCTTGCCGATAATCGGGACCATGTGATGCTCGCAATGGCTCTCCACGCGGATATCGCGCAGCACGACCATTTCGTCATAGCCTTCTATCTCCTCGAAGGTACGGGCCAGTAAAGCGACCGGATCTTCCCCATAGCCGCGGAAAAACTCCTCATAGGAGCGCACGACGCGGGCCGGGGTGTCCGTCAGGCCCTCACGTTCGGGGTCTTCGCCGGCCCAGCGCAGCAGGGTGCGGATGGCGGCCTCGGCCTCAGACCTGCTGGGCTTTTTGGTGGCGCGTGAGCCCTTAGTGAGTTTCGCGGTAGGCGTGTGAATATTCAAGGCCGGTCTCCGTATGCGGCGGGCATTTTTGATCCTGGGTATGTGAACCCTTAAACCGCGATATGGGCAAGCTTGAAAAACCCCGCAACCCAGCCAAAAATCATCGCGCTCTAATGCAGCCGCGTGTTCTGGTGCGGGCTGTCGAGGCTGAAGGTGGGAATGGCGATGTCGAATTCCGTGCCGTCGAGCACCGCCAGCATATGATATTTGCCGGTCATGAAGCCCGAGGCGGTCGGCAGCGGCGTGCCGGATGTGTATTCAAAACTCTCGCCTGGTTCGAGCACGGGCGTTTCGCCGATGACCCCTTCGCCATGCACGTGTTGGGTGCGGCCATGAGCATCGGTGATGTGCCAGGTGCGGCGGCGCAATTGCACGGTGATCTTGCTGCCATTGGCGATGGTCACGCGATAGGCCCAGACAAAATGCCCGGCTTCAGGGTTGGATTGGTCGGCGAGGTAGAACACCCGGACTGTGACGGTGATGCCTGAAGTGGTCGCCTGGAAGTCTGCATTCATGCGCGCGACGGTAACGCAGGGGGCCGCGGCTCACAAGATACCACGCGCGTTGCGGTTAAGGCGGCTGCGCCAACGGTCGTTTTTATGGATTTTTTGTTATGGGCGCAAATTTGGCCGTGTTTTTTGCTACGTTCCGGACCCGCTGCTACACCGGAGACATGGATAAGATTTCGTTGTTGAGCCGGCGCGGCGCGGTCGCTGTTTGCATCATGCTTTCGGCCTGTGCGGCTACCGGGACGAGCGGTGCTGCGGGTTATTCGGCCGGCAATAGCGCTTATGGGGCGTTTTTGGCGGCACGTTACGCCGATGCGCAGAACGACCCGGCGGTGGCGACAAAATACTATACCAGGGCACTGCGTACCGATCCCGGCAATAAGGCGCTCATCGTGGGAGGGTTTCGTGCGGCTTTGCTGGCGGGCAGTCCGCAGGCGCAGGATCTGGCGCCGAAGATTCCCGGCAATGCGCTGGCGGTGATGCAACTGGGTAACCAGGCAGCACTCAATGGTGACTATGCCCAGGCGGGCCAGCTGTTTGGCGCCTTGCAGCAGGATAGTATGGTGGGGTTGATAAAGCCGCTATTGCTGGCCTGGGCGCGGTTTGGCGAAGGCAACACGCAGGTCGCGCTGAGCATGCTGGGGCGCCATTTCAATGGCGGGGCGTTTGGCGCCGTTTATGTGCTGAATGCCGCGCTGATCGCCGATGCGGCACATGATGACAGTGACGCCGCACAGCTTTACGCCGCGGTGACGACGGATCAGCCGAATCTGCGGCTGGCGCAGATTTTGGCAAGCTGGCTGGCG
This sequence comes from uncultured Alphaproteobacteria bacterium, assembly GCA_963740445.1. Taxonomy (GTDB): domain Bacteria; phylum Pseudomonadota; class Alphaproteobacteria; order Acetobacterales; family Acetobacteraceae; genus Acidocella. Next base: position 17,631 of record CAVUED010000002.1, read on the forward strand.
CGGCACGGCCAGAGCGCGAAGGCGGAGCAACAACTCGCCGCCTTGGCCGCGGCTCATCCGGATTTGCAGATCGCGTTGCCGGCATTGCAGGCGCAGATACAAACGCCAGTGGTCAGTACCGCGCGGCAGGGCATGGCGGAGGCGTATCTGACCCTGGCGGGTTCGCTCGGCGCGCGGCAGCAGAGCTTTCTGCGTATAACATTTTTGCAGTTTGCCTTGCAGCTGCGGCCGGACCTGACGGCGGCACGGCTGCTGCTGGCCAGCGCACAGGCAGGTGGGGATGATCCCGCCGTGCCGCCCACGCAGATACAGATGCAAAACGCTCTGGCCACCTTGCAGCAGATCAAGCCCGGGGATGCGCTATATGGACCGGCGGCCTTGCAGGAAGCCAATCTGCTGGCGGCTCTTGATCGGCCTGAAGAAGCGCTGGCGTTGTTGAACCAACTGATCGCCACGTCACCGGGGAACCTGGATTTGCTGGTGAATGCGGGAGACGTGCTGCGCGGCGCCAACGACTATGCCGCCGCGATCACCTATTACGACAAGGCGATTGCGGCGGCGGGCAATCCATCGCCACCCGGCGCCTGGTCGATGTTTTACGACCGTGGAATTTGTGAGGATCAGCTCGGCAACTGGCCGGCGGCGCAAGCGGATATGCTGGCAGCGCTGGCACTCTCGCCCGACCAGCCCTACGTGCTGAATTATCTGGGGTATAGCTGGGCGCAGCGTGGCGAGAGGCTGCAACAGGCCCACACGATGTTGCAGCAGGCCGCAGGGCTGGACCCGAATGACGGGGCGGTGATCGATTCTCTAGGTTACGTGAACCTGCGCGAGGGGCATACGGAGGAGGCCGTGCGGCTGCTGACGCAGGCCGTGCAGCTTGAGCCGGATAATGCCGAGGTGAACGCGCATCTGGCCGAAGCGTTCTGGCAGGCGGGGCAAAAACTGCAGGCGAATTATCAGTGGCGGCGGGCGCTGGAAATGCAACCGGACGCCAAGCTGCGCGCGGAAATTACCGGCAAACTTCAGCAATATTTTACACCGCCGGCCTGATGCTGAGAGATTTTGCGCCCGCAAAGGTTAATCTGTTCCTGCATGTGACGGGCAAGCGGGAGGATGGCTATCATCTGCTGGATAGCCTGGCGGTGTTTCCGGCGGTGGGCGACGAGGTGAGCGCGTCGCCGGCTGACACATTGTCGTTGGATATTTCGGGCCCTTTTGGCGCGGTATTGCGGGCCGAGCCGGATAATCTGCTGCTCCGCGCGGCACGGCTGTTGCGGCCTGGTGCCGGGGCGGCGTTGCGATTGGTAAAAAATCTGCCGGTCGCGTCCGGGATCGGCGGTGGTTCGGCCGATGCGGCGGCGGCGTTGCGTGTGCTCTCGGCCTTATGGGGAGGGCAGACGAACCTGCCCGAGGTGGCGCTGGCCTTGGGCGCGGACGTGCCGGTTTGCCTGGACTGCCGGCCGGCGCGGATGGGCGGCATCGGCGAGGTTCTGAGCCCCGCGCCGCGCCTGCCGGAATTCGGGCTGGTGCTGGTCAATCCAGGTGTCGCGGTATCAACTCCGGCGGTGTTCCGGGCCCGGCAGGGCGAATTTACACCGGCGGCGGCATTGCCTGAAGGATGGCCGGATGCAGGCAGCATGGCGGTGGACCTGGCGCGGACCAGAAATGACCTGCAGGCGGCGGCGATCGGCCTGCAACCGGTGATCGGGGAGGTACTGGAGGTTCTGGCCAGTTTGCCGGGCGCATTGTTGTCTCGCATGAGCGGTTCGGGCGCCACCTGTTTCGCAATTTTCGCATCGGCGGAGGAAGCAGCGGCGGCGGCGCGGGGGATCGCGCGGCCGGGTTGGTGGATTTGGGGCGGGGGGCTTTACGAGCCGGCACTCTCCGACCTATGAGCGGGGCGCATTGGGACGTCGCCAAGTGGTAAGGCAGCGGATTTTGATTCCGCCATTCGGAGGTTCGAATCCTCCCGTCCCAGCCAGCATCCCGGTTTTGTGATCGGCGAACATGGCATAGGCTTCCGTGGTAGACGAGGAGGCCGTTCGCTTATGCCTCGATCATCGGCAGCCGCAGACTGACGGTGGTGCCGTGGCCTGGTTCGCTTGCGATTTCCAGCGAACCCCCGGCCTGCCGGGCGAACCCGTCGGCAATGGCAAGACCGAGGCCCTTGCCGGCCCCGTTCGGCCGGCTCGTGAAAAACGGCTCCCGCGCGCGGGCGAGGATCTCCGGCGTCATGCCGGTGCCGGTATCGCTGATGAGGATTGTCACGAAGCCGGACGATATTTCCGTTTTGAGGAGGATTGCGCCGGACGCTTTCGTGGCGTCGGCGGCATTGTTGAGCAGTTCATGCAAAGCGAGTTCGGCCTGCTCCGGATCGCACAGCACCTTTGCCGGGCCGGCTGTGAGGTCAACCGACAAATTCGAGCGGTGCTCGTGCATTGACTCAGCGATTTCACGGATCAGAGGCTCGATGGCGACGGTGACGAAATCCTGCCGCGTGGCGCGGCTGGAAAACACCAGCAGGCGCTGCGCAAAGGTCGCCGCACGGCTGCTGGCGTTGCGCGCCCCTTCCAGATAGCCGTCAAAATAGGTCACGCCGCTGCGCTCGGCGCGGTTCTGCAGCAGTTCCAGATTGCCGAGAATCCCGGTCAGGAGGTTGTTGAAGTCGTGCGCCACATTCGCGGCGAAATGCTCCAGCCTGTCTGTTTCGGATGATGTATCGGGAGACATCTCGGTCATTATTTTCCCCACTAATCTTTTGCTACTTTTGGCTTAATTTTAAGCCATGTAAATGATGCGGTGAGTGGTCTCATGGAGATTTTATATTTAAAGTCAGGAAGCCGGAAACGGGTGAACGAATACGGGGAGTTTAGGCATGCGCATTTTGCTCGTCGAGGATGATGACGGCGTCGCCCAATTGGTGAGGACCGGCATGGGCGAAGCCAGCCATCATGTCACGCTTGCGAGCGATGGACAGGATGCGATGTCGCGCGCCTTGGCGGAACATTTTGATGTCATGATTTTTGACAGGCAACTCCCCAGTGGCGTGGATGGCGCTGATTTACTGAAGGATTTGCGCGAAAGGCAGATATTGACACCGGTATTGTTTCTAACAGGGCTCGGCGGCTTGCAGGATTGGATCAAGGGGCTGGATGCTGGCGGGGATGATTATATCGTGAAGCCATTCGTGTTCTCTGATCTTCTGAGCCGCGTCGAGGCGCTGCACTGGCGGCAAGTGAGCGAACGGGGAGCCGATTCCAAAGCATAATGCCAATCACCCATGATTGTGAATCATCGCTCGGGTGATTGTATTAAGAATGTCTTGCAAAAATTTAATCAGGCATCCTCCATCCGCACGCCGGGGTGAAAATATGCGTACACCGCCCGCGCGGTGGCGCGGTTGATGCCGGTAACAGCCTCCAGGTCTTTCAACCCCGCGCCTTTTACATCCCGTGCCGAGCCAAAATGCATCAGCAGGGCGCGTTTGCGGGCAGCGCCTATGCCGGGCACGTCGTCCAGCTCGGAGGTGGTGATTTTTTTTGTCCGCGCATTGCGGTGGGTGGTGATGGCGAAGCGATGCGCCTCGTCGCGCAGGCGTTGCAGGAAGTAGAGCACCGGGTCGCGCGGCGGTAGCTGGAAGGGCTCAGCGCCAGGTGTGAAAAACCATTCGCGGCCGGCGTCGCGATCCGGGCCTTTGGCGATGGCGGCCAGCGGAATGTCTGAGAGGCCAAGCTCCGCCATGATGGCGGTAGCCGCCGAGAGTTGCCCGGCGCCGCCGTCGATAAGCAGCAAATCAGGCCAGTTGGCGTCATCGCGTTCGGGGTTTTCTGTCAGGGCGCGCGAGAAACGCCGGAGCAGAACTTCACGCATCATGCCAAAGTCGTCGCCAGGGGTGATGCGTGCTTTTGATGGCGAATTTCCGGTACGCGGATTTGTTGAACCCTTCCGGCCCGGCGACGACCATCACCCCGTAGGCGGACGTGCCCATGATGTGGGAGTTGTCGTAGATCTCGATCCGCGCGGGGGTTTCAGGGAGATGGAACAACTCGGCGACGGCGGCGAGCAGTTTGCCCTGGCCGGCGGTCTCCGCGAGTTTGCGCTCCAGCGCCTCGCGGGCATTGGTCTGCGCATGTTGCACCACGTCGTGCTTTTCGCCCCGCTGCGGCACGAGCAGCGAGATTTTACGCCCGGCTTTGAGCGATAGGGCTTCGGCCAGCAGGTCCTGCTCGTCTGGCGCGTGGCTGAGCAGGAGCAGTTGCGGGACAGGTTTGTCGTCGTAGAATTGCGCGATGAAGGCGGCGAGGACTTCGCCGGGTTCGTCGCCCTTGGCATGGGAGGGGAAAAAGCTGCGCGTGCCGTTATTGCGGCCGCCGCGGATGAAAAACACCTGCACGCAGCTCTGCCCCGCCTCCTGGTGCAGGGCAATCACATCCGCATCGGTCAGGCTGGCGGGGTTGATGACGTCGGTGCCCTGAATATGCGCGAGGCCGCGGATACGGTCACGGATCGCCGCCGCGCGCTCGAATTCCAGGTTCTTCGCGGCCTCCTCCATCTCGGCGCCCAGGTCCTTTTGGACCATTCCGGACTTTCCCGAGAGGAACGATTTCGCCTGAGCCACCAGGGTCTGATATTCGGGAGCGGAAATCCGGCCGACGCAGGGCGCGGAACAGCGCTTGATCTGGAACAGCAGACAGGGGCGGGTGCGGTTGGCAAAAACCGTGTCCGGCGCAGGTGCGCAGCAGAAACACGCGCTGCAGGGCCTGCACGGTCTGGTTGACCGACCATGCGGAGGCAAACGGGCCCCAATAGCTGCCTTTACGGAGTTGCGCGCCGCGATGCTTGGTGATCTGCGGGAAGAGGTGGTCCTCGGTCAGCATCAGCCAGGGATAGGATTTGTCGTCGCGAAGCAGGATGTTGTAGCGCGGCTTGAGCTTTTTGATGAGATTGGCTTCGAGCAGCAGGGCCTCGGCCTCGGTATGCGTGGTGACGATTTCCATGGCGGCGGTATCGGCCACCATACGGCGCAGGCGTTCGGGCAGGCGGGCCAGTTGCGTGTAGGAGGTGACGCGCTTTTTAAGGTTGAGCGCCTTGCCGACATAAAGAGCCTCGCCCTTAATATCCAGCATGCGGTAGACGCCGGGGTTGCCGGGCATGGTTTCCAGCGTCGTTTCGATGATTTTGACGCCGGTTTGCATGCTATTGTTATCCACGCTGGGCATTGCGGGGCTGTGGATAAGTTTGTGGAAACTCGTGCAACTGGCAAGGCTTTTACTTGGGTCAGTCCAAATGCCTTATATTTTGGGAACAAGAGGTTATTTTCAGTTAACATATTGATTTTGTTGTAAAGTTTAGTAAACGGAATGTAACGCGAATGCCATAGTTCCGGCCCGGAACCCCTTGACTCAGCGTGAATCCGGGGAGTGGACAACTAACAATTCCGGCGTTCGACTTCTACCCCGGCAGATGTTGCGTCCGCGAACACATCGAGCTTCTCGACGCGCACCCTGGCGATGAGAATGCGCGGATCGGTCAGGCAGGCTTCGCACAGGCGTTCCGCCAGGGTTTCCACCAGTTGGACATGGCCGGCAGCGACCATCTCACGGACAAGAATGACAATCGTCTCGTAACTCACGACGCGGGTCACATCATCCTGCCCGACCGCTTGGCGGGAAATTTTGGTGGCGCCGTCATCCGTCACGGCAAGGTCGATATTGATGCGCACACGCTGGGCTGTGGTATGCTCATGCGGGTAAACGCCGATCGAGGCGCTAAGCACCAGATCGCGAATGAACATATGGCGCGTGGCGCGTGTTGCGTCGGCGTAGCGGGGTTGGTCCATGGTTGCGTTTGTGAACCCAGAGCGCGATCTGTTCAAGTTGTAAGACGATGCAAACCTTCCCATAGGTAAGGGTCTGGCTTATTCGGGAAAAGGTTTTGCTTGTAAGGAGGTTGAGTTGCGGCGTTTATACGGGGCTTTTTTGGCGTGTTTGCTGGTCTCCTCGCCCTTGGCGGCCATGGCGGAAACACCGAATGTGACGGTTAGCAAAGCCTGGATGCGCTATCTGCTGCCAGACATTCCGGCAGGCGGCTACATGGTTTTGCACAATAGCGGCGATGCCGATGCTGTGCTGACCGGTGCGTCCTCGCCTGCCTGCGGCAAGCTGATGTTGCATAAAAGTGAGGATTCCAGCGGCATGTCGATGATGATGGACGTTCCGAGCTGTGACGGTGCCGGCGCATGGCAAGGTGAGTTTCGCGCCGGGCGGATACCATTTGATGTGCATGCAGCCGAAGATGAAACTCGGCGAAAAGGTGCCGGTGACGTTGAGCTTTCAGGATGGCTCCAAGGTTATGTTCACAATGCCGGTCTATGGGCCGTCGGGCGCGCCGTGACCCGGCTGGTGGTATTGTTGTTGCTGGCGCCTGGTCTGGCATTGGCGGCGCCGCCTGATGGCAGGCAGATCGCGCTGCATGGCAACAGCGATGGGGCGTTGCCGTGCGCTGCCTGCCATGGGGCGAATGGCGCTGGCAATACTTCTATCGGCGCGCCGGCCCTGGCCGGGCTGCCGGCGGGCGTGATTGAGGGCTCCCTGGCGCAATTCGCCCAGGGCAAGGGCGGGAATGCGCTCATGCAGTCGATCGCGCGGGCGCTGAACCCGGACGAGACGAAGGCGGTTGCCGAATATTTCTCAAACCTGCCGAAGCCCTGAGGCTAACGCGCTCTCGCACCGGCGAACTTTTAATCGCCCATTCACCAACCCGCGGCTATAGGCCCAGTTGGCAGCGTGCGGCCAAGCGAATAAGGGAGCATGGACATAGTGTTACGAAGGAACAAAAGATGCCGGATGTGAGCCAACCCGTCGATTACAAGGTCAAGGATATCTCGCTGGCCGAATGGGGCCGCAAGGAAATCGAGATGGCCCAGGATGAGATGCCGGGGCTGATGGCGCTGCGCGAGGAGTTCGGCAAGGAGCAGATCCTCAAGGGCGCGCGGATTGTCGGCTGCCTGCACATGACGATCCAGACGGCGGTGTTGATCGAGACGCTGACGGCACTGGGTGCGGAGGTGCGCTGGTCCTCCTGCAATATTTTCTCAACCCAGGACCAGGCGGCGGCGGCGATTGCCGCCACCGGCGTGCCGGTGTTCGCCTGGAAGGGATTGAGCGAGGAAGAATTCTGGTGGTGCATCGAGCAAACGGTGCGCGGGCCGGATGGCTGGGTGCCGAACATGATCCTCGACGATGGCGGCGACGTGACCAAGCTGATGCACGACAAATATCCCGAGATGCTGAAGGACATTCGCGGCATTTCCGAGGAAACGACCACCGGCGTGCATCGCCTGTGGGAAATGGCGAAAGCGGGCGAGTTGATGGTGCCGGCGATCAACGTGAACGATTCCGTGACCAAGTCGAAATTCGATAATCTGTACGGCTGCCGCGAGAGCCTGGTGGACGGCATCCGCCGTGGCACGGACGTGATGATGTCCGGCAAGGTCGCCGTGGTCGCCGGCTTCGGCGATGTCGGCAAGGGCTCGTCGGCCAGCCTGCGCAATGCCGGCTGCCGCGTGCTGGTGACCGAGATCGACCCGATCTGCGCGCTGCAGGCGGCGATGGAGGGCTACGAGGTCGTGACGATGGACGAGGCCGCGCCGCGCGGCGATATTTTCGTCACCGCCACGGGCAATGTGGATGTGATCACCATCGACCATATGCGCGCCATGAAGCACCGTGCGATCGTTTGTAATATCGGGCATTTCGACAGCGAGATTCAGATCGAGAGCCTGCGTAATTACAAATGGGATAATGTGAAGCCGCAGGTGGACGAGGTCGTGTTCCCCGATGGCAAGCGGCTGATCGTGCTCTCCGAAGGCCGGTTGGTGAATCTGGGCAATGCGACCGGGCACCCGAGCTTTGTGATGAGTGCGAGCTTTACCAACCAGGTGCTGGCGCAGATCGAACTTTGGACCGCACCGGCGGGCAAGTACGAGAACAAGGTGTATGTGCTCCCCCGCCATCTGGATGAGAAGGTCGCGGCGTTGCATCTGGCGAAAGTTGGCGCGAAGCTGACGCCGCTGACCAAGAAGCAGGCTGAGTATCTCGGCCTGGCGCAAAGCGGCCCATTCAAGCACGAGCTGTACCGCTACTAATGACGAACACGGGCAACATCCTGGCGGCGTTGGGTCTCAGCGCCCTGGTCGGCGGGATGTTGTTCTTCGGCGCGATCATGGCGCCCTTGGTATTTACCAAATTGCCACCGGAATATTCCGCGCCGTTCATCCGCGAGGCGTTTCCGCGTTATTATGCGTTTATCGTCATTTCCGCAGCGGTGGGCGGTTTTGGATTCTGGCTGCGCGGGCAGGCTTTGTCGGCGATTGCCTTGCTGATTATCGTACTTGTCACGCTGTGGCTTTGGTTCTGGCTGATCCCGCATTTGAGCGTTTTGCGTGAGGCGGGGAATACGGTTGGCTTCAATCGCGGGCACCGGCTTTCCGTCTGGATTAACGGTGCGGAGTTGGTCACGGCTTTATGGTTGCTGATCCGCACAGCGATTTAGAATTTCGGCCGTCAGGTTCGTCGCAGCTTCCATCGTGAAACATTTTTGCGCCCGGAAATAGGCAAGCGCCTGCGCGGTGGCGCTGCGGCTGGAAGCATCGGCATTGATGGTTGCGAGGATGATTTTTTTCTCGTGTGCGAGATCGGGCATTTTTCCTGGGTGCAGCAGTTCAATGCGCGCGGTATCGGGCGAGGCGGCGATAAACGGGCCGGGGATGCCCACACCGTCATTGCCGAAGGGCACAAGGATTAATGCGCCCGGCAGATTGAGCGCGGTGGCCTGGCGCGCGCTAAGGGCCTGCGGCTGCATGGTGGAAGGGGCGAAGGCAAGACCGATGATCGCGCAAATTTCCACGCCCAGCAGGAGCAAAAGCAGCAAGCGTGGAAGTGCCGCGGCGAACAGCAAAGCCAGAAACGGCATACTGAAGGCAAGGTAGCGGATCTCGATCGGCGTATTGTTGAATATCAGCCCGAGTGCCAGCAGCCCGAGCGGTGGTGCGATGGCTGCCAGGGCCAGGAGTACAGCGTGTTTATGGTTGCGTTTGATGACGTAAACGAGACAGGCGATGAAAAGCAACAATAAGGCAATGGCGATGGCGGGGCCGGTACGTCCGGCATAGAGCGGCAGGCCGCCGAACAAGGCGGCACCGGAATCTTTTGCCAGTAAAGCGAGCGCGTGGACCGGTGAGAACGCCACGAATTGTGCGGCACGCGAGCTGCGCTGTATCAGGAAATAGCTGGCGTCGAGTGCGAAAAACGGCAACATGCCGGCGGCGGTTGGTAGCAGAAACCGCCAGCGCCGGGGGGAAATGCAGAGCCAGAAGACCATCGCGCAGCCGGTGAACACGGCGAGGTAATTCGTGAAACTGGCCGCACCCAGGGCAAGGCCGCCGGCGAGAGAAAAGCGGCGTCGGTTTGTTGTTATGGCGTGAAAAACCAAGGCAAAACCCAGGAGATTTAAAAATTGCGCGAGCGCGAAATCACGCGCGACAATGCCGGTATAGGCAAAGCCGTAGCTGAGCAATGCGATGGAGAGTGCGGGAATAACGGGGATCTCCGCCGCCTCGGCCAGCCATGGCGATGACGGCGAGTGAACCTAAGGAAAATACCACGGAGAGCAAACGGGCCGTGAACCAGCCGGGACCCAGCAGCCGGCGCCAGATTTCCAGGAGCCAGAAATACAAAGGCGGATGCACATCGCCGATTTTCAGATCATGCGAGATTTTGCCAGGGCTGGCTTGTCCGGCGTAGAATCCGCGCACCGAACCCGCGGTAAAAACCCCCGCGGGCCAGGCGGGCCTTGCATCCCCGGCGGTGAGGAAGATGGAATAGGCTTCGTCATATTCCGGCGCGCGCTGATGCGCGATTATCCCCAGGAGCAACGCGGCCAGCACCAGAAAACCCGTTAGCTTCATGCAACCAAAAATAGAAGCGCTGGCGTATTAAAGCAATCTTTAGGTGTTCTCAGGTTCCGAAATGGCTGTCGATGTCGGGGTCGATGCGCGCGGCGGCGGTGAAATCGGCTTCGGCGGCGGTTTTGTCGCCCATAGCCTGCTCGGCGAGCGCCCGGCCGTAGAGCGAACTCGCCAGTTGTGGATTGAGTTTCAAGGCGGCGGCATAGTTGGCGATGGAAGCCTTGTTGTCATGCAATTTCAGATACACGAATCCTGCCGAATCCAGGATCTCTGGATCGTTGGGCGAAATTGCCAGCGCTTGTTTGCAGTCGCTCAGCGCGCCTTGCAGATCGCCTGTATGGGCGCGGCTCCAGCAGCGGTTATTCCAAAGCATGGGATTTTTCGGGTCCAGCGAAATGGCCATTGTTTCATCGGGCAGCGCCTGGGCGTACAGGCCTTGGCTTTCATAAGCCGTCGCGCGATTGGTATAAATAGCGAAATATCCTTGGGGCGAGTAGTCGGCCGGTTTGCAGCATTTTGCTGAGCTGTGTGATTTCCTGGGTCCACAGGCCCTTCGCGCCGTAATACAAGCCGAGAGTTACACCGGCATCTACATTCTCAGGATCGAGCGCCAGCGCTTTGTTGAGGTCCGGGAGCGCCAGGTCGGGATGGTTCATTTCCATGAACAGGCTGCCGCGGGCGGCGAGGGCTTTGCTGTTGGCGGGCGAGAGGGCGATGACGCTGTTGAGGTCGGCCAACGCCGCGCCAAGCTGGTGCTGCGCGCCATGGGCCATCGCGCGTGCCCAATAGGCTTGGGGGTCGCGCGGCGCGATCGCAATGGCTTTGGTTTGATCGGCGATGGCGGCATCCCACAGGCCGGAGCTGGCTTCGGCGATGCCGCGCAGCCGATAAGCGTCGGCATTCGATGGATCCAGCTCTATGGAACGTGACGTGTCCGCGATGGCCTGGGCGTACGAGCCGATCGCCTCATAGGCGCGGGCCCGGTTGAGCAGGATTCGTGCATTCGCCGGGTTCAGCGCAATGGCCTGGGTGTCATCGCTGATAGCCTGGGTAAACATCCCTTTTTTGGCCTCCGCGACACTGCGGTTGACATAGGCCTCGAAGAGATAGGCGCCTATTTCCGGGCCGCCATCGATGATGGTGGTGCAGGCTGGGATGCTGATGTCCGGATTGGGGTTTTCGCAATTGTTTATGATCTGGTCGCTGCTCTGGGCGAAAGCCGGCAGCGCGAGAAACGCAAGGACTAAACCGCGCAAAAGGTGATTTATGATCTTGCCCATTATTCGTCCTTCAAAGCCCGGCCCATCAGCTCGGCCATGGTCTCGGCGATGTTGCTTTCATCTGCCAGGAGTTTTGTCACGGCTTGCGTGATTGGCATCTCCACGCCGGCAGCCTTGGCGCGGGCCAGCAAGGCAGGGGCGGTGGTCACCCCCTCGGTCACGCTGGAGCGGCTGGCGAGTATGTTTTGCAAATTTTGGCCCTGGCCGAGGGCGAAGCCTAACGAAAAATTGCGGCTGGAAGCGCCGGTGCAGGTGAGCAGCAGGTCGCCCAGGCCCGAGAGGCCGGAGATGGTCTCCGCCCGGCCGCCAAGTGCCGTGGCGAGGCGCGAGATTTCAGCGATGCCGCGCGTGATGAGGGCGGCGCGGGCGTTTTCGCCCAGGCCAGCGCCCATCACCACACCGGAGGCGATGGCGATGACGTTTTTCGCGGCACCGCCAAGGGCGGCACCGAGCATGTCCGCACTGCCATACAGCCGCAGCGTATCGGTTTTTAGGGCGGTTATCAGTGCCGTGCGCAACGCGGTATCAGGAGTCGCGAGCACGGCGGCGGCGGGCAGCCCGGCGGCGATCTCATGCGCGAAATTCGGGCCGGAGAGAATGGCGGCCGGGCGGTCCGTGACCAGTTCAGGGGCCAGGCGCAGGGAGCCTGCCTCCAGCCCCTTGCAGCACAGCACCACAGCGCCCGTGCCCGGCAGGCGCGCAAGCGTTGCGCGCAGATGCTGCATCGGCACGGCCAGGAGGTAGATATCAGCGTTTGGGATCTCGCTGGTGATGGCAAGGTTATCTGGCAGCGTAACGCCCGGCAGTCTTGGGTTTTGCCGCGTGGCGATCATGGCGGCGGCGCGGCTGGGATCACGTGCCCAAAGCGTGACATCGCGGCCGGCGCGCGCATGCAGTACGGCCAGGGCCGTGCCCCAGGCCCCGGCGCCGATCACGGTGATATTTTGCTCCGCCTCATTCATCGATCAATCTTTCAATCCCGCTGGAATGTCCGGGCTCGCCAAGAATCGTTTCGAACGCTTGGAGTATAGGTAGCGCGGCTTCGTCAAATCCGTAAGGCGGGTTGATGATCATCAGCCCGCAACCGTTCAGCCTTGTCGGGTCCGTGGGCGGGCGGCGTAAAAATTCCACCGCGATGACATCCCGGATTTTGCGTGAGTTGGATCGTTTCAAAAAATTCGCGTACCGGCGCGCGGTGTTTGATAGGATACCAGACCACGTAAACACCGGTTTTGAATTTCTCATAGGCCGATAATAGGCTTTTGCTGATGAGCGCAAATTCGTCCGGGCGCTCGAAAGGCGGGTCGATGAGGATGAGCCCGCGTTTTTCCGGTGGCGGCAGAAACGCCCGCAAGGCCTCAAAGCCATCGCGCTCATGCACCGCCACGCCCGGCGTTCCGGCAAATTCCGCTTTGAGCGTCGCGGCGTCCTCGGGGTGCAGTTCGCAGGCGATCAGGCGGTCTTTGTCGCGCAGCAGGGCGGCGGCGATGGCAGGCGAGCCGGGATACAGGCCGAGACGTTCAACGAGCGTGGAATATTCCGCCAAAGCGGGATGTTGGGCGTCCAGCACACGACCTATGCCCTCCCGCCACTCGCCGGTTTTTGCCGCCGGGCCAGAGGAAAGATCGTAACGCCCGATCCCGGCATGGGTGTCCAGCACCAGGAACGGCTTTGGCTTGCGCTGCATGGCGCGCAGCAGTTCGAGCAGGAGCGCGTGTTTGACGCAGTCGGCAAAATTGCCGGCATGGAAGGCATGGCGGTAGTTCATAGGTTTTCCAGTGGCCAGCGCGGGCGGCACGGGGCGGAAAGTTTATCCTCCAGCCCCGCGTTCAGGCGTTCAATCGCGGCCCAGGCGACCATGACGGCGTTATCCGTGCAGAGCCGAAGCGGCGGGGCGATGAGGGTTTTGCCATGCGTGGCGCAAACCGCGTCCAGCCGCGCGCGGATGGCGGCATTCGCGGCCACACCCCCGGCGATGATGACGGTCGAAACATCCGGGCGGAGCAAAAACGCGTTTTCCAGCCGGTCGGCCAGGATGTCGGTGACGGCGGCCTGGAAGCTGGCGGCGATGCCGGCAACCAGTTGATGCGGCAATGCGCCAGTCCCTTGCGCCGCGACAAGTTGTGCTACCGCGGTTTTCAGGCCGGAGAATGAAAAATCGCACCCAGGCCGGCGCAGCAGCGGGCGGGGCAGCGCGAATGCGGAAGGATCGCCGTCGCGGGCGATGGCTTCCAGAGCCGGGCCGCCAGGATAGGGCAGGCCGAGCAGTTTCGCGGTTTTGTCGAACGCCTCGCCCACCGCATCGTCCAGCGTGGTGCCAAGTTGCCGGTAGCGTCCCACGCCCTCGACCGCGACGCATTGGCAGTGGCCGCCGGAGAGCAGAAGGAGAAGATACGGATATTCCGGCTGGGTGGCGCTCAACCCCGGCAGGCGGGCGGTCAGCGCATGGGCTTCCAGATGATTGATCGCGAGATAGGGTCTGGCGCAAGCGATCGCCGCCCCCTTGGCAAAGCCGGTGCCCACCAGCAGCCCGCCGATGAGCCCCGGCCCGGCTGTGGCGGCGATGGCGCCAAGGTCCGCATAGCCCAGCCCCGCCTCGCGCAAGGCGTCGCTTACCAGTGCGGACAGGGCGGCGAGATGCGCGCGCGCCGCGATTTCCGGCACCACGCCGCCGAATGCGGCATGGTCGGCAATCTGGCTCAGCACGCGTTCGGCCAGGATGCGTCCGTCCGGCGCCAGCACGGCGGCGGCGGTTTCATCGCAAGAGCTTTCGATTCCTAATACCGGCCCTGCACGCCAGATAAGGGGTTCGGCTTTTCTTTCCATGACGCACGCTCTAGAGCACACGCGTGAAAACCGTAACACCCCTGATCAAACCGCACCGCCGGGAACTGCCCCTTAAAGTGGGCACCAGAGGCTCGCCGCTCGCGCGCGCGCAGACCGCAACCTTCCTGGCACTCCTGAAACATTTTTGCCCGGTGCTGCGCGGCATGGAGGTGTTTGAGGAGCATATCATCGTCACCACCGGCGATGCGGTGCAGGATCGCGCGCTGGCTGAAATCGGCGGCAAGGGGTTGTTTGCCAAGGAAATCCACGAATCTCTGGTTGCGGGGCGGATCGACTTCGCCGTGCATAGCCTGAAGGATCTGGAGACCACCCTGCCGCCCGGCATTACCCTGGCCTGTACGCTCAAGCGCGAGGATGCGCGCGATGTGCTCATCCTGCCGCCCGGCCATGGCGAGGTGGATGCCGCGGATCCGTATGCGGCACTGGCCTTGGGCGCTAAAATCGGCACGGCCTCGGTGCGGCGCCAGGCGCAGTTGAAACATGCGCGGCCGGACCTCGAATTCGCGCTTCTTCGCGGCAATGTCGGCACCAGGCTGGCGAAGATCGAGGCCGGCGAGCTGGACGCAACCTTGCTGGCCTATGCGGGCCTGCGCCGGCTGGGGTTGGCGGAAAAGGCCAGTATCATCCTCAGCCCGGATGTCATGGTGCCTTCCGCCTGCCAGGGAATCGTCGGGATTACGGTGCGCTCCGGGGATGCGGAGCTGCTGGCGATGCTCTCAGGGATAGAGGACGCCGAGGCAAAAGCGGTGGCCACGGCGGAGCGGGCCTTGCTGGGTGCGCTCGACGGCTCCTGCCGGACGCCGATTGGCGGTTATGCGCGGCTGCTGGAGGATGGCAGCCTGCATCTGACCGGGCTGGTCGCGCGTGCGGATGGGTCGTTTTTGCTGAAACGAAGTGCAACCGGCAGTGTAGGCGATGCCGAGACGATGGGACGCGAGCTTGGGCTCTCCTTGAAGATGGACAGTCCGGCCGATATTTTTGCGCCGTGAAAATCCTGGTCACCAGGCCGGAACCTGGGGCGAGTGCTACGGCGCTTAGGCTGGTGGAGATGGGGCACGAGCCGGTGCTGGCGTCTTGCCTCGAAATCACGCCGCTGCCGGCGCGCCTGCCGGAGCATCCCGGTGCGGTTATCATCACCAGCGGCCAGGCGATTGCAGCACTGCCGGCGGGCTGGCGCAATGTGCCGGTGTTTTGTGTCGGCGATGCGACCGGGGGGAAGCTGCGGGCGGCAGGATTCAGCCGGGTGGAGAGTGCTGGCGGCAATGCCAATGATCTGTTCCGGCTGATCACCGCGCGCCGCCTGCCCGGTACGCATGTCATGGCGGTGGGTGAACGGCATGGTCTGGTGCTGCTCCGCCAGTTGCGGGACGCCGGATTTTCGGTGGTCCGCCGCAAGGTCTACGCCGCGCGGCCGCTGCGGGCATTGCCCGAGCCTGTGTTGCGGGATTTGGCCGGCGAAAACATCGAGGCGGCTTTGTTTTATTCCGCCAGTCGGCCCGCGCGTTTATCCGTTTGAACCCACCGGCAACCGCGCGGATGACCGCCTACGCCCTTAGCCACGTGGTGGCTGCCGCGCTAAATGGCTTGCCCTGGAGCGCAATCCGTGTCGCATTGGCGCCTACCGAGGCGGATTTAATGGCATTGATTCCATGAGTGAAACAGAGATTGTGACACCGCAAGAAACCAGTACGCCGGAACCGGTGGCACCGGCGGCACCGGCTGAGCCGAAAGCGGAACCGAAAACGCCGCGCCGCTCGTTCTGGCCATGGTTTCTGCTCCTGGGCATTTTGTTCCTCGGAGCGGGCGAGGGCTATTTATGGTATCTGGACCAGGTGCGCGGGGCCCAGGCGACGCAACTGGCCGTGTTGCAGGCGCAGGTCGCGGATTTGCGGGCGCTGAGCGTGAAGGCCCAGCCGGCGCCGGACAGCGTGACGGTGCAGGCCGATCTTGCGCAGAAATTCGCCGCTTTGGCGGCGCAGGTGAATGCCATGCAGGCGCAACTGGCGGCCGACCATGGCACGCTCAGCACGTTGCAGGCGAGTTCGGTTGACCTCACCGCCCTCACGGCGCGGATCGCACTGCTGAACCAGTTGGAGAGTGCCCGCATGGCGCTCGATGCCGGGCAACCGCTCGGTGTTATTGCCGGGGCGCCACCGGCGCTGGCGCGGTTCGCCACCACGGCCCCGCCGACCGAAGCGCAATTGCGGCTGGCTTTTCCCGCCGCGGCGCGGGCGGCCGAGGCGGCCAGCATCTCCGGTGAGCCTAATGGGAGCTACTGGTCGCGTGTGCTGACCCGGCTGGAGAATTTCATCACGGTCAGCGACGGCACGCATGTGATCATCGGCGCGCCGGCGGCCGCACAGCTCAAGCAGGCCGCCATACTCCTCAATGCGGGTGATCTAGCGGGCGCCGTCGCGCAGGTGGAGACACTCAGCCAGACCACGCAGCAGGCGATGGCGGGCTGGCTGGAGCAGGCGAAGGATCTGCTGGCCGCGCGCGCCGCGCTCATGAGCATGGGGGCCCAAGCGTAACCATGTTGCGGGCGTTGAAATTTATTCTGATCGCGGCGGTTCTGCTGGCTTTGGCCTGGTGGATCGGCGGGTTGCCCGGCACGGTTACAGCGCAGTCCGGGCGCTATACGGTCGAAACCTCGGTGCCGGCGGCTTTGCTGATCCTGTTCCTGATCGCCTTGTTTTTCACGATCGTGCTGCGGGTTCTGGGCGGCATCCGCCGGGCGCCCGGCAGCTTGAGTGCCTGGCGCGGTGGCCGGCGGCAGAAATTGGGTGAGGTCGCGATCCAGCGGGGCATTGTCGCGTTGGCCGCTGGCGATGCGGAGGCGGCGCTGGGGCAAGCCGGGCGGGCGCGCAAATTCCTGGGCGACACATCGCTTGTTCTGCTGCTCAGCGCCGAGTCGGCCCGCCTCTCGGGCCAGGCGGCACAGGCGAAGGCGGCTTTTTTGCAGCTCACCGAAGACAAGGACATGGCGTTTCTGGGACATAAAGGCCTGCTGCGGCACAGTGTTACCGAAGGTGATCTCGATGCCGCGCTTAACCATGCGCGAGCGGCGGAGGCGGCGTATCCCGGTAGCGCCTGGCTGCGCGCCAAACGGCTCGACATTGCCGTGCAGCAGCAGGATTGGCGTTCGGCCCTGGCTTTGACACGCGAGCCGGCACAGATCGCGGCACTGGCGACAGCGGCGGCACAGGCCAGCACGGATAAGCGCCAGGCGCTGGCCTATGCCAAGCAGGCCGTGAAGGCCGATCCGGCGCTTGCGCCCGCGGTTGTGGCCTATGCAACCAGCCTGCGCGACCTGGACAAGCCGCGCGCGGCCAAGCGGGCCTTGCTCGCGGGCTGGACGGCCGCGCCAAACCCGCTGATCGCCGAAGCCTATCTGGCGCCCTTGCAAACCCCGATTGAACGCGCGCAGGCCGCCGCGGAGCTTGCCGCCGCCAATCCGGACCATGCGGAATCCGAGCTTGTGCTGGGAGAGACGGCGCTTGGCGCGCGGCTGACCGGGGAAGCACGCCGGCATGGGGAAGCGGCGATCGCGGCCGGGGCCAAGGATGGCCGGGCGCAGAATATTCTGGCGGCGCTCGACGGCAAGCCGGTATCCGCGGTTGTAAACCCAGGCTGGGTTTGCAGCGCCTGTCACACCGCCCATGTGGCCTGGGCGCCGGCCTGCCCACATTGCCAGCGTGTCGGCAGCTTGACGTGGAAATCCGGCCCGGCTGTTCCCTGATTTTTGCGATGCCAGTAGGGTAATACACAATCCCTGGTTGAAAAATCTGGCCGGATGATACGGACTGCGTTAGCAGTTCGACATGAAATTGCATCGTTCCGCATTCTCCCGCTGTGCCGCCCATGGTCTTATGGTCTTGGCCGCCGCACTTGGGCTCTGGGCTGTTCGGCCTGGGTGCGCTGGACCAATGGCGGCGGTTGTCGCTCTACCTCCACCAGGGGCTCGGTTTCGCCGATCCGGCCTGCACGACGGGCTATTGCGATTACACCATGTTCTGGCTGGCGGGATTTTTGCTCCGGCATGGCGGCGCGGGTTTGTTGTACGACCATGCGCGCTACGTCGCGGCGGCGGCGCAAATCCTGCCCTATAAAACCGGCTACTGGCCTTTTGTTTATCCGCCAACCATTTTGCTCCCGGCGGTCGGCGTTGTCCTTCGCACCCCTGGTGGCCGGGTATTATGGATTTTGCCTGGCCGCGACCGGTGTGAGCGTTTTGCTCCTGCGGCGCGCGGGGATTGCCTGGTGGTGTATCGCGGTGGGGCTGACTGGTCCTGCCGCGATGTGGAATTCTCTATCTCGGGCAGTTCGGTTTGCTTTGCGGTGCGCTGCTGGTGGCGGGGCTGTCGGTCGTGGCAACCCGGCCGGTACGCGCCGGCGGTTTGCTGGCGATGCTGTGCATTAAACCGCAATACGCGCTGCTGGTGCCGGTTGTGGTGTTCGCGGGGCGGTATTGGCGGGTCATGCTGGCCGGGATCATTGGGCTTTTTGTGTTCTGGCATTTTCCGTCTTGCTGGGAGGGGCTGGCGTTTGGCCGGGATATCTCGGGCCTGGCCGGGCGGCGATGCGGAGGTCTGCTCGCGCAACCATTCGGGGCTTATGAGGTGATGGGAACCTCGGTGTTCTGGATGGCGCGCAGTTTTGGCGCCTCTTTAGGTGCCGCTTATGCCGTGCAAGGTTTGGTGAGCGTTCTGGCGGCGCTGGCGGTTTGGCGGCTGTGGCAAGCCCCCGTGGCGGACCCGGCCCGCCGGGTGGCGATGACGGTGTTTCTCACGCTGCTGGCGAGTCCTTATGGTTTCACCGATGATCTCGCGATTTATTCGGTACTGCTGCCCACCCTGGCGGTGCGGGGTGCGCCCTGGCGTAATGCCCTGCTGGCTTGGCTCTGGGTAGCGCCGGCTTTGGTGCCGAAATTTGTCGCCGTGTTCGGGTTTCTGCCGACGCCTTTGTTGTTGGTGTCGGCTTTGGTTCTGGCTGGTCCGGCGTTGCCGCGTTCAGGCTTTGCGCAGCAAAAACAATCCCTGCTCACCGAACAGATTGGCCAGAGCGGGTGAGCGGCGCCAGGGTGCTCGCGCGCCCTCATCGTCGGCGGCCAGCCATTGCTCCACCTTGTAGCCGTCTGTTTCGCAGAGGTTGAAAAAATCCTGGATCGTGCAGGGGTGGATGTTCGGTGTTTCGTACCACATGCGCGACCAGGTTTTTGTCATCGGCATCCGGCCGTTGAAGAGCAATTGCAGGCGCAGGGACCAGTGTCCGAAATTCGGGAAGCTGACGATGGCGTGGGTGCCGATGCGCAGCATCTGCCGTAGCACCTCGCGCGGTTTTTCAACCGCCTGCAATGTGCGCGAAAGCACGACATAATCGAACGCGCCTTCAGGGTAGGTGATGAGGTCGGTATCGGCATCGCCCTGCATCACGGCCAGGCCGTGCGTGACGGCCTGGGTCACGGCGTCCATATCCAGCTCCAGCCCGCGTGCATCGCAGCCCAGGTTGCGGAACAGATAATCGATCAGCGTACCATCCGAACAGCCGATATCGAGCACGCGCGATCCGGGAGCGATCATCCCGGCGATCAGCGCCAGATCGACGCGCATTTTTTTCGGGCTCATCATTTCAACCCCGCATGTTCGGCGCAGCCGGAGAGAAAACCGCTCAAGGTGCGATGAAAATCCGGCTCGTCCAGCAGGAAGGCGTCGTGGCCTTTGTCTGACTTGATCTCGACGAAGGAAACATTGGCGGCGACATGGTTGAGCGCGCGGGCGATGGCACGCGACTGCGCGGTGGGGAACAGCCAGTCCGAGCTGAAAGAGACCAGCAGGAAGCGCGTTTTGGTCCCGGCGAAAGCGTTCGCCAGCACACCGCCGTAATCTGCCGCCAGGTCGAACAAATCCATGGCGCGGGTGATGGTGAGGTAGGAATTCGCATCGAACCGGCGCACAAAACTGGAGCCCTGATATTGCAGATAGCTCTCGACCTCGAAACGGTCGCCGAGCGAGGAAAGCTCCGCCGCGCCCTGCAATTTGCGGCCAAATTTGCGGGTCAGCGCCGCTTCCGACACATAGGTAATATGCGCGGTCATGCGCGCGACGGCGAGGCCGCGTTCGGGCGTGACACCTTCGGACCAGTAACGCCCGGCATGGAAAAACGGATCGGCGGCGATCGCCTGGCGGCCGATTTCATGGAAGGCGATGTTTTGCGCGGAGTGGTAAGCCGCCGACGCGACCGGCACGGCGGCGAAAACCTGGCCGGGGTATAGCGCTGCCCAGGAGAGGACCTGCATGCCCCCCATGGAGCCGCCGATGACGGCGAATAGTTTGGCGATGCCCAGATGGTCGATGAAAATTTTCTGGGCGCGCACCATGTCGTTGATGGTGACGGCGGGAAAATCGGTGCCCCAGGGCTGCTCGGGCCGCTCGTCATGCGGGCTGCGCGGGCCGGTCGTGCCCATGCAGCCGCCCAGGACATTCGTGCAGATGACAAAGAATTTGTTGGTATCCACCGGTCTGCCCGGTCCGACCACACGCTCCCACCATCCAGGTTTGCCGGTCTCCGGATTGGTCTCGGTGACATACTGGTCGCCGGTCAGGGCATGGCAGATGAGAATGGCGTTGGTTTTGGCGGCATTCAGCGTACCGTAACAACGGTAGGCGATGGTGAGGCTGGCCAGATGCCGGCCGCAATCAAGCGTCAACCCTTCCGCAAAGGTGATGCTTTGATGATGTATCTCTGGCGGCGCGGCAGTCTGGTCCATTTTTCTGCTTTCGCGTATGCGCTGGCGGCCCCGGCCGTGCAATCCCCTAGGGGCGCGCCCCCGTGCTTGGCGGCATCGGCGCAATTGGGTATCAGTTGGTACGATGAACGTTTCTGCTCCACCTCCGAATCCGCTCAACCAATTGCGCGCGCAACTGGATACGCTTGACGACCAGATTCACGACCTGCTGATGCGCCGTGCCGCCGTGGTGGAGGGTGTCGCCCGCGATGGCGGCAAGACCGGGACGAAAATCCGGCCGGGGCGCGAGGCCAGTATTTTGCGCCGGCTGCTGAGCCGGCATCAGGGTTCGTTGCCTCCGCAGGCGATTATACGTTTCTGGCGGGAGATGTTCGCTGCGGCGCTGATCATCGAAGGCGGGCAGACGATGGCGGTCTGCGATGGTGATGGCGGGGCCGATCGTCTGGCTTTGGCGCGCGAGCATTTCGGGCCGCTGACCCCGGTGCGGCGGCACCATAATCCGGCGCAGACTTTGGCTGACCTGGCGCCGGACACCGCGCAACTGGCCGTGCTGCCGCCGCCGGCTGAGGATGATGAGGCGCATGGCGGCTGGTGGCCGATGCTCACCGCCACCGGCCCGCACCGGCTGTTCGTGATCGCCAAAATTCCATTCTGGACCAAGCGGGCCGAGGGCCTGCCGCTGGGCGAAGCCTATGTTGTGGCCGCGGTCCGTCCCGACCCGAGCGGCGATGACCGCGGGTTGATCGCGCTTGAGCTTGGCGCGGATACGTCGCGCACCAAGGTAACGGCTTTGCTGAAGGATGCCGGGTTTGCGCCGGGGCGCAATCTGGGTCAAGCGTGCGCCGGGCGATACCAGGATCCGTGCCCTGGTCGAAGTGGAAGGGTTGGTGGAGGATGACGACCCCAGACTCGCGGCCATTGCGGGATTGGATGCGCCGCCGGTGGTGATCGGCGGGTTTGCCGTGCCGTTGGGCGAAGGCGCATGAGCGCGCCGCAGCCGCGCGGCGAGGTGTTTTCGGTGGATTCCTATGTGGGCGGCGAATTGGTCATTCCCGGCGTTACCCGCGTCATCAAATTATCCTCCAACGAAGGCGCCTTTGGGCCGCCGCCCTCGGCATTGGCAGCCCTGGCGGAAGCGGGGGCTGCAATGCACCGTTATCCGGATGGCGGGATGGTAAAACTCCGTGCCGGGATCGGCGCGGCGTTCGGGCTGGACGCGGCGCGCATTGTCTGCGGCAATGGATCGGACGAGCTGCTTGCGCTGCTGATCCAGGCATATGGCGGGCCGGGCACCGAGTTGATCATGAGCGCGCATGGTTTTTCGATCTATGAGATCGCGGGCAAACTCGCCGGCTGCACCATTGCCAAGGCGCCGGAGACAAATCTGACGGCGGATGTGGACGCCATCCTGGCGCTGGTGACCCCGGCGACGCGGCTGGTTTTTCTGGCCAACCCGAACAACCCCACGGGGACGTTGCTCTCGCAGCAGGAAATGGTGCGGTTGCGGAGCCGGTTGCCGGAGGACGTGCTGCTGGTGATCGACGCGGCCTATGCCGAATATGTGGACCGGCCGGATTATGATCCCGGCATCGCGCTGGTGGATGCCGGTGAGAACACGGTGATGACCCGGACCTTCTCGAAAATTTTTGGCCTCGGCGGGGCGCGGCTCGGCTGGGCCTACGCGCCGCCGGCGATTGTGGATGTGCTGAACCGGATGCGGCCGCCCTTTAATGTGAGTTCAACGGTTGCCGCCGCGGCGATGGCGGCGCTGAACGAGCCGGGCTGGCTGGCGCAGGGGCGTGAACATAATTTGCGCGCGCGGGAAAGACTGGCGGCAAGGCTGGCGCAGGCGGGTTTAAAAGTTCATCCATCCCATGCGAATTTTGTACTGGTGGATTTTGGTGATGCGGACCGCGCGGCGGCGGCGGACAGGTTTTTGCGTGGGCGGGGCATCATCGTGCGGAACGTGAAATCCTATGGCCTGCCGGAATGTTTGCGGATCACCATCGGCACCGATGAGGAATGCAGCCTGGTGGCCGAGGCGCTGAACGCGTTTGTCCATGGTTGAGCCAATCTTCAAACGTCTGACGCTGATCGGCATCGGGCTGATCGGCAGTTCGATCGCGCGCGGGGCCAAGGAATTTGGCGGGATCGCCGGTGAGATCGTGATCTGCGATGCGAGCCCTGAGGCGCTGGCCCGCGCCGCTGAATTGCATCTTGGGCAAGTGTATGAAAGCGATCCGGCAAAGGCCGTCGCGGGTGCGGATTGCGTGATTCTGTGCGCGCCGGTCGGCGCCTATGCCGCTCTGGCGGCAACGATCGCGCCGCATATGAAGCCGGGCGCCGTGCTCTCCGATGTCGGCTCGACCAAGCAGTCCGTGCTGCGCGATGTTTCGCCTTTTGTGCCGGAAGGCGTGGCGTTTGTGCCCGCTCACCCGATCGCCGGCACGGAATTCTCAGGCCCGGATGCGGGGCTCGCGGATTTGTTCAAGGGCCGCTGGTGCCTGCTGACACCGCCCGCCGGGACGGACGAGGCCGCGGTGAAAAAAATCGAGGCGATGTGGAAAGTTCTGGGCGCGCAGACGTCACGGATGGAGGCGGCGCATCATGACCGCGTGATCGCGATCGTGAGCCATTTGCCGCATCTGATCGCCTTTACCATTTGCGGCACGGCGGATGATCTGGCCGATGAGACGCGCGGCGAGGTGTTGCAATTCGCGGCGTCCGGCTTCCGGGATTTCACGCGCATCGCGGCTTCCGACCCGGTGATGTGGCGCGATATTTTTCTCAACAACAAAGAAGCACTGCTGGAAATGTTCTCGCGCTTCTCCGAGGACGCGCAGGCGATGGCCCGCGCGGTGCGCTGGGGCGACACGGAATATATCGAGGATAAGATCATCCGCAGCCGGAAAATCCGCAAAAGCCTGATCGATCTGAATCAGGCTTAGACCAAAGGAGAGACCATGATTGTCGACATGCGCATTTACACCTGTGTTCCGGGCCGCATGGCCGAATGGGTGGCGCTTTACGAGAAAGAAGCCTGGCCGTTGCAAAAGCAATATCTCGGCAATTGCCTGGGCTGGTACACCAGCATCGAGGGCAGGTTGCATCAGGTTGTGCATCTCTGGGGCTATGAGAACCAGGCCGACCGCGAGGTAAGGCGCGCAGCGATGGCCAAGGACCCCGCCTGGAAGGCATTTATGGCAAAAGCCAAGGAAATCGGCGCGTTTGTGTCCCAGGAAAATTCCATCCTGAGCCCGGCGGCATTCGCAGAAACAAAGTAATGCAGAGTACGGCGGTTATCCTTGCGGCGGGGCTGGGCACGCGGATGAAATCCGCGCTGCCGAAAGCCGCGCATAAGATCGGCGGCCGGGAGATGCTGCGGCATCTGATCGCGGCGAGCGAGGTTGTTTTCGACCGCGTGGTCGTGGTGGTCGGGCCGGATATGCCGGCGCTGGCAGCCCTTGCCGCACCGCATGAGGTCGTTGTGCAGGCCGAGCGTCTGGGAACCGCACATGCGGCAAACCAGGCTGAGCACACATTCGGCGAGGGGGTTGTGGCGGTGTTTTACGCCGACAATCCGCTGGTCTCGGCGGATACGATGCGGGCATTGCTGGCGCGGGCGCAGGCGGGCGATGCCGGGCTTTTACTCCTGGCGATGACGCCGCCGGAACCGGGTAAATATGGCCGGCTGGTGCTGGAAAATGGTTATGTGAGCCGGATCGTCGAGTTTGCCGATGCCACGCCTGAGGAGCGGAAAATTACGCTGTGCAATGCCGGCGGGCTGGTGGCATGGGGTGCGGATATGCGGCGCTGGCTGGGCGCGGTGCGGGCGGACAATGCCAAGGGTGAGTTTTATCTCACCGATATCGTCGCCATTGCCCGCGCCGAGGGCCGGCAAGTGGCAGCGCTGGAAGCACCCTTTGACGAGTGCATGGGGGTGAACTCGCGCGCCGAGCTGGCGGCGGCGGAAGCGGCATTGCAGCGCCGGTTGCGCGAGGCGGCCATGGAGCAAGGGGTGGCCATGCTGGCGCCCGAGACGGTGTTTTTCTCCGCCGATACGGTGCTGGAGGCGGATGTTTCCGTGGGGCCGTATGTTGTGTTCGGCCTTGGTGTGCGGGTGGAGAGCGGCGCGGAAATAAAGGCGTTTTCGCATCTGGAGGGTTGCGTGGTGCGCGCGGGGGCGGTGATCGGCCCTTATGCGCGGTTGCGGCCTGGTGCTGATATCGGACCCGGCGCGCATGTTGGCAATTTTGTGGAGATCAAAGCCGCGACAATGGGGGCGGGGGCAAAGGCCAACCACTTAACCTATATCGGCGATTCCGAGGTCGGCGCGGGCACGAATATCGGGGCCGGGACGATCACCTGCAATTACGACGGCAAGAACAAGCATAAAACGAAAATCGGCGCGCGGGCGTTTATTGGCTCCAACACGGCGTTGGTGGCGCCCGTAAGCGTGGGGGATGACGCGCTGGTGGCGGCCGGGTCCACGATTACCGAGGACGTGGCAGCGGGCCAAATGGCAATTGGCCGCGCGCGGCAGGTTAGCAAGACGAAGCGCGGTAAATAAACAGCCTCTGGGGATGTTGCCCCGGAGGCTGATCGTATTCGAATGGACGCCGAGGAAAGCGAAGCCGCTTAACCGTTATGGCGTGATATCGATCCCAGCAAAGAAGAAGCTGATTTCCTGCGCGGCGGCTTCCGGGGAGTCGGAGCCATGCACGGAGTTGGCTTCGATTGATTCCGCGAATTGCGCGCGGATGGTGCCTGCTTCGGCCTTCTTCGGGTCGGTGGCGCCCATGATGTCGCGGTTTTTCAGGATCGCGTTTTCACCCGCCAGCACCTGTGCGACGACCGGGCCGGAGATCATGAAGCTGACCAGGTCATTGAAGAAGGGGCGGTGGGAATGCACGGCGTAGAACGCCTCGGCCTGGGCTTGGGTGAGCTGGATGCGGCGGGTCGCGATGATGGACAGGCCCGCCTCCTCGAACTTGGCGTTGATCAGGCCCGTGAGGTTGCGGCGGGTCGCGTCGGGTTTGATGATCGAGAGGGTGCGTTCGGTTGCCATGGTAATTTCTGCCTTTAAGTGAATGTGGCCGGGCCATAGCTGGGCTACGCCGGGTTCGCAACCCTGGGGCGGGGTGGGCAATCCAATCCGGTCAAGGTACAGGGACGCGTATGAGCGTTTTAAGTTTAGAGAATGTATCCTACAGCATCGCGGGCCGGGGTCTGCTGGAGCGGGCAACCCTTATGGTGGACCCTGGGCGGCGGATCGGGCTGATCGGCCGCAACGGAGCGGGCAAGTCCACGCTGTTGAAGCTGATCGCCGGGGAGTTGCAACTGGATGGCGGGAGCATACGCTTCGGCCAGCGGGTGCGGCTGGGTTATGTGGCGCAGGAGGCGCCGGGTGGGGATATCACCCCGCTGGAGGTGGTGCTGAAGGCCGATACCGAGCGCACGGCGCTGTTGGAGGAGTCCGAGCATCCGGATGTGGACCCGCACCGGATCGCGGAAATCCATGACCGTTTGTTGACGATTGAAGCGGATGCGGCGCCGGCGCGGGCGGCGGCGATTTTGTCTGGCCTTGGGTTTTCGACTGAATGGCAGAGCCGGCCGATGAGCAGCTTTTCCGGCGGCTGGCGGATGCGTGTGGCCCTGGCCGCGGTGCTGTTCTCAGCACCCGACCTGCTGCTGCTCGATGAGCCGACCAACCATCTGGATTTGGAGGCCACGCTGTGGCTGGAGCAGTATTTAGGCAAATTCCCCGGTGCTGTGCTGCTGGTGAGCCATGACCGGCAATTGCTGGACCGTGCCGTGGAGGCCATCGCGCATCTGGATGGCGGCAAGCTCACGCTGACACCGGGCGGGTTTGCCGAATTCGTGCGGATAAAGACTGAAAAGGCGCTGCAACTGGGGCGCGCGGCCGAGCGGGCAGCCGAACAGCGGGCGCATATGCAGAAATTCGTGGACCGGTTCCGTGCGTCCGCAGCCAAGGCCAAGCAGGCGCAGAGCCGGATCAAGGCGCTGGAGCGGATGCCGCAGATCGAGTCCGTGGTGGAGGACCGGGTAACGCGCTTCTCCTTCCCCGAGCCGAACAAGCTGGCGCCGCCGATGCTGAGCCTGGATAACGTGGATATCGGCTATGACGGCAAGGCCGTGCTTTCCGGCGTGTCCCTGCGCGTGGATATGGAAGACCGCATCGCGCTGCTGGGGACCAACGGCAACGGCAAATCCACACTGGCGAAGATGCTGGCGGGAAGGCTGGCGCCATTGAGCGGGCGGCAGTTCCGCAGCGGCAATCTGCGCGTGGGGTATTTCGCGCAGCACCAGGAGGAAGACCTGGTGATGACCGAAACGCCGTATGAGCATCTCTCCCGCGCCTTGCCGAAAGCCACGCCGCCGCAGGTGCGCGCCCAGGCAGCGCGGTTCGGGCTGGACGCAGACCGGGTGAATACCAAGGTGGGGGCGATGTCCGGCGGCGAGAAGGCGCGGCTGCTGCTGGCGCTGGCGACGCGCGATGCGCCGCATCTGTTGATTTTGGACGAGCCGACGAACCATCTGGATATTGATGCGCGTGATGCGCTGGTGCGCGCGCTGGCGGATTTCGAGGGCGCGGTGCTGCTGATCTCGCATGATCCGTATCTGGTGGATCTGGTGGCCGACCGGCTGCTGCTTGTGGCGGGGGGAAAAGTGACGGCCCTGGAAGGGGATCTGGCATCCTATGCCGCGAGTGTGACGGAGGGTAGCGGCAGCAGCGGTGGCGGGTCGCGAGACAACTCCCGCAAGAACGACCGGAGCGAGAATAAGGCGGCGCGCGCGGAGGCGCGGAGCCGGTTGGCGCCGCTGCGCCAGGCGGTGAAGGACACGGAATTGCGCCTGGCCAAGCTGAATGCGGAGCGGGGGTTGCTGGAGAAGAAGCTGCTCGATCCGGGGATTTATTCAGCCGGAAAGGCGAAGGACCTGACATATATCAACCAGCGCATCGCGGCGATTAAGCGCGAGACCGAGGCAGCGGAGCGCGATTGGCTGGCGGCCGAGGCGGCGCTGGAGGCGGTGGGTTAGAGCGTGATGTTTCAGGTTGAATTGCTTCGCGCTCTAACCTTTCGTCTGCTTCACCAGGAGGCAGTGCCCCTGGTGAAGTTTTGGGCCGAAGCCCCGTGTTCACTCCTGCGTGATGATCGAGCGGTGGCGCAGGTCGTCGAGTAGTTGCTGGGATTCCAGCTCGACGCGGCGCTCCACGATAATTTGCGCGATGTCCTTGTCGGAGGGCAGGCTGGCAGCCTGCTCCTGGCGCGAGCAGACCATGACGACCGAAACGCCATCCTGCGCGACCAGCGGCTCGCTGACCTGGCCGGGGGCGAGTTTGGCCAGGACCGCCTGGAATGCTGGCGGGGTGACGGTGGCGAGGTTGACCGGGCCGGGATCCGCCGGATGGATATTGCCGAGGTTGGTGTTCAGGGCTGCGATATCACTGCAGGAATGCGCGGCGTGGGCGCTTTGCACGAGCTTGTTGATGACAGCGACCTGAGCCGGCCCGATCTGGCCATTGGTGATGGGCTTTGGATACGGCGCGAAAGCCTGGCGGAGGGAGAGCATGGTCTGCTTTTCGCTGCCGATTACATGGCTCCCCTGGAGTTGCACGATATCGTAGCCGCCAGGCACGCGGATGGGGTTACTGATGGCGCCGGCCGGCATGGTGGTGACGACCGCGGCCACCGCGGGGTCGAGCTGGCTAAGCTGGACGAAGCCGAGATCGCCACCCTGGAGGGCGGTTGGCGCCTGGCTGAACTGGGCCGCGACAACGGGAAAGGGCGCGCCGGAGCGCAGTTGAGCGATGACGGTATTGGCGAAGGTTCGCGCGCTGGCGTCATTTGCCGGATCGGTCACGGGCACGAAGATTACTGAAATATGATATCGTGTGCTGCCGAGTTCAGCCTTTAGCGCGGCCTTTTCGGCATTCATATCGCCTGGAGTGGGCTGTAAGCCCGGCCCGAGCACCTGATGCAGGACAGTTTGCCAACCCAATTGAACACGAAGCTGGGAGACGAGCGTGCTGAACGGTACGCCGGCGGCTTCCAGGCGGGCGCGAAGCCCGCCGGCGGGCAGGCCGTTACCCTGCTCGATATGGCTGATCGCGGCGATGATGTCAGCGTCCGACACAACGACGTTGCGCTTGTTGATTTCCTGCAATTGCAGGGTCTGATCGATGAGCTGATTGGTGACCTGCGGCTCCAGCCGGGACAATACCTGTGGCGTGGGGGACATGCCGGTGGAAAGGGCCAGGAGCCGGGCGCGGGCCGCGACATCCTGGGTCGTGATCACCTGCCCATTAACGATGGCGGCGATACTGGCGCTGTCGGTGCCGGACATATTGTTTGTCTGCGCGAAAGCCGGCGCCGCGCTAAGCGATGCAACAATGAGGGCGGCACGAAAAATTTGCTTCATAGGGCGCTAAATCCAACATTACCGAGAGTTTTGAAAGAGAACTGGAAGAGCACCGTTGTGCTGCCATGGTCCAGGTTGAACGACGTAAATCGCTGGTAGTACACAAGGTTGGCGCCGAAGCAATCATTCTGCCAGCCGGCATTGAAGCTGGCTGAGTTCGAATCGCCCGGTCTGCAGGTTGCGCTGGGTGCCGGCACCCAGCGACCACGGCCCGAAATTAGTGGTGGCATTGAGGGTAAACTCATGCCGTGGCGTGAAATAGCCAAGCGGCGGGTTGAGGTTGACCGAGGTGGTACTGGGGGTGAGGTACAACACGTAAGGGTTGGTATTGGTATACAGATAGCCACCGGAGACAGTCAGCATGCGGTTACCGAAATTGGCGGTTGCATCGATCATGCGGGCGCCGAGATCGCTATGGCTGAGGCGGGTACGGTAGGTGAGGTTGAAAAGCGGCGTTGGCGCCAGAATGATATGGCCGACGATGTCTGAGACATTATCGGTGAGGCCGGAGCCCGGCAGATAGTTGTTGTCCTTATGCAGACGGTAGGACTGACCGATCAGGCCATCGAGCGTCGCGCCGCCCGGCAGATACCAGGCGCCATGCAGCGCGTAATCGACGCGGGTGCCACCTTCCAGACGGTCGATGCCGGGATAACGGTTAAGGCTGAAGAGATTGGCGTCGGAGAATTCCAGATCGAGGCTGTCTTCGTTCGGGATGCGATAATTCTGCGATATGCCGATAATCGGTGACGTCACGAGCTGGACTTCCGGCTCGACGATCTGGCTGCCGAGATGCCCGGCCTGGCGGATGAAAGGCCAACGCATGAAGACGGCGCCGTAGGGTTGTATGCGTGCTATGCTGGCGCTGTTGATAGAGCTGTAGTTCGGCTGGTCCTGGAGGCTGGTGGAATTGTAGCCGGCGGTGACGATCTCGACCCGTGCCTTGCCGACCAGCCCGTAAGGCAGCGTGAAGGGCACGGAATAGCCTGGAATGACAGAGATCCGGCGGGAGCTTGTGCCGACCTCGCGCAGCACGTTGAATACGTCCGCATGCAGGCTGAACTGGCCGCCGATGGCATCCTGGTCTGAGATAAAATCATACTGGCCATGCGGTGAGACGATCGGCAATTCGCTCTGGTTAACGCTGGTGACCAGGCCCTGGAACATCCCGGCGTCCAGCCTGCCATAGGCGCCTGGGGAGAAACCCTCCAGATAGATGCTGCTGGTCAGGTAGGAGGCATTCGGCAGGATATGGAAATCGTTCAGGTAGCCGGGGTTGGAGGCGTGATTATAGTCGAAGC
Source organism: uncultured Alphaproteobacteria bacterium (assembly GCA_963740445.1). Lineage (GTDB taxonomy): Bacteria > Pseudomonadota > Alphaproteobacteria > Acetobacterales > Acetobacteraceae > Acidocella. The sequence goes on from CAVUED010000002.1 coordinate 48,219, forward strand.
CCGCGCGCCAGTTCTGATTGATGTCGAAGGTGCCATTGGAGAAGATGGATTCGCCCAGATGCCCCGCATCCCGGCCGGCGGAAGCGTTTATATTCAGCTCGCCCATGTTGAAGAGCTTGCGATAGTCGGCGCGCAGAGCAGGCCCCTGTTTGGTGGCGATGATCGGGGTGAGTGTGATGTCTGATGATTTGTTGATGACGATATAATACGGAACGGTCGCGAAAAAACCGAGATGGGTGGTGACGCCGGCGCCAGGGATCAGCAACCCGGTCTGGCGTTTAACCGATGGGTCGGGCTGTGTGAAATAGGGCAGATAGAAAATGGGAAAGCCATTGAACTCCATCTCCGCGTCGCGGTATTCGATCATTTTGTGCTGGAGATCGCGGGTCACGCTGCGCGCGCGGATTTGCCAGAGCGGCGGCGCGGTGGGGTCGGTTTTGCATAGGTCGCAGGCGGAATAGACAACTTTCGTGAGCTCGTCGATCTTGCCATCGTAGCGCCGGCCGCCATTGGCGATCATGCGCGCATTCTGTGCCAGCCGGGCGGACACATCATGCATGATGGCGTTCTGCATTCCCCTGCTCAAGGTAGCCTGGTTGGCATATACCGTGTCGCCGGAAGGCTGGGTGAGGGCGACATGGCCGGTCGCGGTCGCGACGTCGGTATTGCGGTTCAGGACCACCTTGTCGGCATAGAGTGTCTGGCCGTTCTGGATGGCGCGGACATGGCCGGTGGCAGTGATAATATTGCCTGTTTTGTCATAGGATAGCTGGTCGGCGGTAAAACTCACAGGCGCGTTGGATGGTCCCGTGGAGGGGGCGTTCCCGGCGAGCGGTGAAAGCTGCGCATGGGCGGTGCCGGCGAGCGCGGTGCTCGCGGCCAGGGCAAGGTAGAATTGGCCGGGTCGGTTCATGGCTCAGCCATCTTCCAGATGCAGCAACAACGCAAGCGCCAAAAATAATCCCGCGAGCGCCGGCGCCCAGGCCGCAAGGATAACAGGGATGGCGCCTGAGGTGCCGAACTGGTTGGCGACCTCGGAGACCATGAAGAGGGCGAAGCCGGAACCTACCCCGCTGACCAGCATACTTGTCGCCCCGCCGCGCCGGGAGGGGCGCATGGAGAAGCCTGCCGCGACCAGGGCCATGGTCGCGCAAAGCAGTGGCAGGGCCGCCAGTGCCTGGAATGCCAGCTCGTGCTGGATGGGTGAAAAACCGGAACGTTTGAGGAGTTGAATGAAACTTGGCAGCGCCCAGAAGGAGAGCGAATTGGGGGAGGCAAAACTCTCCTGGACGCGACTGACAGTGAGATCGGTCGGGAACTGCAATTCGGCGATATTTTGCGGCGCGGCGCCGGGTTGCAGCACACTTACCTGAGTAAGACTCCAATTGCCCGTATTCAGGGTGGCGTGCTGGGCCTCCAGGCGTTGCAACAGCATCGTCTGGTTGTCCAATCGCAGGATCGTCACATGGTCCGCGCTTAGCACGTTTTTGTGCAGCCGCACGTCGCCGGCATGCACTATGGCGACACCGGACGGGGTTAGACCATGATCCGCCTGGCGGACCCAGAGCTGGCCGCCATTGAGGGAGAGCGGGCCACCGCCGATTTTGAGGTAGGAATTATAAAGGGTCTCGGCACGGCCATACATGATGGCGGAGAGCGGGCTCACAGCGCCGGTGCCGAAGGCGCCGAACAGGGTGGCGAGCAGGACCGGAACGGCGAGGAATTGCCAGGCCGAGATGCCGGCGGCGCGGGCCACCACGAGTTCCGACGAGCGGGAGAGTCGCCAGAACGCGAAAATTCCGCCGAGCAGGATGGCAAAAGGCAGGATTTGCAGCAGCGCCCATGGCACGCGCAGCAATTCCATCTCGACTATGACGCCAAAGCTGGCCTGCGGCGCAGAGGCGGATTCGCGCAGCAACTCCAGAAAATCGAACAGAGAAACCAAAGCTGACAGGGCAGCCAGCATAGCCAGAACGGCCAGCGCGAACTGCCGGCCGAAATAGACTGAAAGGGTGAAGGGGATTGCCATCATCGCGGGGACTGCCTGGTGAACAGCAGCAGGCCCGCAACCGCTCCAGGCAACACAATGGTCACCCAGATGAGCGGCAGCAGATTCAGGTTGCGCGCGGCGAGGTTATTCACGCCAAGGCTGAGTGCGACGAGCAGGGTGACTGAAATGACGGCGCCGACGGGGCGTAACAGCCCGCCATGGCGGCGGAACACGCCGCTCAGCGTCGCGAGCAGGCCAATCATAGTGTAGCTGATGACGGCGAGCGGGGCGGTGAGCCGCCGGTGGCCTTCGACCAGCCATTTTGCCTGGTCGGCACTGGTAAGGGAGGCGCTGGGGTGGAGTAGTTCGGGCAGCGAGGCCTCCGCGGAGTCGGTCATGTCCGGCGTGTCGGCTTGGGCGGCCTTCGCGAGGGAGAGGACGTTTCGTTCGAAGGTGAGAACGTCGAGCCTGCCGGTTTTGGGGTCGATCTGCTCACGTGAGCCGTTCTGCAAAAGCACCACCGGACCCTGCGCATTGACCATTAATTGGCCAGAGCGGGCCAGGATGGTGGCAGGTGCGCTGCGGTCCCGGTCGTCCTCGATTAATATGCCGCTTAAAGTATTATTCGGCCCGCGGGATTGCACATAAACCGTGACGTGGTCCGTGACAGGGGTGAAGACGCCGGGCTGCAGGAGGAAAGCAGCGATTTGATTGCGGATTTCGAACTCGTAGTTGCGGAAGGACCTCAAGGAGGCCGGAACAACAACGATGTTGAGAGCATAGCAGCACAGCATCGCGCCGGTGGCGATCACGAGGGCCGGGCGGGCCAGAGCCAGGTCCGACATGCCTGTGGCGCGCATGACCGTGAGTTCGCGGTCTACGCCTAAGCGGGCGTAGACAAAAAGGACGACGATGAAACAGGTGATGGGCAGAATGGTGGCGACGAAGCTCGGGACCAGGAGGAGGGTGAGCTTGATGAAGGTGAGAGGCGAGAGGCCGTGATTAACGATGATCTGGATGAAGCGGAGCGACTGGGTAAGCCAGATGAGCGCGACCAGGCCAGCCGTGACAAACAGCAGGGCGATAAATAACTGACCGAAGATGTAGTAATCAATCCGGTTCGGGTGGAGGCGGCGATCCATGGTGGCGAGTTCTGGCCGGGTGCTGGGTGGAAGGCAAGGCCGGCAATGCGGAAACCATAGCGTACCCAAAAAAGATATGAATGCCTAACCCCGGTTTTGTCGTTATTCTACGGCGCCAATGCCTTTCTCGGGCGGCCGCCTTTTGCGCCATTCGCCCTTGCCGCCGCTGCCTTTTTTGGTGTTTTGCGCTGCCCCGCCACGCGGGCGGCCTCTCGTGCCATCCAGGCGCGAGACCCGAAAACACCCGCCACGAGTGCTGGTACATGTAATTCCACGCCGAGTACCGGCCAGCGCAGGTTAAAGCCAGGCCCATCGACCAGCACATCCGCCAGCGCGGCGGGGCTCGCACCCTGCAACTCGCGCACAAGCCACGCCGGAAAGGCATAACTGCACCCATTCACAAGATCGACCACCACACGCCCATTCGCCTCGTCATACCGCGCCGCGCAAGCGCAAATAGATGCGTTCTCAACCATGAGCACTCTATAACCTATCGGTTAGGTTGTTGCCAGCCCGTTGGCGTTATACCGCCTGCCCGGCGGCAAACCCGCTGGACCACGCCCATTGGAAATTATACCCGCCCAGCCACCCGGTCACGTCCACCGCCTCGCCGATCACAAACAGCCCCGGTACTTCCCGCGCGCCCAAGGTCTTTGAAAACAAATCATCGGTATCCACCCCCCCGACCGTCACCTCGGCCTTGGCGTAGCCCTCGGTTCCGGCGGGTTTCAACTCAAACCGATTGATGATTTCCGCGGTGTTTTTCAACGCCTTGTTCGGCATATCCCCGATCACGTGGTTCCCCAAAGGCGGCTGCAACAAATTATGCGCGAGCCGTGCCGGCAGAACCTCACCCAAAATCGACTTCAGCTCGGCCCTCGCCCGGCTGGCTTTCCGCTCCAACAAAAACGCGTAGGCATTCTGCTCCGGCAGCATGTCCAGCAGCAGCGTGCCGCCCGCCGGCAGGTACGACGAAATTTGCAATATCACGGGCCCGGATAGCCCCCGATGCGTAAACAACGCATTCTCCCGAAATTTCCGTTTTCCAAAACTTGCCACCGCGTCGAAGGAAACGCCGCTCAGCCCCTGCATCCAGGCCCAGTCTTTCCCCTCGAAAACCAGCGGCACTAGCCCAGGCTTAATCTCGGTTAGGCCCAGACCAAATTGCTGGGCGATATCATAGGTAAATCCGGTCGCCCCCATTTTGGGGATCGACAATCCGCCGGTCGCCAACACCAGCACCGGCGACTTCAAATACCCCGCTATCGGTATCAATCCTGAACGAAGCGCTCTTCGAAATCTCGGTAATTTTGCAGCCCATACGCAGTTCGACACCGGCGGCGCTGCACATCCCCAGCAGCATGGCCAGAATTTCGCGCGCCGATCCATCGCAGAACAACTGGCCCAGCCGTTTCTCGTGGTATTTAATGCCATGCGCCTCAACCATCGCGATGAAATCCTGTGGCGTAAAATTCGCCAGTGGCGACTTACAAAAATGCGGATTCTGCGAGATGAAATTCTCCGGCGTCACCTTCAAATTGGTGAAATTGCATCGCCCGCCACCCGAGATCAGGATTTTCGCGCCGGGTTCCGGCGCGTGGTCCAGCACCAGCACGCGTTTGCCCCGCTGCCCCGCGATAGCGGCACAGAACAGCCCCGCGGCCCCAGCACCAACCACCACCACGTCAAACGCTAAACTCGCCAAAACTCTACTCCAGGTTATACTCTCAAGCGTAACCAGGGAGTGTGTATGCGCTTGTCGGCCTTGTGGCAAAGACGGATGGCCGTTTTCCGCGCGCATCGCCGTGGCCGTCTCGCGCTCCGCATCTTTGCCGTGGTTTTGCTTGTCAGCCTTTCGGCCAACGTCATCGCCAACGACAAGCCCTTGCTCATGGACTATCGGGGGCATCTCTACTTTCCGGTATTTCAGAAAATCCCGGAACAAAAGTTCGGGCCTGCGTTCCTGCCCACGCAAGCCGACTTCACAAACCCGGAAATCAAGGCGGCTATCCGCGCGCGTGGCTGGATGATCTGGCCGCTGATCCCCTACAGCTACGACAGCATTGTCTGGAATGCCGGCGCGGCGCCAGCTCCGCCTTCATGGCGGAACTGGCTGGGCACGGACGATGTTTCGCGCGATGTGCTGGCGCGCGTCATCTATGGGCTAAGGCTGTCCATCCTGTTCGGTTTCAGTCTCACCATCGCCGCGTCGATCATCGGCATCTTCGCCGGCGCGGTGCAAGGATTTTACGGCGGGCTGACGGATTTATTGTTCCAGCGCTTTACCGAAATCTGGTCCGGCTTGCCGCAGCTTTTTTTGCTCATCATCATCTCCAGCATCATCGCCCCGAATTTTCTGATTCTGCTGCTGTTTCTCTTGGCTTTTTCCTGGATGATGCTCACCGGCGTGGTCCGTGCCGAATTTTTGCGCGCCCGCGGTCTCGACTATGTCCGTGCGGCCAAGGCGCTCGGTATGTCCGACGGAAGGATTATCCTTCGTCATATTCTCCCCAACGCGATGATCTCCACGCTTACTTTTTTGCCGTTTATTTTGGCGGACTCCATTACCCTGCTCGCCAGCCTGGATTTTCTCGGCTTTGGCCTGCCGCCAGGCTCACCTTCGCTGGGTGAACTCGTTGCGCAAGCCAAGAATAATCTACAAGCCCCATGGCTTGCCGTAACCGCTTTTGTGGTGATCGGCGGGTTACTGCTTTGCCTTGTTTTTATAGGTGAAGCTGTGCGTGATGCGTTTGATCCCAGCAAAATACGATGAGCCTTTTAAAAGTCGAAGGCTTGAGCTTGCAGGCAGGGTCCAAAACTCTTGTGGAGAACCTGTCGTTTTCTATTGCGCAGGGTGAGATTCTGGCCATTGTTGGCGAGAGTGGTTCCGGCAAAACATTATCGGCGCTCAGCATTCTCAACCTGCTTCCGCCAGGCGTGAGGCGCAGCGCCGGGCATATTATGCTCGATGGCGTCGATGTTACGTCTGCTGCACCGGCGGCGCTGCAAAAGCTGCGCGGCGGCATTGCGGGGATGATCTTTCAGGAACCGATGTCGAGCCTCAACCCGCTCAGCCGCGTTGGCAAGCAGATTGCCGAAGCGCTCATGCTGCATGGAAATTCGCCGCGCTCCGCCCGCCGCCAGCTTGTCCTGGATATGCTCGCTTCAGTCGGAATTTCCGATGCCGAACGTATCGCGGATTCATACCCGCATCTGCTCTCGGGCGGGCAACGCCAGCGTATCATGATCGCCATGGCGCTGGCCAATAATCCTAAGACTTCTGATTGCCGATGAGCCGACCAGCGCGTTGGATGTTACAATGGAGCGGCAAATTCTGGACCTGATTGTCGCGGAACAAAAATCCAGAGGCCTTGGGGTTTTGCTCATTACACACGACCTCGGCCTGGTGCGCCGTTATGCTGACCGCGTACTGGTGATGGATAATGGGCGCGCCGTGGAAACCGCGATAACGGCGGATATATTTGTAAATCCGCAACATGAAAAAACGCGCCGCTTGGCTGCCGCGAGGTCTTTTGCATTACCCATACCGGTGAGAAACGAGGCGCGAGAGATATTGAATGTCGAGAATCTTACTGTGAAATTCCATGTTTTTCGCGGTATGTTACGCCGGAAAGCGGGTGAGGTTCTGGCTGTCGATAATGTTTCATTTAATTTGCGCGAAGGCGAGACGCTGGGCATTGTCGGCGAATCCGGCTCCGGAAAGTCAACGATTGCACTCGCACTTCTCCGGCTTATCAAATTCCAGGGGAAGGTACTCTTCGAGGGGAAAGACCTTGGAATGCTCCACCCTGCGGCGCTTCGGGCGATGCGCGCGAATATGCAAATTGTTTTCCAGGATCCCTATGGCAGCCTCGCCCCGCGCATGACCGTGGGCGATATCGTGGCCGAAGGGCTGACGATTCACGCACGGCATCTGAGCAAGGCAGAGCGGGCCGCGAAGGCCGCCGCGATGCTGCGTGAGGTTGGGTTGCCTGAAGATGCCGCCTTACGGTACCCGCATGAATTCTCAGGCGGCCAGCGGCAGAGGATTGCGATTGCCCGCGCGATGATTCTGCAGCCGAAATTGCTTGTGCTCGACGAGCCGACCAGCGCGCTGGACGTGACGGTGCAAGCCGAGATTTTACTTCTGCTTCAGACGTTGCAGCGCGAGCATGGCACGGCTTATATCTTCATCAGTCATAATATTCAGCTCGTTCGCGCGCTCGCGCATAAAATCCTCGTTTTGCAGTCCGGGAGGGTTGTGGAATATGGCGATGCCCGTGATCTGCTTGAAAATCCACAGGCAGAATATACGAAATTATTGTCGGAAGCGGCGGTCGAACTCTGACACCGCGGGTTGATCACCTATAACGCCAGATCGGCGGTCTCTGCATCGCGTGACCGATGCATGGCCGGGCCGCCCGCACGCTGTAAATTATAGGCGGTGTTGATGAGCGCGATATGCGAGAAAGCCTGCGGAAAATTGCCGACCTGGCGGCGTGCATGTGGGTCATATTCTTCCGCCAGCAAACCGACATCGTTACAAATAGCAATTAATTTTTTAAACAATTTTCTGGCATCGTCGATACGGCCAAGCAGGACATAATTATCGGCCAGCCAGAAGCTACAGGCGAGGAAAGCGCCTTCGCCCGTGGGCAGGCCATCGACGGCCTGCTCGGTTCGGTAGCGCAGAACAAAACCGTCCTGGAGCAGGTCTTGTTCGATCGCGGCGACCGTGCCCTGGACACGCGGGTCGGAGGCGGGCAGGAATCCGACAAGGGCAAGCATCAGCAGGCTCGCATCGACTTGGCCGCTGCCGTAATATTGAACGAATGAATTGCGCTCCTTATTAAAACCATGCTCGCAGACTTGCGCGTGGATGGTGTCGCGCAAGGAGCGCCATTCCTCTACCGGGCCATCCAGGCCGAACTCCTCGACGGAGCGGATGGCGCGGTCGAAGGCAACCCATGCCATGATTTTTGAATGGGTAAATTGCTGACGTCCGCCACGAACTTCCCATATCCCGTCATCTGGTTGGTCCCAGATTTCCTGCAAATGCGCGATCATTTCGCGCTGTACACCCCACATATCGGCATCGGCTGTCAGCCCCTTTTGGCGGGCAAGGTAGAGTGCGTCCATAACCTCGCCAAACACGTCGAGCTGCACCTGACCAGCGGCGGCGTTGCCAATGCGCACTGGTGATGAATTCTCGTAGCCCGGCAGCCAGGGAACTTGCCATTCTTCCAGACGGCGTTCACCGGCAACGCCATACATGATCTGCAACTGTCTGGGGCTGCCGGCAACGGCGCGCAGCAACCATTGCTGCCAGGCATTTGCCTCTCCGACAAAATTCGATTCCATTAAGGCGTAGAGCGTGAGTGTCGCATCGCGTAGCCAGCAATAGCGATAATCCCAATTGCGGCTGCCGCCTAGTTGTTCAGGCAGGGAGGTGGTGGCCGCGGCCACGATCCCGCCAGTCTTGTAATGAGCCAGTGCCTTCAGCGTGATCAATGAGCGGAGTACAATCTCCGACCACTCGCCTGCCCCCTGGAAGGACCCACTCCAACGGTGCCAACTGGCCTCGACCGCGTTGAACATTTCATCGACGTCAAGTGCCGCGGGAATATGGTGGAACGAGTTTGACCAGCCCAGGACGAAATCGACGACATCGTCCTCCGCCACAGAAAAATTCGCGACGCTGCGCATGTTCTCGTTGATAAACGGGCACCGGCTTTGCAGCAACAAACGGTCCGGACCAACAACAAATTTAATGCGCCCGTCCTCCATCCGTGTCACCCAGGGCACTGTACAGCCATAATCCAGGCGCACACAGAGTTCGGAGTGCATGGCGACTACGCCGCGCAGCCCCGTAACGCGGCGCATGAGATCGCAGGCGCCCTCGCTGCGCGCCATGAAGTCGGTCACCATCACGGCGCCATCGGGTGTTTCGAACGTTGTTTCCAGGATCAGTGAAGACTCTACGATAGCGGCGCGAGGTGCTGATAATCGTGCCATCGGGTGTCATCAGCCAGCGGCCATGCGATTCATCGCCAAGGATCGCGGCGAAGCTGGCCGCGCTATCGAAACGCGGCAGGCAGAGCCAGTCTATGGAGCCGTCACGGCCGACCAGGGCAGCGGTTTCGCAATTGCCGATGATCGCATAATCTTCGATTTTTCCAGCCATGTTTCAGCCTCCGGTCGCAAAGCCGATGCCGGAGCTTGCCTCGGTAATGAGCATTTTTTCTCCTGCGCGGAAAGGGCGTATAGTCTGACCTTAAATGGGGCGATGAAACCGCGGTCAATGCAACCAGGAGCGCGTAAATATTGAGGAATATGTTGTCTTTTTAATAAGTCGGTTGGTTCCGGCGGAGGCTAATAACCTGGTGGCGATTTACGTTTCATCCAGTTATATCCTACATCAATCGATGTGGATTACAGTCTGTAGCAAATCGTGAAATTAACACCAGGCCATGAGTTGGTGGCGCCGGTAAGGTGGGGCGAAGCGCCAAAACCTAGTCGTTGACCGACAATACCATGATCGGGTCGGGGATTTTCTCAGGCGCGATTTCCTGCTCCAGCGGCAGCACTGCGGTGCCGATGGCAAAGAATTCGATCACATGGGTTTGCCAGCCATGGCTGCCCTCGTGAATATCGACGCCCACCACGCCTTCGGCTTTCGCGGCGGCGGCCTCGAACTGCATGCGCTCGACCGCGATTTCACGGGCCTCGTACATCGCGGCGGTGAAATTTTCCATCTCCACATTGCGTCCCACCGTGCCGAAGCCCGACAGCACGCCACGATGCGCGACATGATAGACGCAAGAGCCCATCACCATTTCCACCGGGCGGTAGCCGGCATGGAGCAGGGACCAGAAATCCTGCCCCGACAGATCCGAGGTGAACGGCCCGCCATCATGCGCGCGGAAACCTTTGTGTCCATCGCCATGCACGACGCCGGTGCCGATCGCGATGAATTCCAGCAAATGCTCGTCCCATTCCAGGCGCTTGATCGTGAGTTTGACACCAACGATGCCATCCGCGCCCATGGCGGAGGCTTCAGCGCGCATACGCGACATCGCCAGTTCGCGCGCGTGGTACATGGCTTTCGAGAGCACATCCATTTCCTGGCTTTTTGACCAGGACCCATACTGGATGCCGACATGGTACACGCAGGTGCCCACGCAGAGGCCAATCGGCTCGAACCCGGCTTTGCGCACGAGCAGAAATTCGTTGACGGAAAAATCCGAGGTGAACACGCCGGTGGAATGCGCGGAGGAGCGCAGACCTTTCAGACGTTCCTGCGCATGGGCCGGTAAGTCGTTCGTCATGTCAGATGGCTCCGTCCTGTTCGTTGGTGGCGTAGGATTGGTGGTGGCGGGATGTGCCCGTGAGGGGGGTTTTGCCTTCGTGCATGTCCACCACCATTTTGAATTCATGCGGCAAGGGTGTGCCGCGCCTGGCATCCACCGTGGTGGCGATGACGATGTGGCGGGCGAGATATTCCTTGATTTTTTGCTCGTTAACGTCGCGCTCACGCTCGAACATCTGGGAAAAATTCAGATGCGCGAGCACGCCGTTGCCGCGCGTGCGGGCACTCTCGCGCAATTGCGCATGGGCGCGCTGGCGCACGGTCTCCCATAAATTGGAAAGCTGCCAGGATTCGGTGTTGCCCATCCAGGCCTGGTTGGCGTTGCCGCGCCAGTCGGTCAGCCATTCATAATGCGCGCCGATGGCAATGCCGGTGGGCACCACATCGGCTTCCAGCAATTTTACGAATTCCAGCGCCGGGACGGTGGCGATGACGGGATCACCCGAAGCCGGCAGGCCATCGATTTTTACCGCCGTGCCGACCAGGGAGAAGTCCATGCTGTCGCTGATCTGCACGGGGATGGTACGCATTTTTACGTCCAGCACCGCGTTGGCGCCACAGGCTTTGGCCTCTTGGGCGAGGCGTTGCAAGGCTGTTTCCCACCCTTGCGCGTGGCCCTAAGTCCAGGACCAGCCGTAATGCAACCAGCAGGTGGCGGAGATTGCGGCGATGGGTTTCATGCCGTGGGAGCGGACGATCATCAGTTCAGCGGGGGTGAGTGTGGCCATCCATGGTTTTGTCCCGGTTGCGGCGCCATGCAAACGTTCCAGCGTGCCTGTGGGCACCCGGCCACCGCGCAGACTCATCAGGATATCCGCCTGCCGGCGGAATGATTCGGCTTGCGCGGCCTGTGCTTCGGGGGTGGGTTTTTTAAAGAGGTCGAACAGGCCCATCAGCTCGCCATGAATTGTTGGAGCGAAGTGCTGAGAGACTGCGCATGGACGGTGGCTTTTTGGGTTTCCTCGCCCAGGCGCGCGAACCATTCGGCGGGGGCCAGCGTTTTGGTGTTGAGCGTAATGCCGCGCACCACCATGCCGATGCTGGCCTGCAACCGGCCGGAGAGGAGTTCCAGCTTGTAGCGATTTTCGCCGAGTTCGACGGTGACGCCGGTGATTTTACCGGCTTTGGCGAAGAAGCCTTTGCTCTCATGAATCGTCGTGAGCTCCGGCATCGCCTCTTTCAGCCGCAGCGCAAAAGCGCCCAGATTGCTCTCGGCGTCGGAGGAAAACCGCCGCAGCCAGGCGGCCTGCATGTCGAAGTTTGTGTCGCTCATTTCTCAACCGCCCGCGCGTTGACGCCCTGCATGCCGCGTACGAGCTTGTTGCGCACTTCGGCGAGCCTTGCTTCCCGCGCGGCATCTCCGGCGGCGACTTCACGCTCGATGTCGATGACCTCGTTCATGGTGGCGATCGCTTCGTCGGCGACCTGGGCCAGAACGTCGATGTTGCGCAAGTCGCCCCCCAGGGAACGCGCGGCGGACGTCGCGGCCTCGTGCGCGCCTTTGGAGGCCAGCAAAGTGATCTGGCGGTTGGCTTCGTCGAGCTTGGCGGAGGCTTGGGCGGCGTTACGGATTTCCACCTGCACAACCGCCTGGCTGGCCACCGCCATCAGGCGGGGAATGACCACCAACATGCCGTTGGAGATTTTCATCATGCGGGTTTCGGCCGCCGAGCGGTTCTGGCCGATGATGGGGATGAGCATGGCCGAGCCGACCAGGGCCTCGCGCATGTCGGCCACCTTGCCGCGGAAATTGGCGATGGCGCCGCGGAATGCCAGCACGTCGGCGGCATCCGCCGCATCGCCGGTGGCAACGGCATGCTGGCGCCTGGCCTCCAGCTCGTCCTCGGCGCGGTCCAGCGCGATCTGGCCAGCGGCGATTTCGATTTTGAGGTCATGCAGGGACTGGCGGATGGCTACCGCCTGCTGGTCGAGCAGTTCGATGGTGACGCCAAGATCGGCCTTGGTCTTGCGCGCTTTTGCCTGCTCCTCGTCCATGAGCGTGAGGAACTTCTTGCGGTTTTCGGCGAAGCCCTTGAAGGCGGTATGCGCGTCCGCCGCAGCGCCGAGCAGCCGGCCGATGATGCCCTTGCGGGCGCCCGGCTGGCCGCCGGCGGATTCCTTCTGCAGGTCCTGAATGCGCAGGATTTTGACACCGTCGATCACCGCGGCGGCGATTTGCCCGACCTCCCCGGCATCCCCCAGCCGCACACCGGTGAGCAACTGGCGGGAGGCCCCGGCGATGGCCGCGAGCACGCCATCGCCATGCGCGAGTAACGTGCTCGTTTGGGCAAAATTAATTTTTTGGGCCGAGGCCTGCGCCGCGGCGAGGTCCTCCGGCGAGAGGTTGGCAACCTCCACCAGCCGCTCGGGACGTGGCTGCGGGGCCAGGCGTTCATCCGCCACGGCGGGTTGCACGGCGACCGGTTGGGCCGGCTTGGGCGTAGGCAACGGTTCCAGATTGTCGAACACTGAAAGGTCGAGCGGGCTTGATGAAATGGTCTCGGGCATCAGGCAACTCCGGCATGTGCCGGGACCCTAGCGTAAGGTGGCGTCGGCGGGCAACAGCGGGGACGCCTTATCCTCGTTGGCTTATCCCGCCATTTTGAGCACGAGGCGGCCTGCAACATGGCCCGCGCGCAAGCGGTCCAGTGCATCGGCAGCGTGCTCAAAACCAATTTCTTCAATCTCCGGCTTGATCAAGCCGCGCACCGCGAAATCCAGCGCTTCCTTCAGGTCCAGCCGGGTGCCCACATTTGAACCACGGATGATTTTTTCGCCGTTGACGGTGTCGATAATGGAGACACGGACCTGGTCATGGGTGCTGCCGGGGATGCCTATGAACACGGTGGTTCCCGAGTTGCGGGTCATGGCGATGGCTTGTTCGAAGGCTTGCGGCGCGGTGGCGGTGACCAGTACCGCGTGGCAGCCGCCGCCGGTTGCGGCGTTGACGGCGGCGACGGCGTTTTCCTTCGCGTTGAAGGTCATTTCAGCGCCGCAGCGCGTGGCGAGGGCGAGCTTGTCCGGGTCGATATCGACGGCAACTGGCCGCAAGCCCATGGCGCGGGCGTATTGCAAGGCGATATGACCAAGGCCACCGACGCCGACGACGCCGACAAACTGGCCCGGCCGGACGCCGGAGAGTTTTAAGCCGCGATAGGTGGTGACGCCGGCGCAGAGCACGGGTGCCAGGCTGGTGAGGTCCACACCCGCCGGGATCGTGGCAACAAAATCGGCCCGGGCGGTGACGAATTCAGCGTAGCCGCCATCGCGCGTGTAGCCGGTTGAGACAGCTTCCGCGCATGTGGTTTCCCGCCCGTTGAGGCAGGCTTCGCAATGGCCGCAGGCACCGCCGAGCCAGGCAACGCCGACGGCGGCGCCGATGGCGGGCGCGGTGACGCCGGGCCCGTGGGCGACGACATGGCCGGTGATTTCATGGCCAGGGATGAGCGGAAGTTCGGACGGGGGAGACCAGTCGCCCTCGAGCGCATGGATATCCGAATGGCAGACGCCGCAGGCGAAGACCCTGATGAGGACTTCGCCGGGGCCGGGTTCAGGGATGGCGATGGCAGTGAGCGTCGGGCGTTTGCCATGCGCGGTAATGATGTGAGCCCGCATGGTGGCGGGCAATTTTGGAGCGGATGCTTTTTCAGTGGATGGTTTTTGATCGGGCATGTCGTCTCCTGTGCCCGCCACTCGGGTGAGCGGCGGGCGTCGTTCGGTAGGGTGTTAGTATTCCTCGTCAGCCACGTAGGAGCCGATGCGCTGCACGAGGTCTGGGTGGCGCTTGGCAAGCACGACGCCGTATATGAGCGTTAGGACCAGCAGACCAAGAACCAGGTACGGATAGATGTTGAACGGATAAGGTTGGCCGGGCTGCACAAGGCCCCAGAGCGGAAACGCCATGAACACGGTGCCAAGCACCGGAATGATGAGATGTCTCACCGGATTGAAGTCTTCCCGGTGATGCCTGAGGATGTAGAACGGCAGCGCGATGTTCGTGACGAGGTAGGTGACGATGACCGGAATGGTACCGAGCGTCGCGGTCTCGCCGAACAGGGTCACGGGGGCGGTATTCCAGCCGAATATGATGACGATGGCGAAGGCCGCCAGGATGTAGATCCACATCGCGACATGCGGGGTTTTATGCCGTGGATGGATTTTGCCGAAGAAGGGCGGGATAAGACCTTCGCGGCTGGAGCTGAAGAGCATCCGTGACTGGGCATTTGTCAGGCCGATAAGGCAGGAGAAGATGCTCGTGACGCCCGCGAGATAGGCGATGATCAGGAATGCGGCGGCGGAGGCCTTGAAGGCATCGACATAGGGAAGTGCGGAAGCGCTGATTGCTGCGACGTTGCTGTGGAAAGCGATTTCCGTTGCGTAGGCGAGGAACATGTACAGCACACCGATGGAAATGGTGGCGGTCATGAGGGCGCGCGGCACGTTGCGGCGCGGGTTGGTGGTTTCCTCGGCCAGCATGGAGGAGTTTTCCCAGCCGATGAAGAGGTAGATGGCGAGCGGAAAGCCAAGGCCGATGCCAGCCAGGCCGCCGGAGATGCTGGAGGGTAGGAATGGCGCCATGGTGATGGAGGCGTGGTTGACGACCAGCATGATGACCGCGCCGATGAGAAGCAGTGCCAGTTCAAAATAGAAGAAAATGGCCGCCCAGGTGGTGGACAGGCTGATGCCGCGCGCCACCAGAAAACCGACGAAGCCGGTGGCGATGAGGCTGAGGATCTGCCAGGGGATGTCGATGTTCAGGAAGAGCTTCAATGTGTCGTGCGCCCAGCCGCCGGAGATGACGACGACCGAGGAGGCGGCGATGCAGTAGCCGACGACAACGAAGATGGAGGCAGCGGCACCGAATACGGGGCCGAACGTCATGCCGATGAAGGTGACGAACGAGCCGGTGCTGGGGCGGTATTTGGAGAATTCCGCCAGCGTGTTGGTGAGGAAGAGGATGACCACCATGGCGACCAGGATGGTGAGCGGGGCGCCGACCCCGGCACCCGCGACGATAACACCGAAGCCGAAGAAAAAGCTCATTGCGGGCGCGATATTCGCCAAGGTTGCGGCAATGACGCTGGAAAGGCTCAAACTGTCCCGTTTAAGGCGCTGCCCGTCCCGTGCTGGTGCGGCCATGTTGATTTCCTCCGAATGGTGTTGTTGTTTTTGATAATTTTTGTGTAACGGCGGGATCAGCTTCGATCTTCGGGCGGGATTCGTCAACCCAAGCCAAGTCCCTCAAGGATCACGCACCCGTGATCTTGGTTTTGAGGTGGCGATGAAAAACAGCCTTGCGTCGGTTGCCCGGATTCGAAACAGAGACGTGACACGGCGTGTTTGGGGGGCTTTACGCCTCCGCGATCAGCCGGCCGCTCTCCTGTACCCCAAGGGCCTGAAGGGTTTTGAGTGCCGCGTTCAGGCCACGGTTGAGCTGGTGCGCGCGGCGGTTGGCGCTGACGGAGCGCTTGGCAAAACGGGTGAGGGCAGAGCGCAAGGCTTCAGCCAGACCGGCGGCGTCTTCCTCCTCGATATGGCGTAGCTGTGCCGCCGCCGCGGCGAGATTGCTGGCACCGAGCCGGCCCATGGTTTCAGCAATTTCGGCGAAGGCCGGGGAGGCCGATTTCAGCGCCATTTCCACAATTGCGGCGGCCTCCGAGATTTCGTTGGGCCGGCCTGTCAACATAAGATTATCGAGATGTTGCAGTTTGCGGCTGAGGTCCTCGACAAGGTCGAGGCCCTGTTTCAGGATTCCGGCGACCGGAACGGTTTCTCCGCCGGCAGGAAGAGAACGAAACTGCCCGGCGATGCTCATTATTTTGATTCTTTCAGGACCGTAGCGATTGCCTTGGCAAGATTTTCAGGCGTGACGTTATAGGTTCCGGCCTGCAAGGCGCTGCGGATTTGCTGAACGGCCGTCTGGTTGATGCCATTCGATTCACGCGCGGCGCTGAGCAATTGCGTGGTGGTTTGCGCTGCCGCGCTCAAAGTAACAGCCTCGCTTTGCGGCGCGGGAGCAGCGCTGCCCGCCGCCGGTGCCGATGAAAGTGGTTTGGTGGAGGCTGTGCTGGTGCCCGAGGCATTTGTTTCCGCCGGCAGCGGCGTTTGTGAAAACGGGGAGATGGTATTTGTCATGCGGCGATCGCGCTTTCAGATGCTTGTATCATGTCACGGTCAAGGAGGGCCAGAGCAGTTTCGAAATCATCCAGAGCAGACAATTCATTTTCGGAATTAGCCCGAAGCAGGGTAAAGCGCAAAGCGGTATAGATGGTCATGAGTGCCGGCCCCAGCGTGGTGCCGGATTGAGTATCCAGGATACCGGTCATGACATCCAGCAACTGGTCGGCGCGGGCGATCATTTCGGCCTTCAGGATCGGGTCGCCGGCCTCGATCGCCTCTTTGGCTTTGCGGCCATAGAGCCGCAAGGCGCGCCAGCCCTGGCGCAACCAACTGACATCTGCTTTGCCGTCGAACATTCCTGCCCGGTAGCCGGTCGTCGTATCCATTGTCATTTCAAGTTACCCGTTTAACCGCTGCTGGTGGAGGTACCGGTAAAGATACTTAGATAGGATTGCGTGATTGACGCGGCTGCCGATGTATTTTCCGAGGCCGTATATTGCGCGATGAGGATTTGGAGCTGGGCGTTATTTTCTTTGGTGATCTGTGCGATCTGCGCGTTGAGCGAGGTGATGGTGGATTGATCTGAGGTGGTTTGCGCGCCGATGAAGCCGGTGGATTTGGTGGTGGTGCCGCTGGCTGAGGTGGAGGTGGGGCTACCGGAGCCGCCAATGGCGGCCGTGCTGATGCTGTCCAGCGTTTTGTAGATCTGGCCGACCAGGGATTGCACGGCGGTTGGGTTGCTGGCGTAGGCGGTGGCGAAGGCGGAGCTGTTGAACGATACGGCACCGGCGCTGCTAACAGTAAGGCCGATGGTATTGGCGCTGAGCCCGCTGGCCGCCGCGGCGCTAACGGCGGTGAGCATCTGGTTGGACAGGTTGGTGGCCGTGAAATTGCCGAGCAGCGGACCCGATTTTGCCGTGCTGCTGGAATTGCCCGAGCTGGGCGGCACATAGGCGGTCTCTTTGGCGATGGCGGAGAGTGCCGCGTTCAGGCTGGTTGCAACCGAGGACACGGCCCCCGAGAGCGCCGTTGGCGCCGAGCTGACCGAGATCGTTGAATTGCCGGAACCAACGAGGGAGATGGTGACGCCGGAGACCGCGCTGCTGATTGTATTGCTGGCGCTGGTGATGGGAACGCCGTTCAGCGACAGGGCGGCATTGGCGGCGGTCTGGGCAAGGGTTTCGGTTGTGCCGCTGGAGCCGGGTGCGTAGTTGAACTTTGCCAGCGCGCCAGTACCGGCAACCGAAAACGCCGCGGAGCTGCCGGTGGCGCTGCTGGTGAATACCAGCCGCGCGCCGGTGGCAGTGCCTATGACGCTGGCCTGCACGCCGCCGGCGGCTTTGTTTATATTCGCCGCGATGCCGTTGAGGGTGAGACTGCCGGACCCGACCGAGACAGTCTCGGTTTTTCCGCTCTTAAGCGTGAAGGTCAGCGAGCCGGCACCGCCTGAGAGCGTGGCCCCTCCGGAACCCAGCATCGAGGAATAGATTTCCTGGGGTTTAGCCAGTGTGACGCCAGTGAGGTTATAGGTGCCGGTCTGCGCGCCGATGGCCGCGGTGGCCGTGGCAACGGTGGTCGTGGTGCTTTTGACCGAGCGGTTGTTGATCGTGGAGGTGTTTTTAATGCCCGCGAGGGCGTTGGACAGGGTTGAAATGGCACCGCTGATGGTGCCCCAGGCCGAGATGCTGGTCTTTTCACTCGAAATCTGGTTGTCGAGATTGGTGATCGGCGCCTTCTGCCGCGCTTCAACCTGGGCGAGCTGGGCGGTGACTTGGGCGGAACCGAGACCACTGATGGTAGACATTCTACACCTCGATAGATGAATTTAAAGCCAGACGCCGGCCCGGATGTTTTGTCCCGGCCGGCTGGTAGTGAATGTTACGGCAGCAGCGAGAGATAGGATTGCTGCATCTGGGTCGAGACCTTCAGCGCCGCGACACCGGACTGCGCCTGGATCTGCGCCTCGGTGAGCTTGTTGCTGACCGCCGGTATGTTGGCATCCTGCACCACGCCCAAAGCAGAGGTGAGATTCTGGCTGGTGGTGTTGAGGTTGTTGATGTTGGCGCTCAGGGCCTGCTGCACGGCGCCAAGCTTTCCGCCCTGATTGTTCAGGGCCGCCAGCGCGTATTTGACGACGTTGATCGCTGTATTCGCGCCGCTGGTCGTGCTGACGTTGATGCTGAGAGAGGGAGTTTAGAGGATGAATTAAGGCCGATAGCCGCGGCGTTGCCGACTGAGAAGGCGCCGCTGCTTGGAATTGCACCTGACCCTGGATGGTGGCGGAAGCAGTGCCTGCTCCCGTTTTGATTACCGTGGGAGTTGCGCCAACGGTCGAGGGACGCCGGCGGTGGTGGCGGTGATGTTGATGTTCTGGCCGCTCGCCTGGGTCAGCACCAACTGCTTGCTGGAGTTGAGCGAGGCGGTAATGCCGCTGGTCGAGGAATTACCATTGATCTGCGAAACGACCTGCGCGGCGCTTGATGCGTTAATTGTCTGCAGCGTGCCGATGCCTGAGCCATTGGAGCTACCCGCACCGGTGCCCGCCTGGATTTTGAAGCTAAAGCCGGCCCGACAGTGTTGGACAGCGCCAGCGTGGTCGTCGTGGTGGCTTGCGCCTGCACGCCGGTGGTGCCGGAAACATTGTTAACCGCGGCTGCCAGCGTCGCGGCCGATTCCTGTGTCGTGGCGACGGAGAAGATTGGCGGTGCCGCCGTTCGGGCCGGTGACGGTCGTTGCTGGGCGGTGAAGGCGCCACCGGCGCCGGCCGCGATCTTGGCGCGCGTGGTAAGCGTCGTCACGCCACTGGCCGCCTTGACGATTCGCCGCGCCGGCGCCAATGGCATAGGGACCCGGTCGTGGGGCGTTCAAGCCAATGGCGCTGGCTGACAGGTTGCCGATCGTGAGCGACTGCGTCTGGCCTTCATTGGCGCCAACCTGGAACTGCACGCCCGAAAAACTACCATTGAGCAGGCTGATGTTGTTGAACTGTGTCTGATTGGCAATCGTCGAAACCGTGCTGGTGAGCTGCTGAAACGACGTTTTGCAGAGATTGCGACTCCGCCGAGGTTTGCGTGCCGTTGGCGGCCTGCACGGCGATGGAGTTGAGCTGCTGCACGACCCCGATTTGTTGCGTGATGGCGCCCTGCGCCGTTTGCAACAGGCTGACGCCCTGGTTGGCGTTGGAGATCGCCTGGGTCAGACCGTTCAACTGCGAGGTGAAGCCCTGTGCGGTGATGTAGCCGGCGGGGTTGTCCGCAGGCGAGTTGATGGACGAGGCCGCTCGAGAGCTGGCTCTGCAGGTTGTTGTTGGTGTTCGAGGTGTTGGCAATCGAATTGAGCGCTTGCAGCGCCCCGGTGTTGGTCAGAATGGAACCTACGGCCGACATGGTGAACTCCTTGGTTTGTGGTTGCCGTACCCCTCAATTCGGGTTCGGGGCCGAAAGTTTTCCTGGTTCCACAACTTTAAGTTTTTAAAAATTTGAAAATGGTCTTCATGACTGGAGCTGAACCACCGGCCCGTTGGCGGTGACGAGGGCTGAGAACCGCCGGCCGCTGGAGGGATTGGTGAGCAGGATGGTGTCGCCGACGCGGCCGGTTTCATCCGCCACGGCGTTTATGGAGACGTGCACGCTGCCGCTGATCACATCGACGGTGACGGTTTGTCCTGCTTTCACCACGACTGGTTCATCAATGTCATTCGCGGTGACAATCATTCCAGCGGCCAGGGACATGACGGAATTGGCGCCGAGAAGCTGCGCCGGATCGTAAAAAACCTGGCGTCCGGCATAGAGCGAGACCGGCTTGCGCGCGATGGTGATGTCACCGGGCCCGATTGTCTGGCCGGCTGCGACCGGCCGGGCCGCGACCACGACGGCCTGGGTTTGGGTGACCGTGACCGTGACATAAAGCGTCCAGCCCGGTGCGGGGCAATGCGCCGCAGCCTGTTCATAGGGCGCGGTGCCGCTGATCGTGACCGAGAGCGGCGCGGTGCAGGCCTGCATGTAGTTCGCACCCGTTACCGGGCCAAGGCTGATGCTGGCGCCGGGCGGTGTGATCGCCAGCGCCGCCTTGCGGATCGCGGCGGCGAGCTGGCCGGCATCCTGTTTCGTATCGGCCATGGCCGGGACAATACCGAGTGTGGCCATCAGACGCCAGCGGGACGAGGAAGCTGGGGCCGGAGCGCGGATTCATTCGGCGGCACTCGGCAACGCGGCGGCATTGTCCCGGCCGATGCCCGCCCAGGCTGGCGGTTCAGCCTCGATGGACGGCAGCGCCAGGGCGGCGGCGCGGGCTTGGCTTCCATGTTTGAGCGTACCGGTGAGATCGCGGATCGCGGTTTGCAGCGCGCGTTGCCAGGACGCAGCCCGGTTGGTCAGTCGCAGCGCTCCCAGGCTGGCGGGCATGTCCAGCCGGTCATCCACCAGCAGATGGCAACCGGCGGCGGCGGCCATCAGGGCTTTGTAATGGTCGGCATCGGCGTCCCGATCCGCCGGGCGGACCAGGATTTGCGGCGCCAGCTCGGCCAATGCCGTGGCCCAGCCCTGCTCCGAGGCTTGCGGCTGGATGCGCGCGACGGCGCCGGAATAGGTGGCAGCCGGGCCGCTCCACCACGATCCAGGCGGCTATCTCCAGTGTCTCGTTGATCAGGCCGGTAAGCCAGGGTGGGGCGATGCCCTCGTCGATCCACAGCACGCGCGGCTTGGTGTCGAGTCCGGTGCCGAATTTCAGGTCTTTCCAGATTTGCGTTGAGAGGGAGGGCCGCCACAGGGCGACGGACTGGCCGGCGGGAGCGAGGCTGCGGATTTGTTTGACCAGTCCCGGCGAGGTGGCGAAAACGCGCTGCGCATCGGCGATGGCCGGTTTGGCCTCTGGGCCGGGAGCCGCGCAAAACAGTGCGGTGTAGTCGGGGCTGTACGGGGCGGCGGCGCCATGCGGGTTGATGCGCACCCAGGCAGAGGGCGCGCGTCGCCCGAGATCGGCGGCGCCAAGCGGTTCCGGTGCCCAGTCGGCTTCCAGCGCCCCTGTGTGGCGCAGCGCCCGCGCGGCGTTCAGGGCTGCGGCGGCGTCTTCCGGCGGGCCGCTCACCAGCAGGCTGACGGGATCGGCTGGGGCGGCGCGCACCAGGCCGGAACGCTGCTCGGTGGCCAGCAGATCGCCGTGCAAGGACAAAGCCGGGTGGTGGTATGGGTCGGCCCAGGGCAGCGCGCGCGCAGCCAGCACCGCCCTGACGGAAGGCGTGGTCCGTGTCAGGACAGATCGCTTCGGGCGGGGTGATGAAGGAGACATCCGGCGTCCAGGCGATCCGCCCGCCTTGCGCGCGCAACTGTGCGCAAAGGTCGATCCAGAGCGCATCACCGGCCAGGCTTGGCATGGTGCAGGCCGCCAGCGCCGCGCTGCGCGCGAGCAAGGCCGGCGGTGCGACGGCGCTTGCCTCCTGATCCACCACGAGCCAGCCGCCCGGCCCCGGATCGTCCGCCATATGGCCGGCGCCGAGGCGCGTATCGGCGCCGATGATGATCGGCCCCTGCATGGAAAACTGCTTTTTATCCGTGGCCAGCGGCACCAGCGCGCGGGCGGCAACCATGGTGATGCCAGGGTCGGTCAGGCGGGCGCGCAATGCCTCGGCCCAATGCTGTGTTGCCGGCTGCGCGCGGATATCGAGGATGGCGACATGGGGGGTCGTGACCATGGCGAGCGCCTGGGCAAGGGCCTGACCCGGCTGCAAACCGGGCGCAGGCGGGACGGCGAGCACCTTGCCCTCCAATGCGGCGGTCTGCTGCGTCACGGCCGTGAGGTAGTTGGTCATGGGTTCGTCCAACGCCGCGCCGGTGAGGATGACCGGACCGGTCAGCACATTGCCGGTCAACAGCGCGGTCATCCACTGGTCGAGGGCCGCGATGTCCGCGCCGTCGCACAGCATGATGAAGGAGGTGCCGGGGTCGGGCGCCAAGCGTAGGTGATGGAACAGGCCGGGATGCTGGCGGTTCTGCA
Organism: uncultured Alphaproteobacteria bacterium; assembly: GCA_963740445.1. Taxonomy (GTDB): domain Bacteria; phylum Pseudomonadota; class Alphaproteobacteria; order Acetobacterales; family Acetobacteraceae; genus Acidocella. Next base: position 70,831 of record CAVUED010000002.1, read on the forward strand.
CGGTGGCCGGAATGCCGGCGCGGGTGAGATGCGCGGTGATGGCATCGGCCGCGCGGGCACAGAAATCGGCGGCGGGAATATTGTCCCGGCGGCTCTGCGGGCTGCGGGTGAACAGCGCCTCCGGCAGACGTAGAATTTTGCAGTCTGTCTCGGCGAGGCGAAGTTGGTAATCGTACTCTTCCGCGCCGGCGCGGGATTCATCGAAGCCTCCGAGGCGGCGCAAGGTTTTGGCCCCGTACCAGACCCAATCCCCGAGATAAGCCGACTGGCGCAGGCGGGTTACGTCCCAGGCGGGCTTCTGGCGCACCCAGGCGCCGCCCTCGCGGGGCACGATTTCGTCGCAATAGATGAGGTCGGCATCATCCCCGGCCGCCGCCAGCGCAAAGCGCAGGCAGGCATCGGGCGCTATCGTGTCGCCGGCGTTCAGCACGGCGACATAATCGGCTTGCGCAGCGGCTTCATTCAGTTCGGCGCATAGCAATCTGGTGGCAGCACCTGGCTCCGGCGGCGTGGTGACGATGCTCTGTCCGGGGATCGTGATGGCATCGGCCGTGATGATTTTGATGGAGTCCGGCGCGAACCATTGCGCCCGCAGCGATTCCAGCGTGTCGTTGACCGCGGGCGCGCGGCCCGGAGGTGCTACGACAAAAACGGAGAGGCGCGGCAATGCCGGGGCGGCGTCACGCAACGCCAGCAGCCGCAGCCGCGCTCCCTCATCCACCCGTTCGGCCGGCCGCAGGTTTGACGGTGCGGTGCGTCAGGTTGGAAGTCTGCGTGAACGAGCCGCCGAGAGCGGGGATCACCCGGGCGCGGCTGGAACCGATTTCAGCGAGGAAGCCCACCATGTCGGCGGTTTCCTCGGCAAATCCGTCCCATATCGCGGGCAGGAAATTGCGCGCCAGAATCGCGTCCCAGGCGCGGGTGACAAGCTCGCGCAGCGGGCGTGCGAGGTCTTCATGGGCCAGGGGCTCGCTGCGGTTGAGCTGGCGGTTAAGATAGCCGGCGGCCTCGGTCATGCCGTTCGGCGCGAGCTTGCTCAGGGCGATGCCGGTATCCTGCTCGATCCGGCGGATCTGCTCGGCCGGCTTGGTGAGCAGGTCGTGATAGGTGATCCAGCACCGCGGCAAATGCCGGGCCTGACGCTCGGCGGCGGTGAGGTAGCTCATCCAGAGCAACAGGGCATGAGCGCGCGATAAGCCGTTTTTTTGCTGCTGGCTGGCCGAAGCGGTCCAGGGGTCGCGAAAGATATGCACGACATGCGGGGTATGGCCGGCCTGGCGGGCCGCGCGCTCATAAAGAGGCAAAGTCCGGCAGAGATGCGGGTGTTTCAGGCTCCAGACTTTATCCTCCTGGCGTGAAGCGGCGGCGCAGGATTTCATCGAGCCGGGAGAGAAAGCTCGCGAGATCGGCGCGCTCCCACCAGCCATCGGGGAGGCCACGCACATCGGTCCAATCCACGCCGAGGCGGGTGAACAGATCGACGTCGAATTCGATCAGTTCGGGGATTTCATAAAAGCCCAGCGGGTTGTGCTCGTTGGGGCCGGCCTCGTTGAACAATTTGACGCCCAGGCGCTGCAACGCGCCCGAAAGGGCCGAGGTGCCGCTGCGGTAATAGCCGACGATGAAGATGGCATCTGACAAGGCAGCGCTCCTTAGACGTAATTGAACAGGCTGAACTCTGCACGGTGCCGAAGGTTTTCATGGCGGCTTGCAGGGCGGTGAGGGTCTGATCGAGGCTGGCGATAGCGACTGGTAGTGTTCACCCCGATGGCGTTTTGCACATTGGCCTGGATTTCGGTGGATTGGTTGGTGTTGCCGTTGCCCGCGCTGGCGATGGCCTGGAGCGTGACGCCGTTCTGCGCCTGCGCGGTGACCACCGCCTGGCTGTACTGGCTGAGACTGGCCAGGCTTTGGTTCAGCACCTGGTTGGTCTGCGCCACCTGCGCTGGCGTGCTGCCGGCGGTGGCCAGGGCGCTGTAGATTGTTTTGAGCAGGGCGAAAGCCGATTGCGGCCGGCTGGGGGCGATCGTGAAGCTGTCGCCAGCCGCCGGGCTGCCGGTGATTTTATAATCGACGCCAGCCAATTGCACCGTTGTGGCGCCGGAAACCGTGCCGGTCGCCAGCGTGGTGCCGGCTTGCGTTGCCGTGTAGGTGGTTTGCCCGCCGCTCGTTGAAAAGCTTAAGCCGATGGGAGAGTTTCCGGCCTGGAACGCGGCGGCGGCACTGGCGTTGACCACGCCTTGGCTGAGGAGCTGACCGGTGCCGGTATTGGACGTGGCGGCGGAGACATTGCCGATGCCATCGCCGGCCAGGCTGGAGACGAACACATCGCCGTTGGCGATGGTGGAAGCCGATATGCCGGGCGAGATCGCGGCCTGGCTCTGCCCGCCATCGCCAATATAGACGATGTTTCCGCTGCTGTTGGTCTGGAACGGCGCCACGTTGCCGCGCGAGCCACCGAACAGATACGTCCCGTTTGGCGACGTGGTGTTGCCGACCGCCACGAGCTGTTGCGATGCAGACAGCACTTGTGTGGCCAGCGCCTTCAAATTCTGCGAACTGGTCGTGCCGTTCAGCGCCTGCTCAAGCACGGCCTGCACATTATTGAACAGGTTAGAAGCGGACTGGTAGGCGTTATTCACGCTACCGAGCTGCACCTGGATCGTGGCCTGTGTGGTTGTGTCATTGGCGAGCGCGCTGACCTGGTCGTTGCCGAACGTCGCGGTCTCAAAGGCTGCCGGATTCTGGGATGGCGTCTGCACCGCGAGGCCGGTGGAGACCTGTTGCTGCAGCGTGTTGATCTGCGCTTCCTGCTGCGCCAGGCTGTTGTTGAAATTCGTGTAAAATGAAAGGTTCATTTTGGTGTCCTTCAGGGCCAAAAAACGCGATGTGTTGTTGAATTGAGCGTCATGCGGACCGCCGTGCCCGCCCGGCTTGCCGCCGCCAGGGCATGTCGCGCTCCTGGCGTTGTTCGGCTGCATTTTCGGCCTGCCGCGCCGCTTCGCGCTGTGCCTTTGCCAAAGTCCGCCGGTGTGCCTGCAATTTTGCGAGATTGGTGATGGCCGCTTCGAGCTGTTCCGCCGCCAGACCGGCGGCCTGGTCGATCTGCGCTTGCGCGCCATGTGAGGCGGTGACGAACTGCCCGGCCCGGCGCGCCTGTGCGGCGGGGACGATGGCGCCGGTCTGCCAGCTCGCGGCCAGCCGGTCGCGATAGGATTCCAGCACGCCGCGTTGATGCGCGGTTTGCGCGATTGTGGCGTTATGGCGCCTTATCGCCTCCAGCAATTTCGTTTCCTGCTCCGCCGCCAGCATGTCGAGCCGTGCCAAGGTCTGGGTTTTCATGCGGGTATCTCCGACAAGGCAGCCTGCAACGCGTGGATGCTGGCCGCCAGCGGCATGGCGGCGTGCGTGTCCTGCCGGAGCAGCGCCTCCATCGCGGGCGCCCGGCGGATCGCCTCGTCCAGTGTCAGGTCACGCCCGGCCGCATAGGCGCCGAGGTCGATGATGTCCTGCTTTTCGGCCCGGCGCGCCCAGAGTGCGCGAAACCGGGAGGCAAGCTTCATGTGCTCCGGGCTGACCAGCCCCGGCATCGGCCGCGAGAGCGAGGCGACGATGTCGATCGGCGGGAACATCGCGGCCTCGGCCAGCGTGCGGGAGAGCACGATATGCCCGTCCAGCACCGAGCGCGCGGTATCGGCCACCGGGTCGCCGACATGGTCGTCCCCCTCCACCAGCACGGTGTAAATCGCGGTGATGGAACCCTGGGCCGCGCTGCCGTTGCCGGCGCGCTCGACATAGGCCGAGAGCGCGCCGAATACCGAAGGCGGGTAGCCTTTGGTCGCTGGCGGCTCGCCGACCGCCAGGCCGATTTCGCGCAGCGCCATCGCCAGGCGCGTGAGCGAGTCCACCACCAGCAGCACATGCCGGCCCTGGTCGCGGAAAAATTCCGCGATTGCCGCGGCGCGATACGCGCCATGCAGCCGGCCCAGTGCCGTGTCATCCGCCGGGGAGGCGACCACCACGCTGCGCGGACGGGCATCGCCCAGATGGTCCTCGATGAATTCCCGTATCTCGCGGCCGCGTTCGCCGATCATGCCGACGACCACGACATCCGCGCGCGCATGCCGCGCCATCATGCCCAGCAGCGTGGTTTTGCCGACCCCGCTGCCGGCGAACAAACCCACCCGCATGCCGCGCCCCATCGTGGCCAGCGCATTGATGGCGCTCACCCCGACATCGAACACCTGGGTAATTCGGGCGCGGGCCATCGGGTTGATCGGCATGCCAAGAAGCGGCCATGGCTGTGAGACATCCGGCGGCGGCAGGCCATCAAGGGCCATGCCTCGCGCATCGACCACCCGGCCGAGCAATGCGGCTCCCATCAGCGGCGCCGGCGCCCGGCTCTCGACATGCACGCGCGCGCCGCGCGTGACCCCCCGCGTGCCCTGCTCGGGCATCACCAGCAACGCGCCTTCCTCAAACCCGACCACTTCGGCCGCCAGCGAAAGACTGTCCTCGGTCTCGATCAGGCAGCGCGAGCCAATCGGCGCCCTGATTCCGCTGGCATGCAGAACCTCGCCATTTGAACGGACAATCCGCCCGTAACGCCGCACCGGATCGCACGCCAAAGCCTGGCGCATCCGCTCGGTGGTTAAAGCCCGGATTGTTTCGGTTTTGATCATGCCGCACTGCCTGGAAGTGAGAGGGCATCGCCGATGGCGGTGAAGCGGCCCTTGAGCGTGGCGTCCCATTCGATTTTGTCGATCGGGTCGCCTTCCGGGGTGATGATTTCGATGCTTGCGCCGCCTTGGGCGATGCTCTCGTCGGCCAGGAGCTGCACGGTCTCGGCGGGGATGGATGATGCCAGATGCACATGGTCGGCGGGGTTGAGGCGAAGCAGGAGGGTTTGGCGCGGACCGCGTTCGGCGGCGGCCTCGGCGATCAGGCGCGTGACCAGGCTTTGCAGGCCGGCAGGGTTGGTTGTCGCCTCGACGCCAGTGATGTGGCGGGCGAGCAGGAAGGAGAGTTCGGTGACCAGCGCGGCCAGCTCGTGCTCCTTTTGGGCGAGCGGCGCCGCGAGCTGGTTCCATGCCTCGCTGATTGCGGCGATCGAGGTTTTCAGCGCGGCGACGTCCGGGGCCATGGCATTGCGGGCCTCGGTCTCGCCCTGCGCCCGGCCGTCCGCCTCGGCTTGCATCCGCAGGCGGTTGACCTCCGCGCGCACGCGGCGGCTGATTTCGGCCTCCTGTGCGGCGATGCTGGCGGCATCATGGGCGAGGACCGCCTGCACGAAAGCCTTGCCGCGGCTGCGTGTGACGGTAACGAAGCTCATTGTTCAGCCCCGCTGTTCAGCCCCTGGAAGGCCTGGTGAAGCAGGGCGCCGGCGATGCTGAGGACAGGCGATGCGAGCGCCAGGGCAGCGCGCGTCAGCAGCGCGATGGTGACCGCGCCGGACAGCCAGATGGCGACGCTGGCGAGGCTGAACGCCGGTGGCTCGTGTTGCGCCGACCATAGGAACATCGCCGCCAGCATCAACATGCCAGGCTTCAGCAATTTTGGTTTTTGTTTGCGTTTGGCGCGGGTTTTATTCGGTTGTCATATTGGCTGCCTCACTTCAGGTCCGGGTCGGGCGAGTGCACCACGATGACGACGCGGCGGTTCTGCGCCCGGCCGGCATCGGTGGCGTTGCTGGCGGCCGGGCTGAACTGGCCAAAGCCCTGCGCCGCCAGTTGGTTGCCGTTGACGCCTTCGCCCCAGAACAACGCCACCACGCTCACCGCCCGCTCGGCCGAAAGCGACCAGTTGGACGGGAATTGGGGTGTGTCGATCGGCTGGTCGTCGGTATAGCCTTGCACGGCAATGGTGAATGGTGCGGGCAATTCGGTCAGGCCGGCCGCAACCTGCTTGAGCAGAGTCACCGCCGGCGGTTTCAGCGTGGCCTCGCCGGAGGGGAACAGCACCGAGGAAATCAAGCTGGATCGTGAGCGTCAGCGGCTGGCCGTGGATCGAGACCTCGTGCTTGTCGACCAGCGGCTGCAACAAACCCGTGAGCTTTGCTTGCAGTTTTTGCAGGGAGAGGATTTCGGCAGAGAGCTTGTGCGGCCATTTGCCGGGCGACTTTGGAATTGGCCGAGGCCGGCGCTGCGACCGGCCGGGGGATTGGCGAGGGCTGATGCTGCATGACGCCGCGATCGGCCGAGGGAGAGGTGACGACAGCAGGCGGTGTGCCGTGAAAGGCTTTGACGAAGCTCGCGGCTTCCTCATCGAGTTTATATTTATTGCGCGTCGAGGAGGCATAGAGCACGACAAAAGTTGCCAGCAGCAATGTGAGGAGATCGGCATAGCTGATCACCCAGCGCTCATGGTTCGGGACTTTTTTTGGCTTTTTACCGGCGGGTGGTGGGGTGTGGGACATGTTTATGCCGCCTGCTCGGAGGCGCCGGCAGGCTCTTCGTCCACCTCTTCCGGTTCGCGGTTTTTGTTTGCTCTTTTGGGTCAGGAAACTTTGCAGATTCTGCCGGATCAGGATGCCAGGTTTACCCTCCCCCAACAGCACGAAGCCTTGGATGATGACGTTGCGCTCCCGCTCAAGCTCTTCTGCAAGGTGTTTCAGCCTTGTGCCAAGCGGCAAGGCGATGAGATTGGCAAAACCCACGCCGTAAATGGTGGCAACGAAGGCAGTGGCGATGCCGCTCCCCAGCTCTGAGGGATGGTTGAGCCGCATCATCACATGGATCAGCCCGAGCACCGCGCCCATCACGCCGATGGTGGGCGAATAGCCGCCCGCGGCCTCCCAGACCTCGCCGGGGATTTCCTGCATACGCCCGGTATTTTCGGCCAGGATGCCGAGAATGGCCGGCAAATCCTCGGGCGAGGTGTTGTCGATGATCATCTGCAAGGCTTTTTTCTGGAATGGGTCGGCGACCTCGCCAAGCACGTCCTCCAGCGCCAGCGTGCCTTGGCTGCGCGCCACCGAGGACCATTCGGAAATCTGGTCGATGAACTTATGCAGATCGGCCTTGGGCGGTTTGACGAGCCAAAAAATGCCCTTCAACGCGACCAGGATCGCGCCGAGCCCAAACTGCGTGAGAAGTGCGGCGAAAGAACCGCCCAGCACGATGATCACCGCGGTGATGCTGAACAGCGACGAGAGTGGGTCGCCATCCGTTAACGCGCCGCCGATAACCACGGCAAAGCCGCAGAGAAGCCCGAGCAGGCTGGTCATGATACGGTTTCCCCTTTTAATTCGACGTTTAGGCGGATGGCCAGACTTAAAAGGGCGCGCTTGCGGATTCGCGATGCGTAGCCCTCGCTCACCTCGAGGATCGCGGCGATCTCGCGGTTGTTCATTTCGTCATAGAAATGCAGGGCCAGGACCTGGTATTCGAGTGCCGGCAGGCTTTTAAGCGCCTCAACCAGCAGGACGCGCGTATCGGCGCGCAGCAGCAGGGCCAGAGGGTCGTCAGGCGACGTGCCGCCGACAAAAGCGGCTGTATCCACGGCATCGACATCAAGGATGGACTTCACCCCGGCGCAGTGCGCCATCGCGGCGCAGCCCGTCGATCATGGCCCCGCGGATGCGACGCGCGGCGAAGGCCTGGAAGTCGACGCCGAGTGTACGATCGAACCGGCTCATCGCCTCCAACATGCCGATCGCCCCCCATTGCAGCAGCTCGTCGAGCTCGGCCCAGGGCATGCGCGCCTTGAGCATGAGCGCGGTGCGTTTGATCCAGCCGCCATAGAGGATCGCAACCGAGGGCTGGTCCGGGCTGAGGATGGGTTGCTGCTCATCCATGGCCGCCTCCAGGCTCGGCGGTCTGCACCACTTGCAGCGGCAATGTGTCGGGGATTTCCTCAAGCGCGATGACCGGCATGACCCCGCTTAACGCGCGCGCGACGGCGCGGCGGATGGTGCCTTGCACGACCAGCACCGGCTTTTGGCCGCGGCTGCGCATGGCGCGCGCGGCTTGTTCGGCGGCCTGGCGCAGATGGCCGGCGGTTTCGGCCTCGATCTCCGGGCCGATACCGCTCTCCTTGCCGGTGCGGAGCGATTTGGCGACCAATTCTTCCAGCCGCTGTTGCAGCACGGCGACGCGCAAGGTCGGCTCGGTGCCGGCGCATTGCGTGACGATAAAGCGGCCAAGGCGCAGCCGCACCGCGGCGAGCAGCCTTTCGACATCCTTTGTGGTGCCATCTGCGGCTTCCACGAGAGCCTCGCCGATGCGCTCGAAATCGCGGATCGGCACTTCCTCGGCCAGCAGCCCTTGCAGTACCTGGCGGATCAGGCCGATCGAGAGGTTGGTGCGTAAATCCTCGGCCAGGCGCGGCGTGGTTTCAGCCAGCCGCGTCATCAGGCCTTCGACCTGCGGCCGGCCGAGCAGCTCAGCGCCATGGCGTTTCAGAATTTCGGCAAAATGGGTGGCCATGGCGCTTGGCGCGTCGACCACCGTGTAGCCGAGTTCTTCCGCCGCCGGGATCGCGCCCTGCGGGACCCACACCGCCGACTGGCCAAAGGCTGGGTCCTTCACGGCCCGGCCTATCGAGAGCTTTTCCGTCACCATCGGTCCCTCGATGGCGAGCCACTGGCCGGGCCAGGCTTCGCCGCCGCCGATCGAGGCGCCGCGGAGCGTAAAGCGGTAGCCATGCGCCGGCAGGTCCGAAGAATCCCTGATATGCACGGCGGGAACGAGAAACCCCATGGCGCGGCCATAGCGCTGCCGCACGGCGGTGAGGCGGTTGAGCAGCCGCCCTTCACCGGGGCCAACCAGAGGGGCGAGCGCAAAACCGATATTCATGCCCAGCGGGTCCACACCGGTGACATCGACCAGGGAGTCGGTTTTGACTTCCGCTGGCGAGGCGGCGGGGGAAGCGCCGGCGGCAATCGCCGCATCCTCCGCGATGGCGGCGCGCGACAGCCGCCAGGCGGAAACGCCGAGAGCGGCGGCAAGGACGAGGAAGGGGATATGCGCCATTTGCGGCACCAGGCCGATGGCGCCCATGATCGCGGCGGCGATCGCGAGCGCCTGCGGGTATTTCGCAAGCTGGGATTTGATCTGCTGGCCGATATCCTCGCCGGTGGCCACCCTTGTGACGACCAGGCCCGCCGCGACGGAGATGGTGAGCGAAGGAATTTGCGCCGCCAGGCCGTCGCCCACGGTGAGCAGCGTGTAGGTGCGCGCCGCGTCCGCGAGCGGCAGGCCGTACTGCAACGTGCCGATGATGAGCCCGCCCAGCATGTTGACGACCAGGATGATCATCGCCGCCACCACGTCGCCGCGCACGAATTTCGAGGCGCCGTCCATCGCGCCGAAAAAATCGGCCTCGCGGCGCAGCGTGTCGCGACGGCGCTCGGCGGCTTGCGGGCTTAAAATGCCGGCGTTGATTTCGGCGTCGATCGCCATCTGCCGGCCGGGCAATGAATCTAGCATGAAGCGCGCGGAGACTTCCGCGACGCGGCTCGCCCCCTTGGTGACGACGACGAAATTGATGATGATGAGAATGACGAAGATGATGCCGCCGACGACGTAATTGCCGCCGACCGCGAACTCGCCGAAGGATTCGATGACATGCCCGGCCGCTCCCGGCCCGGTGAAGCCGTTCAGCAGGATGGCGCGCGCGGTGGCGACGTTGAGGGCCAGGCGCATCAGTGTTGTCGCCAGCAGCACAGACGGAAATGATGAGAATTCCGACGGCGAGGGGATGTAGAGGCTCGCCCCCAGGATGACGAGGCCAGCGGAGATGTTCAGCGCGAAGAGAAACGAGATGGCGGCCGGCGGCAGGGGCACCACCAGCATGGTGAGCACCAGCAGGATGACGATCGGCCCGGAGAGTTGGGTGGCGCTTAAAGACCCTGGCCGAGGTAAAGCGGAGGCCTCAGCCATGGATCAGGCCCGGAATGGCATGCAGCAGGCGGGTCGCGTAAGCCTCGACCCCGCCCATCATCAGCGGGCCGGCCGCCGTGGTGAGTACCGCCACGCCGGCGAGCTTCAGCACGAAGGGAATCGAGGCTTCGCGGATTTGCGTCGCGGTTTGCAAAATGCCAGCACCCAGGCCAATGATCAGCATGACCACCAGCACGGGCCCCGCCAGCTCAGCAAACGCCGTCCAGGCTCCGACGCTGACCCCGGTCGCGGTCACGCGGCGCTCTCGCCGGCGGCATCTGCATCCTCGGCCAGCGCCGTGACGCGCACACCGTAGCGGTCATTGGCCACCGCCACGACCTCGCCGTAAGCCAGCTTCTGGCCGTTCGCGAAGATCGTCAGCGGTTCGCCCACTGTCTGGTCGAGTGTGACGATCTGGCCATGGCGGAGCTGGCGCAAATCCTTCACGGTAATATGCGTGCGGCCAAGCTCCACGGTGAGCGAAACCTGCACCCGGTCCAGCACGTTTTTGGACGTGATGGCCGGTAGGCCGCGCGGCTGGCTTTGCAGCCGCTCGAGTTCGACACGCTCATTTTCAGGAACGTTTCGCTCGGCCACCATAGCGGCGCTTCGCGCGGCAGCCGCGCCGGGCTGTTCTTTCTGGTCCGCCGTTTTCTGGTCTGCCATCATCAAATCTCCTTCAATCAAGCCATCTGCTATCACCCGGCAGCAAATATATCCGTCGTTTTGACCGTATTCGGCACGGAACAGGTCGATCCCGCCGGAGACCGCGATTGCCTCCGGCGATAGAAAAAATGGTAAAATCTGACCTGGTTGCATTGCCTCGAACACCGCGAGCGGGACGGCCGCGCGGGCCAGTTCCAGGCGCAGTTCGACCGGCGTGTTTTCGCTCAAATTCTCGATCGCGGTGACCCAGCCGGTATCGGCGCCGCGCCCGCCGAGCAGCCCTGATTGCGAGTTGACCTTGGCCTCGAGCGGTTCGAACCCCGCATAAGGCGCGATGAGCTTGATCGTGCCGGTGCCGAGTGCTGTTTCGAAAATGCCGGTGACCGCGATCATCCAGTCCTGGCCATCGGCAATCGCGATCATGCCGGTTGCGTTCTCATAGGCGATCGGAGTCGAGGTTTAGCTGCATCAGCCCGCTCAGCGTCTCCGAGATCGTGGAGAGGGTCAGGTCGATCATTTGCTTGCCGATGCGCGTTTCCAGCGCCGAGAGTTCATCGCGCTCGAACGGGTGTGCGGTTGTGGCGCCACACATCGCATCCACCACCGCGCCGATCAGGTCGCCGTCGATCGCGACCAGCATCCGGCCACGCAGGGGCGTCAGTTCCGCAATGCCCGCCAGCATGACATCCGGCAGCGAGGAAATTGCGGATTCATGGCTGGTGACGCCGTTGATGCAGCTCAGCAATTGCACACTGTGGCGCATGCGCTGGAACAGCGCGAAGGCGATCTGGCGCATGAACCGGTCGGAGAGGTTTTCCATGAGCAGCGAGCGCAATTGCGGCGCGCGCATGGAATCCAGCAGGTCGAGCACCTCCACATCCTGCATTTCCTCAAGCATAGGCGCTCAATCCGTTGATACCTTGTGGTGAGGGGGTGGGGTCGCCCGGCTGCGTGGTGGCGGCAGGGTGGTTGGACAGGCTGGACTGGCTGCCGGGGTTGCTTGCCTGGCCGCCGGACTGGCCCTGCTGGCCACCGACGCCCGCCTGGCCGAGATTAAGGCCGGCCGCCACCATGGCATGGCGCAGCCCGTCCATCCCGGAATTGAGCCATTGCGCGGTTTGCGCCAAAGCCGGGACGAACAGCACATTGACATGGCCGCTTTGGTCGAGGGCGACATGTATGGACAGATTGCCCAGGCCCGGCGGGTCCAGTCGCAGTACGGTGCTGCTCTGGCCGTTCTGGTGCATGGCGGTGATGGTGGCAGCGAGTGCTGCAGGGGTGGCGGCCACGCTGGCGGTGGGGATATTGACGGCGGATGCTGGGGCCACTGGTGCGGCGGGATTGACCGGGCTGGCGCCGTGGACCGAAGTTGCGGTGGCCTGCATGGCCTGCGCCGCGCTTTGAGCGGTGGTGAGGACGCTACCAGTACCGGACACCGCAGGTGCGCTCGGATTGCCGGATTGCGCATTAGCGGCCTGCGTGGCCGCGCCGGTGAGGGATGCGGCCTCATGTGCCGGCAGCGCCGGTGCCGCCGGAGCAGATGCGGCGCTATGGGCGGAAGATGGCGACGATGGTGCGTCCCGCGGGGTAATTTTGCCGGCTGGTATGTTGGTCGCGGCGGCATCCTGCGGGGGGATGGTTACAGCGAGCGCTTGCGGCGCGGGTGCGGCAAAGGCGGCTTTCACCGGGGGCGTGGTGGCGGGCGCCTTGGCGGACACTGCAACGGTGCCGCCCGGTGTCACAACCACGCTGCTGGCTACTGTGGGCGCCGTCGCTGGCGGCAGCACGCTCGGCGCTGCTGCCTCGGCTTTTACCGGACCCGCCGCCTGGGCCTTGGGTGTTGCTTCGGCCGTATCACCATGAAGCGTTGCTGCGTCCGTGCTTTGCCTGGGCGCTTTGCGACCGACGCCGGTTGCCGTTTGGTCGCCGGTTTTGTTCGTGGCGGTGCCGTTGGGGCTGGCAGGTGTGTTGGCGGCCCCGAGCAGCATGGCGGCAAACGGGCTGAGACTGGTCGCCGCATCGGTATGTTTGCGCGCGGGCTGGGCCGGAACCGCCGTGGCCGTTGCTGGGGTTGCCGCTGCGGTGCTGGCGGGCGGCTTTTCGGCAGGCGGTTTCGTCCCGCCATCCGGGCTTGCCGAGGCTTGCGGGTCAGGTTTTTTTGCCGTGGATTTTTGCGCCGCACCGTCCGGCGATGTTGGGGCATCATTGGCGGAAGGTGTGCAGGCGGCATCGGCCTGCGCCAGCGCGCTCGACCAGTCCGCCGCGTTGGCTGGGGTGATGCTGGCAGCGGGATCGCCCGCGCTGGCGGCGGCGCAGGTGGGTGCAACAGGGGTCAGTACAAGGGTCATCAGACCATCTCCTCCGTGGCGCTGATCGTGATCCGGCCCTCGCCCGAGAGCCGCAGCGCAATTTCGACAATCTCGCTCTGTGCGGCGAGCGCATCGGCCCGGCGCATTGGCGGCCCGCTGCGCAGCTCCTCCTTGAGGATTTCCACCTGGCGCGCTGACAGATTTCTGTAAAAACTGGCGCGCAGGGTTTCGTCGACCAGCCGCAAAGCCGGGGCCAGCCGGTCATTCGGCACCTCACGCAGCAGAATTTGCAGCGAACGGTCGGTGAGTTTGCCAAGGTCGACGAAGGTGAACAGGTTCTCGCGGATTTTTTCCGGCAGTTTTGGCATCGCGGGCATCGATCGCGCCGAGCACCATATCCGACATTCCGGTTTGCAGATGGTTGAGGATGTCGGCGGTTTGCTTGGCGCCGCCGAGATCGCCGACACGCCGCCCCCCGGTGGCGGTGTTGCTCATCAGCTCTTCCAGCATGTCACGCAGTTCGATCACCGCGCCGGGTGAAACGACATCGAGCGTCGAGAACCGGTACAGCGCCTCGGCGGCCAGCTTCTCCGGCAGGAAGGCAAGCAAATTGGCGCCGGTCTCATGCGGAATATGTGCCAGCAGCAGGGCGATGGTCTGCGGCCGCTCATGCAATATCTGCATCGCCAGCGTGCGCGGATCGGCATTGGGCGGCAGGCGAAAGGCGGAACGGCTCTCGGAACGCTTCAGGCGGTCCAGAATTTCACGCGCCTGGGTGTCCCCCAGGGCGCTAACAAGCACACGGTTGAGAAATTTCATGCCGTCTCCGCCAATCCCGGTAAGACCAAGATCGTTGGCGAAGGCCAGCATGATATCTTCCCGCAAGCTCGGGGGATGTCGCCTTGAAGTCGTCATGGCGGCGGAAATGCGGTTTACGGAGGCGTCGTCCATCTCCCGCAGCACGGCCGCGGCGGTCTCCTCCCCCAGTTCCCGCAGCACCATGGCCGCGCGCTCCGCCCCGGTAAGCTGCGGTGCCGGAAGTTGCTTGGCTGTTTCAGTCATTTTCTTCAGCCCAGTTTTGCAGGAGGCGCGCCACGCCTGGGATGTTTTCACCTGCCTGGTCGCGCAATTCCGAAAAATCCCGCGGCGGCAGCACAACGGGCATCGGACGCTGCTGTTGTGGCTGGCGGCGGTGGCAGGAATGCCTGGATGTTCATCGTGCCGAGACGCCGGCCGACGGGAATGGCCAAGCCAAACAACAAAGCCGCCGCCGCCATGATCTCCAGTAAACCATGCGCGAGCGGGGCGATGGCCTGCACGAGCGGCCCGGACGCCATGGAAGTCGCCGGTTTCTGGAAGGCGGCGGCGAGCACGTTCACGTTTACCTGCGGATAGGCGAAGGCGCCGGCGATGGCGGCTTTGACCTGGGCGATCGTGACCGCGCCGAGCGCTGCCTTGTTGAGCACGACCGACACGGCGATGGATTTCACCGTCCAGTCGGGATTCGTGATGTCGCTGTCGCTCTGGTCGGTGACATAGGTCTGGTCGAGATTGTTGCTCGTTTGCTGCGGCTGACCCTGCGCGCTGGCGGCTTGGCTGCGTGGCGTTTTTGCTAGCGGCGGCCGTGCTGGGGGGTGGCAGTGGTGGCGGCCGGCGGCTCGTTCGAGAGCGCTCCAGGAATTCCGATCGCGGCCGTGGACGCGCCGTACTGAGAGGACTGCGCGCTAACCTCGTGCGCGACGAGATGCGACGGCCCATAGGAAATCTGGTGGATACGCTCCTGCGTGAAATCCAGATTGGCCGACACGTCCGTTTGAAAATTACCAGCGCCAACGAGCGGAATGAGCAGACCGGCGATGCGCGCCGCGGCGCTGGTTTCAACCTGCGCCACGGTGGCCAATTGCGTGCCGGCCGTCATGTTGCCGCCGGCCGGGTAGACCGCGACGCCGGATGTGGTCTCCACCGTGACCTGGGCTGCGGCAAGGCCCGGCACGGCGCCGGCCACCAGATTGGCGATCGCCTGCCCTTGAGTTTGTGCCGCGCTGTCGTCCGCGTCGATCACCACCGAGGCGGTGGGTTTGGGCTGATCGGCCAGGAAGGGTGTGTCCGGTGGCAAAGCGAGGAAAACCTGCGCGCTGCGAATTCCGTTCAGGCTCTCGATCGATTGCTGGAGCGAAAGTTCCAGCGCCTGCACGGCCATGGTGGATTGCGCGAGATCCGACGCGGTCATCGGCGCGTCTTCCAACTGGGTCCAGGCGGTTGACACATCCGAGCCGGGAACCTGCGCGACCCCAAGCTGGAGCCGCGCCTGAGCCAGCGCCGGGGCGGGCACCAGGATGATATTGCCGGCGGCTTGCAGCTGGTAAGGTATGCTGAGCTTTTGCAGTTGCGCGATGACCTTGCCGCCATCCGCCGGGGAGAGCCCTTCATCGAGCACCACGTAAGGCGGGCCGGCCATTTCCAGCCACACCACCACGCCAAGCGATGCGAAGATGACAGCGCCAACCGCCCAGGTGATTTTCGGGAGCCGTGCTGCCTGCACCTGCAACTGGTGCAAAAATTCCCGCCAGTCTGGCATCAGAACTGCATGTTCATGATCGACTGATACGCCGAGACAACCTCGTTACGCACAGCCACGGTCGCGTTCCAGGCTACTTCCGCGCGGTCGCTCGCCACCAGGGCTTTGCCGATGGTGTCGCCGGGGATGCCCGCGGCATAACCAGCTTCCGCGGTTGTGGCGGCGGTTTGCGTGGCGCTCACATCGTGCAATGCCGAGTTCATCAAATCGAGAAAATGTCCCGGTGGCGATGCCGCCGTGGAGGCCGGAGACGCGGCCGTGGCGCCGAGGGCACCGACGGCATGGAGAAGACTGTTGTTTAACATGTCGTGTATTCCACCAACATAAATAAGAGACTGGCTAGCCGTAAGCCTTGGAACCAAAACCGATTTTACATATCATTCACTCCTTAATGCTTTTCTAAGGTCTGGCTGTGAACGTCGAAGGAAATCGTTGCGACATCGTGGATGCTCCGGTATTAGAATTTTTGGTGGCGTGGCGCGGTTGATGGTCACGCGGAAAGGGATACAAAAACGAGCCTAACGGTTTCTTAAGAACGGGATGTGATCGTAAAAATCTTAAGTGGGAACGCACTTATGTGCCCTGTGCGGCGTATGCGGCGCATACGGGATTGACTGTCGCCACGAAACGGTGCCGCGGTAATACTTTTTTCATGTTTGTCGGGCATGAAGAACGCGGTTGGGGTTTGCGGGCGCATACGACCGATGCGGCCAAAAATCGACCGCCAACCTGTTTGGGCTGGATGATACCAGCCCGTTGCAGTGCCCAGGAGACCAATATGTTGACAAGCCTGATCTGGACGAAGCGGCCTATGGTTGCCGTGTGGCTTGGCAAACCCGGCCGCGCAGCGCGAGGAACCTTGGCTCAAAAGCGGCAAATCAGCTTAGATCGATAGCCTTGCACTGTATCTTAACGGTGTTTCAATAATTGCTGGGCACCATGCAAGAACCCGGACCGAAAATCAGCCGAATGGAGCCTTCATAAATGCCTGTAATTCTTGTTCTCGACGACTCGGCCACCATGGTCATGAGTTTGTCGCATATTTTGAAGGGCGCTGGCTACGAGGTTGAAACCGGCATGAATGGCCGTGAAGGCATTACCAAGCTGACCGATGGCATTAAACCTTCAGTCATCCTCACCGATCTCAATATGCCCGAACTCGACGGCATAGGATTTATCAAGGAGGCACGTAAAATTGCCTCGACGCGTTTCACGCCCATCATCGTTCTGACCACGGAGTCCGGTGGGCGCAAGCGCGATGAAGCACGCGCCGCCGGTGCGTCGGGCTGGCTGACCAAGCCGGCCGAGCCGAACCAGCTCCTCTCCGTGGTCAAACAGCTTTGCCCCTCGAAATAAGGAACGATAGCCCCATGTCGGCAACGACCGAAGCCAATGAACGCCTGGTTTGTGCGATCCTTGCCGAGCAGGTTTCAACCTTGCGCGACCGGATGGATGCCAGCGCCACCTTCGATCTGCTTTGGCGGACCACGGCTCTTCTGTCTTGGCTCTCGGGTCTGCTGAACAATTTATCCCGGCATAACCCCAGCGCGAACCCGGTGCTGGAACGCGAGCGCGTGGAGGCAATCGCAGAAGTTGCGGAGATACGCCGATCCCTGGACGAGCTAGCCTTCTTTCAGGCACAGCGCCAGGATTTTGCCAAGCAGATCGCGGATTGCGTTGTTACGGCGCTCGAGCGCATGGCGGTTGCGGAGATGCCCGCGGGGACGAGTTTTTCGTCCGGTGATCTGGCAGCGCTTTATGTCAGCGATGACCAGCGCAAACTGCATGACGCGGTAATCAGCCGATTGAGCGCATAAACCCGGCGCACTTGGCGCACATGCGCCAGAACGAATTCGTCCCCCGATGACGTGTAATCCGAGCTCCATATAATGGAGCTGTTTGTAATTGACACGAGCGCCGCGCCGAGATGCGTCGGCCGGTTTATGCGTTCCTGGACCGCTGGCCGCGGTTTTTTCTATTTTGCCGGTCAGCTTCAAAATGCGAAACCAGGGGGCCGCTACACGCGGCTTTGATGTGGCGCGTTGATGGCCAGGAACCGAACTTGGCCCATGACAGAACCAATGAGATGCGTTCTAATCTCGGGTCAGACTCTGGTGTGTTTCATTTAATGACACGTTAAGGACGGTACAAGGCCATGACATTTTAAGCGGTTCTGACGTTTCGGAAAGCTTAATATTTCAGAAAAATGTAGAGTATTACAATAAAAAATAAAAAATATCATGCGTTCTTATCGAGGTTTCATTCATGTTTTCATTTACGGTTTTTTAACGCGAGGGCGTTATGACAGTCAGGTGAGATGCGGCTTTGGCCAGTAATGGCCTGCCGGAATATACCTCGCGGGACACACGTCGCATCGCTCTCAAGAGCGCCGCGACATTTATGGAAAGTGCGCGGACCACAATGCAGGTTGGATTTATCGATTTTTACGGTGGCGTTCTCAATGTACGGCAGGAGAGATCGGACTTGATCGCGAATAACATCGCGAATGCCGATACGCCGAATTACAAAGCCGTGGACGTGCCATTTGACACTGCGCTGGCCGCCCAGCTCGGAGACGGGCAGGCGAGCGCAGGTCCGCAATACCGGGCCGATGCGACTGTGGGACTGAACGGCAACGATGTGTCGATGGACGGTGAGCGGGTGGAAGCTGCGGCGAATGGCGAAGCCATGCTGGGGACCGCGACATTCCTGCATCAATCAACCGCTGATCTGGTGATGGCTTTGCGCCCTAACCCAGGTGGCATCTGAGGTGAATGTGACGTTTAGAAAGGGAAGGATTGCGCCATGAGCGGCTCTGATATTTTTAATATCGTTGGCAGCGCGCTGGATGCGCAGAGCGCAAGGATGGGCGCAATCGCCTCTAACCTCGC
Organism: uncultured Alphaproteobacteria bacterium; assembly: GCA_963740445.1. GTDB lineage: Bacteria > Pseudomonadota > Alphaproteobacteria > Acetobacterales > Acetobacteraceae > Acidocella. The sequence continues at coordinate 89,156 of CAVUED010000002.1, forward strand.
CAATGTCAATTCCGTGACGCCGCCAGGGGGCACACCCTATCGCGCCCATGAGGTTGTGTTCGAAGCCGCACCGGTGGCGGCTGGCGAAACCGGAGGTTTTGGCAATGCGGCGGCCGCGGCGCATGATCTCGGGGTGCAAGTGGTCGGCGCGGTGCAGAGCAATGCAGCGCCTGTGCAGAAATATGATCCCGGCAGCCCTTTTGCGAATGCGAAGGGGTACGTGACCGGATCGAATGTCAGTCAGGTGGATCAGATGGTCGATCTGATCGACAGTTCGAATTCCTATGCCGCCTCGGTTGCCGTGCTGCAGCAAGCCAGCCGGATCGATCAACAAATGCTTGCCAGTTTTCAGGTGTCATGATGACAAATCTTGTCGTTCCAAGCTCGGCCAGCGCCGCTGCTACCGCGGCCGCCGTTGCCGCTTCCACAACCGCAAACAAAAACCAAGCCGGCAGCGGGAGCTCAACAAGCGCGCTTACGCAATCGGATTTTCTACAGCTTCTAACCGCGCAGTTGAAATATCAGACGCCGAACAATCCGGCCGACCCGACGCAGCTTGCCTCGGAATTCGCCGCGATCTCGACCGTGAATGGCATCGACAAGCTCAATACCTCGGTCAGTAATATCCAGAGCAGCACGGCGGCGGCGCAGATGGCGCAGGCCTCCAGCCTGGTCGGCAAACAGGTCGCGGTGCTCAGGTAACACGCTGACGGCCAATGCCGCCGGCGCGGCGCAAGGGGCCTTCAACCTGGCAAGTGCGGCGCAGGATGTGAGCGTTAGTATTTTAAGCCCCAGCGGTGCCGTGGCGGGCACCATGAATCTGGGCGCGCTATCGGCCGGGCAGCAGAATTTCTCCTGGGGCAATGGTACGGCGGGGACGCAGTATACCTACCAGATCAACGCCGTGGATTCCACGGGAGCGGCGGTTAGTGCGACGCCGTACAGCGTCTACACCGTTGAAGGCGTGAACGTCTCCGGCACCACGCCGACTTTGAACGTGCAGGGCGACTGCCACGCCGTTGCCTGTCTCATCCATCCAAACTGTTCTTGGAGTTTCCGCATGACATTACAAACCGCACTTTCTGGCCTGCTGGGCGCGCAAACGGGTCTCAATACGGTTTCCAACAATCTCGCCAACGCCAGTACGACGGCGTTCAAAAGTCAGACGGCCCTGTTCGAGGATGTGTATCCCGCGGGCGCCACGAACACGCCGGGCATCGGTACCGCCACCGAGGGGATTTCCTCCGATTTCACCCAGGGCAATCTCACCGCGACCGGCAACCCGCTGGATGCCGCGATCCAGGGCAATGGATATTTCGTGATCAGCAATAACGGTACGCAGCAATATACGCGCGATGGCGCCTTCCAGATCGATTCGACCACAGGCCAGATGGTCACGGCCTCCGGTGCCAAGCTGCTCGGTTATCCGCAGACGGCGGGCGGCTTGCTGGGCAGTACGCTGGCACCGATCACCATCAATACCGGCGCGATTGCCGCGAAGCCGACCAGCGCCCTGGGGCTTACGCTGAACCTCAATTCCGGTGACGCGGTGATCCCCACCGGCACCACCTTCAGCGCCAGTAATCCCGCCTCCTACGACCAATCAACTTCGGTCGTCACCTATGATTCTCTGGGCAATGCCAACCGGGTCGGGCTGTATTTCGCGCAGAATCCGGCGGTGGCTCCGGGAGCGTTGCCGAACTGGACGGTTTATGCCCAGCCGCAACTGGCGGATGGCACCAATGCCGGGACACCGCAGACACTGACGACGCTGAACTTCACGTCATCCGGCGCTTTGAGTTCCGGCAGTCCTGCAACGCTGAATGTCAATTGGGGTAATGGCGCGGCAAATTCCGCGGTCGCCTTCGACCTTACCGGAACGACGCTTGGCGCGCAGAGCTTCGCGGTCGCCGGAAACACGAATGACGGTTACCCCCCGGGCAACTATAGCGGCACCGCGATCACCACAAATGGCGCGGTACAATCAACCTATAGCAATGGTAAGACGATGAATGCCGGGGTGCTTGGTCTGGCCAATTTTCTTAACCAGGAAGGGTTGATGCCGGTTACGGGCAATCTCTTCGCCGCCACGCAATCCTCCGGCCAGCCGGTGCTCAACACGCCGGGCACGGGGCAGGCGGGCAGTTTGGTCGGTGGCAATCTTGAAGCCTCGAATGCCTCGACCTCGTCGCTGCTGGTTTCGCTCATCCAGTACCAGCAGGCTTATCAGGCCAATACTTCGGTGATCCAGACTGAGCAGCAGGACGGCCAGCGGCTGGTCCAGATCTGACCATGCCAGGGGACGCGCTTTTCACCACAATGGCGGGCTTGCAGGCGATCAGCGCCCGCATGGATGCCGTGGCCGCCAATCTCGCGAACCAGCAGACGCCCGGCTATGCCGCCGTGCAGGCGATGACGGAGGCGGCCAATTACCAGGGTGCCAATGCGCCGCCGGGGGCGGATGCCGTGGCGCTGACTTCAGGGCCGGACCTGACCCAGGGCAGCCTCAAGCATACCGGCGATCCGATGAACGTGGCGTTGGGGGGCAATGCGTGGCTCGAAGTGCAGACAAGTCAGCGGGCAATGCGCTGACGCGAGACGGTTCGCTGTCACTTTCCAGCGCCGGTATCCTGACCGACAGCGCCGGCAATCCGGTGCTCGGCACCACCGGCCAGCCGATCAGCCTGCCGAGCCTGGCCAAACTCGAAATTGGCAGTGACGGCACGGTCTCCGGTGTGCCGGCCAGCCAGCCCGGCGGGCCGTCGAAGATTTACGGGCAGCTCAATCTGGTGGCAACGCCGGCGGGCACGCTCACCCCGCTCAGCGGCACTTTGTACAGCCCACCGGCCGGGGTGGCGCTGACCGCTTCCACCGATGGCTCGCTGCATCAGGGGTACCTGAACGACAGCAATGTCAATCCGACCCAGAGCATGATCGAGATGATCGCCGATAGCCGATCCTACCAGTTGCAGACTGATCTGATGAAGACCCAGGCCAGCCCAAATCAAAGCCTCAACACTTTGCTCGCGCAAGGATAGACCGACATGAATCACGCACTCGATACGATCGCAACCGGGCTGCAAGCGAGCCAGACGATGATGGACACGATCGCGGATAATCTTTCCAACGTGAACACCACCGGCTTTAAATCGGAGACGCCGGAATTCCAGTCGTTGTTGTATCAGAACGGGATACAGCCGGGCGCGAACTCCACAGGGACGACCGTCTATCCATCCGGGCTCGAGGTCGGCACCGGCGTGAAAGTCGCCTCGATCAAGGATACCCTCACCCAGGGCGCGCTGACGAGCACCGGTAACCCGCTTGATCTGGCGATCAACGGCTCTGGGTATTTTCAGATTTTGCAGCCTGATGGCCAGACGGCTTACACGCGGGACGGCTCCTTCCAGCTCAACCAGAACGGCCAGCTGGTGAATTCCAGCGGCTATCAGGTACTGCCAAACGTCACGATTCCGGCGAATGCGACGAGTGTGACCATAGGGACGGATGGCACGGTGTCGGTCACTGTGCCGGGGTCACAGGCGGCGACACAGGTTGGGCAGATACAGTTGGCCAATTTCGTCAATCCGCAAGGCTTGCAGCCGCTGGGCGGCAATCTGTTTGCCAGCACGACATCGAGCGGCACGGCGATTGCCGGCGCGCCGCAGACCAACGGTCTTGGCTCGGTCAATCAGAGTTATCTGGAAGCCTCGAATGTCGATGTCGTGCAGGCGATGGTGAACATGATCTCGGCGGAGCGGGCTTATCAGCTCGGCACGCAAGCGGCGTCTGCCGTGGATAACCAGCTCAATTACCTGGCGCAGGCCGCCGCCGGGGCATGAGCCAGGTTAGCGGAAAATTTGTTTTGATGGCGATGCTGTTCGCGATGGCGGGGTGTGCGACGAGGCCGCCAGGGGCACCCAAGATCGTGCAGGCGGCGGCGTTTCCCATCGATGTTCAGCCGCAGCAGCAGTCCGTGGATGGCTCGGTGTTTCCAGCCTCCACCTCCGGTTCGCTGTACGAGCCGCGTCGGGACTGGCGGCCGGGCGATCTGGTCACCATCGACATTGTGACGAGCGCCACCGCCGATAACACCGATAACGCAGCACTCAAGCGCACCGGCAAGCTGAGCGATTCACTGAGCAGCTTCATGGGCGTGCCGCTGAACTTTGGGCATTTGAACGGCAGCAGTTTTTCGCCGCACTTCGAGGCAAGCTTCGGACCAGGAATATACCGGGGCGGGGACTGCGGCGGCATCCAACAATATCAGCGGTCAGGTCGAGGCGGTGATCACGCATGTCGATCCGAACGGCACATTGGCGCTGGCCGGGCGGACGAATGTGAACATTAACGGCAATGTCACCAGCATTGTCGTCACCGGCTATGCCAGCCCGGATGATATCGCCGCCAACACCACCATAAGTTCCAATAACGTCGCGGACATGAATGTGCAGTATGTCGGCAATGGGCCGGTCAACGGCGCGCATCAGGTGCCGTGGCTGCAACAAATCCTCACCTTCGTCTCGCCGTTCTGATGCGCGACGTTCGCCCGTGGGCCACAAGCATGTTTGTTAAAGATGCTGATTATTACGGCGTCCGCGTTGAAAATAGAATGGCGCGCCGATTGTCCTCCGAGATGCGCGAATGGCGCGGCGGCAAGGCCAGGAGTTCCAGGGCCGGGCGTTCAGGGGGTGGAACCTCCTGGCGGGTTGCAGGGCGAAGCCTTGCCCTTCTCCTGGTCCTGATCTCGCCAGCCCATGCGGACACCACCACCATCGACCAGCTCGTCACGGTCGCAGGTGCTCCGACCAACCAGCTCTACGGCTATGGCCTTGTTGTCGGCCTACCGGGCTCGGGCGACCAGACGACCGAGGTGCCCTACACCCAGCAATCCATCCTCAACATGCTGCGCAACATGGGCATCGCTCTGCCGAACGTGACGAACATGCAGCCGAACGATGTCGCCTCCGTCATGGTCACCGCCGACGTGCCCGCTTTCGTTCATGCCGGGCAGCATGTGGATGTCACCGTTTCGGCGGTTGGCAATGCCACGTCGCTCGCCGGTGGCGTGCTGCTGCCCACACCGTTGCGCGGCGGCGATGGCGTGGTCTACGCCCAGGCGCAGGGGCCGTTGCTGGTCAGCGGTTTTGCCAGCAGTGCCGGTGGCACCTCCACCAGCGTGAACGTACCGACGGTCGGCTCGCTGCCGGGCGGCGCCATTATCGCCAACACCATCCCGGCCAATTACGCCATCAACGGCGTCAGCGCATTGCTGCTCGACACGCCGAGCTTCCAGACCGCGCAGCAGATCGCCGATGTCATCAACGCCGCCTATGGCGGCGGCGCGGCCAATGCGGCCTCTCCGGGGAGGTCGATCTGAACGCGAACGGCATCAACGCCATGAGGTTCATGGCCGGTGTTCTGGCGCTCTCCATCACCCCGCCAGCGCAGGCGCCGACCATTATCGTCGATGCGCAAAGCGGCACGATCGTGATGAATGCCGGCGTTACGCTCGGGCCCGCCGTGGTCAGCCATGGCGACCTGACCGTGAACATCCAGACCATGAACGGCGTCAGCCAGCCCGGCCCGTTGAGCAACGGCACCACGGTGGGTGTGCAGAACACGGCGGTCAGCGCCAATCAGCAAAAGGCGGATGTGATCAATCTGCCGCGCGCCGCGACACTCCAGGATGTGGCGGCGGCATTGAACGCGGTGGGGGCGACGCCGTCGGACCTGATCGCGATCATCCAGGCCTTGAAACAGGCCGGTGCCATCAACGGCAAGATCAAGGTGATCTGATGAGCATGATCCTCCCTGCCGCACAGCGCCTGGGCAACGCCAGCGCCGCGAAGCCAGACCTTGCCGCGACCGTGAAACATGTGGCCGGGCTGCTGTGGTACGAGATGCTCTCGGAACTCAACAAAACGGGGCTGGACGCAAAGTCTCTTGGCACCGGCGGCGATGATTTCCAGGGCATGTTCCTGTGGAATGTCGCGCAGAATGATTTCGGCAAATACGACTCAGCACTGGCGAATGCGATGCTGCGGCAGGTTGGCGGCACCGCCGATATAGCGCCGGCCGAGATGCAGGCGGCGGTGCCGGGTTTTCCGGCGCCCGTTATGCAGGCGGCGCAGCCGGAGGGCATGACCGCCGCCGCAGCGCTTTCCACCGCACCTGAGACTACCCAGCCGGCGGCGGACGTCGTCACCCAGGCCAAAAACTTCGCGAAAGCCATCTGGCCGCAGATAAGCGCCGCGGCGCAGGCGCTCGGCGTGCCGCCGGTGGCCGTGCTGGCGCAAACCGCGCTGGAGACCGGCTGGGGGGCTGCCACACCGGGCAATAATCTGTTCGGCATCAAGGCCGTGGATGGCGAGAGCAGCACCACCCAACCGACGCATGAGGTTGTGGATGGCGTGCTTACCTCCCAGACCGCCGCGTTTCGCGATTATGCAAACACGGCGGCCAGTGTTTCGGATTATGTCGGCCAGATCCAGTCCGGTTTCCAGAACGTCGTCGGCCAGAGCACGGTGGGCGGCTTTGCTCGCGCCCTGCAACAGGCAGGCTATGCGACCGACACAAATTATGCGGCAAAAATCATCAGTATTTCACGGTCGCCATTGATGAGCCAGGTGCTTCAGGCGATCGGCGGAAATGCGCAAGGCGCGGGCCAAGCGCCGCAAAATATTGTTACGGGAACAGGTGCATCATGAGCGGGATTACGAGCGCGATCAACACGGCGTTGAGCGGATTGCAATTATTCGAAGCCGGGATCAGCACGGTTTCCAACAACCTCGCCAATGAGTTCACGCCGGGCTATGCGGTCGAGACGGTGAACGCCGCCACCGCCGCGAGTACGCCGGGCCAGCCGGGCAATGGCGTGCAGGCGCCGCAGATCATCCGCGCCGCCAGCGGCTTCGCCGCGGCTTTGTTGCGTGGTGCGAATAGCGCCTCCCAGGCGGCCAGCAACCAGGCGACCCAGCTCACCACCATCTCCAACGCGCTGACCAATAACGGCGACGTGCAGACCGCCATCAACCAGTTTTTCCAGGACATCAGCACACTCGCCGCCAACCCGAACAGCGCCGCGCAACGCCAGACCGTGCTGGCCGACGCGCAGACGGTCACCAGCAGCTTTCAGAGTGCGGCAGGCGTGATCAATGGCGCGATCAGCGGGGCGTCCCAGACCTTGGGCCAAAGCGTGGCATCCGCCAACAACCTGCTTGGCCAGCTTGCGGTGATCAATAAAAGTCTTGCGTTGACACCCAACGACCCGAGCCTGCTGGACCAGCAGCAATCGGCGCTGAATTCGCTCTCCAGCCTGATCTCCGTGAATGCGCTGCCACAGGCCAATGGCGCGGTCATTCTGGCATCCGGCGGCACCGTGCTGCTCGACCAGAGCGGCGCGCAGACGCTTGCCGCTGTCAACGGGGCGGGCGGTGCCGCACCCACCATCACCGCAGGCAAGGGGGCCACGCCGGTGGCGGTGACCGGGGCGGATGGTGCGATCGGCGGTAGCGTCGCTTCCTGGCAGGCCGGCGCGGCGGCATTGCAGAGCCTCGGCACCTTCGCCGCCGTGTTTGCCGGCAGCGTTAACGCCGCGCAGGCACAGGGGCTTACACCCAGCGGCGTTCCAGGTGGCGCGATCTTCTCGGTCCCTAGCCCCAGTGTGACGCCAAGCGCCGGCAATACCGGCACGGCGACCCTCACCGCGCAGATCAGCAACAGCAGCGCGCTGCCAACCGATGGCGGGCCGTTTGTTCTGGCCTATAGCAGCGGCACGGGGTGGAGCGCTGCTGATCAGGCCAGCGGCCAGACCTATGCCGCGACGGGCACCCCGCCGAGCGTGGCCGGACTGACACTCAACATCACCGGCACGCCAGCCAACGGCGATCAGTTCGTGCTCAACCCGGCGCCCGATGCCGCGACCGGCATTGCCGTTTCCGCCACCAGCCCGAACGCCATCGCCGCGGCCGACCCGTACGTGGCAACGCCTGGCACATTGCAAAGCGACGGTTCGATCCTCAACGCCAATGGCGGCGCGCATAACCGCCGGCGCGGACAGTGTGACCAGCACACCCGCCACCGGCGCGGCCGTTATTCCCGCAAGCTATTTCGGCCAGAATCTGCAAGTCACCTTCAGCTCCCCCACGGCCTATACCGTGGCTACAGCCGCAAGCCCTGGCGTTGCCCTTGCCAGTGGTACGCTCGGCGCGGCGGGCAGCAATATCGCGGTGGCCTATCCCGCTGGTGCGGCCTCCGGCCAATACTGGCAATTGCCAATCTCCGGCACACCGGTGGCCGGCGACGTGCTGACTTTGACACCAGGCGGCAGCAGCAGCGGCAGCAATGCCTCGCGGATGGCGGCGCTATGGACGGCGCCGAACACGACGACAACAGGCACTTTGCAGCAGGCGATTGTTGGCCTCGGCACCTCGCTCGGCGCCAATGCGCAACAGGCGCAACAACTCGTGACCGCCACGGCGAGCCAGGTGACCACCGCCACCAGCAATCTGCAAACGATCAGCGGCGTGAATTCCGACCAGCAGGCGGTAACGTTGACCAATTACCAGCAGGCCTACCAGGCGGCCGCGCAGGCGATCAGCGCCGCGCACACAATGTTCGAGTTGCTGCTGCAGGCGGTATGATTTTAAAAAGTTGATTGAAAATTATCATGAATAAAAAAATACTAATCCTTGCCGGAGCCGCGGTCATTGTCATCGGCGGTGGTGCTGGCGGCGTGCTGTGGAAGCTGGGGATTTTTCCGCATCATGCCGCCGCCAAACCGTTGGTGGCGCCACCAAAGCCTATCCTTTTCGCCTCACTCTCCGATGTCGTCGTCAGCGTCCCCGATGATGCCGGCGATCCACCATCATCTTTCGTGCAATTTGGCGTGCAGTTCTCAACCTATGACCCGAAGGCACTGACCAGTTTTGCGGCGGTGCAGCCGATCATCAAATCCGACATCATCAGCCTGCTGATGACGGAAACCGGGAAATCGCTTGAGGACCCGGCAACGCGCGCGACCCTGGCAAAAGACTGTCTCGATATTTCCAACAATGTGCTCGCACGCAACGCCAACTACACGCCGGCGAAATCCATTCAATGCCGCCTATATCACCAACCTTGTTGTGCAGGACTAGGCGTTGAACGGATCAGTCATCCCGGTCGTCGCGTCTTCGGTCACCTCGCTTATCGTCATTTTCGGCGTGCTCATCGGCGCGACGTTTTTACTGCGCCGGCTGCGCGGCACCACATGGGGACAACGCGCCACGGCGCAGACACAAATCAACCTCATCGCATCCCGGTCGCTTGGGGGGCAGAACACGCTGGTCATCGTGCAAGCCGAAGGCAGCCGGTTTCTCGTTGGTGTTGGCCGCAACGGTATGACGGCGATCGGCCGGCTGGATGACCATGAATAGGCGGGGGAGGGGAATATCTGAAGGACGTTTCCTTGCGTTGCTGGTTGTCGGCTTAACCGCGCTTGCCGTTCCGGCCCATGCCGCGCAGCCCGATGGGCTGACGTTGTTGAATGCGGTTTCGGGGAAGGCCGGCGAGACATATTCGCTCAATGTCCAGACTTTGCTGGTTATCACAGGTCTCGCGTTTTTGCCGGGCATTTTATTGCTGATGACGGCGTTCACGCGCATCATCATTGTGCTGTCGGTCTTGCGCCAGGCGCTGGGGCTACAAACGACGCCTCCAAACATGGTGCTGGCAGCGCTGGCTCTGGCGCTGACAGTATTTGTCATGCGCGGGGTCATCGCCCAGGAACAGGACCAGGCGTTGACGCCATATCTCGCCGGGCAGATCACGTTCTCTCAGGCGTTGCAGGCGGGTGAGCCGCCGATCGCGGATTTCATGCTGGCGCAGACGCGCAAGGACCCGCTGCATTTATTCGTGGACCTCAGCGGCGGGCATTACGCAACGCCTAAGGATTTGCCGCTCACAGTGCTGGTCCCGGCCTTCGCGACCTCGGAGCTGGAAACCGCCTTTCAGATCAGTTTTCTGATTTATATACCATTCGTTTTGATCGACCTCGCGGTGGCGTCCGTGTTGATGTCTCTCGGCATGATCATGGTGTCGCCAACGCTTATTTCATTGCCGTTAAAGTTGTTGATGTTTGTCTCGATCCATGGCTGGGTCCTGGTGCTGGGATCGCTCGCCAATAGTTTTGCCGCACACACGTAACAACATGCCGCTTTATCTAAAATTGCTGCATGAAGCCTTGTCGACCGAACTCACGGCCATTTCACCCATTGTGGCTGTTCTGCTGATCGTTGGCCTTGTGACCGCCATTTTTCAATCCGCTCTGCAAATCGAGGATGCCACGTTCAGCCTGTTGCCGAAAACATTCGCGATGATCGCCATTGCACTGTTCGGTGGTTTCGGCGCGCTGAAAACGTTTGAAACCCTCGCCGTGCTGTTCATTTCCCACGCGCCGATGCTGGTGCGGCAATCGTGGTCCTGAACCAAGCCCAGGTGATGCTGTGGCTCGGGCATTTCCTTTGGCCATTCCTGCGCATTACCGGATTGTTCCTGACAGCACCCGTCTTCGGCTCATCCATGATTCCCGCTTCGGTCAAATCCGTCATGGCGGCGGCCTTCGCGGCGGCTCTGGCCATGTGGCTGCCCAATCTGCCGGCTTTTCCCGGCGACCCGGCCTCGGCGATTTATGCCGGTGTCACGCAAATCGCCTTTGGCGCCATGCTCGGCATGGTCATGCAGATCGTCATTTCGGCCGTTGCGAGTGCCGGCGAGATTGCCGGGCTCGCGATGGGCCTCAGCTTCGCCGAATTGCAGTTCCGCGACTTTCCAGGGGTAACGCCGGTTCTCTACGACATCATGCTCTGGGCGGGCCTGCTCGGTTTCATGGCCGCCGGCGGGCCGGTCTGGCTCTTCGCCGCCATGGCGCATTCCTTCCAGAACGGCGTCGGGCTTGGCAGCATCGCTTCCTGGGCGGACCTGGCCGCCCTGGGCGGCACGCTGATCAGCTCAGCGGTTTGCCTCGCCATGCCGGTTCTGGCGGTCTCGTTATGCGTCAATCTCACGGTCGGCCTCACCACCGTATTCTCGCCGCAGATGAACCTGCTCACCATCGGTTTTCCGTTGCTCATCCTCGCCGGGCTTTGGGTCATGGCTGGCTCGATTCCCTATGCCGGGCATATCATCGCGCATCTGATGGACGTGGGCATGAACGCCATCACCGATATGATCCATGGCTGAGGGGGACGGGCAGGACAAACGCCACGCGCCCACGGAAAGGCGGCTGCGGCAAGCCGCCGAGCGCGGCGATGTACGGCGATCCGCGGACCTGCCGAAAGCCGCGGTGATCGTGGCGATCACCACGATGGCGCTGGGCGCGTCGGCAGGTATCGGCGCGCATCTGGAGAGTTTTTGCGCCGCTTGGCTGGGTGCGGCCGGGACGGCGTCACCACAAGCCGCCGCCGGATGGGTCAATACGCTGATCGTGGAGATCGGCCCCTTGCTCATGCTGGTCGCGGCACTCTCCCTGGCGGCAAGTTTCCTCACCGGCGGGTTCGTGTTCAGCCTGAACCTGCTGAAACCGGACCTCTCGAAGCTGATGCCCGCGCACGGGCTGGGGCAGCTCATCTCCAAATCCGGCATGGCGGAAACAGCCAAGGCGCTGCTGAAATTCGTTGTCATCGGCGGCGTCGGCGCGGAGATGATTTTTCTCCGGGCGCCGAAATTTGCTGCCCTCGCCGCCAGCCCAAATCCCAGCGCCGGACCGATTATCGCCTTATGCCTACAGGTTATCTCAGGCATCTGCGTCGTCATCACGTTGCTCGCCGGCATGGATATGGGGCTGCAATACTGGCTGCACCGGCAAAAACTCATGATGTCGGACAACGAGATGCGCGACGAAATGAAGGACGCCGCCGGCAACCCGCAGGTGCGTAGCCGCCAGCGCATGCTGGCCCGCAAGCTGGCACAGGCCCGGCAGATGCGGCGCATCCCGGAGGCGTCTGTCATTGTCACCAACCCGACGCATTTTGCCGTGGCTATCCGCTACCGCCGGGGCGTGGACCGTGCGCCTTTACTCCTGGCCAAAGGTGTCGGCCTCCTGGCGTCCGAAATCGTCAGCCGAGGGCGTGGGCTTGGCATTCCGGTCGTGGAGGCGCCGCCGCTCGCGCGCGCGGTGTATCGCCATGTGGAGCCGGGCGAACATATGCCGGTGGCGCTCTACCGCGCCTGCGCCGAGGTGCTGGCTTATATCTGGAAGATGCAACGCTGGCGCGCCCAAGGTGGTGAGCAGCCGGCACCACCCAAGGTGCAGGAAGGCGAGATTGCCGTGCCTCGCGGCGGTTAGGCTCGAACCTTTCGCCAGGCGGGCAGATTGCCGCCAATCTGCGAGGTGATGGCATCTGCTTTCCGGCGGACTAAATCGCCAAGCAATGGAATTCGCTCATCGGAAATACGAGCCATGGGTCCGGAGAGGGACACGGCCGCGACGGCGTCCGATACTTCATTGAAAATCACCGCTGCGATGCAACGAAGGCCAACCGCATGCTCCTCGTCATCAATCGCATAGCCGCGATGCCGAGCGGTTAACAGGTCCTCACGAAGTGCCGTTGTGGTGTTGAGGGATTTAACGGTCACTCTTGGCAGGCCCTTTTGACGTAAGACCTTGGACAGGTCGCTCTCCGACATGGCGGACATAAGCGCCTTGCCGACGCTGGAACAATGCAGGGGGACGCGGCCGCCTGGCCTTGCGAAGGCACGCATCATTTGCCGGCACTCAATCTGCGAAAGATAAATCGCTTCAAATTGATCCTCTACAGCCAGGTTAACGGTCTCTTCGCTCTCTTCCATCAATGCCCGCATATGCGGGCGCGCCGCCGCCACCAGGTTGCGTGTCTTTAAAAAAGCGTTGCCTGCGACAAATGCCTGGACCCCGACGGACCAGAGCTTTTGTTCGGCATTAAAATGCACATAGCGTTCCTGCTCTAAGGTCGTGAGAAGCCGGTGCGCGGTTGACGGTGACAGCCCTACCTGCTGGGCGATCTCGGTGAGCGTAACGCCGTCATCGGCGTTTGCGAGACGGTTGAGAATGCCAAGCGCCCGAACCAGCGATTGCACCTGGTCACTGCGCTCGGGGATGATTCGTGTGGAGACACGCTGGATTTTCTTGTCGGGGTCAGGATCTTTCGATCGTAGCGGATTTTCGAGAAATGCGCATATTTTTCTCCAATATCAATGTGTATAAACAATCCGGCAACGTTTCCGCAATGTGAAAATGCACGTCTCCGAAATCCAGCCCGAATTTCAGCGGAAAACGGTCGATTTATCGGAGGAAGGTTGTCAGAATGATTAAATACCAAAACCTAACCGGCCAACCTGGAAAGCTATTAACCAACTGATTTTATTTGTTAAGTTTGTCGAATTCCACATTGCGAAATGCTTTTTAAGTTTGGTTGCTTTTCTTCCTTGAGGCTCCGATAAGGCCGTTATATTTGACGCAGATATGATTGGAGCGAGCTATGGCGAAGATGAGAGCGGTTGACGCGGCGGTCCGTGTATTGGAGCGTGAGGGTATTTCGGTAGCCTTTGGCGTACCTGGGGCTGCGATCAATCCATTTTATTCCGCGATGAAGGCTCGCGGGAGCATTCGTCATATTCTGGCCCGCCATGTTGAAGGCGCGTCGCATATGGCTGATGGTTATTCTCGTGCCCGGGCTGGGAATATCGGGGTGTGCATCGGGACCTCTGGTCCGGCCGGCACGGACATGATCACCGGGCTTTATGCTGCCCAGGCTGATTCGATTCCCATACTGTGCATCACGGGCCAGGCGCCCAGGGCGCGGCTGTATAAGGAAGATTTTCAGGCAGTCGACATTGAGACGATTGCGAAGACTGTGACCAAGTGGTCGGTTTGCGTGCGCGAGCCTGCGCTGGTTCCCATGGTGTTTCAGCAGGCGTTTCACGTTATGCGTTCTGGCCGTCCTGGCCCCGTGCTCATTGACATGCCCATCGATGTTCAGATGGCGGAGATTGAGTTTGACGAAGAGACTTACGAGAGTTCTCGTGGTGCACCGTCCTGCCGCGACCCGCCGTCAGGCGGAAAAGGCGCTGGCGATGCTCAATGCAGCTGAGCGCCCGCTGATTGTTGCCGGTGGCGGCATTATCAACGCGGATGCCAGCGCGCTTCTGGTTGAGTTCGCGGAGCTGACCGGCGTTCCGGTGATTCCGACGCTGATGGGTTGGGGTACGATCCCCGATGATCACCCGCTTATGGCTGGAATGGTCGGTCTGCAGACCAGTCATCGTTATGGCAATGCGACGATGCTTGAATTCGGATTTCGTTTTCGGCATCGGCAATCGCTGGGCGAACCGCCATACGGGCTCGGTTGAGGTTTATACCAAGGGCCGCAAGTTTATTCACGTCGACATTGAGCCGACCCAGATCGGCCGTGTTTTTGGCCCCGATTTTGGGATTGTGTCGGATGCCGGTGCCGCGCTTGCGATGTTTATCGAGGTCGCGCGCGAGATGAAGGCGAAGGGGGCTTTGAAGGACCGGTCAGGCTGGAGTGCTGCTTGCGCCCATCGCAAGGCCAGCATGCTTCGCAAGTCGCATTATGATGTGGTTCCGCTCAAGCCGCAGCGTGTTTATCAGGAGATGAACGAGGCTTTCGGCCGTGACACCTGCTATGTTTCGACCATCGGCCTTTCGCAGATCGCCGGTGCGCAATTCCTCAAGGTCTACAGCCCGCGCAATTGGATCAATTGCGGTCAGGCCGGGCCGCTTGGCTGGACGTTGCCGGCAGCACTCGGTGTGCGTGCCGACGACCCTAACCGCAAGATCGTCGCTTTGTCGGGGGATTACGATTTCCAGTTCATGCTGGAGGAGCTGGCCGTTGGTGCGCAGCATAAGCTGCCCTACCTGCATGTGGTGGTGAATAACTCCTATCTTGGCCTTATTCGTCAGGCGCAGCGCGGCTTCCAGATGGATTTCGAGGTTAGCCTCGCATTCGATAACATCAACGTTGAGCCCGATAGTGAAGCGGTGCGTGGTTATGGTGTTGACCATGTGGCCGTGGCCGAAGGGCTGGGCTGCAAGGCGATTCGGGTGAAGAGCCCGAATGAGTTCAAGGAGGCTTTTGCCAAAGCCGAGCAGCTTATGGAGGAGCATCAGGTTCCGGTTGTTCTGGAATTCATTCTTGAGCGTGTGACCAACATCTCGATGGGGACCGAGGTCAACAGCGTTAATGAGTTCGAGGAAATCCTCTGCCTTGATCCTGAGCTATCGATCAAGAAGAGCGAGGTTTTGGCGTAGGGTCTGATTGGTCATCATTGAATTGCGGAAGTGATTTAATGATGACCGTGGATCAGCCTCGGACTGATATTCTGGCGCGCGATTTAGCATTTGGACTGAGGCATTGTTGCTTCAATCCGGCTGGATCGCAGCCCCAGGCCGGAGCTGATCCAAAGACTTTGCGGCCGGTTGGGCGCTGAGCGGCTTTACGGCAAGCCGCCGCACCTTTATCCAGACAGTCTATGGTTTTCTTGGGGATGAATCATGCCAAAATTTGCTGCTAATCTGACGATGCTATTCAATGAGTTGCCGTTCATGGAGCGCTTTGCCGCGGCGGCGAATGCCGGCTTCAAGGCGGTTGAGTTTTTGTTCCCTTATGACTTCAGCAAAGAGGAACTCAAGGCGGCACTGACCTCCAACGGTCTCACGCTGGTGTTGCACAACCTGCCGGCCGGTGACTGGGCCGGCGGTGAGCGTGGCATTGCCTGCAACCCGGCGCGTGTGGAAGAATTCCGGGCTGGCGTTGCCCGCGCGGTTGAATACGCGACCGCGCTTGGCTGCCCCCGGGTGAACTGCCTGGCCGGGATCGTACGGCCGGAGGATGCGCCCCAAGCCCGCGCAACCCTGATCGAAAACCTGAAATATGCTGCCGCGGAGCTGAAAAAGGCGGGCATTCTGTTGTTGCTGGAGCCTGTGAACACGCGCGACATTCCGAACTTCTTTGTCAATCGCTCGAAGCAGGCGCTTGAGATTATCGACGAAGTTGGCTCGGATAATTTGAAACTGCAATTCGATATCTATCATACGCAGGTGATGGAGGGCGATCTTGCCCGCTCGATAGAGACGAATTTCGACCGCATTGGCCATCTTCAGCTTGCCGACAATCCAGGCCGCAACGAGCCGGGCACGGGGGAGATCAATTATTCGTATCTCTTCCGCCGCATTGACGAACTTGGTTATACCGGCTGGATCGGTTGTGAGTACAAGCCTCGCACCACGACGACCGAAGGGCTTGGCTGGGTACGCGAGTATGGCGTGTCGCACACTAGATTTCTGTTTCAGAACACTTAATCAGAGGAATTTTGGCATGAGCAATATCGGATTTATCGGCCTGGGCATCATGGGCACACCCATGGCCTCGCATTTGATCGCTGGTGGTCATTCACTGTTTGTTTTCGATGTTCAGAAAGTGCCGCAGAGCCTGATCGATCAGGGTGCGACGGTTTGTGAGAATGGCCGCACTGTTGCCTCGAAGGCCGATGTCATCATCACGATGGTGCCCGATACGCCCCATGTCGAGGCGGCGCTTTTTGCCAAGAACGGCATCGCCGAAGGCCTGACGCCGGGTAAAATCGTCGTTGATATGAGCTCGATTTCTCCGATCGCCACGAAAGGCTTTGCCGAGAAGATCAATGCGCTCGGCTGCGACTATCTCGATGCGCCGGTCTCTGGTGGCGATGTCGGCGCGAAGGCGGCGAGCCTGACGATCATGGTTGGCGGCCCGGAGAAGGCTTTTGAGGTGGTGAAGCCCTTGTTTGAGCTGATGGGCAAGAACATCACGCTTGTCGGCGGCAATGGCGACGGGCAGACGACGAAGGTTGCCAATCAGATCATCGTTGCCCTGACCATCGAAGCCGTGGGCGAAGCCTTGTTGTTCGCCTCCAAGGCGGGCGCGGACCCGGCACGGGTGCGGCAGGCATTGATGGGCGGGTTCGCGAACTCGCGTATCCTTGAAGTTCATGGCGAGCGCATGATCAAGCGCAATTTCGCGCCGGGCTTCCGCATCGAGTTGCATCAGAAAGATCTCAACCTCGCCCTCACCGGCGCCCGCGCTCTTGGCATCAGCCTGCCCAATACGGCGACCTGCCAGGAACTCTTCAATTCGGCGGCGGCGAATGGTGGCAGCGCCTGGGATCATTCGGGCATGGTGCGTGTGCTGGAGAAGCTGGCGAACCATGAAATTGGCGAGTCTGTGAAGCCCGTAACGGCCACTGCCTGATACGCCGGTTTAAACGTGGAGGGACCTGCCGTGGCGGTTGCCGCGCCCGAATTACTGCTGGAGATGTTTCGGGCGGCTGTTGACGCAGCCGCACCGGAGTTCTGCTTGCCGCCGCATCTGCC
The DNA here is from genome assembly GCA_963740445.1 of uncultured Alphaproteobacteria bacterium. GTDB lineage: Bacteria > Pseudomonadota > Alphaproteobacteria > Acetobacterales > Acetobacteraceae > Acidocella. The sequence continues at coordinate 106,545 of CAVUED010000002.1, forward strand.
GGCCCCGCCTGTAGGGCGGACGGTTGTTGTGGGGGCGGGCAAGGCCGCGGCTTCCATGGCGCAAGCGGTTGAGGCGCATTGGCCGCAAGATAAGCCGTTAACGGGCCTCGTGGTGACGCGCTACCACCACGGCGTTGAGGCGTTGCCCCGGATCGAGGTTGTCGAGGCCGGGCATCCTGTGCCGGATGCCGCGGGGCAAGCCGCCGCCCAGCGTATGTTCGCGATGTTGCAGGGCCTCACCGCGGATGATCTGGTGTTATGCCTCATCTCCGGCGGCGCGTCCTCGCTTCTGGCGCTGCCGGCGCCGGGGATCGACCTCGCGGATAAGCAATCGGTCAACCGCGCTTTGCTGCGCAGCGGGGCCAGCATCAGCGAGATGAATTGCGTGCGCAAGCACCTGTCGGCCATTAAAGGCGGCCGTCTTGCGCAGGCGGCCGTACCCGCGCAACTCGTTACGCTGATGATTTCCGATGTTCCGGGCGATGACCCGTCGGTTATCGGCTCCGGGCCGACCGTGCCCGATACGAGCACATTGGCTGAGGCGCGCACTGTATTGGCCCGGTATAAAATCGACCCGCCTGCATCGGTTGCGGCAAGATTGCTGGACCCGGCGGCGGAAACGCCGAAGCCTGGCGATGCTGCCTTTGCGCAGGCACGGGCGGTGATCATCTCAACACCGCAAGCCGCGCTGGAAGCGGCGGCGGCGGTGGCCCGAAAAGCCGGGATCACCCCGGTTATTCTGGGCGATGCCATCGAGGGCGAAGCCTGCGAGGTTGCCCGTGTCATGGCGGGTATCGCGTTCCAATGCGCGACGCACGGCCAACCGGCGCCAGCGCCTTGCGTGTTGATCTCCGGCGGCGAGACGACGGTGACCGTGCGCGGGCAGGGCAGGGGCGGGCGCAATGCGGAGTTTCTGCTGGCGCTTGGCGTTGCCCTGAACGGGCACCCCGCCATCCATGCCATTGCCTGCGATACCGATGGAATCGACGGGACCGAGGATAATGCAGGCGCGCTCCTGGCGCCCGACAGTCTGGCGCGGGCCGCGGCAAAGGCAATCTCGCCGCGCGAGCGCCTGGCCAATAATGACGGTTACGGATTTTTCTCAGCCCTCGGGGACCTCGTGATCACCGGCCCAACCAGAACAAACGTCAACGACTTCCGAGCCATCCTGATCAACCCGTACACAGAGACTTGAAAATGCCAAATACACGCCACGCCCGACGCACCAAAATTGTCGCAACCCTCGGGCCAGCAAGTTCGGATCCCCTAATCATTGAGGCGTTATTCAAAGCCGGCGTTGATGTATTTCGATTAAACGCCAGCCATGGCACCCAGGCCGATCATGCAACACGCTACAATATTATTCGTGAGCTGGAGCGCCGCTATAATCATCCAATTTCGGTGCTTATGGACCTGCAAGGGCCGAAACTTCGCGTAGGCGCTTTTGAACATGGCAGTGTGAAGCTGCAAGAAGGCGATTCGTTTCGCTTAGACCTCGATCCCGCACTCGGCGGGCAAACCCGCGCGACGATGCCGCATCCGGAGCTCTTTCCAACGCTTCAACCCGGGACGGAAGTTTTGCTGAACGATGGCCGCATCCGCCTGCGGGTCGTGCGCCACGGGAGCGATTATGCTGAGACCGTTGTTGTTAGCGGTGGTGTTCTCTCAGATCGCAAAGGCGTTAATTTGCCGGGTATCGAGCTGCCTTTATCGGCGCTGTCGGATAAGGACCATAAGGACCTTGCCTTTGCCCTGGAACTGGGCGTGGATTGGATCGGCCTCTCCTTTGTGCAACGCCCGGAGGATGTGCATGAGGCCAGAGCCATTATTGGCAACCGCGCCGGCATTATTACGAAAATTGAAAAGCCAGCGGCAATTCCCGTTCTCGCGGAAATCATTGCGGCGTCGGATGCCGTCATGGTTGCCCGTGGTGATCTTGGCGTAGAATTGCCGCCTGAGGATGTTCCAGGCTTGCAGAATCGTATGGTTCGGATGTGCCGCGCCATGGGAAAACCCGTCATCATCGCGACCCAAATGTTGGAAAGCATGACTCAATCGCCTGCTCCAACCCGCGCCGAGGCTTCGGACGTCGCAACCGCTGTGTTCGAGGGCGCCGATGCGGTTATGCTGTCCGCGGAGTTCGGCCGCGGGCGATTATCCGGTGCAGACGGTCATGATGATGGACCGCATTGTACGAAAAGTGGAAAAAGAAAGACTGCACCGGGTGATTATGGATGCCGAACATCCCGCCGCCGAAGCCACGGAAGCCGATGCCATTACGGCTGCGGCTCGTGAGGTTGCAACCACGATTTCGGCGGCCGCAATCGCGACTTACACCAGTTCTGGCTCAACGACGTTACGCGCCTCGCGCGAGCGTCCCGAGATGCCGATTTTAGGATTAACCACCAACATCGAGACAGCCAGGCGGCTAACGCTCGCCTGGGGTGTTCATCCTTTCTACACCGGCGGTCCGGATATCACGGACTTCGCGGAAATGGTCGCGCGCGCCAGTTGGGCTGCCGTTACATGCGGCATGGCGCATCCGGGTGAGAGGCTTGTTGTGACAGCGGGTGTGCCATTTGGCACGCCAGGCACCACAAATAGTTTGCGGGTCGTCCGGATAGAGCCAAACGCGACGACCTGAAGCTGTAGAATTTAAATAATGAGGTGATCCTGCTCGTCCGAACCGTTCGGGGACTTGGTTACGCTAGTCCTTGGTTTCCCTCACGCAGCCAACCTTGTCTTCTGGGGTGTGATGATTTTAAGATCATCACACCCCAATTTATTTTGAGCGAGCAAGTGTATTGCTTGCTCAACGCCGCGCTCTGAATTTTTGGCTGGTGCCGTGGTTTTTCACGCGGCGCAGATAACCGCCAAACTTGGCTGCGAACCGGATTTTAGGCGGTGAGCCACATCCGCCGCTGATTCCATGGCCTGAACGATCCTAGATCTTCCGGCAATGGCATACCCGATCGGCCTGAAAGAAATCGGTTGCAATCTTCTGTAAAAGTAACTTATCTTCCTTGGAGGAATTTATAAGACTGAGGGACGAGGAGATAGTCGCGCCGGATGGGGGTTATTGATCTTGTGGTGCCGGGCTGCTCGTCGCGCACCTTCCAGATAAGCGCAGGTGATGAGGTAACGATCACCGATCCGGAAGGGTCGCAGGGGGTCGGAGATTTTCGTTGTTCCCGAGTCCGCGCTTGCTTTTTCGGGGCGCGCGGCGTGCCTCTCGCGCGTGACGGAGCCATTTGCCTCTGTGGCGGGAGTATCGGTGTTCGAGCCGAGTGGGCAACCTGGAAGGGTGGTTCGGGGGGTCGCTAACGAGGATGCGGTTTGCCAGATCGTCGCGCCAGGCGTTGTGCAGGAACCTTGGGAGCAGGAGCCGCCGACGGAGATTCACGTCTCGATAACGTCAATGGCGCCCGCGGTGACGGACTTGCCCGAGGCGTTGGCCGCGCCGGTATCGGAGCTTCGTATTGATGCCGGCAACCGCGCGAGCTTATCGCGTGAAGGCAGGCGACTACATCCAGATTATCGATGTAGATGGGCGGCAGTGTTCGGATTTTCTTGCATTCGATGCGAATGCCCTGGCGGCAGGCCAGGAGTTTGGGATCGACCCGACGGTGACCAGAACGCTGGCGGGTGCTGCGTACCCAATGCCGGGCCTGCATGCAAAATATTTCGATGCACGGATGCAACCCCTCGTGGAGGTGGTACGCGATACGGTAGGGCGGCATGACATGTTCATGCTGGCATGCGCGCCAAAATACTATGCGGATATGGGGTATCCGGGGCACGCGAATTGCACGGATAATTTCAATGCGGCGCTTGCGTCATTCGGCGTGGAGCCGCGTACCGGGTGGCCGGCGATTAACTTCTTTTACAATACAATTGTCAGCGCAGATGGTACGATAGGGTTGGACGAACCCTGGTCGCGGCCGGGCGATTATGTGTTGTTAAGGGCGCTGACGGATCTGGTTTGTGCGTCGTCGTCCTGCGCGGATGATATCGATCCGGCCAATGGCTGGGTGCCGACCGATATTCATGTTCGAATCTATGATGCTGCTTGTGCATTTTCACGGGGTATTGCTTACCGTATGACACCTGATTCAGCTCCCAAGCTTACGCGTGACACCGGGTTTCATTCGCGCACCTCCGCGTTGACGCGCAATTTTGTTCCCTATCGTGGCTTCTGGCTCGCAAGCTGTTATCTCAACGAAGGCCCGGTGGCGGAATACTGGGCATGCCGCGAACGTGCATGCCTGATCGATCTTTCGGCATTGCGGAAATTTGAAATCGTCGGCCCGGATGCGGAGGCTCTACTTCAGGCTGCGCTGCCGCGTGATATCAGCAAGTTGGCGATCGGACAGGTTGTGTACACCGCGATCTGCTATCCGCATGGCGGTATGCTCGACGATGGTACGTTGTTCCGGCTCGGCAAAGAGAATTTTCGCCTGGTCTGTGGCGAGGATTATACGGGTATCTGGCTGCGTGAACTGGCGGCCAAGAGTGGGTTGAAGGTTTGGGTGAAAACCGCAACGGACCAATTGCATAACGTGGCGCTGCAAGGTCCGAAATCGCGAGACATATTGTCATCTGTCGTGGTGACGCCGCCGAACCAGCCGGGTATCGCAGAGTTGAAATGGTTCCGCTTCGCGATTGGACGTATCGGGAGCCCGACGGGGCCGGCTGTACTGGTGTCGCGCACGGGGTATACCGGTGAGTTGGGTTATGAGATCTGGTGTCATCCGGATCGCGCGGTTGAAGTATGGGATGCGCTTTGGGAAGCGGGTAAGCCCTATGACATGGTGCCCGCCGGGCTGGATGCACTCGATATGTTGAGGATCGAGGCGGGACTGATTTTCGCTGGGTATGAGTTCTGCGATCAGACCGATCCGTTCGAGGCAGGAATTGGGTTTTCGGTGCCCGCCAACAAGACTGCCGAATATGTCGGATCCCAGGCGCTACAACGCCGCCGGGAAAATCCATCAAAAGTGTTGGTTGGGCTCGAGATCGAGAGCAATGAGCATGTAGGCCATGGTGATCCGGTGCATCTGGGGCGAGCGCAGATCGGGGTTGTCACGTCGGCGACGCGGTCTCCGATTTTGAACAAGAATATCGCTCTCGCAAGGCTGGATGTGGCCTGTGCGGAGATCGGAACCCGTGTGGAAATTGGCAAGCTCGATGGCCAGCAGAAGCGTTTATCCGCGATTATATGTGCATTTCCACATTACGATCCACAAAAGACGCGTGTGCGTGCATGAAATAGAACGCGGCTCAGTATCGCAATGAACATTGAGCCGGTGGTTGTCATCCTTCATCATTTTCTTTCTGTCGGAGCGTAATATCACAATGAAAAAACGTATTGCCATTATTGGCGCGGGGCCAAGCGGACTGGCCCAGTTGCGGGCTTTCGAGGCGGCGCGCCGTGCCGGGGCGGAAATCCCCGAAATCGTGTGTTACGAGAAGCAAGCGGATTACGGCGGATTGTGGAATTACACATGGCGTACACGGCCTCGACGAAAATGGAGAACCAGTTCATGGCAGCATGTACCGGTTCCTATGGTCGAACGGGCCGAAGGAGTGTTTGGAATTCGCGGATTATTCCTTCGAGGAGCATTTCGGGCGGGCGATTTCTTCTTATCCACCACGTGCGGTTTTGCATGACTACATCAAGGGGCGGATCGCGAAGTCCAATGTGGCTTCATACATCAAGCTGCTGCATGCCGTGAAATGGGTGGACTACGATGCAGCGAGCGGCAAGTTCAGTGTCAGCGTAAGGAATATCAAGGAGGACCGGATCGAAACCGAGCTGTTCGATTATGTCGTTGCAGCGAACGGGCATTTTTCGACGCCGAATGTACCTTGGTTTCCGGGGCTTCGATAATTTTCCCGGTTGGCGTGCTGCATGCGCATGATTTCCGCGACGCCAACGAATTTGTCGGCAAGAACGTGCTGTTGATTGGTTCAAGTTACTCGGCCGAGGATATTGGCACACAGTGCTTCAAGTACGGCGCCGCTTCGATTACCTATAGCTACCGGACGAAAAAAATGGGGTTCGACTGGCCCGATGGTTTCGAGGAAAAGCCGCTGCTCACAGGGATTCAAGGCAAGGTGGCGCATTTCCAGGACGGGACATCGGCGTGAAATCGACGCGGTTATTTTATGCACCGGATATCAACATTATTTTCCGTTCTTGCCGGATGCGCTGCGGCTGCGCACGCGTAACCGGTTGTATCCCCCTGGTCTTTACAAAGGCATATTCCATACCGGAAACCCGAAGCTGATTTATCTGGGCATGCAGGATCAATATTACACGTTCAATATGTTCGACGCCCAGGCATGGTATGCGCGCGATGTGATGCTGGGGCGGATCGCCTTGCCGGATGCTGCCGCGATGGACACTGATATCGCCTCGTGGGTGGCCCGCGAGGAGGCATTGGAGGATCCCTTTCAGGCGATCGATTTTCAGACCGACTATGTGCGCGAACTCGTGGCAGCCACGGATTATCCGAAACTCGACGTCGATCATATCGCGGCGCTGTTCAAGGAGTGGGAGCATCACAAGGTCGAGGGAATTCTGACCTACCGTAACCGTTCCTATCCTTCGGTGCTTACCGGTACGATGGCGCCGGCGCACCATACGCCATGGATGCAGGCGCTTGATGATTCCCTTGAGGCGTTCTTGAATGTTCCGAAGCAGAAGCAGGCGGCTGATTGATGGGGGGAGTTTAATCCTCCTGCTCGGCCTCCAGCCCCAGGAGGTTTTGGGCCGTGCCGGTTTCCACCATCTCCACCGTACGCAGCACGCGCCCGACGGCGCGTGTCCGCACTCGGGCTTTTTCAATATTCGTTGACATGGCCGAGGCATTCGCTGCCAGCTTGCCCAGCACATCGTCCATCTTCGTCATCTCCGAACGCGTCGCCCCCAGCAGCTTGCCGATCTCGCCTGCGCGCTTTTCCAGATCGAGCGTGATATGCCCGAGATGGATGGTTTGCAGCATCGCCGGCAGCAGCGTGGGCCCGAGGATGATGACTTTTTCGCGCACCCTGATTTCATCGATCAGGTTGGGAATGCGCGCGACTTCCGCGAACAAGCCGTCGCTGGGGAGATACATGATCCCGAAATCAACGGTCTCCGGCGGGCAGATATATTTCTCTCGTATCTTCTTTGCCTCAAGGCGGACGCGGAGCGCGATACCGTCGCGTGCCGCGCGCTCGGCCTCAACATCCGCCGCTTCCGCCGCGTTCAGCAGACGCTCGTAATCCTCGGTCGGAAATTTTGAATCGACCGCGAGCCATAATGTGCTGCGGGACGGCATTCTCAATGCGAAATCGACCCGCTCACGCGCGTCCTCCCGAAGCGCGAAGTTCCGCTCGAACGCGCCGGGGGGCAGCACTTGTTCGAGCATCGCGCCGAGCTGTGCTTCACCCCAGCCGCCGCGCGTCTTAACATTCGAGAAAATGCGCTTGAGGTCGCCGATCTGTGCGGCGGCGGACTGCACCTCGCCCATCGCCTGCTGCACCTGGGCGAACTGCTCCAGCACGCGGGCAAAGCTGTTGGTCATTTGTTGCTCCACGGCCTCGTGCAGCTTTTCGTTCACCGAGGTCTGGATGGCGGTGAGCCGGGTTTCCAGCAGCGTGAGCGTCTTTTGAGAATCCTCGGAAGCGGCCCGGCGCAGCGCGTCCACGGCATTCGCCATGTTCTGGGTCGCATTGCCGATCTGCGCGAAGGCTTTGGACAGGGCATCCGTCGTGCCGGCCTGGATCGCGCTGTTCAACCGACCTTCGGTGGCAGCGATGATCGCGCGGGTGGTCTCAGCCTCGGCACGGCCGCCGGCGAGCACCTTGTCCAGCACCAGGTGCAAGCGCCCTGGCGCCGCGACGGCGGCCCGCCAGGCCAGGCCCGCGAAAACCATCGTCAGCGTGGCGATACCCCCAACCAAAGCCAGGATCAAAAAATCATTGTTCATGCTACCAGCCTACCCAGATCACCCGAGTTGCGTCGCGCCCGGAGGCGCGAAGATTAAACAAAGGGAGACGTCAGTGGCGTATCATTATTTCGAGGATTTCGAGCCCGGCAGACATTTTACCACCGCGCCGGTGACCGTGACCGAGGCCGATATCATCGACTTTGCCAAAAAATTCGACCCCCAACCGATGCATACCGATCCACAAGCCGCAAAGCAGATAACAGGCGGGCTGATCGCCAGCGGCTGGCACACCGCCAGCCTGACCATGAAACTACTGATCACCAGTGGATTTTATAACCCGGCGCCGGGTACACTTGGGCTTGGCTTCGAATCCTTGAAATGGCTAAAACCCGTCCGGCCGGATGACGCGTTGCACTTAAACGTTGAAGTCCTCTCCGTCCGGTCGAGCGCAACCCGGCCAGATCACGGAATCGTGATCAACAAATTCGTCACGCTGAACCAACATAACGAACCAGTGCAGGAAATGACCAGCTCTGCCATGGTTCCGAAACGAATAGCCTGACAAAAGGATTCTCCCATTATGAACAGTGCCGTCACGGTCATCGCCGCGCTCTTTTTCGCCGCCGGTGCCGCTATCAGCTATTTCCTCCAGCAGCCCGTGATTGGCGGTGCCGTTATATTCATCGGCATCATCCTGGCGCTCACCTTGCGCACCGCGGCGGAGTGGGAGCGGGCGGTCGTGCTGCGCCTCGGCCGGTTTGCCGGTGTGCGCGGGCCTGGCCTGTATTTCCTGATCCCGGCTTTCGAGACCGTGTATGCCGTGGTCGACACGCGCCGGCAGAGCACACGCATTTCCGCCGAGGATACGCTGACCGCCGATGCGGTTTCCGTGACGATGGATAGCATCATGTTCTGGCGCGTCTCGGACGTGAAACGCGCGGCCACCGAACTCACCGACTACCAGAGTATGATCGCGCAGGTCGCGCAGACATCCTTGCGGGAAGTGATCAGCGCCACCACGCTGAACGACATCCTCTCCAACCGCGAGGCGATGGATGCGAAACTGCAAACCTATATCATGAAAAAATCCACCGGATGGGGAATCGGCGACATTGCGGTGGAAATCCGGGATGTAAAAATCCCGCCCGAGCTGAACGATGCGATGAGCCGCAATGCGCAGGCGGAGAAAGAAAAACAGGCGCGCGTGACGCTTGCCAGCGCCGAGGTGGCGATTGCGGAACAGATTGCCTCCGCGTCGCTTATTTACCAGAATAATCCGGTGGCGTTGCAGATCCGTCAGATGGGGCTGATTTACGACATGAACAAAGACCGCGGCGTGACGATCCTGGTGCCGACGGACATGGCGAACGCGCTGGGGGCGAGCGTCGCGCTTAACGTGAACAACCCGAACAGCCCGAAACCCGCGATGATGACCCCGTTCACCCCGCCACAGGGCTCGGTGCCGCGGACTTAGAGCGCGATGATTTTAAGATGAACCAGTTATGGTTCATCTTAAAATCTGAATCGCCCTCTAAACATATGAGTAGAGGCGGATTCAGACAATTGATGGGATCGCTGAGCGATCCGTCAATGTCATCCGGCTCTAAGAAAATTCGTAGGCATCCATGCGCAAAAACCCGAATTCCACCGAGCTGTGCAGCCGGGTGGCGGCAGGTTTTGCGCCCGCGGCGCCAAGGGCAACGTAGAGCGGCAGCAGATGTTCTTCCGTTGGGTGTTCCTCGGCGGCGAAGGGGGCAAGGCTGCGGTAGTCCAGCAGGGCTGGCACATCGCCTGCCTGAATTTTTTCGTCCATCCAGGTGGAAAATGCGGTGACGTCCTGCGTTTCGGGGGCATCGAGCTCCGGCATGCCATGGCGAAAGCGGCGAAGGTCGTGCGTGAAACTGCCGCTGCCGAGGATCAATACGCCAGCTTCGCGCAAGGGCGCCAATGCAGCCCCCAAGGCCAGATGATGCCGCGGCCCCTGATGCGTTTGTAATGAGAGCTGCAGGACGGGAATATTCGCCTCCGGATAGGCGAGCAATAGCGGCACCCAGGCACCATGGTCCAACCCGCGTTCATGGTCGATATCGCAGGAAAACCCGGCTTTACCCAGCATGTGGGCGATGTCCGAGGCCAGCGCCGGTGCGCCGGGCGCATTGTAGCGCAGCTCGTAGAGGGCGGGCGGAAAGCCGTAAAAATCATGAATTGTGCTGTTGCGCGGCGGTGCGCTGAGCCTCGGCGTGCCGGTTTCCCAATGCGCGGAGGCCACCAGAATGGCCTGCGGCCGGTCGATGAGCGAGGCCAGCGACTTGAGAAAATTTCGGGCCGGGCTCTCTGTCAGAGCCGTCATTGGGGAGCCGTGGCTGATATAGAGGCTCGGTATCATGCGTTAAGTGTGGCGCGTGGCGGTCGCCGCCGCAAGCCGGAAATCTTTTTCTTGCTGTCATTATAGACTTGTCGTCCAAAATGCTGACATTCCGGGATTCAGGATTGGGGAGCGCGTTGAATTTGCTCACCGAAAATATGTCAGAGCAGCATGGCGAGCGAAAGGCGAACAAATGACCGGTTTTAGCGTGGGAACCAGCATCGCCATCCCGAACGGACGGATTTCGGTTGAAGCCTTAAAAATCGGCGATGAGGTGGAAACGCTGCATGGCGGCGTGCAGAAGGTGAAATGGATCGGCCGGCGCGGCTATGAGGAAAAATTTCTGGCCGGTCATCGGGAGTTGCTGCCGGTCTGCGTCACGGCCGGCGCGATCGAGGATGGTGTCCCCGCGCATGACCTGTTTGTCTCGCCTGGACACGGAATTTGCATCGATGGCGCGCTGGTGCCGGCGGCAAGGCTGGTGAACGGGGTTACCATTTTCCAGGACACCGCCCCGCAGCCGATTGATTATTATCATTTCGAGCTCGATGAGCATGAGGTGGTGTTCGCGGAAGGCTGCCCGGCGGAGAGTTTTTTTGCAGGGGATTTTCGCGGCCAGTTTCAAAATGCCGCCGAATACCATGCGCTTTACCCGGAACCTCTGCCCGGAACGCCAGTGCTCTGCCTGCCCCGGCTGGAGGATGGTTTTGTGCTGCATGCGGTCCAGCAGCGCCTGGCCGAGCGTGCCGGCATTCCGCCCGTGGAGATCATCGAGGGACCGCTGCGCGGTTTTGTCGACCAGGCCGGGCCGGTCATCGTTGCCGGCTGGGCGCAATGTGAGAGCCAGCCGGAAGCGCCGGTCTGCCTGGATATTTTTGTCGATGGCCAGCGCATCCTGCGGGCGCTCGCCAACCGTTATCGCGATGACCTGCGGCTGGCGGGGCTGGGCAGCGGCAACCATAGTTTTTGGGTTGAACTGCCGGAGGATATCGGCGGCGCCGTGGAGGTCCGCCGCACCATCGACCAGGCGGTTTTGCCGCTGACCGAGGCCGCGATGCGGCCCTCGACATAAACGCGCCGCCGGTTAACCCAAAGCGCGTTGGGCGAGGCGAAACGGATCGGCCGGATAGGTGCCTAAAATTTTGATTTCGGAGGAAAAGAAAGCCAGTTCCTCAAAGGCCAGGCGAAGCGGCGTTTGCTCTGGGTGGCCATCCACTTCGGCCAGAAACTGCGTGGCGGTGAAAGTGCCGTTGACCATGTAGCTCTCCAGCTTGGTCATGTTCACGCCATTGGTCGCGAAGCCGCCAAGGGCCTTGTAGAGGGCGGCGGGGACATTGCGGACGCGGAAGACGAAGGTGGTCATCAGGTTCGGCGTTTCCGGCGGCGGTGTTAACGCCGATTTGGCCATGACATAAAAGCGCGTGGTATTATGCGCTGCGTCTTCCGCATTGCGGCGTAATATCTTTAGGCCATGCAGCTCGCCGGCAAGCGAGGAGGCGATGGCGGCGTCTTCTATATTGTTGAGTTTTTCGACGATTTCCGCAGCGCCCGCTGTGTCGTATTCGACCACTGCCGTGGCGCCGAGTTCGCGGATCAGGCCCCGGACCTGGCCAAGGGCGACGGGGTGCGAATGGACGCGCTTGATGGTGGCGAGGCTGGCCCCTTGCGGTGCCAGCAGGCAATGTTCGATGCGCAAAAATTTCTCGGCGATGATGGAAAGGCCGCTGCCGGGCAGCAGCGCGTGCATATCGGCGACCCGGCCGGCGATGGAGTTTTCCGGTGGCAGCATGGCAAGGGCGGCGCGTCCGTCATGCACCGCCTCGATCGCCGCCTCGAAGGTTTCGCAGGGCAAGGTGGCCATGTCCGGGTAGGCGTTGCGGCAGGCGAGGTCTGAATAGGCGCCGGGCTGGCCCTGGAAGGCGATGGTGCTCATGTGTTTGTTTCCAAAATTTTACGGGCCAGAACGAGGTCGGCTGGCGTATCGACACCGAAGGGGGCAGATGGGACGCGGGCGGCGCCGATGCGCAGGCCGGCCTCGAGCGCGCGCAATTGTTCGAGTTTTTCGCGCAACTCCAGCGGCGAGGGTTTTAAAGACACGAAACGCTGCAAAGCGGCGCGGCGATAGGCGTAGATGCCGATATGGTGCCATAACGGTCCCTCGCCCGAGGGCGCGATGTTGCGCGAAAAATACAAAGCGGGGGCGGTGGCTTGGCCTTCCTCGAAAGCGCAGACGCATTTGACCACCGATGGCGCCGTGGCTTCCTCGGTGCTGGTTATGGGGGCCACGAGGGTTGCGATGTCGAAATTTTGGTTTTGCAGGGGGGCCAGAACGGTTTTGAGATAATCCGGGTCGATGCTGGGCAGGTCGCCTTGCAGGTTGATCACCACGTCATGTTTTTGCGCGGGATCGATGATATTCAGCGCCGCGAAGATCCGGTCGGAGCCGGAGGGCAGATCTGGATCGGTCAGGATCGCCTCACCGCCGGCTTCGCGGACGGCCGCGGCGATTTCGGGTTCGCCGCAGGCCACAGCCACCGGACCCAGGCCTGCCGCAAGCGCACGGTGGAGAACATGCACGATCATAGGCAGGCCGGCGATGGGGGCCAGAACCTTGTTGGGCAGGCGGGTTGAACCCAGCCGGGCGGGGATGAGGATAATTGGCGTCACGAATTTAATCTAAGCTCCATAGCTGCTTGTAGCACCCGCCTAAATCGCTATACGGAGAAGCGCAATTGCAGCAATGCGAGAAGGGGCGGGGACAGGCATGAGCAAGACGGGCAAAGACAGTTTGCTGGGCAATAAGATCGCAGCCGGGCTGCTGACAGCCGGGCTGATTTTTTGGGGTGCGAACCGTATCGCCGACATTGTCGTGCCGGACGATGTACCGGAAACCCCTGCGATCAAGGTCGCGGACCTGCAACCCGCGACAGCCCCGGCGGCGGCGGTGCCGAGCGGTCCCGCTTCGATCATAGCATTAGTCGCCACCGCCGATGTGGCGAAGGGCACGGCGTTTGTGCAGCAGCAATGCGCCGCCTGCCATACAATGAACCAGGGCGGTGCCTCGGGCGTTGGCCCGAACCTTTATGGGGTGCTTGGCAGCCCGATGTTCTCTGCGGCGGGATTTACCTTTACCAGCGCCGCGAAGTCGAAGGCCAAGGGGAGCTGGAACTACGACAACATGAACCTCTGGCTGGCGTCGCCCAACAACTTCGCGCCGGGTACCGCCATGTCTTATTCTGGGATCAATAACACCCAGACGCGGGCAGATGTGGTGGCGTATCTGCGCACACTCTCGGCCTCGCCGCTGCCGCTGCCCACGCCAGCCGAGGTCACGGCTGCCAGCGCGCCGGCTGCCGCCGCAGGCTGGTGGCGCCGCGCCGGCTGCCGCGCCGGCAGCTCCCAGCATCGACACGATGTTTGCTTCCGCCGATCTGGCCAAGGGCCAGGCGGTGGTGCAGCAGCAATGCTCAGCCTGCCATACGCTGGACAAAGGCGGTGCGGCGGGCATGGGGCCGAACCTGTATGGCATTGTCGGCGCGAAAATGTTCGCCCAGGCCGGGTTCAGCTATTCCGGCGCGGTGAAATCCAAGGCCGGGGGCACCTGGACGCCGGATGAGCTGAGCGATTGGTTGAAGGACCCCGCAGCTTTCGCGCCTGGAACCATGATGGGCTATCCGGGTGCCAAGAATGACCAGACGCGGGCTGATATGATCGCCTGGCTCAACAAGAACTCCGACAGCCCGGTGAAATTGCCCTGAGCATGTCCTCCTGGGTCGCGGCGGCGGAGGCGGCACTCGATGCTTCCGGCGCTGCGATAAGGCCGTATTTCCGGGCCGGGGTGACGTCGGTGCAAAAATCCGACGAAAGCCCGGTGACGGTGGCGGATAAATTGGCCGAGGAAACGCTTCGCCGCATTTTAGGTGAGGCGTTTCCGGATTTTGGCATCCTTGGGGAGGAATTCCCGGATCATAATATCGGCGCCAAATATGTCTGGGTGATCGACCCGATTGACGGGACGCGGGCGTTTATTACCGGACGGCCGAGTTTTTGTACGCTGCTGGGGCTGCTGGAAGATGGCGCGCCGGTATTGGGGATTATCGACCAGCCGGTTACCGGCGAACGCTGGATTGGCGGCCGGAATACCGCGCCGTCATTCCGAGGGCCGTTTGGCGGGCGCATCGGGCCGCGTGATGTGACGAGACTGGCGGATGCCGAGTTGTCGTCCACGGCGCCGGAAATGTTCGATGCGGCCGGGGCCGAGCGGTTCGCCCGGCTACAGGCGCGATGCCGGCGGGTTTATTGGGGTGGTGATGCCTATGCGTATGGCCTCCTGGCTCTGGGGCAAGTGGATATCGTGGCCGAAAGCGGGCTGAAAGCTTGGGATTGGGTTGCGTTGGCGCCGGTGATCGAGGCCGCCGGCGGGGTTGTGACCGACTGGGCTGGGCGGAAATTGCGGCTGGGGAGCGATGGCTCGGTGCTGGCGGCCGCGAACCCGGCTTTGCATGAAGCCGCACTCAAGGCTTTGGGCTAAATTTATGGAGCGCAGGGCATCATGCCCTGCCGGGGTTGCAAGGGGCCGCACCCCTTGGCGGGTGCAGCGCAGCGCCCTGCTTGTCTTACTTAGTCTGCTCGCAACGCCAGCAATGGCGGAACAAAATATCATTACGCTCGGCACCGCGCCCTTGCCGCCGGTGGGGTATACGCATCTGCCCTACGCGAACGGGCAAGCGCCTAAAGGCGGATCGCTCACATTGCCGGGATTGGGCGATTTCGACAGTTTGAACCCGTTCATTCTGCGCGGCACAGCGCCGGACACGATTTTTCAGGTCTGGCAGCCTTTGTTCAAACTCTCGGATACCGATAGCGTGACCGAGTATGCCGAGCTGGCGCAAGACGTGCGGATCGACGGCAATACGGTGACATTCGACCTTAATCCGCGCGCGCGATTCTCGGATGGGAGCAGGGTCACGGCGGCGGATGTGGTCTGGACCTACCAGACGCTGATCACCCAGGGCCTGCCGTTTTATGCCGCGGAGTATGCCGAAATTGCCAGTGCCACGGCCAGAGACGCGACCACCGTGGTATTCACCTTGAAGCCCGGCGCCGGGCCGGACACGGTGTTCAACCTCGCGGGGATGTATATTCTGCCCGAACATTTTTGGGCACATCGGGATTTTGACGCACCGCTACGGGATTTTCCGGTAGGCTCTGGTGCGTATCAGGTCACCCACGTGAATTGGGGCAGCTCCATCACCTACGCCCATGTCAAAAACTGGTGGGCCGCGAATATACCATCCGACAAGGGGTTCGATAATTTCGATACGGTGACTGAAATGTTTTTCCGGAACAAATCGGTGCTGTTGCAGGCATTCCGCGCCGGGGAGCTCGATGTGCATCAGGAGAGTTCGCCCATGCTCTGGGCCACCGGCTATGATTTTCCGGCGGTGCGCGATGGGCGGGTGAAGCTGGCCCTGGTGCCGGAGACTTTGCCGGCGGGGATGTTCGGGTTGGTGATGAACACACGGCGCGCGATTTTTGCCGATGCGCGCGTGCGTGAGGCGCTGACACTGGCCTATGATTTCCAATGGGCGAACCGCGCGCTGTTTGAGGGCGATTACATCCGCGATAATTCCTATTTCTCGAATTCCGCGATGGCCTCATCTGGCCTGCCCTCAACCGCCGAACTGAAATTGCTCGCACCTTACAGGCGCGAAATTCCACCGGCGGTGTTTAGCACGCCGTTCTCGCTCCCGGTTACGGATGGCTCAGGCTATAATTTGCCGCAGCTTGAGCAGGCGATGAAGTTGTTGAACGAAGCCGGCTGGCATGTGAAGAATTTCAAACTCGTCAATGCGGCGGGGCGGCAAATGAAATTCGAGATCATGCTGGATGACCAGCAATATGAGCGCATTGCCATTCCCTATGCCTATGACCTGAAACTGCTCGGCATCGATGTGACGGTACGCGCGATCGACGTTGCGACCTATCAGCGCCGGGTGCAGAATTTTGATTTCGATATGACGGATGCGGATTTTCCCGTCTCGGATTATCCAGGCACCGAACAGGCGGGCTATTGGGGCTGCGCCAGTGCCGCGCGTGCCGGCAGCCAGAATTTGGGCGGCGTGTGCTCGCCGGCGATCGATGCGATGATTGCCGCGGAAATTGCCGCACCCGATCCGGCCGCCAAACGCACCGCCATCCATGCGCTGGACCGGCTGTTGCTGAACGGCTGGTACGTGGTGCCGTGGTTCCACAGCAATACCGAGCATCTGGCCTGGTGGCAGAACCGCGTGGCCAATCCCGGCATTGCCTTGCAGGTGGGGCATGATTTCTCGTTATGGTGGGCGAAATGATCGCCTATTTCGTCCGGCGCCTCCTGCTGGTCATCCCCACATTGTTCGGCATCATCGCGATCAATTTTTTCGTGGTGCAGTTCGCCCCTGGCGGTCCGGTGGAGAGCATCATGGCGCATTACCGGCACTCCGCCGTGCAAGGGGGCGAGGCGGGGGCACCCCAAGCCGGGTTGTATCGCGGGGCGGAGGGGTTGGATGCCGGGAGGGTGGCTCAGCTCAACGCGCAATTCGGGTTCGACAAACCACCGCTGACACGGTTTCTCATCATGCTGCGCGGCTATCTTACCTTCAATCTCGGCCAGAGTTTCTTCCAGGGCGCCTCGGTCGCCTCGCTCATCTGGCAGCGGCTGCCGGTCTCGCTCTCGCTCGGGCTATGGTCGACGCTGATCGTCTATCTTGTCTCCATTCCGCTCGGAATAACCAAGGCCGTGCATGACGGCGCAAAATTCGACATCGCCAGCAGCCTGGTCATCCTCGGCGGCTACGCCATCCCAGGTTTTTTGCTGGCAATCTTCCTGGTCGTGATTTTTGGCCAGGGTGGACTAGCACCGATCTTCCCATTGCGCGGCCTGGCCTCGCCCGATGCCGGTCATTGGGGCTGGCCGGCGCGGATCGCGGATTATGCCTGGCACATGGTGCTGCCGACCATCGCCATGACGGCCGGGGGCTTCGCCTCGCTCACCATGTTGACCAAAAACTCGTTCCTTGAGGAAATCCGCAAGCTCTATGTCACCACCGCACGAGCCAAAGGGGCCTCTGAAGCGCGGGTTTTGTACCGGCATGTGCTGCCCAATGCGATGCTGCTGGTGATCGCCGGGTTTCCCGCTGCGTTTATTTCAATCCTCTTCACCTCGGCGTTGCTGGTGGAAATCGTGTTCTCGCTGAACGGCCTCGGTCTGCTGGGCTATGATGCGGTGCTCGCTCGCGACTATCCGGTGATGTTCGGAACCCTCTATGTTTATACCATCACGGGCCTGGTCATGCGGATCATCGGTGATTTCCTCTATACGGTGCTGGACCCGCGTATCGATTTCGAAACGCGGCCATAATGCGGGGTTGATCGTTTGCCGGGTCTCGCCTAACTCAACCACCTGATAAATCCGGCTTTTCAACGAGGATCGCATGTCCGAACACAATATTGCTGAAGAGACCCGCCAATTTGGTACCGAGGTCGGGCGGTTGCTCGATCTGGTGGTGCACTCGCTGTATTCCGACCGCGAGATTTTTCTGCGCGAGCTGGTGGCGAATGCCGCCGATGCGACGGATAAAAGGCGGTTTCTGGCACTCTCCGATGAGTCGCAGGCACTGCCCGAGAGCCCGGCCATCCGTATTTCGCTGGATAAACTGGCGCAGACCATCACCATTACCGACCACGGCACGGGGATGAGCCGGGAAGAGCTGGCGGATCACCTGGGTACGATCGCACGCTCCGGCACGGCGGCGTTCACCAACAGCCTGGCGGCGCAAAAGCCGGAGGACCGGCCAAGCCTGATCGGGCAGTTCGGGGTCGGGTTCTATTCGGCGTTCATGGTGGCCGATGAGGTGGAAGTAATTTCCCGCAAGATGGGGGCCACGGAGGCGTGGGAATGGGTTTCCGCCGGCAAGGGCGTGTACACGCTCAAACCCGCTGCCCGCGATGAACCCGGAACGACGATTATTCTGCATGTGAAGCCGGATGCCGAAGAGTTTCTGGAGCCGCTGCGGGTGAAGACGATCATCCGTAAATGGGCGGACCATATCGCGCTCCCCATCGAGCTTGAGGAGGATGGAAAATTCTCAGCGGTGACCGCGGGAGCGGCGCTGTGGCGGCGCGGCAAGTCGGAAATTTCGGCGCAGGATTATGCCGGATTTTACCGGCATCTCGGCCATATGTGGGACGAGCCTTGGGCGACAATCCATTGGCGGGCGGAGGGCACGCTGGAGTTCTCGGCGCTGCTGTTCATCCCGTCTTCCAAGCCGTTCATGCCGGTGGAGGAGGCGCATGAGTCCAAGGTGCGGCTGCATGTGAAGCGCATGTTCATTACCGATGAAGCCAAGCTGCTGCCCAAATGGCTGTCTTTCGTGGTGGGCGTGGTGGATACCGAGGATCTGCCACTCAATGTTTCCCGCGAGATTTTACAGACGACGCCGGTGCTGGACAAAATCCGCAAGGCGCTGGTCAACCGTGTGCTCTCGGAGCTGAAAGCCAAGGCCAAGGATGCCGAGGATTTCAAGACATTCCAGGAGAATTTCGGCAACGTGCTGAAGGAAGGTCTGTACGAGGATACCGGCCATGCGCCGGAGATTGCCGGCCTGCTGCGCTTTGCCTCGACCAAAGAGGAAGCGACGACGCTGGATGATTACATCGCGCGGATGCCGGAGGGGCAGACTGATATTTACTACCTTGCTGGGGCTGAGGGCGGAAATTTAAAAAACTCCCCGCAACTGGAGGGATTCGCCGATAAGGGCTTTGAGGTGCTGCTGCTGGCCGACCCGATCGACGCCTTCTGGCCGACACGGATGGATGGTTACAAGGACAAGAAGTTTAAGAGCGTCAGCCAGGCGAGCGCGATTTTCGCGCCGGCCGAAGCGGCCGAGGACATTTCCGCCCTGTGCGATGCGTTGACGAAGGCGCTGGGCGACAAGGTTTCGGGAGTTTCAGCTTCCACGCGGCTGAAGGACAGCCCCGCGATGCTGGTGGCCGCCGAGACCGGGCCGGACCTGGCGATGCAACGTCTGATGCGCCGGGCGGGACGGCCTGTATTTGGCCAGGCCCCGAAACTGGAGATTAACCCGACCCATCCGCTCATTCAGGCCTTGGCGACGCGGACCGAGCTGGACACGGACGCTCTCATGCTTCTGGACTTGGCGAAGTTGCAGGAAGGCGACCTGCCCGACGACCCGGCAGCCTTTGTGCGGCAGGTCGCCGCGGCACTTGTGGGGAAATAAGTGGCAGGGGAACATCGTTCCCCTGCTTTTTGAGATAGGCTCCCGAGATCGGGCTATTGCGGCGGCGCCGTTACGGCGCCGGTGAGCGCACCAGCGCCTGCGCCGATAAGGGCGCCGGTTCCAGCGACCCATTCCGGTTGCCGCACCAACGATGGCACCGCCGCCAGCACCGATGGCACCGCCCGTCAGCGCCCGCTGGCCGGGTGTATAGCCACAGCCCACAAGGGCCGTTACTGAGGCCGCCAGCAAAACGCCGGTCATTAATTTGCGTAACATAGTAACACTCCGTTGGTTTGTGCCGTGATATTCATGTTTCGGTTGGGACCCTGGAATTCAACCAGGAACGGTATCACAACATATTGCCGTGACGATTCATTAATCTCGGGGTTAGTCTCTCTCATCGGGGACGTCGCGAAAATGTACTTTCATATCAAACCCACCTCATATCGTTAATACAGCATCGTGTACGGCCCGCAGTCGGGGGCCTCCTAGGTGAAACCGGGCCTTGCCGCCGGACATCCCTGGCTGTAATCCCTGCCGCGACGGGCGTACGCTGCGCCATAAGAAAGGCTATTTAATGTTCTCTCGAATTCTCGGCCTCATGTCGGCCGACATGGCGATCGATCTCGGCACCGCGAATACGCTGGTTTATGTGAAGGGCCGTGGCATTGTGCTGGCGGAGCCTTCTGTGGTGGCCATTGCTGACGTGAAAGGCCGCAAGCATGTGCTCGCTGTCGGTGAGGAAGCCAAGCAGATGCTCGGCCGCACCCCCGGCAATATCTCGGCCATCCGCCCGCTGCGCGATGGCGTGATCGCCGATTTCGAGGTGGCGGAGGAAATGATCAAGCATTTCATCCGCAAGGTGCATAACCGCCGCGGCTATGCCTCACCGCTGATTATTATCTGTGTACCCTCAGGCTCGACCGCTGTTGAGCGCCGCGCGATTCAGGAATCCGCCGAATCCGCCGGGGCGCGAAAGGTGCTGTTGATCGAGGAGCCGATGGCGGCCGCGATCGGCGCCGGCCTGCCGGTGACGGAGCCTTCCGGTTCGATGGTCGTGGATATCGGCGGCGGCACGACGGAAGTGGCGGTGATTTCGCTGGGCGGTATCGTGTATGCGCGCTCGGTGCGGGTAGGCGGCGACAAGATGGATGAGGCGATCATCTCCTACATCCGCCGGACATTTAACCTCCTGATCGGCGAAAGCTCGGCCGAGCGGATCAAAATGGATATTGGCGCGGCGTGGATGGATAGCGCCGACGATGGCCCGTCGCGCTTTGTGAAAGGCCGCGATTTGATCAATGGCGTACCGCGTGAAGTGACCGTGACGCAGCGCCAGATCGCCGAGAGCCTGGCCGAACCTGTCGGTCAGATTGTCGAGGCGGTAAAGGTGGCGCTGGAGAATACGCCACCGGAGCTGGCGGCGGATATCGTGGATAAGGGCATAATGCTGACCGGCGGCGGCGCCCTGCTGCACCGGCTGGATGAGGTGCTGCGGGTCTCCACCGGGCTGCCGGTGATGGTGGCTGAGAACCCGCTGCAATGCGTGGCCTTGGGCACCGGACGCGCGCTGGAAGAGATCAAGCGGCTGCGCACGGTACTATCCTCGATGTATTGAGGGGCTCTAAATATGCCCGGCTATGGCGTGCGGCACATAGGCTGATTTAAGCGGAGCGATTTCTTCCGGCGTGAGGTTTAAGGAGAGCGCTGCCACGGCGTCCTCCAAATGGCCCGGTTTTGAGGCACCGACGATGGGCGAGGTGATTCCCGGTTTTTGCGCCACCCAGGCCAGAGCGACCTGCGCGCGCGGTACGCCGCGAGATTTTGCCAGCGCCGCGACTTTTTCCACAACTTTTCGGTCCGCCTCGGTTGTTTTGGCGTAGAGCGACTTGCCGAAAACATCGGTTTCAGTCCGGGCACTGGTTTCGTCCCAGTCGCGGGTGAGGCGCCCGCGAGCCATCGGGCTCCAGGGGATGACGGCGATCCCCATATCGCGGCAGAGCGGCAGCATCTCACGCTCTTCCTCACGGTAGAGCAGGTTCACATAGTTCTGCATGGAAACAAATTCGGTCCAGTCATGTGCGCGGGCCAGGGAGTTCGCCTTTGCAAACTGCCAGGCATACATGGAGGAAGCTCCGATATACCGCACCTTGCCGGATTTCACGACATCGTGCAGCGCCTCCATCGTCTCCTCGATCGGGGTTGCGTAATCCCAGCGATGGATCTGGTAGAGATCGACATAATCCGTGCCCAACCGGCGCAGGCTATGGTCGATTTCAGTGAAAATCGCCCGGCGGGAGAGCCCGGCCCCGTTTGGTCCAGGCCGCATCCGGCCATGCACTTTGGTGGCGATGACCACCTGATCGCGGCTGGCGAAATCCTTTAGGGCACGGCCGACGATCTCTTCACTGGTGCCGTCCGAATAGACATTCGCGGTATCGAAAAAATTGATCCCGAGTTCGAGCGCCTGTTTGATGAGCGGGCGGGATTGGTCCTCGGGAGAGTCCAGGGATGCGGGCCGCGTTCCGGTACGCCATAGGTCATGCACCCCAATGTGATGCGCGAGATTTCGAGACCGGTGCGACCGAGCCTTACATAGTCCATGAATTTTCTCTCCTTTGGTCCTGTTGGAGATAAGTGGTGTGAGGCTAAAACCAGGGGGGGCGGGCAAAGCCCTGCCGTTATGGTCCGGCGGCAGGGTGCGCGGCGGCGTAGCTGAGTTGATCCGGCGTCATCGCAAAACCCACCAGAATTTCCGTATTGGCGCTGTCGGGAACATTGGAGAGTTCCACCGTGACGGGTTTGGTCGTGGCCTGCGCCGTTGTGGCGTTCCCGTCGAAATTCAGGCCGATTGTGTAATCGGTCTTGGAGATAATATTTTCGCCGTGGGTAATGGCGATGAAATACGGCAGCGTAAGCGGCGCGCTATTATTGGCCGGGCCGTTGCTGGCCGAAAAGCCAGCCTGGAATGTCACCTCCAGCAGATTCTCGTTTTTCTCCAGCGTACAGGAGCCCGCGACACCCGTGATCCGCGCCGTCGTGATCTGTGCCGCGACATCGCTGCGGCCGGGGAGGAAGGTGGTGAGTGTCTGCGCCTGGGCAAGCACCGCGACCTGCGGGCAGAAAGCAGGGGGATGCGACGAGCCAGACGCGCAGCCGGCCAGCGAGCCGAAGACCAGCACGGCTGGCAGGGGGGAGAGGAACCGTTTCATGCACCTCCCTTGCCAGAATTTTTGGCAAAGGTCATCTACACGTCATGGCGGTTTATACAGAAGTCACGGACGAGGCGTTGGCGGCGTTCCTTAACGGTTACGACATCGGCGGCATGGTGGCCTTTCGCGGCATTGCGGAAGGCGTGGAAAATACTAACTACGCGTTGAAGACCACGCAGGGCGATTTTATCCTCACGCTCTACGAAAAACGCGTCGATACCGCCGATCTGCCCTGGTTTCTGGGGCTGATGGAGCATCTGGCGCGCGCAGGGGCTCTCATGTCCGCTGCCCGTCCGGGCTAGGGATGGGCAGAATCTCAACCCGCTTTCCGGCCGGATTGCCGCTATCACCACGTTCCTGCCCGGCGTGTGGCCGCGCCGGGTACTGGTCGAGCATTGCGAACCGCTGGGCGCGGCGCTGGCGAAGCTGCATCTGGCAGGTGAGGGGTTTGCACCGAAGCGCAAGAACGCGCTGGGGCCGGATGCCTGGCACAGTTTGCTCCAAAAATCGCTGGATCGGGCGGATCAGGTGCAGGTGGGGCTCGGAGCCGAGTTGGCCGCCATGCTGGATGGCATTGTTGCCAACTGGCCGGCCGATCTTCCCGTTGGGCATATCCATGCCGATCTGTTTCCCGATAATGTGTTTTTCCTGGACGGAAAAATTTCCGGGCTGATCGATTTTTATTTCGCGGCCACGGATATTTACGCTTACGACGTCGCGATATGCCTGAACGCCTGGTGCTTCGAGCGCGATTTCAGTTTTAATATCACCAAATCGCGCGCTTTGTTGCGTGGTTATATGGCGCACCGGCCGCTCAGCGACGCGGAAGCCGCGGCATTACCGGTACTCGCCCAGGGTGCCGCCATGCGGTTCCTGCTGACCCGGCTCTATGATTGGTTGAACACGCCGCCTGGCGCGCTGGTGACCCGCAAAGACCCGTTGGATTATTACCGCCGTCTGCGTTTCCATAATTCTGCCCAGGATGCCTCTGCCTATGGACTCTGAAATCTCAGATGGCTCCGCAGCCGAAAACACCATTGAAATCTGGACCGATGGCGGTTGCAGGCCAAACCCGGGCCCTGGCGGCTGGGCCGCGATTTTAAAGTTCCGGGGTACGGTAAAGGAACTCTCCGGCGGGGAACAGGAGACAACCAATAACCGCATGGAACTCACCGCCGCCGCTGAGGCTCTAAGCGCGCTCACCCGGCCTTGCCGCGTGGTGCTGCATACCGACAGCCAGTATTTAAAAGACGGCATCACCCGCTGGCATACCGGCTGGGTGCGCAAGAACTGGCGCACCGCCGGCGGCGACCCGGTGAAAAACATGGATCTGTGGAAGCGAATTCTTGATGCCGCCAAGCCGCACGAAATCGATTGGCGCTGGGTGCGCGGCCATTCCGGCAATCCGATGAACGAGCGGGCCGATGAACTCGCGACGCAAGCGCGGGAGCGACTGACGAGCGGTTGAGAAGACGCGCCGGGTATTATCAGGCCGGTGTGAATGTCAGCGCCAGACCGTTCATGCAGTAGCGCAGGCCGGTCGGCGGCGGGCCGTCCGTGAAGACATGGCCGAGATGGCTCCCGCAGCGCCGGCAGTGCACCTCGGTGCGGTCCATGCCCAGGGATGTGTCGTCCGAGGTCAGCACCGCGTTCGGCAGCGGGGCCCAGAAGCTCGGCCAGCCGGTGCCGCTATCGTATTTTGTTTTCGACGGGAACAAAGGCAGGGCGCAACCGGCGCAGTCGAAGGTGCCGGTGCGGTGCTCGTTCAGCAGCGGGCTGGAAAACGGCTTCTCGGTGCCCTGCCGGCGCAAAATATCATACTGCGCCGGTGTCAGTAGTTTTTTCCACTCGGCATCGCTATGCGTGACTTCGTATTTTGGCACCGCCGCGTGAGCCGATAGCGGCCGGCGCAACCCGCGCGTCGCGGCAAGAACCACGACGGCCACCGACCCCAGAAGCAGCGTTTTTCTGCGTCTCATCATGACGACCTTCTCGGGCATGATTGTCTGCCCAGGACGGCCGAAAGGCAAATCAGTTTTTAGCGATCCGCCGGAGCAGGCCGCGCAGCGCCTCTGGCGTGGTGACCGGCTGTGCGCATGTCTGCCTTTGGCAGACGAAAGCCGCCGGTGTTTCGCTCCGCTTGCCATAAGCCGGGTGATCGGGCGGCAGGTTGGTGCCATCCGCGACCTGGAGCACCACGATTGCTGGGTCAGGGGCGGCGAGGGCAGACTTGGCGAGACCTGTGCCGCCACCGGTGACGACCACGCAGGCGGCATTCTCCAGCAAGTCCGCCGCCGCGAGCAACACGGGCGATGCCGCCAGCATTTCGCGCCGCGCGCCATAGGCGGCCAGCACGGACTCCGCCTTGTCCCGGTAGGCGGCATGTCCCGTAAGATGGTAGAGCCGGGCATAGTTTTCGGCCATCAGGCCGATGCCAGAGGGCGTCGGCCCATCGGACACGTTGCGGCTGCGCGGGCCGGGCACATCCGCCGCGTCATGCGCCGCCATGTAAAACGCGCCGGCGCCGTCTGAGAATTGTTGTTCCGCGCCGTCCAGAATGCGCAATGCCTGTTCCAGGCGCGCTGGTTCGCCGGTGGCTTCATACAGGGCCAACGCGGCACGGATCATCGCCGCTTGGTCCTCGATAAGCCCGGCGGCCGAGATTTTGCCGGCCCGGTAGGCATGGGCGATGCGGCCATCGGCGGTGCCCATTTTTTCCAGGATAAAATCGAACACCGCAGCCGCTTCCGCCAACCAGCCGGGTTCGTTGAAGACAAAACTCGCCCGCGTGAGGGCCGCCACCGCCAGCGCGTTCCAATCCGCCAGAATCTTGTCATCCCGTCCGGGGCGGATACGCGCGCCGCGCCGGGCCAGAAGCAGCATCCGGCAGGTTGCGAGGTCAGTCTCGGTTTGCTCATCGCCAATCGGCGTTTTGCGCTCCAGGATGATCCGCTCCTCCCAGTTGCCGTGCTCGGGCAGGTCGTAATGCTGGCCGAAAAATGCAGCATCCTTGCCGAGCACGTCGCGGATTTCGGCGGCGGTCCATACGTAGAATTTACCTTCCACACCTTCGCTATCGGCGTCCTCCGAGGCGGCGAACGCGCCTTCCTCGCGCATGTCACGGGTCATCCATGTCACGGTTTCGCGCGCGCGGGCGGCATAAAGCGGGTTGCCGGTTTGTGCATGGACGAGGGAAAGGAGGTCCAGGATCAGCGCGTTGTCGTAGAGCATTTTTTCGAAATGCGGGATCAGCCAGGAATCATCCGTGGCGTAGCGCGCAAAACCGCCGCCGAGATGGTCGTAAATCCCGCCCTGGGACATCCGGTCAAGCAGCAGATCCACCGCATCGGCGGCTTGGCGGTCGCCAGCGCGAAACGCCTCCTGCCATAAAAACCGGAAGGTCGGCGCGTTGGGGAATTTGGGCGCGCGATCCTAACCCACCGCGCTGCCAGTCGATGCCACGGAGGAATCGTGCCCGGATGTCGTCGAGCGCCGCCGGTCCTGGTGCGGCGCCGGGGCGTGCCTCAGCACTGGACGCGAGCGCCCGGCTCATGGAGGCGACGGTGTGGCTGATACGTTGCCTGTCGGTTTGCCATGCCTTGGCAAGGGCATGCAGCACCTGGGTAAAACTCGGCCGGCCGAAGCGCGGCGTGGGGGGGAAATACGTGCCGCCCCAGAACGGTTCGCCATCGGGTGTCAGGACCATCGTGAGCGGCCAGCCGCCTTGCTCGCCCATTGCGTGCAGCGCCGTCATGTAAATCTGGTCGATATCCGGCCGTTCCTCGCGGTCGACTTTGATGTTCACGTAATACGTGTTCATGATCGCGGCGACTTTGGTATCCTCGAAGCTCTCATGCGCCATGACATGGCACCAATGGCAGGCGGCATAACCGATCGAAAGCAGGATTGGCACATTTCTGGTCTTGGCTTCCGCTAATGCCTCAGGCCCCCAGACGCGCCAGTGCACCGGGTTGTCCTTGTGCTGTTGCAAATAGGGGGAGGATGCCGCACCCAGCATGTTTTGCATTTTTGACTTACCCGTGAATTGTAGGCCTTGAAGATAGGCTCGAATGACTTGGAGTAACAGCTTTGGGAAAAAATCTGCCGGGCGATCCGGCGCCATATTTCGAGACCCATGTGTTTGTCTGCGGCAATCGCAGGCCGGAAGGGCATGAGCGTGGCAGTTGCGCCGCGAAAGGCTCGGAGAAAATCCGCGACTACATGAAGGCGCGGGTGAAAGAGCTGAAAATCCCAGGCGTGCGCATCAACCAGGCCGGCTGCCTGGACCGCTGCGAACTGGGGCCCTGTGCCGTTCTCTATCCCGAGGGCGTGTGGTACCGGTTGGACTCGTTCGCCGCGGTGGATGCGGTGCTGGAAAAACATATTTGCGCCGGTGGCCGCGTGCCGGAGCTGATGCTGCCTGGGGGCAGCTAATCGGGGCGGCGGAATGGGGGATGAAACGTATCTGCAAACGCGATCGGCTTACGGCCTCAACCATCTGCCTGGCTTTGCCTGCGCTTCCGAAGCCGAATTGATCGAGGCCATACGAAAAATCGCCGCTGATGCGCCTTTCCGGCAGATGTCCACACCCGGTGGCAAGCTGATGTCCGTCGCCATGACGAATTGCGGCGAAGCGGGTTGGGTCACCGACCGGCGCGGCTACCGGTATTCGGCCACAGACCCGGAGAGCGGAGCGCCCTGGCCCGCAATGCCGCCAGTGTTTTCCTCGCTCGCGCAAAAGGCCGCGGCGGTGGCCGGGTTTGCGCGGTTTCAGCCCGATGCCTGCCTGATCAACCGCTACATTGTCGGCGCCAAAATGGCCCTGCATCAGGACCGTGACGAAGCGGATTTTTCCGCGCCCATCGTCTCGGTCTCGCTTGGTTTGCCCGCCATATTCCTTTGGGGTGGCGCCACACGCGCTGAAAAACCTGCCCGCATCGCCCTGCTTAATGGCGATGTCGTTGTCTGGGGCGGCCCTGCGCGGCTCAATTTTCACGGCATCATGCCGCTCCGCGACGGCGTTCACCCGGTGTTGGGCCGTGTGCGGATCAACCTCACATTCCGCAAGGCGGGTTAGAGCGTGATGACGTTCAAAGTCATCACGCTCTGGGTATTAGAGGCTGATTTAAACATAGCCAGGGGTGAGGCAAGGCCCCACCCCCGGAGATATTATTCCTCGGCCAAAATGTCCGCGACACGCTTACCGTAGCCGGACGGACGGTAGAAAAGAATGCCGATCAGCAACCCGCCAATCCCGACGATTTTCACGGTCATGTTGAAGGTTGAAATCGCGTACAGCCCGAGCCCGATGAGGATGATGGCGCTCAAGCCCGGATAGACCACGTACTGCAAGAAAGTCCAAAGCGACTGCTTGTAGCTGTCCCGGTACACCCAGGCGCAAACAAGCCCGGCAAGGCCGTAGTAGTAGCAAACCTGCACCGCGATCGCGCTCACGGAGTCACCCAGGATCGTGGCGATCGACGGCATGAAGCTGGAAATGAAGATCATCAACAGCCCAACCACCAGCAGCAGATACATGGTGCGCACCGGTGTCACGGTTTTTTCATGTACCACGCCGAACTGGGTCGGCAGCGCACGGTCCCGGCCCATGGCAAACAAGGTGCGCGAGAATTGCAGCATCGTCGTCTCAAGCGTCGCAACGCTGGAGAGGATCAGCGCCAGCGAGGCGGCATAACCGCCCGTCTTGCCCAGTCCCGCGGCAACCGCGACATGGTAGATCAGGTTGTCGGAAAAGCCCGAAGCGTCCTTAAGCGTGAACATCATCAGCGCCGCGACCGTGAACGCCAGGAACGATGCGATGGTGACGAAAATGCTCAAGAACCCGCCCTGACCGGCCGCATTCGGCGGGTTTCCCTTGGTCTCTTCCGAAAGGTTGCAGGTTACATCCCAACCCCAATAGAGGAAAACCACAACCAGCGAAGATGCGACAAACGTGCCGGACGGATAGTTGAAGCCGAACCAGGACCAGGAGAAGGGCGAGACCGCTCCCCCCGTGCCGGTGTGCAAAAAGGCCGCGAGGGAAATGCCGAACAGGATCAAAAGCTCGATCGTGCTCATCACCACCTGGATCTTGCTGGTCAGCTCGATGCCGGCGATCAGCACCGCGCCAATCGCCAAAAACCATACCGCGCCAATGCCGGTCGTGAGCAGCACATTTCCGGCCAGGTTCGGGTCGAACAAATCGATCGTCGCCGTGCCCAGCGGCACACTGCCCGTCACCATGAACACCATGGCGGCAATCAGCAGCGCCCAGCCCGAAAAATAGCCGAAAAATCCACCAAAAACGGATTTGGTCCACTCATAGGCGGCCCCGGCATTCACCATTTTATTGTTCAGGCCCTTATACGCGACCGCAATGCCCAGCATCGGTACGGCAAAAACCAGCAGCGCATTGGGTGAAACGGCCCCCGCCGTCGCCAGCAGCCCCGCAATTGCCACCGCGATGGAAAATCCCGGCGCGCTGCCGGCGATACCCATGATGATCGATTCAAAAAACGATAAAGAATTAGCCTTTAATTTTGTACTCATTTCAGCCCCCCTTTTTTTATTTAGCCAATAACCTTCGGTTGTTGCTGGGTGATGCAATGAATATTGCCGCCACCCAGTAGAATCTCGCGCGCCGGTACCATGATGATCTCGCGGTCCGGAAATAGAGCTTTCAGAACGGCTTGCGCTGGCGCGTCGGTCGGCACGTTGAACGATGGCGCAATTATTGCGCCATTCGCAATGTAAAAATTAACGTAAGACGCCGCAAGCCGGTCGCCGGGGACGCGCTTTATGCTGTTTTCGCTCTGGTCGATCCCTGCGGCCTCGTCATCGGTTATAAACATCGGCGTGGGCATGGGGATACGCTCAATGGTCAGCGCGCGGCCTTTTGCGTCGGTCGCGCCCAGCAACCGGGCCTCGGCGTCGCGGCTCACCTGGTAATGCGGGTCGGCCGGGTCGTCGCACCAGGTGAGCAGCACCGTGCCAGGGCGGATGAAGCAGGCAATGTTATCGACATGGCCGTCAGTCTCGTCGTTCGGCACACCCTCGGCCAGCCAGATGACATGGCTGGCGCCGAGGTAATCCTTCAGCATGCGCTCCATGTCCTGCCGGGTGATGCTGGGGTTGCGATTCTCGTTGAGCACGCATTGCTCAACCACCAGCACCGTGCCTTCGCCATCGACATGAATGGCCCCGCCCTCGATGATCAGAGGTGCGCGGAAGCGGCGGGCGCGCTCCATGCCCAGCATCTTCGCCGCGACCTGGTCGTCCAGATCCCACGGGAAATACAGCCCGCCGGTGAGCCCGCCCCAGGCGTTGAACGGCCAGTCCACGCCGGCCAGTTCCCCTGCCTTGTTCAACAGAAAACTGGCGCCCACATCGCGCGCCCAGGAATCGTCCGTGCTCACTTCAACCACACGCACAGCCTCTGGCAGCACCGCCCGCGCTTGGCGGTATTGCCGCGCGCTCACCATCATCGTCACCGGCTCGAACCGCGCAATCGCGCTCGCCACCGCCGTGAACGCCGCCTGCGCGGGCTTGGCCCCCAGCCGCCAATTATCCGGGCGCTCAGGCCAGATCATCCAGCATCCATCATGCGGCGCCCATTCCGCCGGCATGGCAAAACCAAGGTCGCGTGGCGTGGCTGCCTCTATCACCTGTCCCCGCGAGCATGTTTGCCGTCCAGCGTGAGCAGGGGCGCGTATAATTCGGGCCGGCGGTCGCGGAAGACACCCCAGGAGGCGCGGGTGTGGGCCAGGGCATCGAGGTCAAAGGTGGCGGTGAGAATGGCTTCATCCGTGCGGTTGGCTTCGGCAATTTTGGCGCCGGTGTGGTCGGCGATGAAGGAGGAGCCATAGAAGGTGAGGGAGGTGCCCTTGGCGCCGGGTTCGGTGCCGATGCGGTTGGAGGCGATGAGCGGGGTGAGGTTGGCGGCGGCGTGGCCTTGCATGGTGCGTTGCCAGTGGTCGCGCGAAGTCGATCGTGGGGTCTTGCGGCTCCGAGCCGATGGCGGTGGGGAAGAACAGCAGTTCCGCGCCCATCAGCGCCATGGCGCGCGCGCATTCGGGAAACCATTGATCCCAGCAGATGCCCACGCCGATGCGGGCGTATTTCGTGTCCCAGACCTTGAAGCCGGTATCGCCGGGGGAAAAGTAGAATTTTTCCGAATAGCCGGGGCCGTCAGGGATGTGGGATTTGCGGTAGAAGCCAAGATTGCCGCCATCGGCATCGAGAATCACGGTGGTGTTGAAAAAACTCTGGCCCGCGCGTTCAAAAACTGAAATGGGCAGGACAACGCCGAGCTCCTTGGCGATGGGAGAAAAATGTTTGATGGCGGCGTTTTGGTCGAGCGGTTTGGCGAGATTGAAAAATGCGTGGATTTCATCCTGGCAGAAATAGGGCGTTTCAAACAGTTCCTGGATCAGAATGATTTGCGCTCCGGCCGCAGCGGCCTCGCGCACGAGTTTTTCGGCGCGCGCGATGTTGGCTTGTGCATCTGCTCCACAGGCCATCTGCGTGGCCGCGACGGTGATGTTTCTCATGCGTTTTTTAAGTACGCATCGTATTCGACGTCGGAAATCCGGCGCCGGAATTCGCCGATCTCCTGGCGTTTGCAGGCGGTAAAGACGCGCTGGAAGTCGGCGCCGAAAATGCCCGTGATATACGGCGATTCCGCGAATTTATCGACAGCACTGGACCAGGCGATCGGCAAGGGTGGTGCGAGCGGGCTGCGTTTGTCGCCAATAGTTTCGGGGCCTGGGTCGGCTTTGGATTGGATGCCGTCCAATGCCGAGCCGAGCAGCGACGCGAAGGCGAGATAGGGGTTGCAATCCGCACCCGCGACGCGGTGTTCGATGCGTGAGGCCGCGGGGTCGGAGGTTATAACCCGTACCGCGGCCATGCGGTTGTCGTGGCCCCAGTCGCCATAGGTCGGCGCATGCACGCCGGGTGCAAAACGGCGGTAGGAATTGGCGTGGGGTGCGAGGGTAAGCATTGTATCAGGCATGGCCTGAATGATTCCGCCCAAGGCATTGTACAGAACGGGCGCGGCGCGGTTTTCTGTGCCGATGAAAATGTTTTTACCTTGGGCGTCCAGAACGGACATATGCACATGCATGCCCGAGCCCGCCCATTGCCCGTAGGGCTTGGCCATGAAGGTGGCGGTGAGGCCGTGCTTGCGCGCCACCTGCTTGATGGTGCGCTTGAACAAGGTGGCGGAGTCAGCGACGCGCAGCGCATCGGTGGAATATTTTAACGTCACCTCGAACTGCCCTGGTCCGCTCTCGCTCACCAGGGTTTCCAGCGTGATTTCCTGCGCTTTCGCTGTTGCCATCATTTCGCGCAGGATCGGCTCATAGTCATGGATTTCGCCCAGACCCACGGCGTCGATCTGCCAGCCGCGCCAGCCGGATTCATCGGCCCCGCGCGGTGCGATTCTCAGGCCGCCGGTATGGCCGGAATCGACCAGATAGAATTCCAGCTCGACGCCGAGGGCTGGCGTTAAGTTCGCGGCAGCAAAACGTTCCAGCACCCGTGAGAGCACACCGCGCGGGTCGAGGTAGCAGTAGCTGCCATCCAGCTCGCGCATGGTCAGCAATGCCTGAACGGAATTGCCCTCAGCCCAACCCATGCGTGTGATGGAATGCGGCACCGCCACGCACAGCCCGTCCGGGTCGCCGGTGTCGTAGGCGATGCCGCCTTCAACGATGTCGCGGCCCCAGATATCCAGCAGGTAGGCCGAGCGCGGCATCGCGATGCCGGACCCAAGCAGTGATTTTGCCTTGTCGGGTTGCAGCCAT
This sequence comes from uncultured Alphaproteobacteria bacterium, assembly GCA_963740445.1. GTDB lineage: Bacteria > Pseudomonadota > Alphaproteobacteria > Acetobacterales > Acetobacteraceae > Acidocella. The sequence continues at coordinate 139,146 of CAVUED010000002.1, forward strand.
TTGCCGCGCGGCACGCCGTTGACATCGATGATGAAGGCCTCGATGAACTCGGCACCCTCCATCAGCGCCGCTTTCGTAGTGGTGTCAGGTTTGGACAGCACGTTCACACAACCACCTCGTCTTTTACCTGTTCGTAAGTCTCGGCGATGGATTTTGCCGCGCGCGCCACAAGCATGTCGATTTCATCGGCTGAAATGGTGAGCGGCGGCGAGAACACCATGGTGTCACGAACTGCGCGCATGATGAGGCCATTGGCGATACAACGGTCCCGGCAAATGCCGCCGATGCGGCCGCGTTTTTCGAAAAAGCGCCGCGTGCGTTTGTCAGCCACGAGTTCGATCGCGCCGATCAGCCCGATGCCACGGATCTCGCCCACCATGGGATGATCCGCCAGCGCATCGCGCAGTTTTTTCCGGAGCAATAGACCCATATCGGCCGAACGATCGACCAGGCCCTCATTTTCGATGATGTCGAGATTCGCAAGCGCGACGGCACAGGCCACCGGATGCCCGGAATAGGTGAAACCGTGATAGAATTCACCGACATCGTTAATCATCACATCGGCTACGCGGTCGCCCACCATCACGGCCGAGAGCGGCAGATAACCGGAGGTGATGGCTTTCGCCATCGTCATCATATCCGGCTTGATACCAAAATAATCAGAGCCGAACATTTTTCCCGTGCGGCCAAAACCGCAAATCACCTCATCGGCGATGAGCAGAATATCATTTTCCTGGCAGATGCGGTTGATCTCCGGCCAGTAGGTCTCGGGCGGGATGATAACGCCGCCGGCACCTTGCACCGGTTCGCCGATAAAAGCGGCGATGTTTTCGGCGCCAAGTTGCTTGATTTTGTCTTCAAGCTGTTTGGCGGCGTAAAGTCCGAATTCAGCCTCCGACATCTGGCCGCCATAACCATACCAATAAGGCGGCAGAACATGGACAAAGTTCGGCATGTCGCCGGCCTGACGGTGCATATCCACCATGCCGCCGGCGGAAGCACCCAAGGTTGTGGAGCCATGATAGCCGTATTCCCGGCCGATGATGATTTTTTTGCTGGGTTTGCCGAGCGTCTGCCAGTACACGCGCGCCATGCGCAGGGCGGTATCCACCGCTTCCGAACCGGAACAGGCAAAGAAGGCGTGGTTCAAACCGTCCGGCGTGATCTGCGCCAGACGTTGCGCCAGATGTGTTGCCGGCTGCGTCGTGGTTTTAAAAAAGGTATTGTAATAAGGTAGTGTTGTCATCTGCTTGGTGGCGGCTTCCACCAGCTCGCGCCGGCTGTAACCGGCGCTCACGCACCATAGCCCCGCCATGCCGTCGAGGAGGCGGTTACCGTCCAAATCCTGCAAGAACACGCCGTCCGCTCCGGTGATGACGCGGATCTTGCCTTCATGTAGCGCCTTATGGTCCGTGAAGGGGTGCAGGTGATACGCCGCATCCATGCCCTGCCAGTCCACAGTCCCGCTGATTTCATTCAACATATTTTATTCCTATCTGAGATGTACGCACCCACGCGACCTCGCATGGGCAGGCTGAAACTTCAGATGGAGGGCGGGCTGAATCCAATTCGCGCACAGAGAACGAGCATCTCTGCCTTAAAACTAAGCTCAATAGGGGCGGTTGCCAAAGCCATGTTCAAGTTTTGCATGGCAACCGGATCAGTTCAAGGAAATTATAAAAAAGCGTTATGGCGGCCGGGAACATCCCTGCCGCCATGCGCCATCTGGTTTTGGGCGATACGGCCCGATCAGAACACCAGCCAGATCCCCGTGAACAGGACGTCATTGCCCTGGGCTGAGCGGCCATAGCCGTCGTAATTGTGCGATAACCCGTTGAATGTCGGATAGATTGTGTTCTCAACGAAAAATTTCGCGTTTACCCAGGGGAAGAATTTTGGACCGTCCGTATTGAACGGATAGTAATCCAGCTCGGTGGTGAAACTATTGGTGTTGGGTTTGCCGTTGGCGTTGCCGCTGATCGGCGCGGCGGTATAGAGCGCCGAATCCGCATTGCCGGTGATGGAATTGAAGGTTTCCGTTGCGCCAAACATCTGGTGCCAGAGGTAAGATGCCGTCAACGTCACCATGTTCATCGAATCGTTCATATTCGCGGTCCCGCCCAGCGGATAACTTGCCCCCCAGTGCTGCGCTTCATGAAAGTAAGAGGCTTGCAGGGAGAAAGCCTGCTTTGGTGTTATGTATTGGTACTGGCTGTCGACGCCGACATCGACGATCGTATCCGTCGGCCCATGGGTGAAATCCGGCCGGGTAGGGGTGATCCACCATGCCGGACGTCCCGACCTCCAAGGACCCTTTCCACCCGGTATGCTGCAGAGCGAAGCGCCAATAAGGAATGGGCCCGGCAATCGGCGTCGCGGGACCCGCGCCCAGCATAAAGGCCGTGTGGTTGGGCAAGGATTTGTATAAATCAACCTCGCTATAGAACATATCGTCGGGCGTGACGTTCAGCGCGGTATAACCGCCCACGCCAGCCACTGCCTGCGCCAGCGCGCTCATTTGAATCCCGGCCGTTGGTCCCACGCCCAGCGCCGGGGGAATGAACGGATAACCCCAGGCCGGTAGCGTGTTCCACAAATCGGTCAAGCCCGGCGCGTTGTTGAAGGTGAAGCCATAGACCAGATGCTTGCCCATAACCGTGGTGAGCTGGGCAAGGCGAATATCGGTATTGTCCCAATGCACCTGATGCCCGATGCCATCGTAAGTGCCTTGGATGAAGCCGCCGAGGCCGATATTCCCGTCGATCGCGCCGCCGTAGAACAGGCTCGTCTGCTGGACCGACCAGGCATTGTTACTGGGAAAATCCGGCGCCATGCCACGCCGGGCACTTTGTCGTGCAACTGCGTAAAGCCGGCCTGCACCATGGCGGCAAAGTTCTTTATGTCAGGAAAAGTCCCGCCTTGCACGTAGCCGTCCAGCTTGAAGGCCCGTCCGAATGGGGTGAGCTGCGGAAAGCCGATATGGCAGGCCGAGCATGGCATCCCTGTCTGTTGCGCGAAGGCCGGGATCGCCTCCGCCGGCCGCACGTTGGCGGCCATTGTTGCAAGTCCGGCAAAAACTATCACGCTACCGGCACGTCTAATTTTTAGATAACTCATCCCAGCCTCCTTATTCAATCTCGTTTGCTGTTTGATCGCAAACAGATTCGGCTGCTTTGATTTATCTCAAAGGCAGAGGGCGCGGACAACGTTACGCGCCAAACTAGGCGGATTCGGGCGTTTTCTGAATTTTGTGACAAACTTACCACAGATAATAACCGGAAGTGCGGTTGCCTTGGCGCAGGGGTAAAGCCGGGACCTTGCCCCACGCGCCGGAGTTGGGCACTTAATCCCGCCATGCCAGACCTGGATCAGCTTTTGAATGCCCGTGGCCATACGGCCGAACTCGGCGCCCATGTTATTGCCGCCTGTTTTTCCTCCGCCGGCAGTCATGCTGCCCTCGCGTTGGGCGACGGCACTGTCCGTATTACGGATACGCATACCTGGACCAGCATTCCCGCCCATGCGGGTGCGGTGCTCAGCCTGGCCGCTCACCCGGTTACATCGGGCTTTTGCAGCGGCGGGGATGACGGAAAATTATTGTCCGTCGGCGTTGATGGAAGTATCAGCGAAATCGCCGGTTTCGGCTCTAAATGGGTCGAGCACATCGCGTGTTTTGCCGGCAAAACACCGCTGATCGCGGCCGCCGCGGGTAAAAATCTGCATCTTTTTACCGGAGCGGGAGAAAAACTGAGGGTGCTGGAGCACCCCAGCACTGTCACCGGAATTGCTTTCGATACCAAAGGCAAGCGCGTCGCCGCGTCACATTACAATGGTGCCTCGCTATGGTTCACCGCCTCCACCGCCGGGGCGCCGCGCAAGCTGGAATGGAAGGGCAGCCATCTGGGTGTTGCAATCCACCCGAATGGCGAGGCGCTGGTGACGGGAATGCAGGAAAACGCTCTGCATGGCTGGACCCTGCCGGAGGGCAAGCATATGCGCATGGCGGGTTATCCGGCGAAGCCGGAATCCTTCGGCTTCACCAAGTCCGGCCGCTGGCTGGCTACTGGTGGGGCCGATGTTGTGGTGCTCTGGCCGTTCTTTGGCGGCGGCCCGATGGGCAAGGCGCCCAAGGAGCTTGGGCCCGGTGATGGCGGCATTGTCAAACGTCTTGCCTGCCATCCACAACATGAGGTTCTGGCGGCGGGGTTCGATACTGGAATGCTGATCGTCGTGGATATCCAGAAAGAGCAAATCCTGCCGGTTTGCGGCCCTGGCCGCGGGGCGGTTACGGCGCTCGGGTTGGAATGCTTCGGGCTCGCACCTCGCCTTCGGCACGGAAAGCGGGTTCGCGGCGGTGGTGGATTTTTCGGCGGTTTAAAAGCTACCGTCCCATCAACATAAGGATCGCGACCAGACCAATCGCAACCCCTTGCAGGATTACCCGCCAGCGCATGAGCTTTTGGGAGGTTTCCGGGTTGCGGCTCAGATTAGCCATTCCGACGGCGCCGATCAGCATCACCACCACCACCGCCACCATATCGATGCCCAACAGGACCATTAGAAATATTTTCATGCCGTCCATATAAGCAGTGTCGCCGGTTTGTGCATACCTGCACGCACGATTCGACTCCGCCACTATAACCCTCTCTGGCTCACCGCATGCGCTGTACCCGCTTTATCGCTTTGTTGATTGCCCTCGTTCTGGGCCTCCCCGCCGCCGCGCAGACGGCAGCGACGCCTCAGGCCGCAAATCCCCCGGCCGCAACGGCGGCCCCGGCCAAAGCTCCGCCGGCGACGGCGGCCCCGGCCAAAGCCCCGGCCGGCACCATTATTCCCGGCTCTCCGCTTGCGGCACTGACGGGCGTGGCCTCCGCCGCCCCATCAAACGCGGATGCCGATGCTCCGGCGCCGTTCGGTACCAATGGGATCGGCTTTTCGATCGCCAGCGCGATCAGCGCTGGGGAGGTAAAATTCTTTGGTAATTTTTTCTCCGCCATCCGGCAATCTACCCATCTGGCGCCCGTACTGAGCTGGCTGCACAGCTTTTCCTCCGATTCGATCCGACGGACCCACCTGGCCAATATCGCGATGGCCCTGGTTATCACCATCCTGCCGGGTCTGCTGGTGGACGTCGCGATCCGGTTTGCGCTTACCCGGCCCCGCGCCACTCTGGTCAACCGCGCGGCATCGCGGCAAGTGCCGCCCGTTCTGGACGATGACGAAAAGCAGGGACTCGCGGACGCAGAGGCCGGAGAGACGGACAAACCTCCACGCCGCCGCGCCTCGCTGCTGGTCTGGGGGCGCCGGTTCTTGTTTGGTCTCCTGTATTTCGCGCTCGCCATTGTACCTTTGATCGGCTTTGCCCTCACGATCCAGGTGGCCGTCTGGTCTGGTCTGCTTACCACTCGTCCGGCCCATCTCGCTGTGATCGGCATTGCTAACGCTTACCTGCTGTGCCGTGTTATTCTGGCGATCGTGGCGGTCCTGGTCGCGCCCAAGGCACCCAGCCTGCGCCTCATTGCCATGCCCACATTCCGGGCTGTCCGGATCATGCGCCTGATTTTGGTACTGCTGGTTACGGGCTTTTTTGGTTACGCTTTGGTCTCGATCGCCGAGATTCTTGGCCTTACGGCAAGCGGCGCCACGGTGCTGATCCAACTCATCGCGCTGGTCCTTCACATCGAGGTCGGCATCGCCATCTGGCAGAGCCGGCGCGTCGTTGGCCGTTGGATCGCCGGTGCGCCCGAGGCTAATGGCTTCTTTGCAGCGTTCCGCCACCGGCTTGCCGGCGTCTGGCAGTATTTTGCCCTTTTCTACGTGTTGGCGCTCTGGATTGCGTGGGCCGGCGGCGTGCACAACGCCTTTGTGGTGCTCTTGCGCGCGGTGGCGGTCTTCCTCGCCGCTCTCGTCATCGGCAATTTCGCCTGGACTGGCAGCTCCACTTTGCTGGAGCGCGCCTTCCCCGACCCTTCGACCAGTTCGGCCCGCCATCCGCTGCTTTTTGCGCGTGCGCACGCCTATAACCCGCTGATTCACAGCGTGATTCGCATCGTCATTGGCATTCTGGTTGTCGTCGTCATCCTCCAGGGGTGGGGAGTTGACGCCTTCGGATGGCTGCTCACCAATCCTTTCAGCCGCAGCCTCATCGGCGCGTTTATCTCGATCGTCATCACCGTCGCGGTAGCGCTCATCCTTTGGGAAAGCGCCAATGCCATCATCAACGGCCATATCGAGCGTCTGAGTGCCACCGGCCGCGCCCGCCAAGCCTCTCGCTTGCGTACCCTTATGCCGATGCTGAAAACCAGCATTGGCGTCGCGATCTCGCTGGTCGCTGGCCTCATCAGCCTCTCGAAAATTGGCGTTAATGCGGCCCCTCTGCTTGCGGGTGCTGGTGTGCTGGGCATCGCCATCGGCTTTGGCAGCCAGAAACTGGTGCAGGATATCATCACCGGCATGTTTCTGCTGCTGGAAGACGCCATGCAGGTCGGCGATGTCATCACCTTGGGCGGTATGACCGGCACGGTGGAGCATCTCTCCATCCGCACCATCCGCCTGCGCGGCGGCGACGGGTCCATCAACATCATCCCGTTCTCGGCAGTGACGACCGTGACCAATATGACGCGCGACTTCGGCTACGCACAGATATCCATCACGATCGGCTATAACGAAAATGTCGATCATGTGAGCGCGGTACTGATGGATATCGCGCGCACCATGCGCGCGGAACCCGTCTGGGGCGCCATGATGCGCGATGATCTGCAACTCTTTGGCCTGGATCAGTTCGGCACGCTTGGGCTTGTGCTGACGGGCCAGATACGCACCGGCCCAGGCCAGCACTGGTCCGTCCGCCGGGAGTTTTACGGCCGCGTGCAAAAACGATTCGCCGAGGAAGGTATTGAGATCCCGTATTCGCAGCAAACCTTCCGCCTCGAACCGCCGCCGCCGGATGCGAGGCAAGTGAGCAAGTAAGCTCCCCGGATATTACCGGCTACCGGCCGGCATCCACCAGCACCCGGCGGCCGGAGGGGCGCTGGCGCGCCGGAATAACGCCGTGCATGTCCTTGGTGGCTTCGGCGATGGTGAGACCAGCAAGCTGCGGGGCGATGGCACTTCCAACGCGTTCCCACAGATTGAAGGCCCGCAGGTTGGGACGCCAGTTCAGAGGAGGGGCGAACAGCGTGGCTTCCTTTTTTTCGACCTGGAAAAAAAGGCCGTTAAGAACGCGGGCGAGCTGGCCCTCGGAATAAGGCTGGCCGTGGCCGAAGGGGGTGCTTTCGGCATAGGCCCAGATGCCGCGCCGGTTCGGCGCCACGACGATGAGCCGCCCGTCATCCTTCAACAATCGCCAGATCTCGCGCAACGTGCGCCTTGCGTTATCGGCCTGCTCCAGACCGTGTATGAGGAGGATCCGGTCGAACATCAGGTCGGGGAACGGCAGCGCGTCCTCCTCCGCGGTGCAGGCCAGGCTGGCGCGGCCCAAGGGCCAGGGGGCGATGCCCATTTGCTGGGGAGAAACAGCGATGCTGCGGCCCGCCTGCTCACGCCACAAATGCAGATAAGGCCCGGCATAGCCCAGCCCGAGAATGGACATGCCCGTGCAATCCGGCCAGATGGCCAGCAATTTCTGGCGCAGCAGCCCGGCCGTCATCCGTCCCAAAGCGGTGGCGTAAAATTCCGCCGCATCTCGCGCATCGATCGCCATTCACCCTATATACACGCAGACAAGAGAAGGAGCGACAAACGTGACAGTGACAGCAAAGGCAATCCCGATGCTCAGCGACAATTATTCCTGGTTGTTGACAGAATCGGTCTCGGGCAAGGTCGCGATCGTCGACCCGGCGGAGGCTGAACCCGCGATTGCCGCGATTAAGGCTGCTGGTGGCAGGCTCGACATGATTTTTCTCACCCATCACCATGGCGACCATATAGATGGCGTGCCAGAGCTGATGGCGCGGTTTCATCCCGTCGTGGTGGGCAATGCGGGCGATGCGCACCGGCTGCCAAAGCTCGACATTGCCGTGCATGAGGGGAATTTGGTGGATTTCGGCGCGGCCAAGGTGCGGGTGATCGAGACACCCGGCCATACGCTCGGCCATATTGCCTATTACATCGCCGATGGCGGTATTTTGCTCGCCGGCGACACGATGTTCAGCCTCGGCTGCGGCCGGCTGTTCGAGGGCACGGCGGCGGATATGTTCCACTCGATGCAGAAACTTAACGACTTGCCGGGGGAAACGCTGGTCTGCGCCGGGCATGAATACACGGCATCCAACGCCAAATTCGCGCTGGCCGTCGATCCGGAGAATCAGGCGCTCCAGCACCGCGCGGATGAGGTGAAGGCGTTGCGGGCCGCAGGGCAGCACACGCTGCCCGTCACCCTGGCCTCGGAGCGCGAGACCAACCCGTTCCTGCGCGCGCCGGATGCCGAGGCGCTGGGTAAGTTGCGGGCAGCAAAGGATAATTTCTAAAAACTGGGCGGGCTGTTGGCGCTGATCAGCACACAGGGCTCGGTGCCTGGATTGCGGAAGCGGTGCGGGACATCGGAGCGGAAATAATAGGCATCGCCAGGGTGTAGGATTTTTTCCTGCGCGCCGACCGTCACCGCCAGGCTGCCGGAGACGATGATGCCGCATTCCTCGCCCTGGTGGCGCAGCATGGCGTCTCCGGTATCGGCGCCTGGCTTGTAGGTTTCGTAGAGCATCTGGAGTGCCCGGTCTTTAATGTTGCGGCCAACCATGCGCATGGAAACAGCATCGCCGAAGGCGATCTCCGTCAGTTCGGCACTGGAGAAGAACACGCTGTCCGAGGAGGCGAAATTCAGCGTAAAAAAATCCGCCAGCGAGAGCGGGATGCCGTCGAGGATTTTCTTCAGGCTGGAGATGGACGGGCTCACCCGGTTCTGCTCGATTAACGAGATCGCGCCATTCGTGACGCCGGCCCGGCGGGCCAGCTCACGCTGTGTCAGCCCGTAGATCTGCCGCACCAGGCGCAGGCGGGTGCCGATATCATCGGAAGGTGCCTCAGGTTGAAGGGTAGCGGACATGTCAAATCGTTCCCGGCGTTTAGAATATTCAACATTGCTACGCGCTCGGTCCCCCTGCCTGCAACGGGAAATCCTTCCTGACAACAAAATTGTGTCCTTTAGGTTAATTATTCTTGACGGCGTTGCCTGGCTTGGGCGAGACTGGGAAATCAACAAAGACGGGGATTTGCGTGCTGTGGCACCAAAGCAGACAAAAGACTGACGTTGCCGAACCGCTTGCCTATAACCCGCCGGAGCGAAGCTGATGGCGGACAGCATGACGAATCCGCTCCCGCCGGTAAAATCCGGTATCGCCCGTGGCGCCATATCCCTCTCCGGCATTACCCGCATTTTCGCGGGATCTATCCCGGCAGTTGACCATGTTGACCTGGAAATTCAGGCAGGAGAGTTTTTCACGCTCCTGGGACCGTCCGGCTGCGGCAAAACCACTTTGTTGCGCATGATCGCGGGGTTCGAGACGCCGGATGAAGGGCGTATTCTCATCTCCGGGCGCGAGATGCAGGAGGTGCCGGCGCATAAGCGGGCGGTGAACACGGTGTTTCAGTCCTATGCTTTGTTCCCGCATCTCAACGTGGAGCAGAATATCGGTTTTGGGCTGCGCATGCAGGGTGTAAAAAATCCTGAACGTAAAAAGCGCGTGGATGCCATGATGGAGCTGCTTCAGATTGGCCAGTTTGCCACCCGCAATGCGGCGCAGCTCTCCGGCGGACAGCGCCAGCGCGTCGCCCTCGCCCGCGCGCTGGTGAACGAGCCCGAGGTGGTGCTGCTCGACGAACCGCTCTCGGCGCTCGACGCAAAACTCCGGAATGAGTTGCAGATCGAGCTTTTGCGGATGCAGAAGCGTCTTGGAATGACATTTATTTTCGTCACGCATGACCAGCACGAGGCGCTGGTGATGTCCGACCGAATAGGGGTGATGTCCAAGGGTCAACTGCAGCAGGTTGGTCCGGTGCTCGATGTGTATGAGAAACCGCGTAATGTTTTTGTCGCTGAATTTCTGGGCCTCTCCAATATCTGGCCCATCAACCCGGTGGGCGGCGCCCATGCCGACACGCCGATCGGCACATTGCAAATCACCGCACCCATAGGGGCGTCGCGCATGGCGATGATCCGGCCGGAAAAAATTTGGGTTTATAACGATTCCGCGGCGCCGCAGGACCGGCCGAATGTGTTTTCAGGTACCGTGCACGAGGCGATTTATATGGGCGCCTCGACGCAATACCGTATAGAGCTTGCCAGTGGGCAGTTTGTCCTGGCGCTCGACACGAACAATGCCGCGGCCGAGCGAAGCTGGCGCCCTGGTGAGGCTGTTGCTGTTGAGCTGAAGCCCGATAACATCATGCTGATCGAGGGCTGAGATGTCGGACACCATCATCCCTGCCGCCAGAATGCCCAAAAAAACCCAGGTGAGGATTGAAAGTTTTGCGAAAGGCTTGCGGCTCTGGATGACCGCCGGCCCTGGTCTTTTCTGGATCATTCTGTTTCTGTTGATCCCCAGCGGGATCATGCTCGGCATCGCGTTTTTCACGAACAGTGATTTCGGCTCACCGGTTCTGCCGCTCTCGCTCTCTTCCTTCTCGCAGGTTGCCGGCTACGGCATTCTGGGCTGGAGTGGCGCGAATTTCACCACGCTGGTGCGCTCTCTGCTGCAAGCCGGCATCGCTACGACGATGACCATTTTGCTGGCCTATCCGCTGGTGTTTTTCATTATCACGAGGCCCCCGAACCTGCGCCCGGTCTTGCTGCTGTTTGCCATTCTGCCCTCATGGACCAACCAGGTGGTCCGCACCTATGCCTGGATGCAATTGCTCAACCCGCAGGCGCCGCTCGCGCATCTCGCGCAGAAACTGGGGATCATTGCCCCGCATCTTGGCCTGATGCCGGGCAATTTCGCGGTGTTGATCGGGCTCACCTATAACTACCTGCCTTATATGGTGGTGCCGCTTTACGCCGCGGCGGAAAAGCTGGACTGGACCATGGTGGAGGCGGGACGGGATCTTTATGCTTCCGGCACGAAACTGTTCTTCAACACAGTGTTCCCGCAAACCCTGCCGGGGCTGCTCTCCGGCATTATTCTGGTCGGCATTCCGGCGTTCGGGGATTATGTGGTGCCGCAATTGCTGGGGGGCGATAAGGCGATGATGCTCGGCTCGCTGATCGCCGATCAGTTCACCTTCTCACCGGACTGGCCCTATGGCGCGGCCCTCACCATCATCATGCTGGTTTTCACCTGCGTCGGTCTCATCACCTTCCGAAGGCTCACGCAAAAGCTCGGCGGCGGTGAAGGGGCGATGCTATGAGCGCGCGGGGTTGGCGGGGCGGCCGCGCGCAAAGCGATATGAGCGCGCGGGGTTGGCGGGGTTGGTGGTGCGGCCGCGCGCAATGTAAAAAGCAAGGCTGCGGCCTGTTGCGGAGGACGCAGCCATGAGTGCGAATATTCCCCGCGCCATACGGCGCAGCCTGCTAGGCGTCAGTCTGCCGGTCTATCTCCTGCTGTACACGCCGCTTGCCATCATCGGGATTTTTTCCTTCGCGCCCTCGCTTGGCCATCCTGGCGCGAATGTTGCCGCCTATGGCTTGTTGCTAAACGACCCGCAGGTGCTGGCGGCTTTGCGCCGCTCGCTCACGCTGGCGCTTAGCTCAGCGGCTCTGGGCACTTTGCTAGGTACGCTCATGGGCTTTGGCCTCAGCCGGTTCCGCCCGGCCAAGGGCGGCGGTTTCTGGCTCGGCACGCTGCCAAGCCTGATCATCTACCTGCCCATCATCATGCCGAGCCTGGTCTTCGGTATTTCCGAGATGATTTTTTTCAACTTCGTGCATGATTATACCGGGCTGCTATCGGCCGGACTGCTCACCATGGGCATTGCCCATGTCACGTTCCAGGCGCCGTATGTCGCGCTGGTGGTTTATGCGCGCCTCGCCGGGCTGGACCCGAATTTGTTCGAGGCTTCGCAGGATCTTTACGCCAATGCGTTCAAATCTTTTGTGTTTCTTACCGTTCCCGTCGTCCGCCCGGCGCTGATCGGCGGGTTTCTGCTGGCCATCACATTGTCCATCGATGATTTCACCATCAGTTTTTTTACAACCGGTCCGGGCAGCGTCACGCTGCCAATCTACATTTACGGCGCGATCGCCCGCAAAGGCTCCTCGCCCGAAATCAACGCCCTTGGCAGTTTAATGATCGCGACGGTCATCGGCGTTGCGCTGCTTTATTACTTCGTTACTCGCCACCGTGAGCGCACCAGCCGGATTCCGGCTGTTGCCTAAACCATCAACAGGAGAAAGCATGACCCAACTCAAGACCTTCCTGCTTGGCGCCACCTGCGCCGCCGCCTTTATCGCCGGCAACGCCCTCTTCACGCCAGCCCCGGCCCAAGCCGAGCCCACGCTCAATCTGTTCAACTGGTCGGATTATATTCCTGAGAGCATGATTACCGAATTTGAATTGCAATGCGGCTGTGCCGTGAACGAAACCAATTATGATTCAAATTCGGAAATGGAAGCTAAACTCAAAGCCGGTGGTGATTCGCAGTTCGATGTCATCGTGCCCTCCAGCTATTACGTCGCCCGGCTGGCCGCGGAAGGTTTGATCCAGCCGCTCGACCACAGCCAAGATTCCGAACTTCAAAAATCTCTACGCGAAATTCCAGAACCCGACCTACGATCCGGGTGATAAATACTCCATCCCCTACCAATGGGGCACCACCGGCATCGGCTATCTGAAAGCCCATATCAAAGACCCGGCCCATAGCTGGGGACTGATTTTTGACCCGACCGTTAACACCACCTATCCCTTCACGATGATGAGCGGCAGCGGGCAAGACACAATCGCCGCCGCCTGCGCGTATCTGGGTTATGGGTTCGACTGCGATACGCAAACCGAGTGGGTCGCCGCCGCCAAGCTTATCAAGCAAACCATGGCGCGCAAAAACTTTTCCGGCTTTGTCGACGGCACACCAGAGCGTGACCAGTTGAAAGCCGGACTCAACTCGGTTGGCATGGTGTTCAACGGTGATATCGCCACAAGCTATGCAGATGGATCTGGCAACGGTATCGGTTTTTTCCTGCCCAAGGAAGGCACCGAAATCTGGGTTGATACCATGGCCATTCCGGCCCATGCGCCCAATCCGCAACTGGCGCTGGAGTTTATCAACTTCGTTCTCAACGCCTATCAAGGTGCGGAACTGTCGAACTTCAACGATTACGCCAGCCCGAATGAGGCCGCGCAGTCGCAATTGGCTTCGAATCTTCAGGCCGAGCTGATCTCCCCGACCCCGGATGATTTCAAACTCCTGCACTTCCTGCCGCCGCTTTCCGGCCACCAGCTGCAGGTTTTCAATGCCGTATGGGCCGCCGTGAAACAATAATTGTTGCATCCATCCCCCGCTGATGCGGGGGATGGAGCGATTTGAGGATATTATGAGTACAATCGATTTACATGAGTGGTTCGACGAGCATCGGATCACTGAGGTTGAGTGCCTGGTGCCCGACATCACCGGCATACCGCGCGGGAAAATCATGCCAGCGCAGAAATTTTTCCAAGGTGGCGCGCCCCGGTTGCCGGAGGCGATTTTTATCCAGTCAGTCACTGGCGAGTATCCCGAGGACCCGGAAGATACGCTGACCGATCCGGCGATCATCGACATCAAGCTGATCCCCGATCCCGATACCGTGCGCCTCGTGCCCTGGGCGCATGAACCGACCGCGCAGATTATCCATGATTGCCAATACGCGAACGGCACGCCAGTGCCGATGGCGCCTCGGCAAGTGCTGCAGCGTGTACTGAAACTCTATGAGGCGAAAGGGTGGAAGCCGGTTCTGGCTCCTGAGCTGGAATTTTATCTGGTCGGCCGCAATACCGATCCGGATTACCCGCTGGTGCCGCCCGTGGGGCGCTCGGGCCGGCAGGAAACCGGGCGGCAATCCTACTCGATCGACGCGGTGAATGAATTCGATCCGCTGTTCGAGGAGATGTATGATTTCTGCGATTTGCAAAATCTTGATCTGGACACGCTGATCCACGAAGAGGGCGCCGCGCAGGTCGAGATCAATTTCCTGCATGGCGACCCGCTGAACCTTGCCGACCAGGTGTTTTTGTTCAAGCGCACGGTGCGCGAGGTGGCGCTGCGGCATAATATCTACGCCACCTTCATGTCCAAACCGATGGGCACCGAGCCTGGCAGTGCGATGCATGTGCATCAGAGCGTGGTGGACCCGAAAACGGGCGCGAATCTCTTTGCCGGGCCTGATGGCAAGGCCAGTCCGCTTTTCCTCTCCTACATCGCGGGCCTGCAGAAATACATTCCGGCGGTGATGCCGATTTACGCGCCGAACGTGAATTCCTACCGCCGGCTCACGCGTTTTTCCAACGCGCCGATCAACCTGCAATGGGGGTATGACAATCGCACCTGCGGCTTGCGTGTGCCGTTTGGCGACCCCTCCGCGATGCGCGTGGAAAACCGCGTGCCGGGGGCCGATGCCAACCCGTATCTTGCTTTCGCCGCCACGCTTGCCTGCGGCTATCTCGGCATGGTCGAAGGGCTGGAGGCAACACCGGCGCAAATCGGTTCGGCCTATTCCGGCGAATACACGCTGCCGCGGGAACTCTCCCACGCGCTGGACGTGATGGATAAGTCGGAGGCCATGCGCGACGTACTGGGGAGTAAGCTGGTGGATGTTCTGGTGGCGGTGAAGCGGCTGGAATACGAAACGTATCTGCGCGTCATCAGCTCCTGGGAGCGTGAGCATTTGCTGTTGAACGTTTGAGGGAAGGCTCCGCCGTCGCGCCGGAGGTGAAAATGGCGACCCTCCGGGGCGACGGGCCACTCTGGCTGAGAGGCCATGGACTCAAATAGATTTTTGCTGTGGCGCCAATAAATTTTCTTCTCAACAAATGTTTTTTGTTCGGTTGAAAAAGGGCCGGGACCAATATGATGATGAATAATTATTATCACGCAACAAAACGCGTCGATCTCACCACTCATCCCCTGGATGGCGATGTCAGTGTCGATGTCGCTATCATAGGCGGCGGGATCACAGGCGTATCGGCGGCTCTGCATCTGGCCGAGCGCGGCTATAACGTGGCGCTTTTAGAGGCCGAGCACATCGGCTGGGGGGCGTCAGGCCGCAATGGCGGCCAGGCGCTGCCCGGCTTCGGCGCCAGCCAGATGAAGATCAAATCCCTCGTTGGCCCGGAAAAAGCCAAGAGCCTTTGGGACATGTCGGTGGAAGCGGTGAATTTGCTGCATGCGCAGATAAGGCGCTTCGACATCCCATGCGACCCTGTCATCGGTTATCTGCACGCCGCGATCAAACCCCGCCATGTGCGTGAACTGGAAGAAACGCAGGAGGAGCTGGCTGAACTCGGTGCTCCGGCCGGCCGTATACTCAAGGGCGAGGAACTGCGCGCCCGCCTGGCCAGCCCGCGCTATCTCGCGGCGCTTGAGGATTCAATCGCCGGCCATATCCACCCCTATAATTACACCCTGGGGCTGGCGCTCGCCGCGCAAAAAGCCGGCGCAAAACTCTACAGCCAAACCCGCGTGACCCGTGTGACCCCCGGTAAGACCGTTACCATCGAGACATCGCGCGGTACGGTGCGCGCGGCTTATCTGCTCACCGCCGGCGGCGCTTATCTGGGGGACCTGATGCAGGGGCTTGCCGGTTATATCATGCCGGTCGGGACCTATATCATCGCGACCGAGCCGCGCGATGACGTGCGCAACCTCATCCCTGGCAATGAGGCGGTGGCGGACCTTAATTTCGTGCTCGATTATTTTCGGCGCTCGGCCGATGACCGGATGCTGTTCGGCGGCCGTGTTTCTTATTCGACGCTGCCGCCGCCATCGCTCAAAAACTCCATGCTGGCGCGCGCCGTCCGTGTGTTTCCCCAGCTCGCCAATGCGCGGGTGGAATATCTTTGGGGCGGCAATGTCGATATCAGCCGGAACCGCGCGCCGCATTTTGGCCGGCTCACGGAGAATATTCTGTTTACCCAGGGGTTTTCAGGCCATGGCGTGGCGCTCACCGGCCTTGCGGGGAAGCTGGTGGCGGAGGCGATCGCCGGGCAGGCAGAGCGTTTCGACGTGTTTGCCGCGATCCCGCATGCGCGCTTCCCCGGCGGCCGCACGTTCCGGGTTCCCGCTTTGCTGCTCGCCACCACCTATTTCCGCCTGCGGGATATGCTGTAAATCAGGGGAATGAACCCGATCCTGATAACCGGCGGCGCGAGGCGCCTCGGCGCCGCCATGGCCCGCGCACTGGCTGCAGCCGGGTATCCTGTCATTATCCACGCCCATCAATCAGGGCCAGAGGCGGAAGCCCTCGGCGCGGAGCTGAGCGCCCGCGTGATTCTGGGCGACTTGGGCGACCCGGCCACACCCGCGCGGCTGATCGAGGAGGCCGGACCGCTTTCGGGCCTGATCAACAATGCCTCCCATTTTGTGTTTGATAATCCGGCGAGCACCACCGCTGAGGTGATTGCGTCCCATATGGCGCCCAACCTCGTCGCCCCCGTGCTGCTGGCGCAGGCTTTCGCGGCGCAGGCGCCGGCGCAGGGCGTGATCATCAACATTCTCGACCAGAAACTCACCAATCTGAACCCGGATTTTTTTGCCTACACCCTCACCAAGGCAGCGCTGGCGGCGGCGACGGACATGATGGCGCAGGCCTTTGCGCCGAACATCCGGGTGTGCGGCATCTCTCCCGGCCTCACTTTGCCCGGCCCGAAACAAACGGTGCAGAAGTTTGAGCGTGCCTGGCGCGCCAACCCGCTGCGCCGCGGCGCCACGCCGGAAGATATCGCGGCGGCGGCACTGTTCATTATCACCACCCCGTCCATCACCGGAACGACCATAACCGTGGATGGCGGCGAGCATTTGACGCACCGGCCGCGGGATGTTGCGTTTTTGGCGCCTGAATGACCTAATAGGCCGGAGTTTTCTTAGGCTGCTCATGACCAGGAGGTATTGATGTCGGTCCGCAAATTCCTGCTTCCCGTCAGCAGCCCAGCCTCTGCCGAAGCCGCACTTCATGCCGGCCTCATGCTCGCAAAAATGTGGAACGCGCATCTTCAGGTTTTGCACATCCAGGTCGACTTGCGCGATATCGCGCCTTTGGCCGGGGAGGGACTATCGGGCGCCATGATCGAGGAAATGATGAGTGCCTCGGAGAAGGAGAGCGGCTCACGGGCCTTTGGTCTGCGCGCGTTGTTTGATGCCGCGACCGAGGCGGAGGCCGTTGCCGTGGGCGATGCATTGCGTGGCAGCAACGAACCGAGTGCGAGCTTTACCACGATCACCGGAAGGGAGGACGAGATCATCGCCCATCAGGCGCGCCTCTCCGACCTGACCATCGTGCCGCATCCGCAAGCCGGTGAGGATGTTGCCGCGGCCGATGCGCTGCACGCGGTGCTGTTTGATTCCGGCCGGCCGGTGCTGCTGGCGCCAGTTGAGCCGCCGGTGACGATCGGCAAGCGCGTTGCGATCGCCTGGAATGGAACATCCTACGCCGCCTCGGCGCTCGGCTCGGTGATGCCGTTCGTGCGCCAGGCGGAGGCGGTGTGCATTCTGACCTCGGAGGATTATTCCCGCCGCGGCCCGACAGCCACCGAAGTCGCGGAATATATCTCCCACCATGGCGTTACCGCGGATATCGTGGAATTCCGCGCGATCAACCGTGTCGTCGGTGCCGGTCTGCTCGCCGCCGCCGCCGGTTTTGGCGCTGATCTGATGTCGATGGGCGCTTATTCCTCTGCCTCGCGCCTGCGCCAGCTTATCCTGGGCGGCACCACGCGCCATGTGCTTGAAAATGCCACGTTGCCGGTATTGATGAACCGATAGGGGCCTCGCCGGAGCGCCTTGGTGCTTGTGGATGTGGGATGAGCCTGGCGCGACCCAGCCATGCCCTGGTAATGACTCAATACAGTCCTAAATCCCTGGCCAGCACTACGGAGGCACTTCACCATGATCGACATCCGCCCATTTTCGTCGCTAGGCGCCTTTCGAAATGAATGGCTCAACGCGAAGCATCATTTCAGTTTTGGCCATTACCGCGACCCTCAGCGCATGGGGTTCGGGCGTCTGCTGGTTTGGAACGACGATGAAATTGCGCCTGGCACCGGTTTTGGGGCGCACCCGCACCAGAACATGGAAATCATCACCTTCGTCCGGCAGGGCGCTATTACCCACAAGGACAGCCTGGGCAACGAGGGAGCCACGCGCGCTGGCGATGTACAGGTGATGCATGCCGGCACCGGGATACGGCATGCCGAGCTGAACCAGGAGACCGAGGCCACACGGCTGTTTCAGATATGGATCCTGCCGGATAAAATGGATGTAGCGCCTGGCTGGGGAGCCAAGGAGTTTCCACGCGCCACGGGGCAGGGTTTGGCGGTTCTGGCGAGCGGCCGTGCCGCGGATAGCGGCTCCGGCGCGCTGCCGCTTTATGCCGATGCTGCTGTTCTCGCCGCCAAGCTGGCAACCGGCGAGTCCGCGCACTACACACTGCCGTCAGGCCGGGCTGCTTATCTTGTGGCTGCGACGGGCAACATCAAAGTAAACGGCGTGCTTGCCCATGCGCGCGACGGCATCGCCCTGCACGAGGAACCTGAAATCGTGATCGAGGCGCTGGAAGCCGCGGAAATTGTTCTTGTGGATGTTAGCGATCAATCCTGAATGGGCAGGATGGTCTGGCGTTAATTTTCTTGTTGCGGTGACAAATTGTAACTTTTTATCTAATAAGCTACGGAATTCTGTTGTGCGTGGTATTTAAGTAACAATTGTTTCATCGTTCACCCTTATTGGCGTTTATAAATCGTGCCTTATCTGGCGTTACTATTTTGTTATCCCGTCCACTCCTCAGGAGAAAATTTTACAGATGCGCACTAAATTCAATCGTGGCACGGCTCTCACATTGGCTTTGCTTGGCGCCTCCGCTCTGGTCGGCGTTGGCACTGGCCGGGCGCTTGCCGACCAGTCTTCCCTGAATGCAACTGCTGCCGTTCAGAGTCATTTCACCCCGGTTGGCGATTTTACCAATCTGGTAAAAAACGTGTCGCCGGCGGTCGTGTCTATCGATGTGCATCTGAAACTTGACCAGACATCCGACGAACAAACGCAAAGTGGCGCGCCGCCGGGCTTTCCGCAGATTCCCGGTTTTCCGCCCGGCTTTCCTTTCGGCAACATGCAGGGTGGCCAGGCGCAGCCGCAGGTTGTCGAGGCCAAGGGCTCCGGGTTTATCATCAACTCAAATGGTACGGTGGTTACCAACAACCATGTGGTCAAGGACGCCAAGACGATCAGTGTGACGCTCACCAATGGCCAAAGCTACCCGGCCAAAGTGGTTGGGACCGACCCGAAAACCGACCTTGCGGTGCTGAAGATCGATGCGGGCCATCCGTTGCCCTATGTTGACCTCGGCTCCTCGAAGGATGTCGTGCCTGGCGAATGGGTCATCGCGATGGGCAACCCGTTTGGCCTCGGGGGCACGGTAACGGCTGGTATTGTCTCAGCACTCGGCCGTGATATCGGCGACGGTCCATATGACAAATTCATCCAGATTGATGCCCCCATCAATGAGGGCAATTCAGGCGGCCCGCTTTTCGACCAGCGCGGCCAGGTGATCGGCATCAACACCGCTATCCTCACCCCGACCGGCGGCTCGGTCGGGATCGGCTTTGCCATCCCGTCGGATATGATCAAGCGCGTCGTCACCCAGCTTATCGCCACCGGCAAGGTGGTGCGTGGCTATCTGGGCGTCGAGGCCCAGGTGATCTCACCGCAGATCGCGCAGGCGCTGGGTCTGTCAGCCGCCGATCCAGCCACTGCAGGCGCGCTTGTGGCAGCGGTCTCGCCAGGCAGCCCTGCGTTCCGCGCCGGACTTCAGCCGATGGATGTGATCACCAAAGTGAATGGCGAGACTGTAAAGAACCCGGGTGACTTGGCGGATGATATCGCCAATGTTGACCCAGGCCGTGACACAGCAATCACATTTATCCGTGACGGCAAGCCACATGACATCTCCGTGGCCGTGGCCACCATGCCCGCGAACCCGGATGCCGACTTCCAGCAAGGCGGTAACAACCAGTCCGGCCCGGCAGCAGCTGGGAAGGGAGAGCTTGGGTTGACACTCGCCCCGCTCACGCCAGATGCCCGCAGCCAGCTCAACCTGTCCAATAGCGCGAAGGGCGCCGTGATCGCGTCGGTTAAGCCAAACTCCCCAGCCGATCAGGCCGGTTTGCAAGCAGGTGACCTCGTGGTCGGGATCGGCTCGAAAGCCGTTACCTCGCCTGACGACGCAGTCGCCGACATTGCCGCTGCCCGCAAGTCCGGCGCATCCGCCGTGGCTTTGCGGATCATCCGCCAGGGCCAGGCGCTGTTCGTGGGGATCTCCCTGAACAAGGAAAGCGACAAGAACAAAGGCTGAGCATTACCGGAGCTTGCGGGGAAGCCTGTTTCAACCACATTGCACGTTCGTTGAAACAGGCTTTTCTGGCGCCGATATTTCCGTATGCAACCGGGGAGCTGACATGAAAGTGGGATTTATCGGCCTCGGCCAGATGGGGCAGGGCATGGCCGGCAATCTGATCAAGGCCGGTCATCAAGTCACTGTTTACAACCGCTCGGCGGGGAAGGCGGAAGCCCTGCTGAAGCTCGGCGCCGGCGAAGCGAGAACGCCTGCCGGGGCATGTCATGGCGAGGCCGTTGTCACCATGCTGGCAGACGACAAGGCGCTTGAGGCTTTGGCCTTTGGCGAGCAGGGCATCATCGCCTCTCTGCCAAAATCCGCCATCCATATTTCTTCCAGCACGGTCAGCGTCGCTCTGTCGGAAAGACTGACCGAGGCCCATGCCAAGGCTGGCCAGCGTTTTGTGGCTGCCCCGGTGTTTGGCAGGCCAGACGCCGCGGCTGCGGGGAAATTGTTTGTTGTCGCCGCCGGCGAGGAAGTGGCCCTGGGAGACTGCGCCCCTGTTTTCGATGCCATCGGGCAGCGGACGTTCATTCTTGGGAACAATCCAGCGACGGCCAATTTGGTCAAGCTCAGCGGAAATTTCCTGATCGCCTCCGTGATCGAGTCCCTGGGGGAAGCCATGGCCCTGGTCGGCAAAGGCGGGGTCGACCTACACGTTTATCTCGACCTGCTCACCTCCACCCTGTTTTCCGCCCCGGTGTACAAAAACTATGGTGGTATGATCGCTGACGGCAAGTTCGAGCCCGCTGGCTTTGCCGCCCCGCTCGGCCAGAAGGACATTCGCCTCACCCTTGCGGCCGCCGAACATCTGCAAGTGCCGATGCCTCTTGCCAGCCTGCTGCGGGACCGCTTCATTACCCTGCTTGCCCAAGGCGGCGAACACCTGGACTGGTCGGCTATTGGTAAACTCGCCGCCAGGGATTCAGGTCAGTAGCCGCGCCAGTTGCAGCCAGGCCGCCGCTTCGATATAGGCTGCACCTTATGTGCCGACATAGCTCAGCGGTAGAGCAACTGATTCGTAATCAGTAGGCCCCCGGTTCAATCCCGGGTGTCGGCACCATCTTTTATTTAATTAAATCATCGCGCTCTAATTGCAGGGGGGATTGCCGTTAAACGCACCGCCGCCACTCGACGATCGGCAATCTCAGACCTATGGAATTGGGTGACTAACAGATTTGGCTTAAGGTCTGCGTCCATCAGACCCGCAGCGACTCAATTCAGTTCGAAAACAGTAAGTCTATTGAACTAATGCCTCTCCACTAAAACGGAGCAAGCCTATATGGATACCTTACCGAAGAATAATCTAGCACAGGCCGGCGCCCCCGAAAAGCCGGGTAATCTTAACACACCTCGCCATGATTTCTTTGAATTCTCAAGACCCGAAACCAGCCGGCCCTTGGCCCACCGCGATCCTTGTTCTTGGTATGCACCGTAGTGGAATATCTGCGCTAAGTGGTATGCTCGGCCTGCTTGGAGCTGCGGTCCCGGACGATTTTCTGCCGGGACGAGAAGACCACCAGAAGGGGTATTTCGACGGTCGGAGGATCGTTGCTTTCCACGACCGTCTGCTTGAAAAGCTTGGATCACGCTGGGACGATCCGTTACCATTAGCGAAGACGTGCTTCGATTCGGCGGTCACGAAGGCCGCGGTCCAAGAATTATGCGCCCTTGTCAAAGAAGACTTTGGCGATCAGTCGATAGTTCTTGTTAAGGATCCACGCATGTGCCGGCTCGTGCCGGTGTGGATCGACGCCCTCGCTCATGCCAACTGGCGGACCGTCGCTGTCCTCCCGCTCCGACACCCCCTTGAGGTGGCAGCCTCTCTTCGTCGCCGGACTTCATTTTCCAGGCCTCATGCCTTAGCTTTATGGTTACAGCACGTTTTGCTGGCTGAGCACGCCACGCGAGCGACACGGCGCTGTTTCACGCTCTATGACGACCTGCTAAGCGACTGGTGGTCTGTCGCCCGAAAAATCGACGAGGAATTGGGGCTTGGCTGGCCGCGTGAACGCTTCCGTGTGAAGGACCAGATAGACGCATTCCTTTCTTCTGAGCTTCGCCACCACCACGTCGCAGAAGATGATCTGCTGGCACCTGACGCCCTGCAGGACCTCTGTCTGCGTGCTTGGGAGGCCCTGAAGTTGCTCGTGTCTGACCCAGGCAACACTCAGGCCCAAACAACGCTTGACGAAATATCCCGCGAATTTCATGCCGCTTTGAGCGTGTTCGGTCCACTCATCGCCTCGTTGGATCGAAGCCAGATCCAAAGCCAGGCCGCGATCGTTGCGCTGAATGTCAGCCACGCTAAGGCCTTGGGTGCAGCTGAGCTGTCTCGTGCGGAGAGCCGAGCCAAAATCGGCGCGCTGGAGCGGCAGAAGACTGAACTGAGCGCAACACTCGAAAATCGTATTCGTGTTGGAGAG
This sequence comes from uncultured Alphaproteobacteria bacterium, assembly GCA_963740445.1. GTDB lineage: Bacteria > Pseudomonadota > Alphaproteobacteria > Acetobacterales > Acetobacteraceae > Acidocella. The sequence goes on from CAVUED010000002.1 coordinate 162,081, forward strand.
GAATTACAGGCCGCTCTCGCTCATGAGGTTGATAAGGCATTAGAGATGCAAAGGAGCACGTTATGGCGTGCATTTTCTTCACTGCGACATCGCTTGAGTCGATTGCCGAAGCCGCTGCGGACGACGCTGCGATGGTGTTTTAAAGGCCTCTATTGGTCAATAACGCCTCATCGAATTTCTCAACGTTTGTCAATTATGTCCTCGCGCGCAGCACTTACCAAAACCAAAAATCACGAAGGACTTATCCAGGCCGAGCCGCTTCTAGTTTCCGCTTCAACGTGTTTTCGGGTGGAAAAGGCCGGAATGCTCGGTGAAGGATGTGATGTCATGGTGCTGGTGGTATTTTCTGCCGACGGTACCTTGTCTGATCTTCAGCAGCATCAGATCTCCAGCCATGTGGCAGCAGGCTATCAGGTCGTGCTGATGGTCAACACTAATACTCTTTACGGTTGCGTAATTGGAGATGTCACCGGGGCTGAAATTATCATAATCCGCGAAAACCTTGGTTATGACTTTGGCGCCTGGCGGGATGCTCTTGCGCTGATCGGTGGGTTGGACCGCGCCCGCTCGTTATCGTTCACGAATGACAGCGTTCTGCCTTTGTCGGTTGAAGCTCTGCGCGCGACCCGGGAAAAGTGCCTTCTAGACCCTGGCGACGTGATTTTTCTAACGCGTAACGATGAGAGGCGGCCCCACGGGCAGAGCTATTTCATGATGCTAAAGCGCAGTGCATTGGACCGCGATGCGCAGGCGCTACTGGCCCAAGTGCCAAACTTTGCAGACAAATTTGATCTGATCCGCGGGCAAGAGATCCATTTGTCCGACCGCTTCGCCGCATTGGGACTGCGGGTCGGCGTTTTGTATCATTCCGACGCAGCAGAAGCGCAGGTGGTGAATCCGACGATCCACCATTGGGAGGAGCTGGTCGCCAATGGCTTTCCGTATTTAAAGGTGCAAATTTTTGCACAAGGGTTTCTCACTCTCGACGATCCGCGCGTGACGGGTCATCTTTCCGCATCGACGAGCGCTATGCTCAAAGACCACCTGGCCAAACGGACAGAGGGCGTATGCCAGGTGGAACCAGATAGAAACCAGATGTCTGTACCTTGCTTTCCTATCTCAGGACGAATGACATCCTACGGGGCGCTTCAGACTCTATAACTTGCCAGACGGCGTTCTTCCATCGGTCCTTTTACCATTGATGGGGATCGACACTGCCGCGCCAATGGGCGCGATGGTTCTTGTCGCGCTGCACTGCTATTACGTTGATCTTGCGGAAATTATTCTGACGAAAATGGCGGGCTTGGACTTCACTTTCCGCTTTCGCCTGACAACCGACACCGAATCGAAAGCGGGTGTTCTGGATGCGTTGCTGGTGCGGCTGCATTTAGAAGGCGAGGTTTTGGTCTGCGCCAATCGCGGGCGAGACGTGGCGCCATTTTTGACTGCCTGTGCTCGAGGTCTGGAGGGGGTAGACTATGTGTTGCATCTGCACACGAAACAGTCCGTTCATAATAGCGATCTACAAGGCTGGGGTGAATTTCTGTTTGAAAACCTGATCGGATCGACCGAGATCGTCCGCTCGATTCTTCAGATCATGGCCGACGACAACGTGGGCGTCGTCTATTCCGGTCACTTCAAGACCGTTTCGAACTGGCGGAATTGGGGCTACGATTTCCCTCATGCACTGGCGCTGATGCAGCGGATGGGCATTCCGCTTCACGCCGATGACCTACTGGAATTTCCTTCCGGTACGATGTTCTGGGCGCGCCCGGCCGCACTGAAACCGCTGCTGGACTTAAATTTGCAGCCTGAGGACTTTGACGAAGAGGCTGGTCAAGAAGACGGTACGCTCGCCCATGCGATTGAACGGGTCGTCCTGCGCGTTGTGGAACACGCAGGCTACAGTTACGTTAAGGTTGCAAGCCAGAGGTCAATCCCGGAACTTGCCGGAGATACGATGCTTCTTCGCATGTCAGAGATTGCTACTTTTCTGAAAAGGCGCGTGCCGCGGCTTGGAGGCAGGACTGTCCCGCAAACTCTATTTCAAGACGAGTTGCAAGAGGTCTACCCGGTCGGCACCGCACGTTCAGATGACGGACGGCGACGGTTCAATGTCCTGATCCCCACGGCACAACCGGAAAAGATCTACGGCGGTATCTCTACCGCCCTGAAAATAGCCCGCTCGGTGTTCGAGAAAATTGGGGACTGCGATCTGCGGATTATTGTGACGTCTGATATCCTTGACCGGCACGGTCTAGCTGAGCTTTCGGCGCGGTTTGGCCGTACTGTGACGATGGCCGATCCAGACTGCGACACGCATGGCGCAACCGCAATTGCGTTGCATCAACGCCGCTACATTCCGGTGACGTTGCGCTCGCAGGATTTGTTCTTTGCAACAGCCTGGTGGACCGCGGACCTTGGCTTTCGGTTGAGCGACGAACAGGCGCACATCCATCGTCAGACCGCGCCGATCATCTATCTGATTTAAGATTACGAGCCCGGTTTTTACCAATGGTCGGCGAAATACGCCATGGCCGAAGCAACTTATCGCCGCTCCGACCGGACCATTGCCTTGATTAATTCAGAAGAACTGGCGGGATTTTATGGCAACCCGTACCCGGTTCGTGAAATCTTTCTGCGTGCCCTATGAGACCAACGTTTATATAGCTTCGGGTCTGAAACCGACGGTAAAGGAAAAAATTATTCTAGCCTATGGCCGCCCTAGTACGGCACGTAATGCTTTTTCGATTGTTGTTGAGGGACTGCGCCTGTGGCAAGGCCGCAACCCGGCGGAAAACTGCACCTATCGCATCGTCTTTGTAGGTGAGGGATTCGAGGCCAACTTAATTTCCGAACTGGAAAATGCCGAATGCCTCGGTAAATTATCTCTGGAAGACTACACGAATATCCTCAACCGCTCGGCGGTTGGGTTGTCGTTAATGATCAGTCCACATCCCAGCTATCCACCGCTGGAAATGGCTGCAGCCGGATGCGTAACGATCACGAATAGCTACGAGGGCAAGGATCTATCGTTGCGAGCCCCTACGCTGCACAACATCGACCGGGTGACACCCGGCAGTATCGCGGATGCGTTGGATCGGGTGATTATGGAAGTGGAGTTGACAGCCGCCACGCATCCCGTCGCCATCAAACCGCTTCCCATGTCTTTTTCGGCCTTTGACCCCGCACTCGTTGCGTCGTGCCTATCTATCACCGGGTTATAAAATTGAGCGTTGGGCCCGTGCTCCGAACTATGATGCGGTAACGTTTTTACGTGTCCATGTTGGCCCGGCGCCCGCCGAACATTATCGCTTGCGTGCGCCGGGCTCAGTCGCTGCTCGGCTTGCTCAAATTCGGCCGCGGGCCCGCGCGATCATCCGGCGGAGTGGTAGTGTTCCGCGCCAGAGCATAAGCCCCGGCCGCAGCAGCCGGGCATGCCAGGAAGCAACCCGCCGCACTTCCTCCTGTTCGGCTCTGAACATAACGAAGTTGTCCCGCAGGTCCGCCAGCATGGCGCGCAGATCCTGTAGGTCCGCTCGCATTGCCTGAACGGCACGATCGGTCGCGGCCTGATCCGCTCGCATTGCTTGAACGGCACGATCGGTCGCGGCCTGATCCGCTCGCGCTGCCTGAATCGCTTGATCCGTTAGCTGGGCCGCGTGAAGCAGGGGGTGCAGCACGCCGAGCAGTTCTGGCCGGTTGCGCAGTCCAAAGCGGATCATGCTGTTGCGCAGCAGCGTCTCATAGGCAAGGTGCTGGTGGCGGCCTAGCGGTTACGGTGTTGCCATAAGCAGCCTGACCGGGGGCGTGCCGGTGATGGTAATAGGCGAGCGGTGCATCGACCGAGGCGATGTCGCCTGCCAGCGCCGCACGGATATTGAATTCCCAGTCTCCGAGCACTGGTAGGGCAGGGTTGAAGCCGCCTATCTGATCAAGCAGGGAGGTGCGGAAAATGAGTGCAATCGGCGGATAGCGGTTTTCCATCAACAATTGGCTGAGATCCGTAACCGTCGGGCGGAAGGGAAAGTCGATGCGCAACTCCTCGAGGACAATGTCGCCCTCGATCCGCTCGTTGATCACGACGGCGCGTGTGGAGGCGCCGACGAAAGCCGCGTTGGCCTGGTCATCAAGAAATTCGACAGTGCGGCGCAGAAACTCAGGATGCCACGTGTCGTCGTCATCATGTATCGTGAAATACCGCGCCCGCGCTTCCTGAAGCCCCCGGTTCGACGCCGCCTCCATCCCGTCGCTGTGCGCGGCGTGCAGCACGCAAACGCGGCCGGCCAGCATGGGCTTGTGGTCCTCTACGATCGTATCGACGGATGCCGGCGCGCCGCCATCGTTCACGATGCACAGGTGCCAGTCCTCGAATGTCTGGCTCAGCACGCTGCCGATTGCCCGGCGCAGTAGGACTGGCCGGTCCCTGGTACGCATGACGATCCAGACACCGCAGCGGTGGACGCGGAGTCGGCTACCGGCTCCAGGCGCGGTGTGGGGAACAGCGCGGGGCGAGTGTTCAGATCGATCGGCATCGGCGTGGTATCGTGAGCACGGTGATAACCCTTCATTGGAAGAAGCTCTCGGACCAAGACCCGCGGTGGTGAATTGCCGGAGATGGGGGCACGGGGTTCTTGATTATATTATGCTTCAGGTAAATTGCCGCAAACAGCGCTCCGGCAGGGAATGGAGCATGTTTTGGGCTATGGCCTGTATCTCAGCGCGGCTTGGCCCGTCAATCGCATCCCGCCACCCGCAGAGGACCCCGACCGGCCAGCTGCGCTGGTTTAGGGTCTCTTGCAGGATGTGTAGATCCGTGCCGGGCGCAGCCGGCGCTACCACAGTGACCGGTGCCGCGTGGTCGGTGCTGCGGCAATGCACGAGGCCGCCGAGCAGTGCGACTTCCCGGCTGGTGGGCGAAAGCAGGATCGCGCGGAGGGCCGCCACCGCAGCTTCCGGCGTCAGATCCGCTAGTTGTAGTGGTCCGTCCCATCCGCTGTTGAACAGGGAGCGGATGGCCTCCAGCGTACCTTCCTGGAATGGCCGCGTGACAGTTTCATAAGCCAGCCGTTCGGTGGGGGTCTCCGCCAGTACCGGGGTCCAGGTTCCAGCCTCAGGGCGATAGCCCAGAACGGTGCCCGTGGGTGCGCCGTGTAATTCCTCCAACATGTCGGCGGCGAGCTGAAGTGGGAGAGGATTCAACGGGGGCCAGGAAGTCTGAGGCGAAGGCTGCCTCCATCCAGCCCGCTGCCGGGCGTTGGCCGGTGGCGTGGTGCCAGAGGGCATAATAGAATCCTGTAAGAGGATTTGTCCGGCCCGAGGCCTGAAGTACGCGGGCGAGCGAGACCTGGACCGTACCGTGCCAGCCAAGATCGACGATGGCAGGGCGCCGGGAGCGGCCAACTCCCTCCTGATCCAGGTACGCTGAGAGCGCTTGGTATTCCTGTCTGGCCATCGCCAGCACTGGCTCGGGGTGAGCCTGTAGCACATTGCGGAGAGAGGCAAACGCGTCGGGCGTGGCGAGAACCGTCTCCAGCGGGCCGATGGCGCGTACGGCCGCGTCGAGAACGCCCGGCTCCTGAAGCAGCCGCGCACGCTGCAACACGGTGCGCAGATCGATGCCAGGTTCGTCGGGGACAAGGAAACGCTGTAACGTCGGCGTAACACGCTGTCCTTCCCCCTCCACATGCCCTCGCGCGAGATGGAGTGGCCAACGTGAGACCTGCAAATAGGATGCGCTGACCCCGGTGCGCCGCCCGAGATCGGCGGCTTGCCAAGCCTGGTATAACAGCCAGCCATCGCGGGCGCAGAAATACAGGTGGTCAATTCCATACCGGACAACCCGCTGTTCCAGCCAACGCAGGAACGCGCCAACGGTGATGCCGCCGAGAACCTGGCCGGTCCGCCGCAACATCGCGGCATCGGTCTCGGGCACGGCCTGCCGCGCCGCAAGCGCGGCTTGGCGCTGCGCGAACGAGAATGCCAGGAGAGCCGGGTCTGGCGCCGCGCCCACCCGGCGCTCCGAGCGAGCGCGGAGAAATGGCAGCGTGCGCAGCCCATGCGCGGCTGGCTGGTGCCGGTCGGACCAGTCATCATCGCCGACGTGCAAAATACGCTCCGGCGGACCGGCCAGGCTGGTCAGGCTCGTCCACATTCCTCCGGCGGATTTCGTGTGGCCGGTTTTGCTCGAAATCAGCAGTGCCGGCGCGTTGCCATAACCGCAGCCGGTCAACAGAGAACAGACAAAGTCAGATGGCAGATACATGTCAGAGACGAACACGACCTGCTTTCCGGCCTTGATGGCAAGCTCGTAAGCCTCACGAATGTCAGGAACGGCCCGGCAAAGGGATAATTCAGCTGCCAGCTCCGACGATCGGGCGTCGTTCAGGATTTTTGCGATCCGTGGGGCGCGAATGGCAAGCTGGGCATAGATTGCGTCGAGATCCACCTCATGCCGCCCCTCGACGGCAGCACGCGCGCGCGCTTCTATTTCGCCCTCCTCCCGGTGGTATGCGAACCCTCGGGCTTTCTCACCGAAGCGCACGACAAGCTCGCGCTCTATATAAGCGAAGACGTCAACCGGGCTGTCGGTGAGGCGGGTAATTGCGGTATCGAAAACGTCGAACGAGATGGCGTCGACACCTTCCATCGCGGTACAGAACGATGCAAGCCACGCTTCATCTGCCTGCCATCCGGCCGGCAGCCGGTCTGCCGGGACGGATTGCACTTGCGAATGGACCTGGTCATCTTTCATGTGTGTCCATCCCCATGTTCTTCCTCTAAAGGTTCTATCATAGATAGCATGAAGTGGCACATGATATTATAATATATCAATGATATAGCCAAATCACGCAAGCTACGTGTCATATTCCGGAGGTTCGAATAATGGTTGCGGAGGCGGAGCATCGCGTAGGAACCGGGTGTATATTCGATCTGTCGATCATCCTGAATGTGCATGACGAGACGAAGTATCTCGCGCGGACATTGCGGTCCTGTGAGGAGGCGGTGCGGTTCGCCGGTGCGGGTGGGGCACGGAGCGAGATCGTCATAGTTCTGGACCGGCCGGCATCCGCCGTGGTCAGATTTATCGACGCCTACGATTTCGGCGCGTTTGATGGGTGCCAGATCATTGTCGTGGATAATGGATCTCTCGGGCCGTCACGCAACGATGGAATCCTCCACGCAAGCGGGGCGTATATTACGACCTGCGATGCTGATGACCTGATATCGTTTAACACGTTCGCGGAGATGCTTGCGGTGGCCCGCGCCGCCGGGCCACTCACCATTCTGGTGCCGCAATATCTGGTCATGTTTGGCGCGGAATATTGCGTTGTGGAATATTTCGACAGCACCGTCACCACGCCGCTGATGTTCACGGCATATCAGCCTTTTCATTCACGGCTCTTTGCCTCACGGAGCCTGTTCGAGAACGTACCCTATGGGGCCGCGCATCCAGGCTCGGGGTATGTGTTCGAGGATTGGCACTTCAACTGCCAGGCGCTTGCCCAGGGCTATCAGTTCGTTCCCGTGCCGGAGACTGTGCTGTTCTGCCGCCGGCGCCGGCGTAGCCTGCTCACGACCTCGAACCAGACCGCCGTGCTGCAAATTCCGCCAAGCGCACTATTCTCTCCTCGAACCTATCTCGACCTATGCCGGCCGGCGATGGAAGCCTACAGACTGGAGGGAGACCCCCCCTCCATATTCCAGGAGTTACGCGAACAGCGCAGCGGCGGGACAGCTTCCGTGCTCGCCGACCCGGTGATGCTGGAGCTGATCCGTGCCGCCAGTGCGATCGATCCCGCGATCGATAGCGGCGTACTCGCCGCATCGACGCTCTGGACGAATCTCAATAACCGGCTCCGTCCGGGCGCGACCTATTACACACTGTGCGAGCGCGCGGGCTCCACGCCGTTTACCGATATCGTTCTGTTGCCGCCGTCAGGGCCGCCGAGTCTGCTGCGGTATATACGCGCCGTGACGGAATCAATCCGCGCGTTGGAGCCGGAGAGCCGTATTCTGGTTCTCTCCTGGGGGAAGAGAGAGGGTGGCATGCCGGCCGAGGCGATATTCGGCGATGCGGAGCCGGCTATGGTGTATGCCGATCTGTACAAGATCGAGCCGTGTCTGTGGGATGGGGAAGTTGAAACCGTCATCGTGAAAGCCCTGCAATCCCTGGGCGGAGCGGCACGGGTTCATCTCGTTCCGGCCGCCGCGACGATGGCGTTCTTCTCGAAATTCCAGGGGATTTTTATGGATCGCCGCGTGATCTGTTACCGATTTCCCGATGCTGTCGGCATGTTGGGGGCGTATCAGATGACCACAGGGGCCGTTTTTGAGTTCCTGTCTACTTGTTTTGAAGGATTCACTGCGATCATCGCCTCCGACCAAGCCACGATACGCGCCGATCGAGAGCGTCTGGCCATTGAGCCGGAGCGGTGGCACGAATTACCCCCGCCTTGCGATGCCGCTTCGGCTGATCCCCGCCCGATTTCCGGCCGCGTGCTCTGTCTTCCGCAGGACGAGGCAGATTTCGTGGGCGAGGTTTCCAAACGGCTTGCGGGGTGGCCCGCAATGGGGGAGCCAGCCCAAAAGATCACGCTCGACGCACCACAGGATTGGCGCGAACTGGAAGAGATCGATCTGGCGATGTACGACGCGATCTTGTGCATGGACGCATGTGGCCCAGCCCTGGCCTGGATCACGCGGGCGCTCGGCGCTGGCGTTCCTGTGGTTGCGCCCAAGGAGAGCATGGCAGACGCCGTGATTGTGGACGGCGTGACAGGGCTGCTTTTCGATACGGCGCCTGATGACGCCGGAACCGGCGAAACAAGCCGGGGCAAACTTTGCGCCGATACGGTTCGCCGGCTCTATGCCGGTCCATCACCGCTTGCCGCGATGCGGTCCGCGGCGTACGCATTCGGTCAGACGCATTACTCCACACCGGTCTTTCGTCAAAAATTGCATAGTATTCTGGAGGTGGTCGGATGAAAATCATCAATCCCGTACAGCCTAGCGGGACCGCCGATTTAGAGAACAGCACGTCTCCCGCTGCTATAGGCGGGAAGCTGCCTTGCCAGCAGCAGGATCGGCGGCGGCTTCTGGTGCAGGCGCGCGAAATGAAGCGGCTCTTGACGCAATTAGAGCAAGTACGACAGGAGGCGCAGAATGCGATCCACGAGCAGAATACGTTGCGCCAACAGATGGTCGCGCAGGCGGCTGCCTTCGAGGAACGCCTGCTACAGATTGAGCAATCCCGTGGCTATCGGCTAGTTCGCCTTTACGCCGCTGCCTATCATGTCCCCGTCCTGGGTGTGGCACTGCGGCGACTCCGCCGGACTGCCGGCCGGATGATGCGGCTTGCCCGGCATGGCCGGTGAGAATGGGCACCTCGAAAAATACCTCTTCTATTTTGGTGCTGATATGGCCAACATTCTACTCTGGACAACTCGATGGGTTTGTCCACCACAATAGGAGGTTTTATGTTTCGAATGGCTTTCGTGAAAATCCGCGCAGCGTTGCTGGGGCTGCCATTTTCAGTGATCCGATCCATTTCCGTGGTAGAAGGGCTCGGACACCCTGTTGCTTATCGAAGAGGGACTTCTGATGAAGGAGTGTTGGAGCACAGTTTTGACAGAGATATATTTTTTAGAGGTGTTCCTGAATACCAGCCAAAGGACGGCGACGTTATACTAGACGTCGGCGCACATATGGGCGACTTTTCCCTGCTTGGCGCAAGAAAAATAGGAGGTGGCCGCGTCTATGCGCTGGAGCCATCCCACGAGACCTACAAAATGTTGAGGCTCAACATTCGCCTCGGGCAGGCTCGTAATATCTATCCCGATAGGATCGCGCTCTCCAGCCATAATGGTACGTGTCAATTGTATTGCGCGCCTAATGGCGAGGATTGGGGAAACTCAACTGTCCATAACTACTCCTTCCGACAAGAAACCGTGAAGTGTCTCACTCTGGACAGTTTTCTCACGCAACGGGGTATCGACAAAGTTGATTTTGCGAAGTTTAACTGTGAGGGGGGCGAGTTTCCGGTTATCTTAAGTTCCGACGCCGCCACTTTGCGCCGGTTCCGGATTATGCTGGTTCTTTACCATTGCGATCTTGCGCCTGGTTTCGATGAAGGCACTCTCGTCAGACATCTGGAAAGCAGTGGATTCTTGGTCGAAATTAGAGAAAGAACGGCGCAGAGAGGCTGGATCATCGCCACCCGGCAGGAATGTGCAGCAGATGGTTCGTGACCGTGCCGTCAAAACCCGTGAGATTCTGACCAGGGTCGAGTGGCGTTCCCACCACAGAACCAGAAATGTCCTTTAAAGTGCGATCGTTTTAAGTTGGCGGATACTGCGCCGCCTTAAAACGATCGAACTCTAAGCCCCCATCTTTTTCATTGTCCTCACAGGCTTCACGGCCAGCAGGGGGCCGAGAAACCGCCCTGTATGGCTTTCACGGTTTGCCGCAATCTCCTCCGGCGTGCCCACGGCCACAATCCGCCCGCCGCCATCACCGCCCTCGGGACCAAGATCGATCACATGATCCGCGGTTTTGATCACTTCCAGATTATGCTCGATCACGATAATGGTATTGCCGGCATCCACCAGCGCGTGCAGCACTTCCAGCAGTTTTCGGATATCCTCGAAATGCAGCCCGGTTGTCGGTTCATCCAGAATATACAGCGTGCGTCCTGTCGGGCGCTTCGCCAGTTCCTTCGCCAATTTTATCCGCTGCGCCTCGCCGCCCGATAATGTGGTCGCCTGTTGCCCGAGTTTGATATAACCAAGACCTACACGCGATAAAATCGAAAGCCTGTCATGGATTTTCGGCACGGCCTTGAAGAATATCTGTGCCTCGTCCACTGTCATATCCAGCACATCGGAGATCGATTTTTCGCGGAATTTCACCTCCAGCGTTTCACGATTATAGCGCTTGCCTTTGCAGGTATCGCAGGTCACGAACACATCCGGCAGAAAATGCATTTCTATTTTCAGCACGCCATCGCCCTGGCACGCTTCGCACCGCCCGCCTTTCACGTTGAAGCTGAACCGCCCCGGCTTGTAACCGCGTGTCCGTGCCTCCGGCATTTCCGCGAACCAGTCGCGGATGGGGGCGAATAAATCCGTATAGGTGGCCGGGTTCGACCGTGGCGTACGCCCGATCGGCGACTGGTCGATATCGATAATCTTGTCGAGTTGCTCAAGACCTTCGAGGCGTTCGAACGCGGAGGGTACTTCACCCGAGCCCATCAGCCGTCGCGAGATCGCCTTATACAGCGTGTCGACCACCAAAGTTGATTTGCCGCCGCCAGACACGCCGGTGATGCAGGTGAACACGCCAAGCGGAAATGAAGCAGAGACGTTTTTTAAATTATTGCCAGTAGCGCCGATCACTTTCACAACGCGATTTTTTTGAATTGGCCGGCGCGGGTTTGGAATCGGGATCGTCCGGCGGCCGGAGAGATAATCACCGGTGAGGGATTTCGGGTTGGCAGCTACCTCTGCCGGCGTGCCCTCCGCCACCACGTAGCCGCCATTCATGCCCGCGGCCGGGCCCATATCGACCACATGGTCCGCGCTCCGAATCGCATCCTCGTCATGCTCCACCACGAGCACGGTGTTGCCCAGGCGTTTCAGGCGTTGCAGCGTGCCGAGCAGCCGTTCGTTATCGCGCTGGTGCAGGCCAATGCTCGGTTCATCCAGAACATACAGCACGCCGGTAAGGCCGGAGCCGATCTGACTGGCAAGCCTGATCCGCTGGCTCTCACCACCGGATAATGTCGCCGAACCGCGCGCCAGCGTGAGATAGTTCAACCCCACATCGACCAAAAACTGTAACCGCTCGTTGATCTCGCGCAAAATCCGGCGCGCGATTTCCAGCCGTTGCGGTGTGAGTGTTGCGGCCACGCCCTCAAACCAGCCGCGTGCGCCGGCAATCGACATCTCCGCGACTTCGGCCAAATTCTTGCCGGCCACCTTCACGGCCAGCGCCTCGGGTTTTAGCCGCGCGCCGTGGCAAGTCCCGCAGGGCCGTTCGGCCTGATAGCGCGATAATTCCTCGCGCACCCAGGCGGAATCGGTTTCGCGCAACCGCCGCTCCAGGTTTTTAATCACGCCCTCGAAAGGTTTTTTCACCGTATAGGCGCGCGCCGTGTCCTTGTAGGTGAAATCAACCTCCGTTTTGCCGGTGCCGTATAAAATGCCGTCTCGCACCGCCTCAGGCAGCTTCTCCCAGGGCACGTTCATCTTCACGCCGAAATGCTTTGCCAGGCTCGCCAGGGTTTGGTCGTAATAGGGTGATTGCGCATTCACCCAGGGCATCACCGCACCTTCACCCAGCGCCCGCTGCTCATCGGGCACCACCAGATGCGGGTCGAAAAACACCTCATGTCCCAGCCCATCGCAGGCCGGGCAGGCGCCATGCGGCGAATTGAAACTGAACAGCCGTGGCTCGATTTCCTCGATCGTGAAGCCGCTCACCGGACAGGCAAAGCGCGATGAGAACACCGTTCGCGCGCCGTCGTCGGAGCCCTCCGCATAAACGATCCCATCCGACAAACCTAAAGCCGTTTCGAATGAATCCGCCAGCCGCTTCTCGATGCCTGGTTTCACCACAATGCGGTCCACAACCGCCTCGATCTCGTGTTTCAGCTTCTTGTTCAGCGCTGGAACCTGCTCAATTTCGTAGAGTTTTCCATCAACCTTTACGCGCGTGTAGCCTTTCCGCTGAAGCTCCGATAACTCCTTTTTATATTCGCCCTTGCGGTCGCGGATCACCGGTGCGAGCAGCAGCAGCTTTGTGCCCTCTTTCATGGTCATCACGCGGTCCACCATCTGCGCCACGTTCTGCGCCTCGATCGGCAGCCCCGTCGCCGGCGAATACGGCACACCGGCGCGGGCCCATAGCAGCCGCATATAGTCGTGGATTTCCGTCACCGTTCCCACGGTCGAGCGTGGGTTGTGCGAGGTGGTTTTCTGCTCAATTGAAATCGCCGGCGAAAGCCCCTCGATGCTGTCCACATCCGGCTTGCCCATCAGTTCCAGAAACTGCCGCGCATAGGAGGACAGGCTCTCCACATAGCGCCGCTGGCCTTCGGCGTAGATGGTGTCGAACGCCAGCGAGGATTTGCCCGAGCCTGAAAGCCCGGTGATCACCGTGAGCTGTTCGCGCGGAATCGCAATGTCGATGTTTTTGAGGTTATGCTCGCGCGCGCCGCGGACCGTGATGAAGCCCGCGTTTTTTTGCTCAGCCATTATCGCACCAATGTTCGTGTATTGTTCTTGTAAGATATGGGGTTGCCGCTTAGAATGCAAACTCTTCGTCTGGCTGCTCTGCTTCTGGTCTTAGGGCAAATAATGCGTTAACCTGATGAACAATCTAAAGTAGAGGAGGTCGTCTTGGCCGGTAGTGTAAATAAAGTGACGCTGGTGGGAAATCTGGGCAAAGACCCGGAGGTTCGCAACGCGCAATCAGGCCTCAAAATCGTCAACCTTGCGGTCGCGACTTCTGACACCTGGAACGACAAAGCGAGCGGCGAGCGCAAGGAACAGACCGAGTGGCACCGCGTCGTCATCATGAACGACCGTCTCGCGGAGGTCGCGGAGAAATATCTTCGCAAGGGCTCCAAGGTTTATATCGAAGGCAAGTTGCAGACCCGCAAATGGACCGACCAGTCCGGCCAGGACAAATACACGACCGAGGTGCTGATCGGCCGGTTTGGCGGGGAGCTTGTGCTGCTGGATAAGAACCCGAATGCCGGTGGCGCCGAGAGTTACGAGCCGCGTGCTTCAGCCCCGGCCAAAGCCGCCCCGGCCCGCGCCGTCGGTGGCTGGGATACACGCCCCGGTAACGATGTGGACGACGAAATTCCATTTTAACGATTGAGCAGGGCAGGAGGGTAAACCCCTGCCCATGACCACCGCTCTCGAAACACTCACCGCGCAGGCCTGCGCCTGTACGCTTTGCGCGGCGGAATCTACCGCTTGGCCCCGCCCGGTATTCCGGGTTTCCGCCACCGCGAAACTGCTCATCATCGGCCAGGCGCCGGGAACCAAGGTCCACGCCACCGGCATTCCCTGGAACGACGCCTCCGGCGATCGCCTGCGCCTCTGGATGGGCATCGACCGCGCCACATTCTACGACGAAGCGCGCATCGCCATTATGCCGATGGGGTTCTGCTATCCCGGCACGTTGGCCAACGGCGGCGATGCGCCGCCAAGGCCGGAATGCGCGCCGGCATGGCATGACAAATTCTTAGCCCTTATGCCGCAGGTCCAGCTCACGCTGCTTGTCGGCTCCTATGCCCAGCGCCGCTATCTCGGCCCCGGCAGCATGACGGAAAATGTTCGCAGCTACGCAGCACATCCGCGCTTCCTGGCGCTGCCGCACCCATCCTGGCGGACGGTTGGCTGGGAGGCAAAGAACCCCTGGTTCGGCGGTGAAATTCTGCCTCGGCTGCGCGCGCTGGTGGCATCGTTTATTTGATACAAAAAACCCCGGCAGTTGCCTGCCGGGGGGCGTTTTGTTCGCGCAAAGTCCACGATTAGTTGAGGACGATTTCCACGCGACGGTTCTGCGGCTCGCGCACATTCGGGCCGGTCGGGACCAGAAGATGCGTTTCGCCATAGGCATGGAGTTCGATCTCTGAAGCCGGAACGCCGTCCGCGACCAACTGCGCGGCAACCGATTTCGCACGGCGCATGGACAGACCCTGGTTGTAGACCGGGGTGCCCGAAGTGTCCGTATAACCGGACACGCTGAGTATGGTGTTGGCCTGGGTTTTGCTGTCCGAAGCGGCCTGCGCGATGATCTGCGTGGCGCGCGGGGTGAGATTGTACTTATCCCAGTCGAAGAACACCAGATAGGTGCGGGCTGGAACCGGGGCCGGAGCTGCGGCAACCGGGGCCGGTGCGGGAGCCGGAGCTGCGGGCGGCGGGTTGAACAACTGGTAGCGCAGGCCGATCAGGAAGGTGTGGCTTGACTGCTGGCCGATATGCACCGGACCATCGTACGAATTACCTCCACCCACATAAGAGGAAACATAATTGCGGGTCGAGGTCAGCTGCATGAAGCGGTATTCCGCTGTAAGTGACAGGCCCGGCACCATTGGCAGCGGATAAGACACGCCGCCGATAATGTCATAAGCGAAACTGCCTCTTGTACCCTCGATCGTGTCGTCCGACAGCTATCGATGTCGTTAATGCGGCTGCTGAATTTTACCCACTGATAGCCAACGCCGGCACCAACATAGGGGTAGATCGGCAGACCGATATTCATGTCATACAGGACGTTGACCATCGGGCCGTAGGTGTTCATGCCGCCGGTTGCACTGTACTGGCCACCATTGATACCGCTATTATCGTCCTTATGGATGGTATTGCGGAAGAAATTTCCTCCCAGTTCAACGCGAAAGCCATTACCAAAGCCATAGCCGATCGAACCAACTCCGGCATAGGCGGGGCGCGAGAGGAACTTGCCCGTTGGGCCCTGATAGGCGGGACCACCGTTATCCTGGACAGCGTAATAATCATAATTAAACGGGTTAGAAATGCTCGTGCCGCCTTCGAGGCTGACATAAGGGCCGGTGACGGGCTGCGCGTGTGCTGCGATAGGCAGCGCGAGGCAGGTGGCAGCGGCAAGGGCTAAGCGCAGTTTCATGAGACCTCCGATTTGAAAAATGGATAAGCCATTGGTCGAAATGGTTGTTAACTTATTAAGACTCTGGAACACGCGCGCAATAGTTTACGTCAGCCATTCCCGCACTGGCGGTAAATTGCAAAATACTGTTGCATCTTAGACACGACATGCCGGAACTAACGACGCCTTTTGGGCTTGTTTTAGTTCCGGAACGAGGCGAGACTCCGTCTCGCCGCGCCGTCATGTTCAAAATTTTCCGGCGCCAGCCAAGCAATTATCGCATCGCGGCGGTTGGGCCATTCATCGGCGGTGATGCTGAACATCGCGGTATCGCGCTCACGCCCCTTCACAACTTTATGCGCGCGCAGCACACCCTCGGCGCTAAATCCAAGACGATGCGCAGCGCGGATCGACGCCGCATTGAGGGCATTGCACTTCCACACCAGCCGCCGGTACCCCAGTTCATCCGCCGCGCGGCGCAGGAGAAGAAACATTGCCTCTGTCGCCGCGCGGGTGCGCTGAAGGCGCGGCGAGAACCAGATGCTCCCAAGCTCGATCGCGGCGTGAGCCGGTTCGATATCCATCAGCGAAAGCCAGCCGGAAGCGACGCCAGTGGCGATAGGTCGTACCGCCCAGAACATCGGGTCATGCAATGCCGCATTGGCCGCGACCCATTTCGCCATGTCGGATTTCGAGGCGAATGGGCCGTAGGACATGTAGGTGAAACTGTCGCCGGCGCCGCGCGCAGCCTCGTAAAGCTCATCGGTGTGGCGGCGGTGGAGAGGCTCCAGCGTCACATGCGCGCCGGTGATGGCGGTGCGGGCGGGCAGGGGGCGCGGCCAGGAATCCACCTCCGGGCCGAGGGACAGGTTATCCACGCAGACGCGCCAGCGTCGCGGTGGTCGAATGCCCCGGCAGCAGCTCCGCCAGTGCGACCGTGCCGCCCCAGCTTTCCACCTCGGCGGCGCCCACTACCGTCTCGCGCGTGTAATCGGAACCTTTGATAAGCAAATCCGGCTTGATGAGTTTGAGGGTTTCCAGCGGTGTATCCTCCTCGAATATGCAGACCAGATCCACGCTGGCGAGCGAGGCCAGCACGGCGGCCCGCGCTGCCTCGCTTTGTACCGGGCGGGTGGGGCCTTTCAGCCGCTTCACCGAGGCATCGGCGTTGATGCCCACGATCAGCCGGTCGCACATGGCCCGGCATTGCTCCAGCAAATGTACATGGCCGGGATGCAGCAAATCGAAGCAGCCATTGGTGAACCCGACTTTGTAACCACGTGTGCGCCAGCGTTCTGCGGCTTCCGCCGCCGCCGCCACGGTTACCACTTTGCGTAACGCGCCTGTCACCGGGGCGATGGCCGCCAGTATGTCCGCAGGCCGCGCCACCGCGGTGCCAACCTTGCCGACCACGATTCCACCCGCGATGTTCGCCAGTCTGGCCGCCTCGAACAAGGGCACGTCTACCGCCAATGCCGCCGCGAGCGTCGCCACCACTGTGTCCCCCGCACCTGAGACGTCGAACACTTCCTTCGCCTCGCCAGGATAGTGCCGTATCTCTTCGTTCGTAATCAGGCTCATGCCGTCTTCGGCGCGCGTCACCAGCACCGCGCCAAAGCCATGGCGCTGCAACAGCACTTGCGCGGCCGCGACAATACCGGCCTCGGTATCGACCGAAAGCCCGGTCGCCTCCGCCAGTTCCCGGCGGTTCGGCGTGACCACATCCGCCCCTTTATAGCGCGTGTAGTCCATACCCTTCGGGTCCACGATGACCTTGCGCCCGAGTTTTTTCGCGCCCTCGATCAATTGGCGCGCCACATCCTCGCTCAGGACGCCCTTGCGATAATCCGATAAAATTGTCACCGAGGTTGCCGCCATCGCATCCAGCGCGATGCGGACCAACCGCTCCGCCAGTTTCTCCGGCAGCGCGATCTTCTCTTCCCGGTCGGCGCGGATCAGATGCTGCCCCTGCGCGATATATCTGGTTTTCAGCGTCGTTGTCCGGCCGCCTTGCACCAGCAGCCAGGGCTCCACCCGCTCCTGTCCGCCGATCAACCCGGTCAGGTCCGAGCCCGCCTGGTCATCCCCCACCACAGAGACGAATGCCGCCGCCGCATCAAGTGCGATCAGGTTACGCACCACATTGCCGGCCCCGCCGGGCATCGCCACTTCGCGCGTCACGGTCAAAATCGGCACCGGCGCCTCCGGGCTCACCCGCGTCACCTCGCCGTAAACATAGCGGTCGAGCATCGCATCGCCCACCACCAGCACACTCGCGCGGGAAAATCGCTTCACATAGGCCCCTAGATCAGTCGTCGTGTCAGCAATGCTCATGACAAACCGCTAACCCGGTCTTGAGGCTATGGCAACGCCGCAATATCCTGGTTATTTACATTGGCAATGACAAACCTCCCGGCTTTTCTCGACTCCTCCCGGCCGGACGTGCCGGACCTCGCCGTTCCTCGCGGCATCACCCCTTTCTACCTCCCGAGGCAGCCGGTGCGCGGCCGGCTCGTTCGCCTGGGGCCATTGGGTAATACGCTTCTAACACGGCATGACCATGGTCCGGCCGTGCGCGCCTTGCTGGGACAGGCGCTGGCCCTTTCGGCGGCACTCGCCAGCGCGCTGAAGTTTTTAGGTTCTTTCAGCCTGCAAGCCAGGGGCGACGGCCCGGTCTCCATGCTGATCGCCGATTGCACGGATACCGGTGCCCTGCGCGGCTATGCGCGTGTCGACCCCGAGGCGGTCATCCCGGCAGACGCCACCGCCCAGCAGATGCTGGGCACGGGCTACCTGGCTTTCACGGTGGACCAGGGGGCGGACCGTGAGCCGCAGCAGGGTATTGTGGCGCTGGAGGGCGATAGCCTGTCGAAAATGGCGGAGTATTATTTCGAGACGTCAGAACAACTGCCCTGCAAGGTTTATCTGGCAGCTGCGCAAACACCTTCTGGCTGGCGCGCCGCGGCTTTGGTCATCGAGCGCATCGCTGGCGCGGGCGGCGTGTCCCCGGAGATTTCAGCGGAGGAACAGGAGGAAGCCTGGCGCACCGCCGGCATTCTGGCCGATACGCTCACCCCGGCTGAATTGCTCGATGATTTCCTCACGCCCGAGCGCCTGCTGTACCGGCTGTTCCATGGCGAGGGTGTCGCGGTAGACCGCCCGCGGCCCCTGAGTTTTGGCTGCCGCTGCTCACGCGCCAGGCTGGGCGATATTCTGGAGGGCTTTTCACCGGACGATCTCGATCATATGTCGGTCGAGGGCGACATCGTCATGACCTGCGAATTCTGTAATTTTGATTTTCGTTTCCCCCGCGATACCGTTAACGGACGGCCCGGAGTTCCCTCATGAAGTTTTGGTTTTTGACACCCTTCGCAGCCTTTGCATTGGCCGGTTGTAGCAACCCGCCGCCGCTGCAAACGTTTCCAACGCTGGATTATTCCTACCTGCCGCCGATCGTGCTGAAGGTGGCGAGCCTTAACGTGGTGAATAATTATGTACCCACGCCCAGCCAGGCCACCTTGATAGGGCAGGATCCGGCCCCTCCGGCCACGGTGTTGCTGACGATGCTCAACCACCGCATCGTCGCCTCCGGGGCCCCCGGCACCGGTACCGTCACCATCGCGAACGCCTCCATCGACCAGATTGGCGGCAACCTCACCGGCACGATGACCGTGGACATCAATGTTTCCAGCCCGAATGGCCACTCGACCGGCTATGCCGAGGCAACGGTTTCGGCCAGCCGGACAGCCCCTGCCACAGATGCTTCGCAGAACGATATGCAAGCCGCCCTTTACGGTTTAACCAAGCAACTCATGACAAATATGAACGTGCAATTGCAATATCAGATCCAGCATAATCTCGGTTCCTGGCTGTCCTGGTCCGGGGCTCCCGGCAGCTTCGGCGCCGGCAGCCGGCGCCACTCCGGGGCTAAGCGGCATCCAGGCCACACCGCTCACCGCGCCGGCGGGCAGCGCCCCGGCCACCGGCGCGGCTCTTGCCGCACCAGCAGCCCCTGCCAACACAAACCCTGCGGTTCCGTCCTATCTGCCAGGCGCGGGACCCGCAGCGCTGGCACCGGCGGCAGCGCAATGACCGGGTTGGTCAAACTACCGGTGGCGGGCGAGACGGCATGGGAGCCGGTCGCGGCGGATAAGCTCCTTGCCGGATCACCCCTCACGCGCACCTGGGTGCATTACGAATCTCCAGCGCAAAACCTCAGCACCGGGGAATGGGAAGCCACGCCGGGAAAATGGCGTATCGCCTATAACGAATGGGAGTATGTGCGGATGATCTCCGGGTACTGCACCATCACCGGCGATGACGGCACGAGCCTTACCGCTGGTCCTGGCGAGACTTTTGTCATCGAGCCTGGTTTTACCGGCACCTGGGAGGTTTTGACGCCGATGCGCAAGCAATGGGTCATCCGGGAGTAGGGGCCTTAAGGCCCCGCTGCTTCCCGGTGTTGCCCTGGGTTGACGTGCCCCTCTCCGGGGTCTAGACCGCGCCCTTCCTTGTATAACCTCATTCCGTCGGACATCATGGCCAATATTGCTTCAGCCCAAAAACGAATTCGCCAGACCCTCAAGCGCACCGCGCGCAATAAGGCGCGCAAGTCGCGCGTACACGGCGCCATCCGCAAAGTTGAGGAAGCGGTCGCCGTCGGCAACAAGGAAGTTGCGCTGGCCGCGTTTCGCGCTGCCCAGCCGGAGCTGCAACGCGCTGTCGGCAAAGGCGTGTTGAAGGCAAACACCGTCTCGCGCAAAATTTCGCGCCTCTCGGCTCAGGTGAAAGCTATCGCCGCCGCTTGAGTTTTACGACCATGACGTTGTAGAATTCTGTCGTATTTTCGAGACGTTTTGTTGCCGGTGTAATCTCGTTGTCATGAAGATTACGCCGGCACTATTTTTGTGCGCTATCGACAACGTTGCGAAAGTAAAACAATAATATTGATTGATAATCTTTAGCGCTGAAATCCAATTGAATTTACAGCTAAATTTTAAAGATTCAGAGGTTTGGCAGACAAGGCGAAACAATTGAGTGCTTGCATCGCCGGTCTCTTCTGACCTAAGGTGCAAGCCTCACAAGCATATCCACGGCTGTCTCATTTCTGGGAAGATCAAGTCACAATCAGGCTTTTTTACAACCGGCATGGCGGGCGGGCGCGGAATTTTTATGGCTGGAGCGGGAATTGGGAATGAGCCTGGAGATCGGTTCCATGCGTAATAGCGATGTTTTGCTGAGTTCCTCGCCTACGCGTCACGACGATACCGGTCTCGTAGAGCAATGGGCCCGCGTACGCGCCCGGTTGCAAGCCGAGGTCGGCGAGGTCGAATACCGTACCTGGCTCAAGCAGGTGGCACTCTCCGGAATTGATGGTGACGAGGTCACTGTTATCCTGCCCACGCGTTTTTTGCGCGACTGGGTGAAAAAAGAGTATGGCGACCTCATCACCGCGCTCTGGCAGGTGGAAAATCCGGCCATCCGCAGCGTGGACATCCGCGCGCAGCCAAGCCGCGGCACCGCTCCCAACCTCGCAGAGCCAGCTGTGCAAGTTGCCGCCCCCGTCGCGCCGGTCTCGCGCGCCGATGTCGTCGCCCCGCTCGACCAGCGCTTCACCTTCGAGACCTTCGTGGTCGGCAAACCCAACGAGTTCGCCTATGCCTGTGCCCGCCGTGTCGCGGAAGCACCGGCCACCGCCGGCTTCAACCCGCTGTTTCTCTATGGCGGGGTTGGCCTGGGCAAAACGCATCTCATGCACGCCATCGCCTGGGAGCTTTCCACCCGGCAAAATGGCGGCGCCAAAGCCTCCGTCGCTTATATGTCGGCGGAAAAATTCATGTACCGCTTCATCAACGCCTTGCGTTCGCAATCCACGCTCGAATTCAAGAACGAGCTGCGCAGTGTCGATGTTCTGATGATCGACGATTTGCAATTCCTCATCGGCAAGGACAACACGCAGGAAGAATTCTTCCACACCTTCAATGCCCTGGTCGATGCCGGTAAGCAAATCGTCATCTCCGCCGATAAATCACCGTCGGACCTCTCGGGCCTGGAAGATCGCCTGCGCACCAGATTAGGTTGCGGCATGGTGGCCGACTTGCACGCCACCACCTTCGAGCTTCGGATTTCCATCCTGGAGGCGAAGGCGGCGCGCGCCGGCGTTGAAGTGCCGGGGAAAGTGCTGGAATTCCTGGCGCGCAAAATCACCTCCAACGTGCGCGAGCTGGAAGGCGCGCTCAATCGCCTGGTCGCCCATGCCAATTTGTTCGACCGGCAGCTCACGATGGAAACCGCGCATGAAGTGTTGCACGATGTGCTGAAGGCGTTCGACCGCAAAGTCTCCATCCAGGAAATCCAGAAAAAAGTCGCGGATCATTACAATATCCGTATCTCGGAGATGTCCTCCGCGCGGCGTGCGCGCAACATCGCCCGGCCGCGCCAGGTCGCCATGTTTCTTGCCAAGCAGCTCACCAGTAAAAGCCTGCCCGATATCGGCCGGCACTTTGGCGACCGCGACCACACCACGGTGATGCACGCCGTCTCGCGCGTGACCGAGCTGATGAGCCACGACGCCGCCTTCGGTGAGGATGTGGAATTGCTGCGGCGGATGCTGGAGAATTAAAGGCTCCGCCCTTTAATTTCGCCAAAGGCGCGCCGGCCCGAAAGCCCCCCTGCCGGTGCAGGATGCCTGGCTTCTCATCCGTTTTTAGCGGCGCCTCTCTCAAATCGCGGTGTCTCGGTTCGATTGGCGGGACCGGAATTCTGAGAGCTTCCCTATCCCCGCCACCCTTGCTACTCTGATTACGAATCGGTCTCGATAACGCCAAAAATCCGATCTATCGTCTGGAAGGGTATCATGAAGTTCAAGGCCGATCGCGCCACGCTGATGAAGTCGCTAGCCCATGTGCAAAACGTGGTCGAAAAGCGCAACACCATCCCCATCCTGGCGAACGTGCTCCTGGCGGTGCGCGACCAAAAACTCACCATCGCCGCCACCGACCTTGAGATCGCGCTGGTCGAGGAGGTTGCCGCCGAGACCACCCGCGATGGCGCCATCACCGTGCCCGCCGCGACCTTGTACGAGATTGTGCGCCGCCAGCCGGACAATGCCGTGATTGAGCTCGACCATCCGGGCGGGGATGCCCAGCTTGCCTTGCGCGCGGGCCGTTACGCCACCAGCCTGGTGGCGCTGAGCGTCGATGAGTTCCCCAAGCTCGATGCCGGCAAACTCTCGCATCATTTTGTGCTTTCGGCGCAGGAACTGCGCGGCCTCATCGACCGCACCAAGTTCGCCATCAGCACCGAGGAAACGCGCTACTATCTCAACGGTATTTTCCTGCACGCGGCTGAAGGCGAATCCGGCCCCGTGTTGCGCGCCGTGGCGACGGACGGCCATCGCCTGGCCCGTGTGGAGGAGCCGCTGCCGCAGGGTGCCGCGGGCATGCCCGGCGTCATCATCCCGCGCAAAACCGTCACTGAACTGCGCAAGCTGCTGGACGAAGTTTCCGGCGAAATTGAAGTTGCTTTGTCCGAGACGCGCATCCAGTTCACCATCGGCAGCATGCGCCTGACCAGCAAGCTGATCGACGGCACCTTCCCGGATTATGACCGTGTGATTCCGCGCGGCAACGACAAAATCCTGCGCGTCGACAAGAAAGATTTCAATGACGCCGTCGGCCGCGTCTCCGCCATCAGCGCCGAGCGTCATCGCCCGGTCAAACTCTCCCTGGCGAAGGATTTGCTGGTGATTTCCGCCGCCAGCCCCGAGCAAGGCACCGCCTCCGAGGAACTTGGTTCCGAATTGGTGGACTACCAGTTCGGACCGCTGGAAATTGGTTTCCAGGCACGCTACCTGCAGGATGTGACCGAGCAGATCCGCGGCAAGGTGGAATTCGTCTTTGCTGACGGCGCCGCGCCGACCTTGGTGCGCGACCAGGATGACCTCTCGGCGGTCTATGTCCTTATGCCGATGCGGGTCTGATTCCTACGCAGCTCACAAGGCTTACGCTTACCGATTTCCGCTCCTACAAGGCGCTGCGCTTTAACCCCGCCGCGCGGATCAATGTGTTTGCCGGACCTAACGGCACCGGTAAAACCAATCTGCTGGAAGCCGTCTCGCTTCTCGTGCCCGGCCGTGGCCTGCGCGGCGCCAGGTTTTCGGAACTTGCCCGGCGCGGCGAGGATGCCACCGGCACCTGGGCCGTGGCCGCCCGCCTGGAGAATGATAGCGGCCCCTTCGAGATCGGCACCGGTACGTCAGAGGGGGCGGTCGAACGCCGGGTTTTTCGGCTCGATGATGAAAAACCGCGCTCGCAGGCGGAGATCGCCGAAAAACTCGCCGCCGTCTGGCTCACCCCGCAAATGGACCGGCTGTTCACGGACACGGCCTCTGGCCGCCGCAGGTTTCTGGACCGGCTGGTGGTCGCGCTGGAACCCTCCCATGCGCGGGAAATCGCGGCTTTCGAGTCCGCCTCCGCCCAGCGCAACCGCCTGCTGGCGGAAAACCCAGACCCGGCCTGGCTCGCCGGCCTGGAAGATTCCTGCGCCCGCCATGCCGTTGCCGCGACAGCCACCCGCGCCGCCCTGATTGCCCAGCTCAACGCGGCACTGTTTTCCGGTGCCGCCGCTCCATTCCCGAGGGTCGCCCTGGCTTTGGATTGCGCCATCGCCGCCAAACTCACCCAGGCACCGGCGCTTAGCGTGGAAGACGAGCTCCGCGAAATGTACAAACGCGCGCGGAACAATGACGCAGCGCAGCGCGGCGCCTCGTTCGGACCGCAAAAGACTGATCTGATCATCACCGATGCCGCCACCGCCCGCCCCGCCGGCCTCTCCTCTACCGGCCAGCAGAAAGCCATGCTCATCGGCATCATCCTCGGGCACGCAGCACTCATCACCGCCACGCGCGGCACACCGCCTTTGCTGCTGCTGGACGAACCCCTGGTGCATCTGGATGCCACTCACCGCACGGCCCTTTTTAAAGCGCTGGAAACCCTGAAACTCTCCGCCTGGCTCACCGGCACCGATGCAGAGCCTTTCGCGGGCTTGGCCGCTGCCTGTTATACAATCCGCGACGGCTCTATAGACCTGTTATGAACATACTTATTCTTGGTGACCTGCTCGGCCGCGCCGGGCGCGATGCCGCCCTCGGCGCCATCCCGGAACTGCGGCGCAAACTTAAACTGGATTTCGTGGCGGTGAACGCCGAGAACGCTTCGCACGGTTTTGGCCTGGCGCCCGAGATGGCGGTGGCACTCTTCGCCGCCGGGGCGGATGCCATCACGCTCGGCAACCATGCCTGGGACAGGCGCGAGATCATCCCCTACATCGCGCAGGAAAAGCGCCTCATCCGGCCGTTGAATTACCCAGCCGGCACACCCGGCGCCGGTTCATCGACCATCACGCTGCGCGATGGAAGAAAAGTGTTGATCACCCAGGCCATGGGAAGGCTGTTCATGGACCCGCTGGACTGCCCCTTCCACGCGGTTGAGGAACTGCTCACCCGCCACCGCCTTGGCAATAACCTGCACGCCATCCTCGTCGACATTCACGCCGAGGCCACATCCGAAAAAATGGCGTTTGGCCATGCCTTCGATGGCCGGGTTTCAGCCGTGTTCGGCACCCATACCCATATTCCCACCGCCGACCACCAGATACTGCCCAAAGGCACCGGCTTCGTGACGGATATTGGCATGTGCGGCGATTACGACAGCGTCATTGGCATGGCGAAAGACGCCGCCATCGCCCGCTTCATACGCAAAATGCCGGGAGAGCGTCTCGCCCCCGCCGAGGGCCCCGCCACGGTCTGCGGTGTTTTTATCGAGGTCGGCGAGAACGGCTTGGCACGCCGCATGGAGCCTGTGCGCCTCGGCGGCCGCCTCGCTCCCACCATGCCGGGGGCTTAAGCCCCAGGCCCTCATTTCATTCCGTATTAACGACGCCATGCGACAAGACCATTTCCGCAAGCACACTGAATGGCACCATGTCGGCACTGATTCTGGAACTCAAGCAAGGCGAATCGATGATCCTCAACGGCGCGGTCATCCGGTTCAAAACCCGTACACGGATCGAACTGAACACGCAGGCACGATTCCTGTTCGGCAAGCAGATCCTGCCAGCGGAAGAGGCCGTCACCCCAGCCCAGAAAATTTATTTCGCGTTGCAGCAGGCTTATATTGGCGATGAGG
Organism: uncultured Alphaproteobacteria bacterium; assembly: GCA_963740445.1. Taxonomy (GTDB): domain Bacteria; phylum Pseudomonadota; class Alphaproteobacteria; order Acetobacterales; family Acetobacteraceae; genus Acidocella. Next base: position 187,907 of record CAVUED010000002.1, read on the forward strand.
CAACCCGCCCTGAAGCGCTCAGCTCCGCGCTCACCCTTATCGAAACCCAACGCGCCACCGCCGCCCAACCCTTGGCTGACTTGCTGGCGCGTATGCTCTCCATCATCGCCGCGGATGGTGTGGGGTTCGAGGCGCTGAAACTTGCCCGTCAGATCATCGCGCTCTAGCCCCCTCCAAAATGGTTCAGAACCTTGGCCGCGTCCGCCGCAAGTAATGAATAACCATAGGTCGTCGGATGGATACCGTCGTAATAATAAAGCCGGTTGGCGACTGTCTTATAATTTCCCATTACCGGGTCGGAGGCAAAATCCACCACCGCGTCCGCGCCCGCCCTGCCGGCGCGGATCATCGCATTCAGCTTAAGCCGTTGCCTCTCGTCATCGCCGGGCGTCGTACCGAAAATCCGGAAACCGTCGCGCGGCAGCACCGTTGCGATAATCACCTCCGCACCCGCTTTGGTGCGTTGCTGCCACAATCGCACACAGCGCCCGGTAAATAGCGGGCGCTTTGGCCTGCGCGGCCAGATCATTGCTGCCCAGGTCCAGGAATACGATTCGCCGCGCATCCCCGTTCAGAAACCCACGTTCGAAGTATGTCTTGGTCATCAGGGGCAGGAATGTCAGCGCTCCCATGCCGGAAAAGCTGGCATTGCTCATGACATAGGGGCGCTTGAGCAATTTCATCATCTGGCGCGGCCAGCTCAGGTTCAACTGGCTGCGATAGCCTTCGGCAATACTATCGCCAGCGATATCGATCGTATCACGTATCTGCGGCGATAAACCGAATGCGAGATACGAGGCCGCATTTGCCCGCGCCTGTTCAGCGGGACTAAGTGCGCGGTCGTAAATCAGCAAGTCAGCGAGGTCGATATAGCCAAAACTCTTTAAAAAACTTGAGCCGCCGATCATACCGCCCGTCACAGCCGGGGTGGAATGCGCCGCCGTACTGGAGTTAAAGCCATCCATCCACAGGCGAGTTCCGTCGTGCGAAGAGACATACCCCGCCACAAATGGCGTGTTCAAAGCGCGCGGTGAGAGCTTCGTGTTCAGTACGTGCAGTGCCGCAAGGTCGGAGCCGGTGATGGTCACATAAAACGTCGACGTGCCGGCATAGCCCCAGCAGGTCGAATCACGCCGCCGACCTGTTGCGTTATACAGAACCGAAATGCCCGAGTTCTCTTCATACCAGGCTCGAAAATCCACCACCGCTATCTGCGATGTTTCCGTGCCGGCCGCCCAAGCAAGGGTTTTGGGAAGGACGATGTTTTTGGCAATCCCCTCCATCGTCGAGCCATCAAGGGCGATTCCTATCCCGCTTCCCATTGTCACCGCCGGCGCAATATCCGGGCGGTTGGCCGCGTTGGGTTGGGTGGCGTTGTTGTGCCCGCACTGGTCGTACAGCACGGATACCTGCAAGAATTTTGCGTCTCCCATCGCGGTAACCAGCGCTTTCTGGTCAAGCGCGCCGCCTGGGTCCGCAAAAATACGTGTCGCCACTTTGGTCTGAGGGTTCACCACCTGGATTAGCGGCCCGCGATAAGCCGCGCGTAATTTTCTGGTCCCGTAGCACGCCGCCGGAATTTTTCCTCCCACCGAATCCACGGGATATTGTGATGTCAGAACAATCCGCCGCCAGGTGCCGGTGGCGCCGTTCACGTAGACCTGCTTGTCATAAACCCAGAAATCTCCAGGGCGGTAACCAGCGGCCGTGTTATCACCAGGCCCAGGTGGGCGCTGCGTCACAAACGGAGCGGCTGCGGCGAGGCTGGGGAAAAGCATTATCGCGCCAAGTAGCAAAGGCCACGACCAAATTCGCCAGCCGGACATTATAAAACCCCTGAAATCATGCCGTTCGCTCTACAGACGCCTCCTCTGTCCGTCAAAACCCCTGTATATCAGAGCCTTGTCCGGGCCCGCGTAACAGGATACGGCAACGAGCCCGTGACCTTGAAGGAGCTTGCCCCGACCCGTGACGGACTCTAAAAAACCACCACGGCTCCTCTCGCTGGAACTTGGCCGGTTCATTGCCGCCGTCACCGTGGTTTTGTCGCATTTGCTCGGCACTCTCGCCCAGGGCGCAGCGCCTGGAGCGACGATTTTCGGCGGCGTACTCGCGCCCGGTCCGCTCCCGGTGCAATATTTTTTCGTTCTCAGTGGCTTCGTGATGGTCACCGCGCATCATGGCGACCCCAAAGGCTGGAGCAGGCCGTTAAAATTCTGGTGGCGCCGGGTGTGCCGGATATATCCCGTGTACTGGGCCGTGCTTCTGCCGGCGGTGCTCTACACGCTGCACGGCCTGCCGCCGCTCTATAAAGCCCTGCACCTTATTACGCTCAACCCGGCGAATTATGACGATGTGATCTATCCGGCCTGGACACTCCGCTACGAGGTTGCCTTCTACCTCATGTTCGGCCTGAGCCTGACACCCTATATCGGCCGGTTCGTACTGGGTTTTTGGATGTTTTCAGTCGCCTGGCTTTATTTTCCGCCCGCCATCCGATGGGGCCTGTGGGTGAAGGGCCTGGCCACGCTGAATGTCTACCTGATCGCGACATCAAATCATTTTGTGAACCCGTTCGAGCTGCTGTTTTTTGCCGGTCTCGCCGCCGGCTGGTTGTTTTCCGTATGCCGTCCCAGTCTGCCGGCCGCCCTGGTGGCCCTGCTCATCGGTCTGCCTTTAACCGCCTACGGCCTGTATGTTTCGCAATGGGGTTATATCTACCCGAACGCGTTTAAAATCCCCTTCGCCGCAGTCGGCTATGCCGCGGTGCTTTACGCCGTTGCGGTGCTGGAGGCGCTCGGTGTATTCCGGCTCGGCAAATGGGCGGTGTGGCTGGGGGCGATGTCCTACCCGCTTTATATTTCACATGAGCCATTGGTATTTGTCGTCGCGCGGACATTGCAGGGCCGGCATCTGCACGAGCCAGCGCTCTACGCCATCTGCTTTGCAGCCCTTGTGGCCATCTTCGCCGCCGGAATGTTTCTGACCTTTTACGTAGATCGTCCGGTGCAGCGCTTTTTGCGCGGACTGCGTCTGCCCCGGCTTTCGAGGTATGCGGCGTCCAGAGTCAGGCGCGCCGGTTAATCGCCTTTCGGAGATTTTTTGTAAAATTCGTCATTTCCCGAATTTGGCAAAAGTCTGGCGGTCTTTGTTATCTTGCATCAGCATCGAAAAACTCGGGATTTTTTCAAACCCAAGCCCGACCGGCCGGTCCGTCTCCGGATCCGGCTGAATTTGGCTGTAAGCAGCGCTCGATATTTTTTCCCATTTGCCCGCAGGTTTTTTAACCTCGATGCCGGCGACGGTGGCTTTGAACACCATTTTCACGATGGCTTCCTTGGGCGAGGACGGCTTTGTCAGGCACGGACTTCCGGCGATCATCTGCCAGCCATTCGCCAGCGCCCAGGTGGTCAATTCGTCGCGCGTCATTTGGCAATCCTCCGGGTTTGGGGTGCAATTCAGGTGGATCACACTCTAAACATATGAGTAGAGGCGGATTTAGACATTTGATGGGATCGCTGAGCGATTCCATCAAATGTCATCCGGCTCTAGCTGCGTCCCATCCTTTGGCTCAGAAACACCGAAAGCATGATGAGCCCGCCGCCAAAAAACTCAACCATGGTCAGAGGCTCATGCAATATCACGGCACCTCCGATCAGGCTTACGACCGGCAACAGGTACAAAAACCACGCTGCCTGCTCCGCGCCCAGTCCGGCGCTCCCGGCATTCCAGCAGAGGATCGCAATCACGGACGTGCCGATCACCAGCGCCATGAGGACCTCCCACTGTGAAATACTCAATACTTCCACGACCCCAGGAATCCCCGGTGAACCGGCAAGTAACATAGGCAACGAGCCACTCGCCATCGCCACCGCTGTAACCGCCACCGCGCCGCGCCGCTGGATCAGCGGCAGCACCATCACGCAATATACCGACCATGCGAGTGCCGAGACCAGCACCAGTGTGATCCCTTTGACATCACCCTCCGCCGGCCCGGCGCCCCTCGCCAGCAGCACGATGCCGGAGAGACCAATCAAACTTGCTAAAATCGTCCAGACAGTGGGAACGCGCCGATAGCGCAATGCGGAGATCACCACGATCATCAGTGGCTCGGCGCCGTTCAGCAGCCCGGTCATGCCGGCTGAAACCGTGCGCTGCCCCAGCGCGTTCGGCAGGTTATACCCCGTAACGCCGATGAGCCCGCACAGCGCGCCGAAAAACAGGTCTTGTCGCGACCATTTGCGGGGTGAGCCGAACAATATCGGCAGGTAAAACAGTGCCGCGATAAAATACCGCAGCCCGACAAACGGCAAAGCCGGTATGCCGGCCTGGTGCACGCCCACCATATAGCGCGTACCGATTGGCGCGAAGCCCCATAACAGGACGGCGAGCAGCGTCAGCCCCGCGGCCTTCGCCTTCGGGGTCACGCGAAATCTGGGGGAGGGGGTTGCACCCTGAAATTCCCCGCGAGCGCTCACCCGCCGGCACCCGATAATTTCAGGCGGGCCAACCTTATCCCAGGTTCGACAGGCCGGCGCTCAGCGCCTCAACGCCGGGCAGGACCTTGCCCTCCATCCATTCCAGGAACGCCCCGCCGGCAGTGGAGAGATAGCTCAACCGGTCATTCACCCCGGCCAGTTTCAGCGCCGACACGGTATCCCCGCCGCCGCCGACGGAGATGATCTTGCCTTCCTCCGTCGCCTTGGCGATCGCCTCGGCGAGTTCGTTGGTCGAGGCATCGAACGGCTTGGTCTCGAACGCGCCCAGCGGCCCGTTCCAGATGATCGTCTTGATCTCCGGCAGCCGTTTGATGAATGCCGCCACTGTTGCCGGGCCGACATCGAGCGCCATCATGTTCGGCGGGATCTCACTTACTTTCACCACATGAAGTTGGCGCGTTGGCGGCGAATTTCTCTGCGACCACCACATCGATCGGCAGAATAATCTCGCAGCCCTTGTGGTGCGCCGTGTCCAGAATTTCCAGCGCGGTAGCGTGCAAATCCTTCTCTTGCAGCGAAATCCCGACATCATGGCCCTGAGCCGCCAGGAACGTATTCGCCATGGCGCCGCCGATGACCAGGATATCGACCCGCCCCACCAGATTGCTCGAAAAGCTCGAGCTTGGTGGAAACCTTCGAGCCGCGACAATCGCCGCCACCGGGCGGGCCGGGGTGCCGAGCGCTTTTTCGAGCGCGTGTAGCTCCGCCTGCATAAGCCGCCCGGCAAAAGAGGGCAGGTATCTGGTCACACCCTCGGCGCCGGCATGCGCGCGGTGCGCGGTGGAGAAGGCGTCGTTGACGTGAAATATCCGCCAGCTTGGCGAGTTCCGCGGCGAAGGCCGGGTTGTTTTCTCTTCTCCCGGCGTGAAAACGGGTGTTTTCCAGCACCAGCACATCGCCGTCATGCAGCGCGGCGACAGCCTTGGCGGCAACCGGGCCGAGTACAACTCCTCGGCAAACGCGACAGGGCGCCCCAGCACCTTGCCCAGGGCCACGGCAATCGGCCGCAGCGACATGGCCTCAACAACCTTGCCTTTCGGCCGGTCGAAATGGCTCAGCACAATCACCCGCGCGCCCTTGGTGGAAAGTTCCCGTATGGTTGGGACCAGCCGCTCCAGCCGTGTCAGGTCGGAGACTTCGCCTCCCTGCATTGGCACGTTCAGGTCGGCGCGGAGCAGCACACGCTGCCGCGCGACCTTCACATCATCGAGATTCCGGCTCACAGCGACCCGAAATAGGCTGCGGTGTCGGACATGCGGTTCGAGAAACCCCATTCATTGTCGTACCAGGAGAGCACGCGCGCCAGCGCGCCATCCACCACCGCGGTCTGCGCGCATCGAAGGTCGAGGAAGCCGGAATGTGGTTGAAGTCGGAGCTCACCAGCTTCTCCGTGCTGTAGCCCAAAATGCCCTTGAGCTCGCCCTCGGAGGCGGCCTTCATGGCGGCGTTGATGTCCTCGGCGGTGGCCTTCTGCTCAGCACCACTGTCCAGCGAGACCAGCGGCACACGTTGGGGTGGGGACGTGGATCGCGGCGCCGTTCGAGTCCTCTCCTTCAGCTCCGGCATGAAGAGGCCGACAGCCTTGGCGGCGCCGTGGAGGTGGGGGAGGGACGTTGACCGCGGCGGCGTGTTGCTGCTGTGCAGGTCCTTATGCAGCGGATCGATGGTTCTCTGGTCGCCCGTATAGGGACTGGATCGTCACCATATAGCCGCGCTCGATGCCGAAATTCTCGGCGCATCTTTCGCCACCGGGCGAGGCAGTTGGTGGTGCAGGAGGCGTTGGAGATGATCTCCATGTTCTTGGTCAGCGTCTTGTGGTTCACGCCGTACACAATGGTCGCATCCACGCCGTCAGCCGCAGCAGTAAACCACGACCTTGCGCGCCCCGCGGTGAGCAGTGCCGCAGCCGTTCACGCTTGGTGAACAGCCCGGTGCATTTCATCGCCACGTCCTGACGCGGCGAGGGCAGGGGCACGCTTCTCCGGGTCGCGTCGGCGGAAGTCTTGATGGCTCGTGGTGGGTACCGCATGGGAAATAATAAGGCTGTCACCCTTCACCTCCACGCGCCGGGGAAGCGGCCGACGCACGGAATAGCGGCGGAAGATATGCGTGTTGTTCTTCGACGGAGCCGAGGTCATTGATCAGCGCCGGCCGCTCCAATCCGTCGTCGTCTCTATCAAGGCCCGTAGGACGAGCTGGTCGGATCGGCCCAAACCCGTGAAATTGCGGTTTTAACAGCCTAATTCGTAGGTTCCTCTCCCTTTTTACCGTGGTGACAATTGCTGCTTTAGTGTACACCGAATGGTCGTATAAGCATCTCCGCCGGCGCGCTGTACCAAACCCGCTCATGCCGATGAAATTCCTCGAGGCCCAAGCCAGCGTTCCCAGCCGAACCCGATTGCGGCTTCCAGCGCCGAGACGCAGCGCATCCCCCAGCACGAATTCTGCATAGCTTGCATCCTGACCGCCGAGAAACAACTCAAAACTTGTGCGCTGAGACCACGGCAAGGTCGCATTCCCTCTTTGGCGAGGCTGGCCCCGCCGCCATGGCCAGCGCAACCTCCGTGCCGGTCGCGATACGGTTGCGGCGCGTTGCCTTCGGCTTCCGCCAGGGCATAGGCGCCCCGGTGCTTTTGTTCCCGTTGGCGTCCATCCTCAAGGCTGGCACCGCCTGGCGGGAGAGCACGAGCAGGCTTGCCCGGACGTATTCCGGTATCGCGATTTCCCAGCATTGCGGTTTCGATCGCGTCCGCCGGGCGCAGCACCAGCACGTTGGGCATGGCGCGGAAGCTGGCCAGACGCTCATCGGCTGATGCGTTGGCCCATCCCGCCAGGCCGAACGCTATCATGCGTGAGCACATGCACGGCCCGCACGCCCATCAGCGCCGCCAGCCTATCGCTGGTCGCATATAGTCGGAGAACACAAAGAATGTGCCGCCATAGGGGATCAGTCCGCCGACCGCAGCGAAATCCCGTTCATTGCCGCCGCCATGCCGAACTCGCGCACGCCGTAGTAGTATATTTCGCCGCGAAATTATCGGCGGTGGCCCCGGCCATGCCCTTCACCAGGGTCAGGTTGGAGCCGGTGAGGTCGGCCGAGCCGCCCACCAGTTCGGGATCGCGGGCACCAGCACTTCCAGCGCCTTCTGGCCGGCCCGCCGCGTCGCCAGCTTCGGCTTGCTCTCCGCGAGTTGCGCCTTGTAGGCGGCCATCGTCTCGACCCAGCCTTCCGGCAGCTTGCCCGCCATCACGCGCTCGAACTCGGCGCGTTGCGGGTGCCGGGCCAGGCGCTTCAGCCAGGCTCTCCGGGGTGTGGAGCCACGGCTGCCATGTGCCACTGGGCATACACATCGTCGGGCACACGAAGGGCAAATGCGGCCAGCCCAGCGCCTGTTTGGCGACCTCCGCCTCGGCCCCGCCCAGCGGCGCGCCATGGGCGCCCGCGGTCCCGGCCTTGCTCGGCGCGCCA
>CAVUED010000003.1:0-86746 GCA_963740445.1 uncultured Alphaproteobacteria bacterium
TCGGCGTCGACCTCCTGCTCGACATCCGGATGCCCGGGATGGACGGCCTCGAGGTCCTGAAGGAAATCAAAGGCCGCCCGGCGTCCCCCGAGGTCATCATGATCTCCGGCCAAGGCACGATCCAGACGGCGGTCGAGGCCACGAAGCTCGGCGCCTTCGAGTTCCTGGAGAAGCCGCTTCACCGCGACCGGGTTTTGCGTCGCTCCGGAACGCCCTCCAGCGGACGAAGCTCAGCGCGAGAACCTCGACCTGAAGCGGAAGGCGGAGAAGCATTACGAGCTCATCGGGAATCATGCTCTGATGAAAAAACTCTGGAGAGAGATCTCAGATCGCGGCCCGACGAACGCCACGGTCCTGATTATCGGGGAGAGCGGCACGGGCAAGGAGCTCGTCGCCCGGGCCATCCATCCCCGATAGCCTCGCGGGCGGCCAAGAGCACTTCGTCCAGGTCAACTGCGCGGCGATCCCCGAGAAGCTCATCGAGAGCGAGCTGTTCGGACACGAGAAGGGCACCTTCACCGGGCCGCGACGCGAAGACGGGCAAGTTCGAGCAGGCCGACGGGGGCACGCTTTTTCTCGACGAGATCGGGGACATGACCCTCAAGACCCAGGCCAAGCTTCTGCGGGTGCTCGAGGAGGGCGAGGTCCAGAAGGTCGGGTCGACAAGACGGCTCAGGGTCGACGCCCGGGTGATCGCCGCGACGAACAAGGACCTCGGGCGGAGATCCGCGAAGGGAGATTTCGGGAGGATCTCTACTACCGGCTTCAATGTGGTGCCGCTCACGTGATTCGCCGCGCCTCCGGGAGCGCCGGGGTGACATCCCCCTGCTCGTCGAATACTTCGCCCGGACCTTCGCCGAGGAAAACAACTTCAAGCCGAAGCGGTTTTCGGAGGCCGCGCTCTCGGGGCCATGGCCCAACTCTCACTGGAAGGGCAACGTCCGGGAGCTACCGAACATCGTCGAGCGCCTCCTCATCATGACCGATGGGGAGACGATCGAGCGCGGCGACCTGCCCGAGCCCCTCCGCCAGGCCCCCGATTTGGAGCTCCCCGAAGCCTCCCTCGCCGGCTCGCTCCGGGAGTACCGCGACCTGGCCGAACGGGAATATATCCTCGCCAAACTCAAGGCCAACAACTGGAACATTTCCCAGACGGCCCGCGAAATCGATACGCCGCGGAGCAATCTTTACAAGAAGCTCGAGCAGTACGGCATCAAGATCACGGCCGGAGTGGGGGAAGCTGGCGCCGTCCCGGCCCCCGAAGACGACGAGGACGGCAAGGGTTCGGAAGGATAGCCGGATTCGCCGATCGGATACCGCCTCGGGGTGCAAAAGGGGAAGCCGGGCAAGCACTTTGGAGTCGATCCGATCAGTCTTGGTGTGCTTGTTGTAGTAATCACGCAGATCAGCGGACTGCTCGGGTGGCACCATCACCACCGTCGCGCCGTGGCGGCGGAACCAGGCCGCCAGCGCGACCCAGGCGTTGCGGGTCGGCTCATCACCACCTCGATCTGCTCGGCGTCTTTAGGCAGCCGCGCCCACAGCGTGTCCAGCTCGTCTGGGTCGGTGCGAAACCGGTGACCCACAAACAAGACCGTACAGAATTTCACCGGGTTTGGGCTGTATGACCGGAAAGTGGTGGAGGCCGTGCGGCAATTTGACGACCCATACCCGTTTTTCCGGGGCATGATTGCGGAAATCGGCCTGAGCATGTGCACGATTCCCTATGATCAACCCGTACGCAAGTGCGGCATCACCAAGAATAATTTTTACTCCCTCTATGACATCGCGATGCTGGGGATCATCAACCTCTCGAAGGTGCCGCTGCGCTTGGTAACGGGCCTTGGCTTTGCCTCCGCCTGTGTTTCCTTCCTGGCAGGGCTTGGATATTTGTTCTATAAGTTGATTTTCTGGTCGCAGTTTAATGTTGGGATCGCGCCGCTGGTGATAGGGCTGTTTTTCCTGGGCTCCGTTCAATTGGTATCACTTGGGATCATCGGCGAGTATGTCGGCGCGATTTACACCCATGTGCAGAAGCGGCCTTATGTCATTGAGAAAGAGCGGGTGGGCTTTTAATGAATTTCGCCACAGATGCGTTGGCGGAACCGGTTTTTGACATCGCGATTTGGCATCAGCCTGATTGCGCTTGGCGTGTTCCTGTTGTTCTGGGTATTGCGGGTGGCCGACCGGCCGCTTTACATGTTTTTCACGGGCCTGCCCGATGGCTTACGGCGGAGCACGCCATTCGAGGATCTGCGGGCGATTTTGCAGGCCGGCGCGTGCTGGCGCCAGGGTGTGAATGTGTATCTCCCCAGCGCCTGCCTGGGTGGCGGAGTTTATAACTATTCGCCGTTTTTGCTGCGGGCCGCGTATCTGCCGATCGGCCCGCATGATACGGCGGTTGGGGGCGTTATTCTGTGCCTCATGTTTTTTTTGTCCCTGGGATTTCTGCCACAACCGTCTTCGTTGAAAGAAGGTTGTATCCGCCTCGTTGCCGTTGTTTCCACCACCGTTTTCTATGCGCTGGAGCAGGGCAATTTCGATGTCGCCATATTCGTGATGACGGTGGCGGGTTTGTTACAAGTCCATAAAAGCCGGGTACACGGCTATTTCGGCTATGCGATTTTCGTAGCTACGGCGGCGATGAAGTTTTATCCGATTGCGCTGATGATTTTGGTAGTACGAGAAACGCCACGGTTTTTCGCCGCCATCATGATTTGTGGCTTGGCGGCGGTGCTGCTGTTCATCGCGCTTTATGCACGGGATATAGAAGCCGCCATCACGATCATTCCGAGCGGGCCGCCATTCCGCGCCACATTCGGGCAGATCGATATCGCGCGCGGGCTTAATCTGCTGCATCTGCTAACGGCGCGGAGCGCCAATCATCTGCTGGGGCACGACTTTTTCCGCTCTGGGCAGGTGGTTGTGACGCTGACCTCGTGGCTGATGAGCGGTTTTGCCATCATCGCCAGTTTTTTTGTAATGGGCCGGTATGTTAACGCGCTGAAGGCCATGGAACCAAAGCACCTCGTGTTTCTGATTGCCGGTTCCGCAGTCATCGTTTTTTGCTTTTATGCCGCGCAAAATGTTTATTACCGAGCGATTTTTTTATTGCTTACCATCCCGGGCCTCTGGCGCATGGTGGAGATACGCAACGACCTCCGTTCAAAGGCGCTCCTGGCCGCGGTGGTGGGACTGCTTTGGGAGGCGTTATTCCGGGATATTTTTGAATCCCTGGCCCATCTTATGCCCCACAGCCTGGTCTTCAGCAACCTGCCGGTTTTGTTCTGGCTGTTCCGCGAATGCCTCTGGTGGTGGGTTATTATCCAGCTTGGCGCCGTTGTTCTCGCCTTTGTGACCATTGAATGCCGCAGGCTGGGCGTTGAGGCCAGGAATACCTGGCCGCTGCAAATTGACGAAACAGCCAAAAAGCTATAAATTTAACAATAATTTATCATGCGGAGCTATCATGCGCGCCTCGGTTTTTGACAATTTGTTTGTGCTGGAGATGGCCAACAACCATTGGGGCGATGTCTCCCGTGGGCCTGAAAATTATCGCGGACTACGCGAAAGTGGTGCGTTACAATAATGTGCGGGCGGCGATGAAATTCCAGTTCCGCGACGTCGATAGTTTTATCCATAAGGATTTCCGGCACCGCACCGATATCCGCTACATTAAAAAGACGCTCGACACCCAGCTTAGCTGGTCGGATTACCAAAAAATGGTCACCGCCGTGCGCAATTCCAGCATGATCTCCATGGCAACACCGTTCGACGAGACATCGGTTGAAAAATGCGTGGAGCTTGGCATCCAGATTATTAAAATCGCCAGTTCGGACATAAAAGACTGGTTTTTGATCGAGAAGATCGCCGCCACCAAGAAGCCGGTCATTATTTCGACCGGCGGGTCATCCCTGCGCGACCTCGACGATATTGTCTCGTTCTTTGGCAAGCGCAACATTCCGCTCGCGGTCAACCATTGCGTCTCGATTTATCCCAGCGAGGATTATGAGCTTGAACTCAACCAGATCGATTTTCTGAGGGCGAGATACCCGGATAATGTGATCGGATTTTCGACGCATGAATACCGCGATTGGCATGACTCGATGCTGATTGCCTACGCCAAGGGTGCGCGGACATTCGAGCGGCATGTGGATATCGCGGCGGATGGTATTCCGGTATCGCCCTATTGCTCCCTGCCCGAGCAGGTGGATGCGTGGTTCAAGGCGTTCGCCAAGGCCGAGGAGATGTGCGGGGCGGCGGGCAACACGAAGCGCGTACCCCCCGAGAAAGAGGTGAGCTATCTTGATGGTCTGGTGCGCGGGGTTTATGCCAAGCGTGATCTTCCGGCGGGGCATATTCTGACCGATGATTCCGTTTACCTGGCTGTGCCGCTGCAAAAAGGACAAATCTCTTGCCGCGAGATGATGAAGGGCGAGGTGATTCTGCAACAGGTGCAAAAAGACGGCGCCATCGCGTTTTCCAATATCGACAGCCCATATGGTGCTGATTTCGCGGCTCGCGAAAACGATCGAGAAGCGTGGCATCGATGCATCGCCGGCCGAAGCAACACGCGCAGCACCTCGCCTTGTCTAGCCCAATGCGTGTTGCCGATTACATCGCTTCGTGCCTTGTGGCGCATGGCATAAAACATGTGTTCACGGTGACCGGTGGCGGGGCGATGCATCTGAACGATGCTCTCTCCCGCAACAAGGCTTTGAGGCCCGTTTGTCTGCATCACGAACAGGCCTGCGCCATGGCGGCCGAAGCCTATTGCCGGTTGAGCGGAAGGCTGGCGGCGGTGAATGTGACGACGGGCCCTGGCAGCATTAATGCGCTGAATGGCGTACATGGCGCCTATACGGATTTCATCGGCATGGTGGTGATCTCCGGCCAGGTGAAACGCGAGACGATGGTGAGCAGTTACGCGCTGCCGCTGCGCCAACTGGGCGACCAGGAGGTTGATATTCTCGACATGATCGGTGGTATCACGAAATTCGCGACCGCGCTGCGAGACCCGCAGGACGTGCGCTACATCATGGAAAAGGCGCTGCATCTGGCGGGCACGGGAAGACCGGGACCGGTTTGGATCGACGTGCCGGTTGACGTGCAGGGGGCAATGATCGACCCCGCCACTTTGCGAGGCTTTGAGCCGGAGCCGGAGACCTGTTTGCAAGGCGATGCGTTGCGCGCGGCTGTGCGGGAAGTTGCGCGCGTGCTGGCAACGGCAAAACGGCCAGTCATTATGCCCGGTACAGGGGTAAGAATTTCCGGCGCGCACAAGGATTTTCTGGCCCTGGTGGATTTGCTGAAATTCCCGGTGGCGACGGCGTTCAATGCGCATGACGTGATCGGTGATGAGCATCCCTGTTATGCCGGGCGGCCAGGCACTGTGGGCGACCGCGCCGGTAATTTTGCCGTGCAGAATGCGGATTGCGTATTGGTGCTTGGGTGCAGGCTCAACATTCGGCAGATCAGTTATAACTGGGATTCATTCGCGCCGAATGCGACAAGGATGATGGTGGACGTGGACGCCGCCGAACTCGCCAAGCCGACGTTGAAGATTGACATACCCGTACATGCGGATTTGAAAACATTTCTGCCGATGTTGGTGGCCGAGATGACGGGCTATGCGCCCTCCGCCGCGCAGCGTGAATATATGGCATGGTGCCGGGCAAGGCGACATCGCTACCCTGTTGTGCTGGCCGAATATGCCGAGGATGCCGGCGGTATAAACGCATATGTATTTGCTGATACGTTGTTCGATACTCTGGGCGCGACGGATGCCGTGGTGACGGCCAATGCCACGGCCTGCGTGACCACTTTTCAGGCCGCGAAATTGCAAGCCGGACAGCGGATGTTTTCCAATTCCGGTGCGGCCTCGATGGGCTATGACCTGCCCGCGGCGATTGGTGCGGCCTATGCGGCGCCGGAACGCCGCATAGTGTGCCTGGCCGGCGATGGCAGCATCATGATGAACTTGCAGGAGTTGCAAAGCATCATCGGGCAGAACCTGAACATCAAAATCTTTCTGTTGAACAATGCCGGGTATAGCTCGATCCGGCAGACGCAGACCGCGTATTTCTCCGACAATATGTTTGGCTTCGATGCTGGCAAGCGGCGTAAGCTTTCCGGATTTTCAGCGTGTCGTGGCGGCGTTTGGCTTTCCGGTCCGGCGCGTGGCGACGCATGAGGCATTGCACGCGGCGTTAACGGAAACGCTCGGCGGACCGGGGCCGCAATTCTGCGAAGTGATGATCAATCCCGCGCAGAATTTTGCACCCAAACTATCTTCGCGCAAATTGGACGATGGGCGCATGGTGTCATCGCCACTGCATGACATGGCGCCGTTTTTGCCGCGCGACGAACTGGCGGAGAATATGTGGAAGCAAGACCATGACGCCTGAAACTTTGCCGCTGCGCGGCGTGAAGGCTGTGATCCTGGCCGGCGGACGCGGCTCGCGGCTTTCAGAGGAAACCGACACCAAACCAAAACCGATGGTCGAGATCGGCGGACGGCCGATATTGTGGCATATCATGAAAATTTATGCCCAATACGGTATCGAGGATTTTATCATCTGCCTCGGTTACAAGGGCGCCAGGATCAAGGAATATTTCTACAATTATAATCTGCATTCGAGCGATATAACGGTGGATTTACGTTCCGGTGTGACGATCCATCAGAGCGAAGCCGAGGACTGGCGCGTGACCCTGGTGGAGACCGGGCTCACCACGCAAACCGGCGGACGGCTGACACGGATTCGGAAATATCTCGGTGATGACACGCTGTTTTGCATGACCTATGGCGATGCCGTGGGCGATGTCGATATCGGGGCAGCACTGGCGTTTCATCGCGCGCATGGCAAATTGGCGACGGTGACGGCCGTGCGGCCGCTGGCGCGCTTCGGCGCGCTGCATCTGGCGGGAGATCTGGTGGACCGGTTCGAGGAAAAGCCGGCGGAGGAAGCCGGGCTGATCAGCGGCGGGTTTTTTGTGCTTTCACCAAAGGTGTTGGACCTGATTGAAGGTGATGATACGTTGTGGGAGCGCGAGCCGATGGAAAAGCTCGCCACTTCCAGCGAATTAATGGCGTATAGACATCCAGGATTCTGGCAGCCGATGGATACGCTGCGCGACCGGATGCTGCTCGACCAGCTTTGCGAAACCGATAACGCACCGTGGATGACGTGGCGCTAGAACGCACGCTTCCTAAAACGTCGTTTTGGACCGGCAAGCGCGTGTTTGTCACCGGGCATACCGGGTTCAAAGGCGGCTGGCTGACCCTGTGGTTGCACGAGCTTGGCGCTGTTGTTGGCGGCTATGCCTTGCCGCCGGAAAGTACGCCAAATTTATTTTCAATTTGTAAAATATCGGTGTTTTGTGAGCATCAGTTTGGCGATGTGCGCGATGCCGCCATGCTCAATGCAGCCATGGCTGCGTTCCGGCCGGATATCGTGTTTCACATGGCAGCCCAACCCCTGGTACGCGCTTCCTATGCCATGCCCGTGGAAACATTCGCAACCAATGTGATGGGCACGGCGAATGTTCTCGATGCGGTCAGGAAAGTTCCCAGCGTCGCGGTTGCCATCATCATCACCAGCGATAAAATTTATGCCGAGAGTGCGTCGGAGCGGCATGAGGAAAGCGGGCGTTTGGGCGGGCGCGACCCGTATAGTGCAAGCAAAGCCTGCGCTGAATTGGTAACGGCCTCCTTCCCCATGCCGGAGGCGCAGAAAATCGCCTCGGTGAGAAGCGGCAACGTGATCGGTGGTGGCGACTGGGCGGAAGACCGGCTGGTGGCGGATTTTTTTCGCAGTGTTTTTGCTGGAAAAAGCTGGAAGATTTGCAGTCCGCACGCGGTCCGTCCGTGGCAGCATGTGCTCGACCCGCTATGCGGCTACCTGGTGGCGGCGGAATATATCTGGGCCAACAGACCGGCAAAACGCGAGACCTGGAATTTTGGCCCGGATGCGCGGAGCGAGGTTCCGGTTGCTGAAATTGCTGGCCGTCTCTGCAAATTATGGGGATATGAGGCCACTTACCATGTCGAGACGCATGAGGGCGCGGTACATGAGGCCCCAGTGCTGCGGCTGAACTCGGACAAGGCAAGGCGGGAGTTGAATTGGCATCCTGGCTGGGACCTTGCCGAGGCGCTGGGGGCGACGGTCGATTGGTTCCAGCAATTCCGCGCCAAAGACGATATGACCGCGTTCACGCAATCCCAGATCAAGACATATTGCAAACCATGAGCAACGAAGCCGAGACTTTACGTAGCGAAATTCTGCGGCTGGTGGCGCGTTATGCCGAAGTCGCGCATGGACCGAAAGTTTTCGATCCACAAAATGGCGCGGTGCCGGTCTCCGGCAAGGTTTATGGCAGCTCTGAGATGGTAAACCTCGTGGATTCCGCGCTGGAATTCTGGCTCACCACCGGGCGGTTCAATGACGAATTCGAAGCCAAACTCGCAAGCGCGCTTGAGAGCCGGTACGTGCTCACGGTGAATTCAGGTTCATCGGCCAATCTGCTCGCCGTCACGGCACTCACCAGCCATATGCTGGGCAGCGATGCGTTGAAGCCGGGCGACGAGGTGATTACCTGCGCAACCGGATTTCCCGACCACCGTAAACCCGGTGCTGCAAAACGGGTTGGTGCCGGTGTTCGTGGATGTGTCGCTGCCAACCTATAATATTGAGGTGGAGGCGATCGAGGCTGCAGTGACCGAGCGCACAAGGGCGATTGTGCTGGCGCATACGCTCGGCAATCCGTTCGATCTTTCGAGCATCATGGCTCTCGCGCAAAAATATAATCTGCACGTGATCGAGGATTGCTGCGATGCGCTGGGAGCGCGTTACGAGGACAAGGCCGTCGGCGGATTCGGCGAGATCTCCACATTAAGTTTTTACCCGGCGCATCACATCACCACTGGCGAAGGCGGCGCTGTTTTTACAAAATCCAGTCATTTCAAGCGGATTTTGGAATTGCTGCGGGACTGGGGCCGGGATTGCTGGTGCCAGCCAGGGCGCGACAATACCTGTAAGAAACGCTTTGGCTGGCAGTTGGGCACGCTGCCCGATGGCTATGACCATAAATATATCTACAGCCATCTCGGCTATAATTTGAAAATGACCGATATGCAGGCCGCGATCGGGGTTAAGCAGCTCGACCGGCTGGATGGGTTTGTCGCCGCAAGGCGGGCGAATTTTGCGTATCTTTATGCCGGATTGAAACGCTGGGAAGAATTTCTGATTCTGCCCGAGGCCACGCCAAATTCGGCGCCGTCGTGGTTTGGCTTTCCGCTGACCGTGCGTCCAGGCGCACCATTTACGCGCGATGCGCTGGTGGCGCATTTGAACGAGGCGCGCATTGCGACCAGGTATTTGTTCGGCGGCAATCTGATCCACCAACCGTACATGCACGGGCGGAATTTCAAGGTGGCGGGTGCCACACCAAATGCCGATCTGGTGATGACCTCGACCTTCTGGATCGGCGTGTATCCGGCATTGGGCACCCCGCAACTGGATTATGTGCTGGATTGCTTCGCGCAATTTATTCATGAAGCCCGTTGAGTTCCGGCCCGAATTTGCCGAGGCGCTGAGGGCGAATGCGATGCCGGTGGTGGTAACCGGTGCTGGCGGATGGCTCGGGCAGACGGCACTTGAAATGCTGGACTCGGCGTTGGGCGATGGCTTCGACGCACGGGTGAAAGCCTTTGGATCACGGCAGCGGGTAACCAGCCTGCGCTCGGGCCGCATGGTGGAGACAAGGCCGCTTGATGAGTTGGCATCGCTCAACGTAGCGGACGCGCTGGTTTGCCATTTTGCGTTTTTAACGCGCGAACATGCGGCGGGGATGGATCTGGCGGAATATGTCGCGGAAAACCGGCGAATTTCCTGGATTGTTCAGGAGTTTCTGGGTCGTTGTGGGGCGGCTGGGGTCTTCATGCCTTCCTCCGGCGCGGTTTACGCCAGCGCTGATATCGCAGAAAATCCATATGGCGTGCTGAAGCGTGAGGATGAGGAATTGTTTGCCGGTCTTGGCCGCCGGCTGGGCTTCCCCACCGCGATCATGCGGGTGTTCAACCTCGCCGGACCTTTCATCAACAAGCTGGATTCCTACGCGCTGGCCTGCATTGTTTCAGATGTTCTCAACGGCGGTCCGGTAAGACTGCGCGCGGCGCACCCCGTTTGGCGCGGCTATGCGCATGTGGGGGATGTGCTGAATATCGGGCTGGGATGCCTGTTGCGCCGGCAAAATCCCGGCGTGTTCGACAGCGCCGGCGAGGCCATTGAGCTGGGCGACTTGGCGGTGCGGGTTGCCCGCGCGCTGGCCGGGCGGGAGATCGAAATCCTGCGGCCCGATTGGCGCGATGGGCCGCCGAACCGGTATCTCGGCCATGGCGAGATTTTTGGGCGCCTGGCGGATACGCTCGGCATAGGTCTGCATGGTCTGGACGAACAGATTCTGGACACGGCGGATTACATACGGTCTCTTGCCGCTCGAGTCTGACGGATTGCCCCAGAGCCACGCAAGGCTCCGCGCTTCACGCAAAATCACCTGTCCAAGAATCAACCATAAGATGAAAACCAGGACATGTGGCAAAAATGCCACAATGTTTAATTGAATTATGGCTGAATAAGGGCACATCATGGTTGGCGACATTCGGCAATCAGACGCCGAACAAGACAAACCATCGAGGAGCCATGGCATGAGTTATCTGGAAACAGGCAAGAGCTCGGTTTACATGGATCGCACCGATCGCCCATACCTCCACCCGCCAGCAAGCCGGATGCGTCCAGTGCGGTAGCCGCCTGGACGCGCCTGAATACGGCAAATTCAACATGACCGGCAAATGCTTCAACTGCGCGGGCTGGGTATCGGACGAAGAGGAAGTTTTTGACGACCTCGACTATTGAATTTTAAGGCAGGTGCTTCGCGATGTAAGGCGGCAGCCAGAATGACGCAGCATGGATATGCGGCGTCCAGTATTGGCTTTTGCCGGCGATGCCAGCGGCCTCGGCACGCGCCGCGATAACCTCCGGCGAGAGTTGTGTGAGCGCGGAATCCTTAGCCGCCCAGCCAAGCGTCATATACCCGCCAACATAAGTCGGCACCGCCGCAACATAAGCCGTGACATGCGGGAAGAATTGCGCGCGGCGGATCGAGGTCTCGCGCAGCTCATCGGCCTGCATGAAGGGCACGCCACATTGATTCACAATGATGCCGCGCGGCGTGAGAATGCGAGCGGCATGTTTGTAAAACTCATCGGTGAACAGAACCTCACCCACGCCGATCGGGTCGGTGGAGTCCACGATGATAACGTCAAACGCGCCATCCGGCGCTTTTTTCACGTAGTCGATGCCATCGCCCACAATCACGTCGGCACGCGGATCGGTCCAGGCATCGCCGCCAATATTGGGCAGGAATTCTTTGGAAAGACGGATCACCTCGCCATCGATCTCCGCCATCACCGCGCGCTCAACACCCTTGTGCATCAACACATGCTTCAGCACGCCGCCATCGCCCGCGCCGATGATCAGCACATTTTTTGCATCGCCATGCGCCAATAACGGAACATGCGTCAGCATCTCCTGATACACGAACTCATCGCGCTCGGTGATCTGCACAATCCCGTCCAGCGTCATCATCCGGCCATGGCTGTCAGTCTCAAAAATCGAAATGTCCTGAAACGGACTTTTGATCCGCACCAGTTGGCGCACAAACCGGAACCTCTGGCCCCAGTCTTCATACAACGTCTCATTCAGCCAGGTATCGGTCATCGTCACAGGTCCTTGTATGTCATTAAATACGGCCACGGACGCCGGCCCGGAGGGCCGACGATCCAAATCCTAACTTATAGATTCCAAAAGCTCTGCCTTTGGTGCGGTCGAGGGGGCAAACCCCCTCGCCTTCCTTACGACGCGACCAAGCCGCGGCGTTGTTCGTCGACCTGCACGGAAGTGGGGCCAAAGGCGGCTTGCAGGAAGGGAATGACCTTGTAGGGGTCGCAGCTTCCGCACATGAACACATCAAGGGCGGCAAAATTGCGTTCCGGCCAGGTGTGGATGGAGATGTGGCTTTCCGCCAGCACAACCACGCCGCTCACGCCGCCATTGGGCGTGAAGTGGTGGAAATGGCTGTGCAGGATGGTCGCACCTGCATCCCTGGCGCCGGCGCAGAGAGTTTTATCGATCAGCTCGGGGCTGTCGAGATTACTCGCCCCCCAAAGGTCGATGAGCAGATGCATCCCGGCGAATTTCTGGCCGTCGCGTTCCACAAAATAGTCTTTAGCCGGCTCCACGGAGACCGTTATCGTCTGGTTTTCGCTCGGAGTCTCCGAGACCATCCCCAGTCGGGCAAGTGCGTTCATTTCGAACCCCCTCAACTAGTAGACAGCCTGTAGAACACGGCACCGCGCCATGCCCCCCTGGGCCAAGAGGGGGGGCTTATGAGGCCATACCCCCCCGGGCGCAAGAGATTTTTTGGTAAAAGATTATGATATTTTTGCGCGCTTTACTCCGCGGCCTGGGCGTAGGCCTCCAGCGGGGCACAGGAGCAAACAAGGTTGCGGTCGCCATAAACATTGTCCACCCGTTTGACCGGCGGCCAGTATTTTTGTTCCGCAACAAATTGCAGCGGGTAAGCGGCCTGGGCGCGGCTGTAGGGGTGGTGCCATTCCGCCGCGGTGATCTCCTCCGCCGTGTGCGGCGCGTTTTTTAGCGGATTGTCAGTTTGGGGCCAGGAACTGGCCGCAATGCTGGCGATTTCACCCGCGATGCTGATCATCGCGTCACAGAAACGGTCGATTTCGGCCTTGTTCTCGCTTTCGGTCGGCTCGATCATCAGCGTGCCGGCGACGGGCCAGGACATTGTGGGCGCGTGGAAACCGTAATCGGCGAGGCGCTTGGCGATGTCCTCGACCTGTACGCCGGCCGTGCCCGCAAAGCCGCGGCAGTCGATGATGCACTCATGCGCGACGCGTTTTTGCTCCCCGCGATAGAGGATCGGAAAATGCGGTTCCAGCCGGGCGGCGATGTAGTTGGCGTTGAGAATTGCCACCTTGGTCGCGCGGGTGATCCCCTCTGGGCCCATCATGCGGATATACGCATAGGGGATCGGCAGGATGAGCGCCGAGCCGAACGGCGCTGCCGAGACCGGGCCATAGCCGGTTTTGGGCCCGGCATCCGCGCGCAACGGGTGGTTGGGCAGATGCGGTAGCAGATGCGCCGCGACACCGATGGGCCCCACACCGGGGCCGCCGCCGCCATGCGGGATGCAGAATGTTTTGTGCAGGTTGAGATGGCAGACATCCGCGCCGATGGAGGCCGGCGAGGTGAGTCCGACCTGCGCGTTCATGTTCGCGCCATCCATATACACCTGCCCGCCGGCCTCGTGCACCGCGCGGCAAATGTCGCGAATGCCTGGCTCATAGACGCCATGCGTGCTGGGATAGGTGATCATCAGGGCCGCAAGTTTTTGCTTGTGCTGCGCGATTTTTGTGTTCAGGTCGGCGACGTCCACGTTGCCGTCGCGGTCGCAGCCGACGACGACCACATGGTAGCCGGCCATGGTGGCGGAGGCCGGGTTGGTGCCGTGCGCGGATGCGGGGATGAGGCAGATATTCCGCGCCCCTTCCCCGCGCGATTCATGCCAGGCGCGGATGGCGAGCAGCCCGGCGAATTCACCTTGCGCGCCGGAATTTGGTTGGAGCGAGACGCCGGCAAAACCGGTGACGGTTTTCAATAATTCACTGAGTTGATCTATGAGAATTTTGTAGCCATGGGTTTGGTCCACGGGCGCGAAAGGGTGGATGCTGGCAAATTCAGGCCAGGTGATGGCGGCCATTTCCGCGCTGGCGTTCAGCTTCATGGTGCAGGAGCCGAGCGGGATCATGGAGCGGTTGAGCGCGATGTCCTTGTCCTCAAGTTTCTTGAGGTAGCGCAGCATGGCGTGTTCGGAATGATGCTTGTTGAACACCGCGGCAGTGCAGAAATTTGAGCGCCGGATGAGTGATTCCGGGATCGAGGCTGCTGCCTCGCCCAGCGTGCCGCCGAGGATGGCGGCGATTGTTTCCATATCCTGGCGCGTGACGGTCTCATCCAGTGCGATGGCGATACCGGTGGCGTCCAGGCGCCGGAAATTGATATTTTGCGCCAGCGCGGCCCGCATGATTTCATCAGTGACCACGCCGGTCTCGATCGCGATCGTGTCGAAAAATGCCGTGTGGCGCAACGAAAAATCAGATTGAACGGCAGCATCGGCGAGTAGCCGCGCTTGCAGATTGATGCGCTGCGCGATGCGGCGCAAACCTTCCGGGCCATGCCAGGCGGCGTAAAAACCGGCGATGACGGCAAGCAGCACCTGAGCGGTGCAGATGTTGGACGTGGCTTTCTCGCGGCGGATATGCTGCTCGCGGGTTTGCAAAGCCAGGCGCATGGCGGGGTGCCCGGCGGCATCCACCGAGACGCCGACCAGCCGGCCGGGCATCTGGCGTTTAAAGGTCTCGCGCGTCGCGAAATAGCCGGCATGCGGCCCGCCAAAACCCATCGGCACGCCAAAACGCTGGGCCGAGCCGGCGACGACATCCGCCCCCATTTCGCCGGGCGGCTTGAGCAAAGCGAGCGAGAGCAGATCGGCGCACACGATCGCCAGACCGCCAGCCGCCTGGGCTGCCGCGATTTCAGGCGACAGATCACGGATTTCCCCGGTGGTGCCAGGATAATTCAGCACGACGGCAAACGCGCCGGCAGCGGTGATCGCATCCGTATCACCGGGCGCGAAATCGAGGATTTTCCACTCCTGCGGCCAGGCGCGGGTGGCGATCACCGCGCGGGTCTGCTTATGCACATCGGTGGCGATGGCGATGGTTCTGGATTTCTGGCGGTTAAGCCCATGCGCCATGGCGACAGCCTCGGCGGCGGCGGTGGCTTCATCGAGCAGCGAGGCATTGGCCACATCCATGCCGGTGAGGTCGCACACCATCGTCTGGAAATTCAGGATGGCCTCCAACCGGCCTTGCGCGATTTCCGCCTGATAGGGTGTGTAAGCCGTGTACCAGCCGGGATTTTCCAGCACGTTGCGCAGGATGACCGGCGGGGTGAGCGTGCCATGATAGCCCATGCCGATCAGCGATTTTTTGACAATGTTGCGCGCCGCGAGGCCACGGAGATCCGCCAGCACCGCCGCCTCGTCGATGGCCTGGGGAAGTGCCAAAGGCGCATTGGTGCGGATGGATTCCGGGATGGTCTGCGCCATCAGGTCATCCAGGGTGAGCGCGTTCACGGTTTTCAGCATCGCGGCGATGTCCGCTTCATCCGGGCCGATATGGCGGGCGACGAAGGAATCCGCCGCCTCAAGTTCGGCCAGACGTGCGAGGCTGCTCATTAGAGGGTCCCCAGAAATTCGTCATAGCCGGCCTTGTCCATCAGTTCGGCGACGCGGCGGCGTCGGCGAGGCGCATGCGGAAGAACCAGGCGGTTTCGGCCTGGGTATTGATGAGGGCGGGTTCGTCAATGATGGCCGGGTTATGCTCGGTGATTGTGCCGGTAAGCGGCGCGTAAACATCCGACGCGGCTTTAACACTTTCGACCACGGCGCAAGCCTCGCCCTTGGCGACCGACCGGCCGGGCTCGGGCAGTTCGACAAACACGATGTCGCCAAGCGCATTCTGGGCGTGGTCCGTGATCCCGACCGTCGCGAGGCCGTCATCGCCGATCTGAACCCATTCATGGTCCTTGGAATAAAAAGTTTGGGGCATGGGCGTAAAAACCTTTCAGCGGGCGTAACGGTGAGGGATGAAGGGAAGCGGGGTGACGAGGCCGGGGAGCGGTTTTTCCCGCACCATGAGGTTGAGTTCAGTGTTATCGGCGGCGCAGCCGGCACGGACATAGCCCAAGGCAATCGGCGCATTCAGGCTTGGCGCGAAGCAGCCGGATGTCACATGGCCAACGCTCTCGCCCTTGGCGTTGCAAATCTCAGCGCCCGCGCGGGCCGGGGCGCGGCCGGCAAGCTTTATCCCAATAAGTTTTTGCGCGGTGCCGTTCTCCAGCGCGTCGCGCATGGCGGCGGCGCCCAGAAAATCCCAATCCGTTTTGCGGCGTTTGGAGATGGCCCAGGTGAGGTTGGCGGCGATTGGGTTCGTGGTCTCATCGATGTCCTGGCCATAAAGACACAAGCCAGCCTCCAGCCGCAGCAAGTCACGGGCGCCCAGCCCGGCCGGGGTAGCGCCACGCTCCAGCAGGAGACGGGCCAGCAACTCGGCTTGTTCGGCGGCGCAGCCGATCTCGAAACCATCCTCGCCGGTATAGCCGGAGCGGGTAACGATACATTCCAGCCCGACGATACTGAGCGTTGCGGCCTCCATGAATTTGAGTGCGGCGGCCTCTGGCAGCATCTCCACCGCCTTCGGGCCTTGCAAGGCCAGCAGCGCGCGGTCGAATTTCGGTGTGATGGACGACGCCATGGGCCTGAATATGGGCAAGGTCGGTATGCTTGCGCCCGGCATTCAGGACAAGCTGAAAGCGGTTGCCTAGATTGGCCACCATGAGGTCATCGATAATGCCGCCTGCCTCATTCGTCAGCAGCGTGTATCGCTGCCGGCCAGGTTTCAGGCTGGTGATGTCACCCGTCACGAGTGCCTCGAACGCCTGGGCGTCGGCGATCTCCGCCTGGCCCATATGGGAAACGTCGAACAAGGCCGCGGATTCACGGCAGGCGAGATGCTCGGCGATGATGCCCGTATATTGCAGGGGCATCTCATAGCCGGCGAACTCGACCATGCGCGCGCCAAGCTGCCTGTGCAGATTATCCAACGGTGTTTTCAACAAAATACCCCCAACTCCGGCCAGCGCCCGGCCAAGTGCCGGACAAACTGACCCCCCTCTGTTTTGGGACCTGAGAGAATTCGGGCGGGTTTTCAACCCTGCCCTTGACCCCGTCGGTGCGGTGGTTGCCCAACCGGCTTTCCAGAGTGTCCCGTTTACAAACGCAGCCCTTTTGCCTGAGCGTTTCCGGGGGCCGGTTGCGCCTTCGGCGGCGGGGATTCATCTAAATGCGCCCCCGCGCTCTCCTGCGTCCGAATAAGGACAGAAACATAGTGACGCAGGGCACGGGTTTTGCAAAGCTGTTTTATCAATTTTTGTGAAACAAGGATAAATAAGTCCGCATGTCAGAGACCATCCCCCCCGCGACAGCCCTGGTTGTTGAGGATATCCATAAGAGTTTCGGGCCAGTGGAAGTGCTGAAGGGTGTCTCCGTCACCGCGCATGACCATGACGTGATCGCGATTCTCGGCTCGTCGGGCTCGGGCAAGAGCACATTTTTACGCTGCATCAACCTGCTGGAGATGCCCGATAAGGGCCGTGTGATGATCAAAGGCGAGCTGATCGAAATGCGAGAGGAAAAAACTCGCGCGGGGCGGCCAACCCCAAACAGATCGAGCGGCTGCGCTCGCAACTCGCCATGGTGTTCCAGCAGTTCAATCTCTGGGCGCATATGACCGTGATCCAGAATGTGATCGAGGCGCCGATCCATGTTCTCGGGCTGGACCGCAAAACCGCGATCGCCCGCGGCGAGGCGATGCTGGAGAAAGTGGGCTTGTCGGCCAAGCTCCACGCCTATCCCGCACAGCTTTCCGGCGGGCAGCAGCAGCGCGTGGCGATTGCGCGGGCTTTGGCGATGGAGCCGGACGTGCTGCTGTTCGACGAACCGACCTCGGCCCTCGACCCCGAACTGGTGGGCGAGGTGCTGAAAGTGATGCGCGATCTCGCCAAGGAAGGCCGGACCATGCTGGTGGTGACGCACGAGATGGGCTTCGCCCGCGAAGTGGCGAGCCGGGTGATGTTTCTGCACAAAGGGCTGACCGAGGAAGAAGGCAAGCCCGATGAGGTGTTCACCAACCCGCAATCGCCACGGTTCCAGCAATTTCTCTCCAGTACATTGAAGCATTAACGCCGACGCCCGAAATAATGACTTATATCAGGAGTCATCTGCCGGAACCGCTGATATAAGGGGCAGCAAAGTCTTTAGAATATTAAGTGGAGCAAATGGCAGAGGATCCGTACAAACTACTCGGCGTGGCACGAAACGCGACCAGCGATGAAATTCGGGCGGCGTACAGAAAACTCGCGAAAAAGCACCATCCCGACCTAAATCCCGGCAATAAGGCGGCGGAAGAGCTTTTCAAGCAGATCGCGGCGGCGAATGACCTGCTCTCGGACACGGAGAAGCGTGCGCGTTACGACAGAGGCGAGATCGACGAGAGCGGGGCGGAAAAAGAGCGCCCGAGGACCTACCGGCACTACGCCGAGAGTGGCCGTGGCGAGCGCTATCCCCCCGGTGGCGATGGTCAGGCTGGCTTCGGCGGGGCCAATTTCGAGGATATTTTTGCCAATATTTTTGAGCAACGCGCCAGGACGGGGCCGGTGCGCGGCCAGGATGCGCGCTATGTGCTGCAGGCCGAATTCCTGGATGCGGTGCGAGGGGCGACGCGCCGGCTGACCCTGCCCGATGGCCAGGTGCTGGATGTAAAAATTCCGGCGGGAACGGCTGACGGTGATGTGCTGCGGCTGCGCGGGCGCGGCCAGCCGGGACATAATGGCGGGCCGGCCGGGGACGCGCTTATCGAGATCCATATCTCACCGCATAGGTTTTTTCACCGTGAAGGACAGGATATCCGCATGGAGTTGCCGGTGAGCCTGACCGAAGCGGTGCTGGGGGGCAAGGTAAATGTGCCGACACCCTCGGGCGCGGTGGCAATGACGCTGAAGCCTCACTCGGATACGGGCCTGGAATTGCGGCTGCGCGGCCGCGGCGTGCCGGCGCATGGCAAACTGCCAGCCGGCGATCTGTACGTGAAACTGCGCGTCGTGATCGGGCCGGCGGATGAGCGGCTGGAGAATTTCCTGAAGGACTGGTCACAGCCGGGCTTTGACCCGCGCGCCGGCATGGGAGGAGCGGAAACATGATCAGCTTCGAGGCCATAAGGGGTGAGTTTCGTGAGCTTAATAGCGAGGAGCTGGGCCGCTGGATCGAAGCGGCGCTAGTGCGCGCGGAGGGACCGCCCGGCGCCTGGCGGTTCGAGGACATCGATGTCGCCCGCATCCGTTTGATCTGGGAG
The DNA here is from genome assembly GCA_963740445.1 of uncultured Alphaproteobacteria bacterium. Classification (GTDB taxonomy): domain Bacteria; phylum Pseudomonadota; class Alphaproteobacteria; order Acetobacterales; family Acetobacteraceae; genus Acidocella. The sequence goes on from CAVUED010000003.1 coordinate 19,115, forward strand.
TTGCGGCATGAGCTGGAGGTCGAGGAGCAGAGCCTGCCGGTTGTGTTGTCGCTGATGGACCAGATCTACGATATGCGGCGGCGGATGACACGGCTGAACGACGCGTTTGCGGATATGCCGCCGGAGATCAAGGCGGCGTTACTGGCACGGCTGGGATAGGCCAGGCTTAAACCGGGCGCGCCGCGTTCATCAGGCGTTTCATTTCCCAAATCGCGGCGGGCAGGCCGGTGATGAGCGCCTCGCCCATCAGGTAATGGCCGATGTTCAGCTCGCGGATTTCCGGCATGGCGGCGATGGGCGTGACATTGGCGAAAGTGAGGCCATGGCCGGCGTGACATTCCAGGCCCACTTGGGCCGTCAGCGCGGCGGCGGCTTGCAGCCGGGCCAGCTCGCCAGGTTTGTTGTTCGCGTAAGCGCCGGTATGCAGCTCGACCACCGCGGCCAAAACTTCGGCGGCGGCGTAGACCTGGGCAGGCTCGGGGTCGATGAACAGCGAGACCACGATGCCAGCGTCGTTCAGACGGGCCACGATTGGCTTCAGCGCCGCCTTGTTGGTGACGACATCGAGCCCGCCTTCGGTGGTGATCTCGGTCCGGCGCTCGGGCACGATGCACACGCCATGCGGCCGGAGCTTGCAGGCGATGGCGGCCATCTCGTCGGTTGCCGCCATTTCGAGATTGATCGGCACACCGGCCCAGGCACAGATACGCTCGGCGTCCGCATCGCTGATATGCCGGCGGTCTTCGCGCAAATGGATGGTGATGCCGTCCGCCCCGGCCGCAACGGCGGCCAGGCTCACCGTGAACGGGTCCGGGTGCAGCCCCCGCGCGCATTGCGCAGGGTGGCGACGTGGTCAACATTGACGCCTAATCGTATTGTCATTGGCTAGATATGCAGCGCGCGTCCGTCCGCCGCCAGGGCTGCTTCCTTCACGACCTCACTTAAAGTGGGGTGCGCATGGCAGATACGCGCCACGTCCTCGGCCGAGGCGCCGAATTCGATGGCGGTGGTCAGCTCGGCGATGAGCGTGCCGGCATCCGGCCCCAGAATATGCGCGCCGAGCAGGCGGTCGGTGGTTTTGTCGGCGAGAATTTTGACGAAACCATCCGTGTCGCCCATGGCGCGGGCGCGGGCATTGGCCATGAAGGGGAATTTGCCGACGCTGTATTCAATGCCGGCGGCTTTCAGCTCTTCCTCGGTTTTGCCGACGCTGGCCACCTCCGGCCAGGTGTAAACCACGCTCGGGATGGCGTCGTAATTCACATGTCCGGCCTGGCCGGCGATGCGCTCGGCCAAAGCGACACCCTCCTCCTCGGCCTTATGCGCCAGCATCGGCCCAGCGACGACATCGCCGACCGCATAGATGCCCGGGATGTTGGTGGCGTAATGGGCGTCGGTTTTCACGCGGCCGTGCTCGTCGGTGGCGACACCGGCAGCATCCAGGTTCAGCCCGGCCGTGTAGGCGCGCCGGCCGATGGCGAGCAGCACGATATCGGCCTCGATGGTCTCCGCCGCCCCGCCTTTCGCGGGCTCAACCGTCAGGGTCACGCCTTTATCGGTGAGCGCCGCGCCGGTGACTTTATGGCCGAGCTTGAACTTGAACCCCTGCTTGGTGAGCGTCTGCTGAAAAGCCTTGGAAATTTCGTTGTCCAGGCCGGGCGTGATGCGGTCCAGGAACTCAATGACGGTAACTTCCGCGCCCAGCCGGCGCCAGACGCTGCCCAGCTCCAGCCCGATGACGCCGCCGCCGATGACAACCAGATGGCCCGGAACTTCCCCCAGCTCCAGCGCGCCGGTGGAGGTAACGATGCGCTTCTCATCGACCTCAACCCCCTTCAGCGGCACGAACTCGCTGCCCGTGGCGATGACGATGTGCGGGGCGGTGTAGGCGGTGCCGGCGACGTCGATCGCGTTCCGCCCGGTGAATTTAGCCTCGCCCTTGAGCCAGGTGATCTTGTTCTTTTTGAACAGAAATTCCACGCCCTTGGTGTTGGCGGTAACGACCTCACCCTTGCGGGCCTGCATGCGGGCCAGATCCAGCTTGATTTCACCCACGACAATGCCGTGGTCCTTCATGGTATGCGAGACCTGGTGGAAATTCTCCGAGGATTGCAGCAGCGCTTTCGATGGGATGCAGCCGATATTGAGGCACGTGCCGCCGAGCGTGGCGCGTTTTTCGACGCAGGCAACCTTCATGCCCAACTGGGCGGCGCGAATGGCGCAGACATAACCGCCGGGGCCAGAACCGATCACGATAACATCGAATGTTTCGGCCATATTCTGCTTCACTCCGGCTGTTTGAGGCATGGGCTGGCGTCATAGCCCCGGAGCCACTTTCAGGCAATTCGGACAATCTGGCGGCGCCGTGACGATGTTTTAATGAATCCTGCTCTTTCCGCGGGGGCTGCGGCTCACAACGTTGACGATGCGATTAGAATTTTCTGGGAGATACCCATGCCACTGATTTTAATTATTTTGCTTTTGATCCTGATATTTGGCGGCGGCGGTTATTACGCGCATCGCTCCTATGGCGGATATGGTTCCGGTGGCATGCTCGGGCTGATCGTGATCGTTCTACTCATCGTTTGGTTGTTCGGCGGCTTTGGGCCGGGCGTTTACCACTAAGACGACATCGAAGATGATACGGGCGTAATTCTTGCGCTGGGATTAACGGCGTGGCTATGTCCGGCGCCATGCCGTTACTTTCCGCCCGTGTGGGCCGTACCGAACTTGCCGCCACCTTTGCCATGGCGGCGCGTGCCCGCGCCTTAAAAGCGGCGGGGCATGATGTGATCTCACTCTCACTTGGCGAGCCGGATTTCCCCACCCCCGAACATATTGTGCTGGCAGCGCACGAGGCCGCTTTGCGGGGCGAGACCAAATACCCGCCGCTGGCCGGGACCGAGGCGCTCAAAGCAGCGGTGCGGCGCAAATATCTGCGCGATCAGAAATTGGATGTGCCAACACAGAACATCCTCGTCACCAATGGCGGCAAGCAGGCAATTTTTAACGTGATCATGTCGGTGATCGATGACAGCGACGAGGTCTTGATCCCTGCCCCGGCCTGGGCCGGCTATGAGCAGACCGTGCAGTTCGCCGGCGGTGTGCCGGTTTTTGTTCCCTGCCCGCAGGCAGCGGGGTTTGTGCTCCAGCCGGAGGCGTTGGAAGCCGCGATCACGCCGAGGACGAAGCTTTTGCTGTTGAACTATCCGAACAACCCGTCCGGTGCCGCGTGCAATGCCCAGGCATTGGCGGCGATCGCGGAGGTGTTGCGGCGGCACAGGCAAATCTGGGTATTGTCCGACGATATTTACGAGCATCTGCTGTTCGATGATTTCACTTATGCCACCCTGGCGGCGGTCGCCCCGGACCTTGAGGACCGGATTGTCACCATGACCGGCGTGTCCAAAAGCTATGCGATGACGGGCTGGCGAATCGGCTTCTGTGCCGGGCCGGCTGACCTGATAAAGGCATGTACAGTGGTGCAGGCGACCGCGACCTCCGGCGTCTCCTCCATTGGCCAGGCGGCGGCGCTGGCGGCGCTGGAAGGTCCGCAGGATTTTCTCGGCCAGCCGCGCGGCGGCGTATCAGGCCAGGCGGGACCTTGTGCTGGCGCGGCTGAATGAAATTCCTGGTGTGGAATGCCACAAGCCCGACGGCGCGTTCTATGTGTTTCCCAATATTGCCGGCTGTCTTGGCAAAACGACCAAGGCTGGGCGGCAAATTAGGACCGACACGGATTTCGCTACCGCCCTGCTCGACGAGGCGTTTGTCGCGGTGGTACAAGGCGCTGCGTTCGCGATGAGCCCGCATGTGCGGATTTCGACCGCGACGTCCGCCGATGTGCTGGAGCGCGCCTGCGCCCGCATCGCGGATTTCTGCTCAGCTTTGCGATAGAGCGCTCTTGTTTTGGGTTGCGCCAAGTCTGCGTTAACCTAAAACACGCGCGCTCTAATACTTTAACGGAGGATCAAATGACGAAAGCGCTTTATCACGCCCATGGTCATGCAACCGGCGGACGCACCGGCGAAGGGGCAACCGACGACAGCCGCCTGTCGGTGCAGCTCAGCACGCCCAAAGAACTCGGTGGCGAGGGCGGTCCGGGCACCAACCCGGAACAGTTGTTTTCGATCGCATATTCAGCCTGCTTTCTCGGGGCGCTCAAAGTGGTGGCCGGCAAGCAAAAGGTAAAACTCCCGCCCGAGACGAAGGTCGCGGCGACAATCGGAGTTGGCCCGCGCGAAGACGGCGAAGGCTTCGGGATTACCGCTGCGCTGACGATCACCATACCCGGCGTAGAAAAATCCGTGGCGGAGGATCTCGTGCAAAAAGCGAATATCGTCTGCCCGTATTCCAACGCAATTCACAAGACTGTCGATGTGAAGCTCACGGTGGCTTAAAAAAACCCTGAGATAGTCGATAAGCGGCGTCCTTGGGGGCGCCGTTTTTGTTTGTGGGGATCGCCGGGGAGGAGTTGGTGGAGCCAAGCGGAATCGAACCGCTGACCTCAACACTGCCAGTGTTGCGCTCTACCAATTGAGCTATGGCCCCTCACCCGGAGCGCGCATATAGACCGGGCTTTTACTCCGGATCAAGGGGTGGAAGGAATTCGAGTTTATGCTATGGCTCGCCCTGCGCCGGATTAGCACAGTGGTAGTGCAGCGGTTTTGTAAACCGAAGGTCGCGGGTTCAAATCCTGCATCCGGCACCATAACAAGGTTCTCATGATCATCTCCGCGCCAAACTTGTTCCTGAACGGTGCGTTTAGCGGCCCCGGCGCCGTGGCGATCGAAGATGGCCGGATCAGGGAGGTGTTCCAGGGCGAGGTGGCGGCAGATATCCGCCTCACGCATGGCTTTCTGAGCCCAGGGCTGATCGACCTGCACAACAATGGCGCATTCGGTGTGGATTGCGCCACCGCCACCCCAGCCGCGTGGGAGCTATATATAACCGAGCTGGCGGCGCGCGGTGTGACCTCGGTGCTGCCGACCATCATTACCGCCGAGTTTGCGGCACTGCATGACGCTGCCTCCCGCATAGCCGCCGCAATGGCACGGCATGGCGCGATACTGGGGCTGCATCTGGAGGGCCCGTTTCTGGCCCCCGCCGGCGCGGCGCGCACCGGGCGGACTGGCTGCGCGCACCGGATGCGGCGGCGATCGATGCCTTGCTGGCGGGCGATGCCATGCGCCGGGTGTTGCGCGTCATCACCCTGGCGCCGGAATTGCCGGGTGCTTTGGCGGCAATCACGCGGCTGACCGCGGCCGGGGTGCTGGTATCGCTTGGTCACACCGATGCAACGGGAGCAGAAATGCGCGCTGGCGTGGATGCCGGCGCGAAACTGGTGACCCATGTTTTTAACGCACAGTCGCCGATGAGCCACCGGGCGCCGGGAGCGCCAGGCGTGGCGCTGAGCGATGAGCGGCTGTTTCCCTGCCTTATCGCCGATGGCGTGCATGTCGACCCGATCATTCTCAAACTTGCTTTCAGCGCCTGCCCGCGCGCCATCGCGGTGACGGATTCCATCCTTGTCGCGGGACTGCCCGAAGGGGCGGAACAGACATTTGGCGGCGCGCCGGTGACACTCGGCCCGCAAGGGGTGGGGTTACGCGCGGATGGCACCATCGCCGGGGCGGGCATTACGCTCGATGAGGGGGTGCGGCGGTTGATCGCGGCCGGCATTGCCCCGGAAATTGCCTTCGCCGCGGCGACCAGCCGCCCGGCCGAGGCGCTTGGTCTCACGGACCGGGGGCGCATCGCGCCGGGTGCGCGGGCGGATTTGGTGTGGTGGGGCGATGATTTTAACGTCCGTCAGGTCTGGACGGCGGGAACGGCCGGAACAGCGAGCAAGCCCCAAAAGGGCACCGAACATGCGCGGGCGGCGTTATCCGGCCTGGATGAGCGGGCGACGCTGGATATCGTGAAGATTTTCCTGGGCCAGGAGGAAGCCGCACAGCGCGCTTTGGCGGCCGTGGCGCCAAGCTTGGCGGCACTGGCCGATGCGGTGGCGGCAAAACTGCAAGCCGGGGGACGATTGTTTTACGTCGGCGCCGGCACCTCCGGCCGGTTGGGATTTTTGGACGCTGTGGAATGCGGGCCGACTTTCGGCGTGCCGGAAGGGTTGATCATCCCGATCCTGGCCGGGGGGCTTGGCGCTTTCCGCACCGCCGCTGAGGGGGCCGAGGATGATACTCAGTCCGCTGTTTCCGCATTGCAGGCGCAAAAATTAACGGCGGCGGATGCGGTCGTGGGCATTGCGGCCTCGGGATCCACGCCGTTCACCCTGGCGGCGATACGCTACGCCAATGAGACCGGCGCTTTAACCGGGGCGATTGTGAATAATCCGGGCAGCGCGTTGGCGGCGGCGGCGCGGATACCGGTTCAGATTGCATCGGGAGCGGAAATCATTGCCGGATCGACGCGGCTATCCGCCGGGACGGCGCAAAAAATCGCCTTGAACATACTCTCCTCCACCGTGATGATCCGGCAGGGAAAGACCTACGGACCCTATATGGTGGATATGCGCGCGACCAATGAAAAATTGCGCCGCCGCGCCATCTCCATGACCGCGGAAATTGCCCGTGTTGATGAGAATAAGGCTCGTATTGCGCTGGAACAATGCAATATGCATGTGAAGAGCGCCGTGACGATGATTTTGCTTGAATGCGGGGCCGATGCCGCGGCGCAAAGGCTGAACGAGGCAAAAGGATCTTTACGGCGGGCGCTGAAGAGTCAAAACTAAACCATTGCCGCGAAGACGAGGAGAAGAATTGGCCAGCAAGCTCATCACCATCGCCAAGGCGATCGATGATTTTATCATCGACCGGGCTCTGCAACCGGGGATCAACCTGGCGGCATGGTATTTTGATATCCCGGTTTACATGCTCGCCAAGGTCAGCGTCGTGCTCGGCGCCGAAATCGGCGTGATCTGGCTGCACAAGTTCGACCAGTTCCCGAGCGTGAATTTTTACCAGGACGTGCTGTGCCTCGGGATCATGGTCATCGCCACTTATCTCCAGAATTCGCAGCCATGAAGCCCGCGAGCCCCGGCACCAGGCGCTTCTGCCGGCGGCCCGCGCCACGGGACTATTATGGCGCACGCTCTGGCTGATCGACCTCGCGGCATTTCCCTTCCAGTTGCCGGTCGAAGCCCGGGAGGAACTTGCCTTCAACTTCGCCTGGACCTTTCTGGTGGTGCTGCCGTACTGGATTATCTGCTGCCGTCGGCCGCCCCCGCCGGTTGAGCGGCGTGTGGGTGTTTTTTCTCCGGCGACAATTCCGGCGCGATGATTGGTTAACACATTAAACGGCGGCCTTTGCCTCGCGGCGGCGGCGGGTGAGGATGAATTCGGTATAGCCGTTCGGCTGCTGACGCCCCTCGAACACCAAATCGAGCGCCGCGGCGAAGGCCGGGCCGTCATAGCCTGGGGCCATCGGCTTGTAGGCCGGATCGCCGGCATTTTGCTTGTCCACAATCAGCGCCATGGCTTTAAGTGTCTCCAGCACCTGCGCCCTGGTGGTGATGCCGTGAAGCAGCCAGTTGGCGATGTGCTGGGAGGAGATGCGCAGGGTGGCGCGGTCTTCCATCAGCGCGACATTGTTGATGTCCGGCACTTTTGAGCAGCCGACGCCCTGGTCGATCCACCGCACCACATAACCCAGCAACCCCTGGCAGTTATTGTTGAGCTCCTGCTGCACCTCATCCGGATTCCAGTTTGGCCGGCCGGCCAGCGGGATGGTCAGCAAATCGTCCAGCCTGGCCGGCGCGCGGGATTTCAGTTCATCCTGCCGCGCGGCAACATCCACCGCATGATAATGCAGCGCGTGCAGCGTCGCCGCGGAGGGGGACGCCACCCAGGCGGTATTTGCGCCCGCGCGCGGATGAGCGATTTTCTGTTCCAGCATCGCCGCCATCATGTCCGGCGCGGTCCACATGCCCTTGCCGATTTGCGCGTGGCCCGGCAACCCGCATTCCAGGCCGAAATCGACGTTGCGGTCCTCATAAGCCTTGATCCAAAGCGTGTTTTTGATCTCCGCCTTGCGGATGAAAGCACCCGCCTCGATGGAGGTGTGTATCTCGTCGCCCGTGCGGTCCAAAAACCCCGTATTGATAAAGAAAACACGGGATTTTGCCGCTGCGATGCAGGCTTTCAGGTTGGCGCTGGTGCGGCGCTCCTCATCCATGATACCCATTTTCAGCGTGTTTTCCGGCAGGTGCAGAAGTTTCTCGACCGCACCGAACAGCGCATTGGCGTTGGCGACCTCTTCCGGCCCGTGCAGCTTGGGCATGACGATATAGATCGACCCCGTGCGGGAATTGTTGCGCGATTTCAGGTCGCGCATGGCGATCAGCGTGTTGATCACCGCATCCATCACTGTTTCCGGAATTTCGGCACCGCTCGCGTCCAAAATCGTGTCGGTCAGCATATGGCGGCCGACATTGCGGATCAACATGAGCGAGCGGCCGCGCAACCTTAATTTGCTCCCGTCGGGAGCGGTGTAGGTACGCTCCGGGTTCAGTTTTCTCTCAAAGGTTTTGCCGTCTTTCGTCACTGCGGCGGAGAGTGTGCCGTTCATCAGCCCGAGCCAGTTGCGGTAAACAACGACCTTGTCGGCGGCATCCACCACCGCGACGCTGTCCTCGCAATCCATGATCGTGGTGATGGCGGCTTCAATGAGAATTTCGGCGATGCCTGCCGGGCCAATCTGGCCAAACGGCCGGCGGGGATTGATGACCAGTTCCACGTACAGGTTATGGTTTTTCAGCAGGATCGCTTTGGATGGCTGGCATCGCCGTTGAAGCCGGCAAATTTGGCGCCGTCCCGCAAGCCGGTTTCGCCACTTGGCAGCACGACGGCGAGATGACCGTTTTTCACGCGGTAAGCCTGGGCATCGGCATGGCTGCCGGTGGCGAGCGGGAAACTGGCATCCAGAAGGGCACAGCCACGGGCGATGACTTTTTTCGCGCGGGTTATGTTGAAACCGGCGGTTCTGGCCGCGCCGTCCTCCTCGGAGATCGCATCGGTGCCGTAAAGAGTGGGATACAAGGCACCCCAGCGGGCATTCGCGGCGTTCAGCGCGTAACGGGCATTGGTGAGCGGCACCACGAGTTGCGGCCCGGCGATATGCGCGATCTCGTCGTCCACATTCGCCGTATCCACCGCGAACGGCGCGGGGTCTGGCAGAAGATAACCGATTTGCTCCAAGAACGCCTGATACGCGGCCGCATCATGCGTCTGGCCCTTATGGACGATGTGCCAGGCGTCGATTTTTTCCTGCAACGCATCGCGCTTGCCCATCAGGGCCTTGTTGGTTGCCGAGAACTCCCCGAGCAACGCGGCAAAGCCCTCCCAGAAGGTGCCGGCGTCGAGCCCGGTGCCGGGCAGCGCCTCGTTGACCACGAAATCATAGAGCACGGTGGCGATTTTCAGGCCGCTGATGGTGGTTCTTGCTTCGGACATTGTCGGCTCCTTGACGTGAGCTACCTTTACGTGATGCCGCACATTCATGCTGCAATGCAAGAAAAGATATCAGTTCAGCCGGCCGAACACCTCAACCTGGTCCAGATGCAGGTAATCCCGCCCCAGCAACGTCACCCGGACAAATCGCGCCCAGGCGGTGCCCGGGCCGTTCCAGGCAAAGGGCGTGCCGGAAATGCCGCCGACAATCTCGTTATCTTCCTTGCGTATGAGTTCGACCCAGGCCTCGCCATCGATGGAAACGCTCAGGCTTATGTTCCGGCAGCGCGCCGCCGTGTGGTCCGTGGTGTTATAAACACGGATTTCCGTGATCGTGGCAAAACCGCCGAGATCGACCTGCCACCACGGGTTATCCTCGAATGAAGTGTGGAATTTTCTGCTGCCGTCAATCTGGCCGTTAACGGCGCGGGCCGCATCTCGTTCGATGTTTTGATCAACCGACCATTCACTTACAGAGCTTTGCTTCGCCTTCCGGCCAAGCGCCAGGTTCGAAATGGCAGATAACACCCGGGCCGCCGGGGTATCCAATGGTTTTTCCGGCGAAGGCAAAGGCACATCAACCCCGCCCGGGTTCAATGACGTCTTTTTGTTCGATTTGCTGGTAGCTCGTTAACGACTCATAATGATTATTTCGTATTTTACGAAGTTTTATGTCATTATTTCCATGTTCAATCTCCCGCAGGAAAATATCCATCAGGTCGTCTCTGAGCCAGGCGTTACGGTATATCGGCTCCCGTCCTAATTCGCCCAGCAGCCTACCATTTCGATCCAGATCTTCCTGCGTGCCTGTTGTTACCGACGGAACCATCGTCAAGCCGCCCGATATGACATAAAAAAAGGTGTTGCTCCCGCCAGCATTCTCCACGATTATGCCGCCATAACCCGCGCGCATTGCACGGAATGAAAAATCGGAATGTTCATGTCCGTACCGGCCAAAGCGTATGTCAAAATAACCAATCTGCGAGAGCGCAAGAGAGCTAAAGGCAAGTGCGCAGCCGGGAATTGCTGTTGCCAGGCCAGGATCATCGGCACTTAAGCTGCCGGAAACAACCAAAGACTGAAATGCCGGTAACGCGTAGTTCGCATGGCCATAGCGCCACGCGGCCTCGATCCATTCCGACTCCCACCCGGCAACGGCCGGTGTAACGTCATCATCTAAAAGCAGAACAACATCGCATTTCGAAACATTCAGCAGATAGTAAATTCCACGATTTTTATTCCACGCAATGCCCCGATTTATGCCGCCGATCACGCGGACGCCCATCGTCCTTAACGCATCAACCGTTCCGTCGGTCGATCCATCATCACAAACCACCAGATCATAGGGATTTTTCGTAAGAGATATTATCTTCGCAACAAGATCAACAACCATGGCCCGTCTGTTAAACGTCGTAATCGCAATGCCAAGCCGCAGATGCTGTATGTCTGTCATTTTCAAAAGGCATCGTGAAATTCTTAACCTTTGGAAAATCAGTGTCATGTCCGGCGGCTTGCGCCAGTATGGTTTTGACCTCAGGCGCCAGGCGCGCTGCTGAGTTGTCAAAAATATCGTTCAAATCATAGATTTCGAACTCTTCAAGCTTGCGTTCCGCATTCGGATAGCCACGCTGTAGTTTGAGAGTCCAGTGTTCCCGTGACCTGGTGAAGTAGTGATGCAGCTTGCCTATGTTGTAGTCCGGCGTTTCGTTCAGAATACCGTCAAATTGCCAGGCCGCGTCGCGGCCATCGAGGAATGTCGTACGCCCATCAACGACGAAGCTGTGCACACTCTGGCCAGACAGCATTTTCGCCGGGCGGATGATGGATTTGACATGCCGGTTCGGCCAGAAAGAAGCCGGACCGCGATTGACGAAATTTTCGATCACCAAACCTTCGGGGATGCTCCGGTGGCCGGACGAACCGAAAATCGCCCACGGAATCACGATAGCCGCGGAATCATGGCGCGCCGACAGGCACCCCTTCAGCGTCAGACCAGGGTCGAGAACGAGGAATTCGTCCGTATCAAAAAACGCGATCCAGTCGTATTTGCCCTCCAGATGGGCGACCGCGAACTGATACGCTTTCAACTGGTAGTCCTCACCGCGCAGCGGCCAGTCCACCACCCTCACATCCCTGGTGCTGGCGAGGCTCCGCGCGTTGGCAACGGTGGCATCGGTCGAGAGGTTATCCAGCAGGAGTACGGTATCAAACCCAAGGGCAAATTGGTAGGCCAGCCACTCGGCAATGTGACGTTCCTCATTCTTGACGATCGCGACGCAGGCGATTCTGTCCAATTTAGCTCCCATTAATTTTTCCTCATAATGTTGGCGGGAAAGGCTGTGCCAAGGCAACCCCCTTGCGGAGCGGAGGTATTTACGCCATCAACAACCCCAGGTGTTCAATTCAGAGCGGTTTTTGGCCAATTTGGCCGGTCTCGCCAGTTGAACCCCGGAATAACCACATGGCCGGGACCAAAACCTGGCCTACGAGATCAAGGACCGATGACCGCTCTGCCGACCGATATTTTTTCTTTCTGTTCGGATATGGCGTGGCTCCGGTCTGCACCCCTTCATTCACCCAAAAATCGCAGCGTCGCGGCATTGAGAGTCACTACAACCTCATGGCTGCCCGCCGGTGCTGCGCATCGGAGCTCCAATTTTCATGACGAAAAAACTACTAATCGACGCCAGCCACGCGGAAGAGACGCGCGTGGTGGTGCTGGACGGCAACCGGCTTGAGGATTTCGACGTTGAGACCGCCAATCGCAAGCAGATAAAAGGCAATATCTACCTCGCCAAGGTCATCCGGGTCGAACCCAGCCTGCAGGCGGCGTTTGTTGAGTATGGCGGAAACCGGCACGGGTTTCTGGCCTTTGGGGAAATCCACCCCGATTACTATCAAATCCCGGTCGCGGATCGCAAGCGCCTGCTGGCGCAGCAGGCTGAGGATGCCGCCGAGGAGGAGAGCCGCGCCGAAACCGAGGTGACGGCCGAGCCTGAACGGGAAACCGCGCAGCCGCTGGAGATCAAGCCGATCGAGATTTAGGCCGCGCCGCCGCCCGATGAGATCGCCGAGGCTGTGCCGGAATTGGACGCATCGGTCGTTGAAACCGCGCAAACCGACGCAGCCGAGAGCGACGTCGGACCGGGCAAATCCGAGACGACCGAAACCGAACGGCCCGGAGCAGAGATCGAGGCAGCCGAGGCGACGCAGGTTGAGCAGGTGGACAGCACCGAAATCGTCGATGCGGAACAGGAAGCGGCAACGCCTCCGCCGGAAAGCCTGGGCGGCGATGGCGATGACGCAGCCGAGGAACGTGAGCGCCGCCAGCGCCAACGTTTCCTGCGCAACTATAAGATTTAAGATGTTATTCATCGCCGGCAGATCATGCTGATCCAGGTGGTAAAGGAAGAGCGCGGCAATAAGGGCGCCGCCCTCACCACCTATCTCTCACTCGCCGGCCGGTTCTCCGTGTTGATGCCGAACTCCCCCTCCGGCGGCGGCGTCTCGCGCAAAATCACCTCGGTGGCGGACCGCCGCCGGCTGAAAGAGGCGATGGCGGAGCTCGACGTGCCCGAGGGCATGGGCCTCATTGTCCGCACCGCGGGCGCAAATCGCCCGAAGCCCGAGATCAAGCGCGACTGCGAATACCTGCTCCGGCTCTGGGATGATATCCGCGAGCGCACCATGGAATTCACCGCACCGGCGCTGATCTATGAGGAAGCCAGCCTGATCAAGCGCACCATCCGCGATGTTTACACGCGCGATGTGGAAGAAGTGCTGGTCGACGGCGAGGAAGGTTTCAAGGCGGCGCACGATTTCATGCGCATGCTGATGCCGAGCCACGCCAAAAAAGTGCAGCTCTGGACCGAGGGCCAGCCGCTTTTCGCCAAGCACCAGGTGGAAGCGCAGCTCGATGCGATGCTGAACCCGATCGTGCAGCTACGCTCGGGCGGTTATATCGTGATCAACCAGACCGAGGCGCTGGTCGCCATCGACGTGAACTCCGGCCGGTCGACGCGCGAGCGCAGTATCGAGGATACAGCGCTGCGCACCAATCTGGAAGCCGCGGAGGAAGCCGCCAAGCAGTTGCGCATGCGCGATCTGGCGGGCTTGATCGTGATCGACTTCATCGACATGGAGAGCCGCAAAAACAATGCGGCGGTCGAGCGCAAGCTCAAGGATTTGCTGAAGAACGACCGGGCGCGCATTCAGGTCGGCAGCATCAGCCATTTCGGCCTGATGGAGATGAGCCGGCAGCGGCTGCGTCCGTCACTGGCCGAAGCCTCCCTCGTGCTCTGCCCGCATTGCGCCGGCATGGGCCATATCCGCAGCCCCGAGAGTGCCGCCTTGCATATATTGCGCGCCATCGAGGATGAGGGCGCGAAGTTCCGCGCCGCCGAGATCGCGGTGGTTTTGCCGCCCGAGATCGCCTTCTACCTGTTCAACCATAAGCGCGAGCGGCTTTCCGCCATCGAGTCGCGCTATGCCATGCGCGTGCTCTTCACGCCCGATGCCGCGATGACCGGCACAAGCTTCCGTATCGAGAAGATCAAGGCGCAGACGGCGAGTCCGCCAGTCGCACCGCCGGCCTCCTATGCCGGGCCTAGCAGGGTCGAGCGCCCAGCCGAGCGCCATGTGGCGGCCCCGGTGGTGGACGAGGCTGAAAGCGAAGCGGAGGAGGAAACGCGCGGATACCGACGCGCCGAACGCGAACGACACTGCCGAGGAGGGTGAACGCAAACGCCGCCGCCGCCGCCGCCGTGGCAAGCGCCGGCCGGAGCCTGCGCCGGACACGGCACAGCCAAGCCCTGAGGATACGCTGGCTGAGCCAGCACCGGCTCCGGTTGAAGATCAACCCTCGGAATTTGACCTGGTACTGGCTGCCGAGCTTGCCGAGCCCGAGGCGCCTGCCGAGCTTGCCGAGCCTTCGGCTGAAACAGAAACACCAGTACGCCGCCGGCGCTCGCGTGGTGGCCGCCGCCGCCGCACCGGCGAGACCGAGGAAGCCGAAACACCGGCCCCTGAACCGGTTTATGCCGATATTGCTGATATTTTCGAGGCGGCGGAGCGGGCCGAGGCTGAACTTCTACGCACCCGCGAATTGGCCAGACAGGCGACGGCGCCCGAGACGACCGAAGAGGTTACGATCCTGGCAATCAAGCTGAAAGCGGAAGCTGAGCCAGCGGGAGCAGAGCCAATTCTGGAAACCGCTCCGGTTGAACCCGCGCCGGCAGCGCCAGAGCCGCTGGTTAAACCGATCATGATCGGGGCGGATGCGCCTGCCGTGGATAAAAAGCGCGGCTGGTGGCGGCGCTAGAGTAAGTCGGCTTTTGATTTAATTGCCAAATGCGGGCAAAAGTCATGACCTTGCTCGCCAAATATAAGCTAGAGTGTGATGGCCTTAAAACCATCATACTCTAGATGTGCGCTCGCCTATGCGTGATTTGACTTGAAAACAAACGAAAACGTGCGAATTATAGTAGCCGTGGTCGTCTGACCACCTTCAGGAGCGAAAATTCTATGGCTTATAATCCAAACAGCAATTCGTATCGCACGGCGCAAGCCGGCTATGCCGCTTCCAGCGCGGCACTGCTCGACCAGGGCCTGCGGACTTATATGCTTCGTGTCTACAACTGGATGGCCTCCGGCCTGGTGCTGACCGGGCTGATCGCCTTCGCTATCGCGCATACCGGGGCGATGAACGCATTCTACCCATTGGTGCAAACCGCCAATGGCGAATTTGTGCGCGCGCCCTCCATCCTCGCCTATATCTCCATCTTCGCACCTTTGGTGTTCGTGATGGTGCTGAGCTTCGGCGTGAACAAACTCTCCACCACGGCGGCACAGGCGCTGTTCTGGGCGTTTTGCGCCACAATGGGCGCCAGCCTGACCAACATCTTCCTGGTCTACACCCAGACCTCGATCACCGAAGTGTTCTTCGTCACCGCCGGGACATTCGCCGGCACCAGCCTGTACGGCTACACGACCAAAAAGGACCTGACCAGCTTCGGCAGCTTCCTGATCATGGGGCTGATCGGCATCATGATCGCCATGGTGGTGAACATCTTTCTGCACTCACCGGCGGTGCAGTTCGCCATCAGCATTCTCGGCGTGCTGATCTTCGTGGGCCTCACCGCCTATGACACGCAGCGCATCAAGGCGGACTACCTGCAATATGGCTCGTCCTACGGGGTGGAGATGGCGGGCAAGCGCAGCGTTTACGACGCGCTGACCCTGTACCTGAACTTCATCAACCTGTTCATGTTCCTGCTGCAACTCTTTGGGCAGCGCAACAACCGGTAATCCGGCCCAAGGCTTTGGCTTCCTTTACAACGGCGCCCGAGAGTCTGATCGCACTCTGGGGCGCCGTTTCTTTTACCGGCCCAGCGCGGCCAGCATCTCGGCCCATTCCCGCTTGGAAAGGCCAGAGCTCGCCTGCTCCACCTTCTCATCGGCCAGCAATTTCTTCAGCACCGCCATCATCTTGGCCGAGAATGTCACAGCACCCAGCCGGTAGTCGCTGAACGCGCCGTAGGAAAGCGGCACCCAGGCCTTCACTGTTTCCAGCATCGCCTCGGCATAAACCCGGATCTCATACTGCGCGTGGGCGTCTGCCCGCAGCCGCAGGAAGTGGAAGAGATTGTGCAGGTCCGTCTTCCAGTACCACTGGGTATAGGTGTTCAGCGTCAGGTTCATGCGGGCCAGCTCACGGGCCAGGCCGATGCTATCGTCCAGCATGTCCTCGTAATGGCTGTAGGTCTGCTCGGCGTCGTCGCGCAGCAGGTTGAGCACGCGCTCGGCGGTCTGCGGGTCCAGCACCTCGCCCCGGCCCTGCCGGTTGTCGGCTGACTGGGCGGCCAGGTGCTCGGGGGCCGGGAGATAAAAATCTTTATCCATGATCGAATAGCGCGCCGAATACTCGTTCACGTTGGCGGTGCGGTGGCGAATCGACTGCCGCGCCACGAAAATCGGCAGTTTGACGTGGTATTTGATCTCGCACATCTCAAACGGCGTGGAGTGGTAGTGGCGCATGAGGTAGCGGATCAGCCCCTCATCCTCCGTGGTTTTGCGGGTGCCGCGCCCGTAGGAGACACGGGCGGCCTGCACCACGGCGGCATCATCGCCCATGTAGTCCACCACCCGGATGAACCCATGGTCCAGCACGGGGATCGCGGTGAAGAGCATCTCCTCCAGCGCCGGCACGGTGGCGCGGCGGGTTTGGGAGGTGCGGGCGCGGGCGGCCTCGATTTCGGTTTTTTGCTCCGGAGTCAGGCTCATGCGTCTTCCTCTCTTTCATATGCGCTTCAAACGCCCTATATACCGTGAGCCGGCTTGCCGGCTATGGCGATAAACGATGCGTGGAATAATCGTTGTGGACCCGGGGGCAGTACCCGGCACCTCCACCAACCATTCCGTGCCGTCCGATTTAGACTACGCGGCTACGCCGCTTACGTCTCGGAAGGCAAGGTCCAGGCGTCCTGATGACGGAGCGCGAAGCGCGAAGTCTAAATCAGGCCGCCCGGGAATATGGGGGTGAAACAGACTCGACACGCGTGGTAAAGACCCATCTTTTGCTCGGCATTGTACCGCCGTTATCGGGCTATATTATAAATGCGAACGATAACAACGTAGCATTCGCGGTCGCTGCCTAAACAGCAGCTAAGCGCGGTTCGGGGGGCACCGGGCAACAGAAGCCCCCCACTTTTATCCTGCTCTGCTGTGCGTATCCAACCCATCCGCTTGGGTTGCCGGGGTCGGTGATACGCGGCGCGTGGCTTTATCTGCTTGTCTGGTCAAAACTTAGGCAGCAGTCTTAACTGTCCCTTGCGTTTTTTTTGCAAAAAAAAGGCGGCGCACGAAGCGCCGCCAAGTTTAGGGAGGAAACGTCCAAGAAAGCAGGAGAGCAAGCTCATCCTGCTGGTAATGATATAGGTCAAAACCCAACCCTGTCACAACGAGCTTTTGCGCAGCGCAGCAATGCGGATTTGCAGGTGTGATGAAGTTTCTTTCATTGCCCCGCCCCGGACCATGCGCAGCGATGCATGATGGTGCAACCCGATTTACGCAGGCAGCAGAACAATCACGGCCGCCTGTGCGGCAATCCCTTCTCCGCGCCCGGTGAAACCCAACTGTTCGGTTGTTGTGGCTTTCACCGAGATCAGATCGATTGATACCCCCAGCAATTCCGCCAGCCTGGCGCGCATGGCCGGGGCATGGGGGGTGATTTTTGGGCGCTCACAGATGATCGTGACATCGGCATTGGCGAGTTTGCCGCCGCGCGCGGCGATCCGCTCGGCCGCATGGCGCAGGAATCTCGCGCTGTCGGCATCCTTCCAGGTATCTTCCGATGGCGGGAAATGCCGGCCGATATCGCCCTCCGCCAGAGCGCCGTAGATGGCGTCGCACAGCGCGTGGATGCCAACATCGGCGTCCGAATGGCCGGCCAAACCAAGTTCGTGCGGAACGGTGACACCGCAGAGGATCATGGGCCTGCCCGGCGCCATGGCGTGAACGTCGAACCCGGTGCCAATGCGAGGGATCATGCCTACTCCTGATTGCGGTTTTGCGCAGATGTGACGAGGTGAGGCAGGCGCGTCAACCTTTTGCGCTTAAAATGCAGCGCCGGGCGATTGCGCGCCGCGCGGGGCGGCGGTAGTTTGCTCAAATCATGAGCAATTTTTTACCCCCCCTCATCAAGCCGATCACGCTGGGCACGGGCAAGCGCGCGGTCACGCTGGAAAGGCCGGTAATTCTCGCACCGTTCTCTGGCGTCACCGACCTGCCCTTCCGGGCGCTGGCGAAGTCGCTCGGCGCCGGGCTTGTGGTATCTGAAATGATCGCCTCCTGGGCCATGGTGCGGGAGAATTGCAATACCATGCGCATGGCCGAGGTTGTCGCCGGCGGCGGGCCGTCATCTGTGCAACTTGCGGGTTGCGAACCGGACGCGATGGCCGAGGCGGCGCGGATTTCGGTGGCCCAAGGGGCCGATATCGTCGATATAAATTTCGGCTGCCCGGTGAAAAAAGTGGCGGTGGGGCAATCCGCCGGTTCGGCTTTAATGCGCGACGAGATTCTGGCGGGGCGGATTCTGAGCGCCACGGTCAGCGCGGTGGATGTGCCGGTGACGCTGAAGATGCGCATGGGCTGGGACCGTGACAGCCTGAACGCGCCGGCACTGGCGCGAATCGCGGAGGATGCCGGGATTGCGATGATCACAGTGCATGGCCGCACACGGCAGCAATTCTACGAGGGTTCAGCGGACTGGGATTTTGTCGCGCATGTAAAAAATGCCGTGAAAATCCCGGTGATCGTGAACGGCGATATTACCACGGAAGCCCGCGCGGCGGAGGCTTTGCAGCGTTCCGGGGCGGATGGTGTGATGATCGGCCGTGGCGCCTATGGCCGGCCGTGGTTTTTGAAGCAGGTGGCGGATTATCTGACCACCGGGCACCTGACCCCGCCCCCCAGCCTGGCGGACCAGAAAGCTGTCCTGCTGCGGCACTATGCGGATATCCGCGCGCATTTCGGCGAGCGTGCCGGCGTGCGGCTGGGCCGCAAACATGTC
Source organism: uncultured Alphaproteobacteria bacterium (assembly GCA_963740445.1). Lineage (GTDB taxonomy): Bacteria > Pseudomonadota > Alphaproteobacteria > Acetobacterales > Acetobacteraceae > Acidocella. Next base: position 38,141 of record CAVUED010000003.1, read on the forward strand.
GCCTGGTACTCCCACGGCCTGCACGGCTCGGCTGCGTTCCGCGCGCAGATGAACCGGCTGGATGACGGCAAAGCGGTCGAAGACCTGATCGACGCGTTTTACGACCCGCTGATCGATTCGGGTTTCGTGCGCCAGGACGAGCTGGCTTTAGCCGCATGAGTGGTTTCCGCCGGGCCTTCGGCATGGGCAAAAAAAGCCCCCGGCCAAGCCGCGAGCTGGGCGTGGACGCGGCCCAGATACTCGCCGCCCTGCCGCTGGCCGTGGCCGTGCTGGACGAGGACGATGTTTTTTGCACGGTCAATTACGCGGCCGAGGAGTTTTTCGGGTCCTCGAAGGCCTTGCTGCTGAACACCAATTTGAGCGAAATTCTGCCCGTCGATCACCCGGTCTTTCTGGTGCTGGAGCGCGCAAGGCGCGGCGGCCAGACCGTGGCCGAACATGACATGGTTCTCGAAGGCCCGCGCCTGGCACGGCGCGGCTGCTCCATCCAGGCGGCCCCTCTGCCCGACATGCCGGGCTTCGTTGTGCTCACTCTGCAGGACGAATCGGCGGCGCGCGCGCTGGACCAGCAGATGTCCGCCCGCAATGCGGCGCGCAGCATTACCGGCATGGCGGCGATTCTGGCGCATGAGGTGAAAAATCCGCTCTCCGGCATTCGCGGCGCCGCGCAATTGCTGGAAACCAGCGCCCCGCCGCAGGACCGCGAACTCGCCGTACTGATCCGCGATGAGGCTGACCGCATCCGCGCCATGGTGGAGCGGATGGAAACATTCGGTGAGAAAAAACTGGAACGCCAGGCGGTGAACATCCACCGCGTGCTGGAGCATGTTCGTAAACTCGCAGGTTCCGGCTTCGCCGCGCGAATAAAATTCGTCGAATCCTATGATCCATCAATCCCGCATGTGCATGGCAACCGGGACCAGTTGATCCAGGTTCTGCTGAACCTGGTGAAGAACGCCGCCGAGTCGATCGCCAGCATGGACCGGCCGGATGGAGAAATTCACCTCACCACCGGCTTCCAGCATGGTGTGCGGCTCACCGCGTCATCCGGGCGCACCCGCGCCAACCTGCCGCTGTTCGTCTCCGTCCGCGATAACGGCCCTGGCATCCCGGAAGACATCCGCCGGCATCTCTTCGAGCCCTTTATCAGCACCAAAGCCACGGGCAGCGGGCTTGGCCTGGCTCTGGTCGCCAAGATCGTCGCCGACCATGGCGGGCTGATCGACGTGGACAGCCGCCCCGGACGCACCGAATTCCGCGTCAACCTGCCGGTGTTCGAGGAACCTCCAGAAAGTAATCATTGATGACACTTCCCACGATCTTGATCGCCGATGACGACCGCTCGATCCGCACCGTACTCACCCAGGCCTTGGGGCGCTCGGGTTATCAGGTGCGGGCAACCTCCACCGCCGCCACGCTGTGGCGCTGGGTGGAAGATGGCGAGGGCGATGTGGTGATTACGGACGTGATCATGCCCGATGAGAACGGGCTCGATCTCATCCCGCGCATCCGCCGCATCCGGCCCGAACTGCCGGTGATCGTGATGAGCGCGCAATCGACCCTGACCACCGCGGTACAGGCAACGCAGCGCGGGGCGTTCGACTATCTGCCAAAACCGTTCGACCTCACGGACCTGCTCGCGGTCGTCGACCGCGCGCTGAAGCAACCAATTCAACAAGCGGGCCAGTCGGACGCGCCGAAACCTTCACCTGACGATGCGTTGCCGCTGATCGGCCGCAGCCCGGCCATGCAGGAAATCTATCGCATCATCGCAAGGCTCACCACGACCGACCTGACCGTGATGATCAACGGCGAGAGCGGTGCGGGCAAGGAATTGGTGGCGCGCGCCCTGCACGATTATGGCCGCCGGCGCGCCGGACCGTTCGTTGCCATCAACATGGCGGCGATCCCGCGCGAGCTGATCGAGAGCGAATTATTCGGTCATGAACGCGGCGCCTTCACCGGGGCCACGAACCGGCATGTCGGGCGGTTTGAGCAAGCCAATGGCGGCACGCTGTTTTTGGACGAAATCGGCGACATGCCCCCGGAAGCCCAGACCCGCCTGCTGCGCGTGCTCCAGGAAGGCGAATACACCACCGTCGGCGGCCGCCAGCCGATCCGCGCCAACGCCCGCATCGTCGCCGCCACACACCGCGACCTGCGCGCGCTGATCCGTTCCGGGCAATTCCGTGAGGACCTCTTTTATCGTTTAAACGTCGTGCCGATCCGCCTGCCGCCTTTGCGTGAGCGCCCCGATGACATTCCCGCGCTGGCGCAGCACTTCCTCAACAAGGCGCAAAACGAGGGCCTGCCCATGAAGACGCTCGACCCCGGGGCAATGGCCATGCTCTCGGCTTACCGCTGGCCCGGCAACGTGCGCGAACTGGAAAACCTGATCCGCCGCCTCGCCGCCCTGGTGCCGCAGCCGGTCATCACCGAAGCGATTCTGGCCCAGGAGCTGAGTGATTATGTCGTGGCCGAGGAAGTGCCCGTCGCCACGGCCGACGAGCCGGACACCATGGCCGCCGTGGTGGAACGCCATGTCAGCCGCCTGCTCGCCGCCATCCGCGAGAGCGGCGAGGAAGGCGTGCTCTACGAACGCGCTCTGGCCGAGCTGGAACGGCCCCTGATCCGCATGACTCTGGCCGAAACGCGCGGCAACCAGATCCGCGCCGCCGCCCTGTTGGGTCTCAACCGTAACACCTTGCGCAAAAAAATCCGCGAGCACGGCATCGGCGTGCAACGCCGGGTGGGTTGATGCCATCCGACTCCGACACACCGGCGCGGTCCTGGCCCGCTTATTTGCTGGACATCATGCTGGGCCGGGTATCGACCTTGCTGGTGGCGTCGGTCGCGCTGACGCTGGGGATTGCCTCCTTCGCCATTCTGGCGGGGCGGGTGAAATTCAGTGTGCATTCCGGCGTTGCGATCGGGTTGATCGTCGCGGATTTTGCCGCGTTATTGCTGCTGATCATTCTGCTGGCCGGACGGGTGGTGCGGGTGGTGCTGGAGCACCGGCGGGGTGCCGCGGGCGCACGGCTGCATGTGCGCCTCGTGTTTCTGTTCGGCGGTGTGGCGGCGGTTCCCGCGATTCTCGTGGCGGTGTTCGCCATCGTGTTTTTCAATTATGGCATTCAGGCCTGGTTCAACCAGCGGGTTCAGACCGCGCTCGATGAGAGCAACCAGGTGGCGCAGGGCTATCTTGCCGAACACGACAACAACATAAGGCTCGACGCGCTGGCGATGGCCAATGATCTGTCGCAGAACGGCACGGTATTTTTTGGCGACCCCAATGAGTTCGCCTCCTATCTGGTGAACTCAGGCGACCGTGCGGGGCCTGACCCAGGCTGAGATTTTCGAGCCGTTGGATGGCGAGATTGTCGCTTCCGCCGGGCTTTTCGCCGGCATGGCGACGAGCTTGCCGCAAGCGCGGTATATAGCGCTCGCGCAAAGCGGCGAAGTTCCGGTGATCACGCCTCCCGGCAGCACGGTGGAGCAGGCGGTGGTAAAACTCGATATGACGCCACCGATGATGCTGATGATCGAGAAGCCCATCGATCCGGCGATTCTGGACCATGTGAACAAGACCGAGCGGGCGGTCGCGGAATACCAGAGGCTCTCAAAGAACCGCGCCGGGCTGGAAATTTCGTTCGCGCTGGTCATTGCGGTTCTGGCCCTGCTGGTGCTCTCGGCCCTGATCGGGTTCGGGCTGGTGATCGCCAACCAGATTGCCCGGCCGATTGGACATCTGATCCGCGCCGCCGAGAATGTTCGCGCGGGGGATCTGTCCGTGCGCGTGCCCGAGCGCGCCACTGGCGATGAGATGCAGGGGTTATCGCGCGCCTTCAACCGGATGACCGCGCAATTGGCGGCGCAGCGGGCCGAGCTGATGGACGTGAACGGGCAGCTCGACGAGCGGCGGCGCTTTACCGAGACCGTGCTGGCCGGCGTTTCGGCCGGCGTGATCGGGCTCGACAATAAAGGCCGGATAGAATTGCCGAACCGGGCGGCATCGGAATTGCTGCGAATCGATCTGTTACCCAGAATAGGACAAAGTCTGGCCGAGGTTGCGCCTGAATTCGAGCCCCTGATGGCGACGGTGATGGCAGCACCTGAGCGGCCGGCGACGGCGGAAATTGAACACGGCCCGGCGATGCATAAGCGGGTGCTGCTGGTGCGCATCGGAGCGGAAATGAAGGCAGGGGTGCCTGATGGGTTTATTGTGACGTTCGACGACGTGACGGAACTGCTCTCCGCCCAGCGCAAGGCCGCCTGGGCGGATGTCGCGCGCCGCATTGCGCATGAGATCAAAAATCCGCTCACCCCCATCCAGCTTTCGGCGGAGCGGCTGAAGCGGCGCTTCGCCAAGGAGATCACCTCGGATCCCGAGAGTTTCACACAATGCGCCGATACGATCGTGCGCCATGTCGGCGATATCGGCCGCATGGTGGACGAGTTCTCCACCTTTGCGCGGATGCCGGCCCCGGTGATGCGCACGGAATCGCTGGAGCGGATTGCGCGCGAGGCGATGGTGCTCCAGCGCGTGGCACAGCCGCAGATAGAATGGACCGTGCAGATCGATGCCCCCCTGCGCGCGATTTGCGACCGCAGGCTGATCGGCCAGGCGCTGACGAATTTGCTGCAAAATGCGGCCGATGCCGTAGCCATGCGCGACGGCGCGAAGCATGTGACCCTGCGGCTCGCCGCGGTCGGCGACAATGCCATGCTAAGTGTGACAGATGATGGCGTCGGCCTGCCGGAGACCGACCGGGCGAAACTTAGCGAACCTTATGTTACGCATAAGCCGAAAGGAACCGGGCTTGGTCTTGCCATCGTGCGCAAGATCATGGAGGACCATGGCGGACGCCTGGAGCTGGAGGAAGCACCTGGCGGCATCGGGGCCGAGGTCAGCCTTATTCTACCTGCTCTTCCAGCGGATTCTAGAAATATGACGGACGAAGTTAAGGAGATGCCTGCACGATGACTGAAATCCTGATCGTCGACGACGAGCCGGATATCCGGCTGCTGGTCGAAGCGATTTTGCGCGATGAGGGGTTCGAGGCGCGCAGCGCCGGAAATTCCGACGAGGCTATCGAGGCCTACCGCGCCCGCCGGCCGGCGCTGGTGATCCTCGATGTCTGGCTACAGGGCTCGAAACTTGATGGTATCGGGATTTTGGACGTGCTGCACCAGGAGACGCCGCGTGTGCCGGTGGTGATGATTTCCGGGCATGGCACGATCGAGACCGCGGTCGTGGCGATTCAGCGCGGCGCCTATGATTTTATCGAAAAGCCGTTCAATTCCGACCGGTTGTTGCTGGTGATAAAGCGCGCGCTGGAAGCCGCCAAATTATCGGCGGAGAATGCCGAGCTGCGCCTGCGCGTGGGAAGCAAATCCTCGCTGACCGGCGATGGCCATGGCATCGCCAGCCTGAAATCCGCGATCGAACGCGTTGCACCGACTGGCTCGCGCGTGTTGATCACCGGCGCGCCTGGAGCCGGCAAGGAAACTGTGGCGCGCATGGTCCATGCGAAATCCCGCCGCGCGGATGGGCCGTTTGTCGCGTTGAACTGTGCGATTCTGGCGCCAGAGCGTTTCGAGACAGAATTGTTCGGCGTGGAAGCGGGCGCGGACCCTCATGCGGCGCCCCGCCGTGTCGGCGTATTGGAACGGGCGCATGGCGGCACGCTGCTACTGGACGAGATCTCCGACATGCCCCTGGAAACCCAGGGCAAGATCGCGCGCGTGTTGCAGGAACAGAGCTTTGAGCGCGTCGGCGGTTCGGCGCGCGTCAAGGTGGATATTCGCGTCCTGGCGTCGACAGCGAAGGATCTCAACGGTGAAATCGCCGCTGGGCGGTTCCGCGAGGATCTTTACTACCGGTTGGCGGTGGTGCCCCTGCGTGTGCCTTCCTTGAAAGAGCGGCGGGAGGATATCCCCGCTTTGGCCGCGAGCTTCCTCGCCCATGCGGCGGAGACCTCCGGTCTGCCGGCCCGCAGCCTGGCCTCGGATGCCATCGCCGCCCTGCAAGCGCATGACTGGCCGGGCAATGTACGCCAATTGCGCAACATCATGGACTGGCTGATGATCATGCGATCAGGCGAGACGAATGATTTTTTCCGCGCTGAGCATCTGCCTACGGAACTCTCCGCCCACGCGCCGCGGGCATTGGCGATCGACCCCGCAGCGGATGTGATGGCGCTGCCATTGCGCGAGGCGCGCGATGTGTTCGAGACGCAATATCTGCAATCGCAATTACTGCGCAATGGCGGCAATATCAGCCGGACGGCGAATTTCGTCGGAATGGAACGCAGCGCCCTGCACCGCAAGCTGAAGCAGCTGGGGATCGGCGCCGAGGATCGCATTCAGGCTTAGAGTGTGATCGTTGCAGGTTAGATCGCGGAGCGATTCAACCTGAAACGATCAGGCTCTAGCCCCGCGATTTGATTTCCTGCCGCGCCGGCAGGGAAATAGTCGCGCGCAGGCCGGGATTGTTATCCGCCAGAAGCAGAGTGCCATTATGCAGTTGCGCAACGGCTGCGACCAGTGCCAAGCCAAGGCCGGAGCCGGACGTATTGCGGGCCGCTTCAGCGCGGAAAAAACGCTCGGTGGCGCGGTCGCGGTCTTCATCAGAAATACCGGGGCCGCGATCTGCGATGCAAATCTCGATGACCGATTCTTCCAGCCTGGCCGTGAAAGAAATCACCGTCGCCGGCGCTGAGAATTTCAGGGCATTGTCGAGGAGATTGGCGACCGCCTGCTGCACGAGCTCGCGATCCCCCAACAACGGCAAATGGCTCGCAATCGCCGTCTGCAGGATCAGCCCACGTTCCTCGGCCACCGCGCGGTAGAGTTCGTCGATATCGTGCAGCATGGGCGCGAGATCGATCGCGGCAAAGGCCGCGCGGCGCGACCCGGCCTCGATTTCCGCGATCCGCAATAAAGCCTCAAACACACCCACAATGCCGTCAAGGTCGAGCGTGGCACGCTCGATCGCGGAATGTAACTCTTCTGGTGTATGCGCGTGCAAGGAAGCATCTTCCAGCCTTGTGCGGGCGCGGGTGATGGGTGTGCGCAGATCATGCGCTATGGCGTTGGAGACCTGGCGTACGCCGTCCATCAGCCGGGAAATCCGGTCCAGCATATCGTTGATGATGTCGGCGAGTTCATCGAACTCATCACCATCCCCGGTTGTGACCATGCGGCGCGTGAGATCGCCGCGCGCGATCGCGCGCGTGGTGGTTGAGATGTTACGCATCATGCGCCGGAACAGTGAACGCAGAAGCAGCGCGCCGAGAATGCCGAGCACGATCATCAGCCCAAGTGCAAATAGCAGCCCATCGCGCAGCACGTTGCGCAGTTCCGACCTGGCGCGCACATCCTGTCCAACCAAAAGCTGATCGCCACCGGCAAGCGCATAGGCACGGAGTAGCGCCGTCGAGTTCACACCCTTGCGGCTTACGGGGAGTTCATACCAGGTGCCGACCTGGTTCAACCCCGTCGGCCATTTGTCGAGATTGCCGATAATGCGATTGCCTAGCGGGTCGAGCAAAAGATAAATGCCGTGGCTGTTGACCGGATCAGCCAGCCGGTCGTGAATCGCGGCAATCAGTGAGGGCAGGCCGCCTATCTCAAAATGTTCATTAAGCACGGTAGAATCGTTGTGGATGGCAAGCTCTACCTGACGCTGCAGCAGCCCGACGGTAGAGTACCATAGAAACAACGCCAGAGCGAACGTGGATACCCCGAACACCAGGGCATAGGCCACCGCAAACCGGATGCCGGCCGACCGGATGAGCGGTTTTGGATGCCGCTTGGCCGGACGCCGCGCCTTCACGCGCGAAGTGGACTGCATTCGCAAACCGGATATCGGCGGCAAGTTTGTGTCCATGGAAAATCCAGGCTTATGGCGTGATGATGGCGTGGTGATTTCAAGATAATCACACTGTAGCTTATATTCGGTGAGCAGGCTCGTAACTTTTGATTGAATTCTGAGATTTCAATCAAAAGTTACGTCACGCTTGCGTTAGACCTCTTCAGATCGCAGCATATACCCGGCATTGCGCACGGTGTGCAGCAGCGGCAAGTCAAAGGGCTTGTCGATCTTCTGGCGCAACCGCGACACATGAACGTCGATGACGTTTGTTTGCGGATCAAAATGATAATCCCACACACCCTCCAGCAGCATCGTACGGGTGACGACCTGCCCGGCATGACGCATCAGGTATTCCAGCAACCGGAATTCGCGCGGTTGCAGTTCGATTTTCTGCGTACCGCGACGCACGCTGCGCGACAGCAGGTCCATCTCCAGGTCACCGACGGTCAGCCTGGTTGTCGGGCCATCACTCTTGCCACGCCGGGTGAGCGCTTCAACCCTGGCGAGCAATTCGGCAAAGGCAAACGGCTTGGTCAGATAATCGTCACCGCCGGCCTTGAGACCTTTAACCCGGTCGTCAACCTGGCCGAGGGCTGAAAGAAACACCACCGGGGTTGCGTTATCCTGGGCCCGCAAGGTTTCCAGCAATCGTAAACCATCAATCCCGCCTGGCAGCATCCGGTCCAGAATGATGGCATCGAAATTTTCAGAAGCCGCGAGGAACAGCCCATCCCGTCCGTTATCGGCATGTTCGACGGTATGACCCGCCTCGCGCATGCCTTTCACAATAAAACCAGCAACTTCCTTATCGTCTTCTACGACGAGTATCCGCATCGCTACTCTCCCAATTGCGCCGTGCTGCGATCTATTATGACCTGCATATGGAATATATGTTCATTTTTGCTAATCCCAAGGACCACCTTAGTCCCAGGCGCAACAGAGGCAATGGCCCGGTTAAGGCCGCAGGCATCAGAAATCGGCACGCCAACGACGTTAAGCACAATGTCAGAAGCGGTAATTCGGGCTTTGTCAACCAGGGCGCCGGGCGCCGCACCGGTAATTTCAGCCCCCTGGCCGGGGCTTCCGGTGCGTCGGCCAGGTCCTAAACCGAGTCGCCCAACCAGAAGCGGGGTATCTCGCCATGCGCGATCAGCGCCGCCACGATATGATGAGCGCTGTGGCTTGGAATCACAAAACCGACGTCCACCGATCCGCCGAAAGGTGAGACAATTGCTGAATTTATGCCAATTACGGCGCCTGCCATATTACAATGCAGGACCACCGGAATTGCCGGGATTGATCGGCGCGCCGAGCTGCAGAAACGAGCGAACAGGCCATCGCCGATATCTCCGCCCTCGGCGGAAATAACCCCAACAGTAAGCGAGTTGCCCGCGCGAAAGGATTGCTGGCAGCTGGCACCCGGTCACCACGCAAGCGGTCGCGGCGTTGCCCCAATGAACGGAATTCAACGTGTGAAGTGACATAATTTTAATAACAGCGACATTCGTGAGAGCGTCCGCGACGACCAGTTTCGCCTTGTATCGATCGCCGGCTTTTCGCGTAACGATAATGCGCGCGGCCCCGCAATGACATGGTCCTTGGTCGCGATCATGTCATCCGGGCTGATGATGAAACCAGAGCTGGCAGCCGCGGTCACTGCGATGCCGATAATGGCGGGCGCCAGGGTGGACCCGGAGCACGAAAGAGCCCTGCGTAGGGCGGGCTGATCAGTTGAACGCAAACATGACCATTTCAGTTCGCGGTTGCATATTACAGCCAATTATAGTCGATTACCGTTGAAAAGCCTATGCAGACTTACGAAATCGCAATCGTCAGTCAGGAGTTGAAGCCATGAAAGCCAACAATATCGACCCCGATTCCATCGATATCGATTTTTTGAAGCAGGAATTTAACCGGTTCCGGGGGGAACTCGCCGGGATGAAAGACAAACTTGGCGGCAATGCCTCCGAGGCTCTGGATCAGATGAGCGCCTATTTAAACGGCAGCAGACTTTCCTCGCGCGTTGCCTCGCTGGAATCCGAGCTGGAATATATAGCGGGTAAACTGAAGGATACCGGCAAGGGAGCCATGACCAATCTGGAGCACGAAGTCGGCAAACGGCCGATCACCAGCGTCGCCATCGCCTTTGGTATCGGACTGCTGGCCTCGCAGTTTTTCCGCCGTTCGTAATTCCAGCCTGTGAATCTCTCCCGGCGCGTGCGGATTATGGTGAAAACTGCGGCGCTGTCGGCAAGCATGGCCGTGGCGGTGCTCTGCATCGCTCTCGCTGGCCTTGGCTTTCTGGTCACCGGCTTGTTTATCTGGGTGGCCCGGCATACGGACTATGCTTCGGCTTCCGCCATTACCGGGGGTGTACTGCTGCTCCTTGCGGTCGCCATCGGATTGATCGGCGGCGTCGTTCTCAGGCGCATCAGAGCCAAACAACCGAGCATGCTTTCCGAGTTCGGCGGGACCATCGGCCTCGCCGGACGGCTGATGGGGATACTGGTGCGCCGCGACCCCAAAAAGGCGATCATCATTTCCATCATCGCCGGTGCACTGGCTGAGTATATTGCAAGTGACGGGAAGCAGTAGGTCTTGATTAGACCCTGATCGCCTCCGCCTGGCGCAGCAGACGCAAAAAATTCCCGCCCCAGATTTGCGCCAGTGCGGCATGATCATAGCCCCTGCGGGCCAGTTCCGCTGTCAGGTTCGGGGCTTGCGCGGCGTTCATGAAATCGCGCACCCCGCCGCCGCCATCAAAATCCGTACCGATTCCGACATGGTCGATGCCGATCCGGCCCACGGCGTAATCCACATGGTCCGCGATATCGGCGACGGTTAGCTCCGCGGCCCGTGCTTTCGGCCGCAAAAAATTCGAGACGATGGTGACCTGCACAAGGCCACCGGTGGCAGCGAGCACGTCGAGTTGCTCGTCATCGAGGTTGCGCGGGTGGTCGCAAAGAGCGCGCATACAGGAATGCGTGGCAAGGATCGGCACGCGCGACAATTTGGCCGCCTGCAACATGGTGGATTTTGCCGCGTGCGAAATATCCACCAGGATTCCCAGCTCGTTCATGCGTGCGATGGCCGCAACACCGAATTCGGAGAGGCCGCCATGCTCGGCCTCGGCATCGTTCAGGTCGCGGCGGGGGATTGCCGCATCCGCCAGCTCGTTATGCCCGTTATGGGTAAGAGTGATATAGCGCACGCCGCGCGCCGCGAAATCGTCGAGGACGGCGATGTCCCGCCCAAGCGCGTAACCGTTCTCGACTGCCGGAATAATGCCCGGCTTACCCGCGGCAAAGGCCGCCTCGATCGCATCAGCCGTGGTGGCGAGCACCCCGCCCTGTCCCGTTCGCGGGCGCCATGGCGGCAATGGCATCGAGCATCGCCATGGCGCGGCCATTGGCGGCGAGGTGCCCGGCATCGTCGCGCGGCCCTTGCGGGATATAGGCGGCAAAGCAGACCGCGGCGATGCGCCCGGCCTTCAGCTTCGGCAGATCGACGCAGCGCGGACCATCCTCGAACGCGCTGGGGCCTTCTGGCCAAGGAATATCGACATGCGTGTCGATGGCGAGCAGGCCGTCATGCGGATCAAAGGTCATGGCGTATCGTCGAGCGCCCGGCGGCCAGCGTCAAGCGCCTTGCGCATGACGCTGGGTAATGGCGCGGTCGCGGCGGGCGCTCGCAAGGCGCTTGCGGGCAGGGTTTTGGTCCGGCAGGCCTGCACACTCAGCGCCAGGGCAAAATGCGTGAAAATGTGCTGAACCGTTCCGGCATCCCGCCAATTTTTTGCGCCGTCCGGCGGTTCTTCAGGCAAAGCGAGCATCCCGCCCAGCAGCCCGCGCGGCGGGCGGCGGACCAAAACCACGTCACCGCTCTCATCCATCAGCACATAGACAATGCCGGTGCGGTGCGGACGCTCGGGCTTTTTGGTCCGCACCGGCAATTGCGCGCTGATGCCCTGAATCTCCGCCGCGCAATGCCCGAGCCAAGGGCATACGCCGCAAGAGGGGTTTCTGGGTGTGCAGATCGTAGCCCCAAGGTCGAACAACGCCTGTGCAAAATCGCCCGGCGCCTCGCGCGCGGCAGGGTCGTGCAAAAATGTTTCGGCCGCCTTGGCGATGACGGGTTTGGCGGCGGGAATCGGTCGTCGATGGCAAAAATACGCGCCGCGACACGCTCGATATTGCCATCCACCGGCAGCACCGGGAGCGAAAACGCGATGGCGCCGATGGCATTGGCTGTATACGGCCCGATGCCGGGCAAGGCGCGAAGACCCTCGATCGTGCCAGGAAACCCGCCCTTCGCCGAGACCATTTGTGCACAGGCATGCAGGTTGCGGGCGCGCGCATAATAACCAAGCCCGGCCCAGAGGCCGAGCACCTCATCCACCGGGGCTGCGCCCAATTGCGCAATTGTCTGATACGCGGCCAGAAATTTGGCGTAATAGGGGATCACGGTCGCCACTACGGTCTGCTGCAGCATGATCTCGGACAGCCAGACATGGTATGGGTCCGCCAGCTCACCCGGAGCGGAGCGCCAGGGCAGATACCGCCGGTGGGCGGCATACCATGAGAGGAGTTTTATCGCCGGTGGCGGGATCGAAGCGTGCTTCACAGAAACAGGATGTGCCGCCGCCCGAGGCGCGGCGCAACTACTCTCCCGCGCGGCATCGCGGGGCTGCTGGCCCCCGTGCTGCGGCCTGCCTTTAAGCGCCGCGCGCCCGCCGCCGCGCAGTTGCTGGCGGACTGGCCGCAACTGGCCGGGCCGGATTTGAGCGCACGCGCCGCACCGGTGAAATTCGCCGGCGGCACACTCACGCTCGCCTGCACCGGCCCCACGGCAATGGAACTGCAAATGCTCGGGCCGCAAATTATCACCCGGCTCAACCTCGCCCTCGGCCACGGCATGATCGAACGGGTTCGCTTTGTGCAGCAGGCGCCCGCCATCGCAGCGCCCGGCGCCGCCCGGTTGAACGTTGCGCCGGTCACGCTGCCGGACAACCTGCCGGACGGCCCACTTGGAGAGGCCCTGGCCCGGCTCTATCAAGGGATTAAAAGCCGGAGGTAAAATTTGCGATTCGAACGTCGTCCGCCAAAATCCGTTTACACTATATATAGAGGTAAAAATGCTCATAACTCGCCGGTAATGTACTAGCTCTTGTGAGTGCGTCTCTGGTAGCCCCTGACCGCTTTCGCGGCTGAAAGCAACGATTCGCCCTTCGGGAGCTTCGATCGGATCGCCCATACGCACCTGTCACGGCGATTGAATATTTCTCGCTCCACCTGCACCCATTGCGCGCATTTCGGCGATGTGACGATGCAGCAGGTCAAGCCGAAACTGGTCGATACCGGCAAGCTGCAGATCATCTACAAGGATTTCCCGCTGGACCAGGTGGCGCTGATGGCCGCACAGGTCGCGCGCTCTTTGCCGCCGGACGAATATTACCCGTTTATCGAGGCGCTGTTCGCTGCCCAGAATGACTGGGCTTTCGCGCCTGAAATCGACTACAAGAAGTCGATTTACAGATACGCGGCTTTCGCCGGCATGGATCAGGCGAGCTATGACGCCGCGTTGAACAACGACAAGCTGAAGGCTTTCATCCTCCAGGGCCAGCGACGCGGAAACAAAGTACCACATCAACTCGACGCCGACGTTTATCATCAACGGGAAAATTTTTCCCGGCGCGATGGAATATGACGGTTTTGCCGCGGCCGTGAACCAAGCCGCCGGATAGGGGAGCAGAGATCGCCAGCCCGTTTCGCCCGCCTGCGCATTGCCGGGTTTAAAAGCTTCGCCGATGCCACCACGGTGGAGATTCTTGCCGGGGCTGACCGGGGTGGTCGGGCCGAACGGATGTGGCAAATCCAACGTGATCGAGGCGCTGCGCTGGGCGATGGGCGAGGCGAATGCCCGCAACATGCGCGGCACGGAGATGGAGGACGTGATTTTGCCGGGACTGCCGGGCGCGCCTCGCGCAATCTGGCGGAAGTCGACACTCACATTGGAGGAAACCGCCGGTCTCGCGCCGCCGCCCTTCCACGAGGCGGCGGATCTGGAGATTTCCCGCAAGATCGAGCGCGGATCGGGCAGTTCCTACAGGGTGAACGGCAAGGAAGCCCGCGCGCGGGATGTGCAGACCCTGTTCGCGGACCTCGCTTCCGGCGCGCGCGCCTCGGCCATGATCAGCCAGGGGCGGGTTGGATCGCTGGTGAATGCCAGGCCGGACGAACGCCGCGCCTTGTTGGAGGAAGCCGCCGGGATCACCGGCCTGCACGCGCGCCGGCATGAGGCCGAGCTGAAATTGAAGGCGGCGGAGCAAAACCTTGGCCGCGCCGATGATTTGAAAGGCCAGATCGAGGCCCGGCTGGCGGAGCTGAAAAAGCAGGCGCGCCAGGCGACCAGGTATCGCAACCTTTCCGGCAATATCCGTGCGGCGGAGGCGGAGCTGCTGGCGATCCAGCGCGCTTTGGCCACGGCGGCGCGCGATGCCGCGCAGGCGGAATTCGCTTTGGCGGAAACCCGCGTGACAGAGGCGACCATCGCCGCCGAACAGGCCGCAACCGCCGCCGCCGAGACCGAGGCCGCCCTGCCGGAACTGCGTACCGCCGAATCTCACGCCCGCACCGCGCTGGAACGTGCGCGCATTGCCAGCGAACAATCCGCCGAGGTGGAAACCCGCGCCCGTGCCTCGCTTAGCGAGGCACGCACACGCCTGGAGGCGCTGACCCGCGACCATGGCCATGCCACGAAGCTGGTGGCCGACGCGCAGGCCGCGCAAACCCGGCTGGAAGAGGAACAAACAAGGCTGCTGGCGGAGGTGGTTTCCGCCCCCGCGGCGCTGGAAGAGGCGGGCCGCGCCGAGGATGCCGCCTTCGAGGCGATGCGTGAAGCGGAGGCCGAGGCCAATCGCGCGACCGAGGATGCCGCGCATATCGCCGCCGAATCGGAGGCCGCGCGCCGCGCACTGGCCGAGGCCGAGCAGCGCGCCCGCCGCGCCAGCTTGCGCGCCGGCGAGGCGCAGGCCGAGTACCAGAAGATCGCCGCTACGCTCATCGCGCAGGAGCGCGTGGAAGCGGCCAGGCCGAGCGCATCGCGGCGGAAGCCGCGTTGCTGGGCGCGCGAGGCAGTAACGGCGGCGGAAGCCGCCCGTGCCCTGGCGGAGGAAGAAGCAGCCGCCGCGCGTGCCGAGGCAGAGACGGCGCTCGCCGCCGCCCGCGCAAAAACCGCCACGGCAAACTCCGCCGCAACCAAGATCGTCACCGAATTTGACGCGCTGACCGCCCTGCTGGCGCAGAAATTCGGCCGGGAGAGCGCGCCAATTCTCGACCGGATTTCCGTTCCCCGGGGTTCGAGGCGGCTTTGGGCGCGGCGCTGCGGGAGGAGCTTTCAGCCAGCGCGGATGAGCGGCCCGCGCGGCATTGCGCACGCTCCGCCGCTCGACCTCGCGGTGGTCCCGCTTGATCCTTCGCCCGATCTGGTGCAGGGGCCGGATGCGCTGAAGCGCGCGTTGGCCGTATCCTGCTGCTGCCCGAGGACGCTGATGGCGACATCCACCAGGGCAACCTTACCGCCGGCCGGATGCCTCGTCTCGCGCGAGGGCGCGGTGTGGCGCTGGGATGGTTCTACCGTGCGTGCGGGAGCGGCCTGCGAGGCTGCGGTGCGGCTGAAGCAGCGTAACCGGCTGGCCCAGCTGGAGCGCGAGCGCAACGCCACGCAGGACGCCGCCGCGCAGGCGCGTCAGGAACGCGTGACTGCCGAGACCGCCGAACGCGAGGCCCGCGCTTCCGAGGCCGCGATCCGTGAAGCCCGCCGTGCCGCCGAGACCGCCGCCCGCGAGGCCCGCCGCGCCGCCGAACACCATTTCGACCGCTCCCGCTCGGAAGCGATCCGCCTGACGGCCGAGGCCGAACGCGGCAATGCCAAAGCCGCGCACGCCTTGGTGCAGCGGGATCAGACCGCCGCCGAAGCCGAAGAGGCCGCCGCCGCCTTCGCCGCCGTGAAGGAGAAGGCGGCCAACCTGCCGGACGTGAACGCCGCCCGCGCGGCTGTGGAAAAAGCCCGCGTGGCCGTCGCCCAGGCACGGCAGGCAGAATCCGTCGCGCGGCAGAAATTCGAAGTCCCTGCGCGCCGCCGATGTTGCCCGCACCAGGCGGCTGGAAATCCTGGCCAATGAGATGGTCGGCTGGAACGAACGCGGAATCGACGCCGCCGACCGGCTTAGTGACCTCGCCGCCCGGCATGAGGAAGCTAGAACCGCCATTGCCGCGCTGGAAACCGCACCCGAGCAAGCCGCCGCCGCGCGGCGCGAGGCGCTGGATGGTTTGGCGGCGGCAGAGGCGATACATCGCCGTACCGCTGAGGCGCTGCATAATGCGCAGCGCAGTGCCGATGCCGCCGCCCGCAACGCCCGCGCGGCGGAGGGCGCTTTAAGCGCCGCGCGTGAGGCTCGCGCGCGCGAGGAAGGCAACATCACCGCCGCCAACCATGCCTGGGGTACGGTGGCGGAGCGCATTGTGGAGCGCCTCGGCGCCAACCCGGCGCTGCCCGACCCGCCGGCCGAGCTGAATGCGGAGGCGGAAGACAAAGCCCGCAAACGCTGGGAGCGCCTGACGCGCGAGCGCGAGGAGGTAGGCCCGGTTAATCTGCGCGCCGAAATCGAGGCCGGGGAAGCCGAAGAGGCAATCGCCACCATCGAGCGCGAACGCGGCGAGATCACCTCCGCCATCGCCAAATTGCGCGGCTCGATCGGACATTTGAACCGGGAGGGGCGCGAACGGCTCTCCGCCGTGTTCAACGAGGTGGACCGGCATTTCCAGGCCCTGTTCTCGCGCATGTTCGGCGGCGGCAAGGCGCATCTTGCACTTGTCGGCTCGGATGATCCGCTGGAAGCGGGACTGGAAATTTACGCGCAGCCACCCGGCAAAAAGCTGAGCACGCTCTCGCTGCTTTCAGGCGGGAGCAGGCGCTGACCGCGCTATCGTTGATTTTCGCCGTGTTCAAATGCAATCCGGCACCCATTTCGGTGCTGGACGAGGTGGACGCGCCGCTGGACGACGCCAATGTGGACCGTTTCTGCACATTGCTGGAAGACATGGTGCGCGAAACCGGCACGCGGTTCTTGGTTGTCACCCACCATCATCTGACCATGGCGCGGATGGACCGGCTGTATGGCGTGACCATGCAGGAGCGGGGGATTTCGCGGCTGCTCTCGGTGGACCTGGCGCGGGCGGTGGATATGGTCGAACCGAGCCATACGATGGCGGCTGAATCGGCAGGTGCCTGACGCAGATATGGCGGACGGCCTGACCGGAAATGAGGCCGCCGAAATTCTGTTGCGCGACGGTCCGAATGAGCTACCGCAGGAACGCCAGCGCAGCCCGTTTCGCATCGTGCTGGACGCCGTCCGCGAGCCGATGCTGCAACTGCTCCTGGCTGCGGGTTTTCTTTATCTTTTCATCGGCGACCTCGCTGAGGCCCTTATCCTGCTGGCTTTCGCGCTCCTGAATGTCGGGCTGGTGGCTGTACAGGAGAGCCGCACCGAGCGCGCCTTGGCGGCGCTGAAGGATATGACCAGCGCGCAGGCTTTCGTCGTGCGCGATGGCAGCCGCCAGCGCATTCCCGCGCGTGACGTTGTGGCAGGCGACGTCATCGTTCTTATTGAGGGCGACCGTGTGCCCGCCGATGCCAGACTCTTCGAGGTAACCGATCTGGCGGCCGATGAATCGCTGTTGACCGGAGAGTCGGTGCCTGTTCGCAAGATGGTAAATAACGACGCCATCGAAAATGCGCGGCCGGGCGGTGACGACAGCGCAAATGTCTGGTCGGGCAGCTTGATTGTGCGCGGGACTGGTTTGGCGCTGGTCACGGCGACAGGCGCGCGGACAGAGATCGGCCGCATCGGTAAATCACTCAGCACCGTTGAGAGTGGGCCGACACCGCTGCAAATCCAGACGCGGCGGCTGGTACGGTTTTTTGCAACGCTCGGGATCGGCGCGTCGGTCCTCCTTGCGGTGGTTTACGGGCTCTTGCATGGCACCTGGGTGGAGGGGGTGCTCGCCGGCATTACCTTGGCGATGGCGACCCTGCCTCAGGAATTTCCAATTGTCCTCACGGTCTTTCTGGTTCTCGGCGCCTGGCGGATGTCACAGAGCAAGGTCCTGACAAGGCGCTCCGCCGCGATCGAGGCGCTCGGCGCCGTGACCGTGCTGTGCACCGATAAAACCGGCACCTTGACCATGAACCGCATGAGCGTTGCAGCTATGGTCGTGGATGGACAGCGTTTTTCGGTTCCCCAGACGGGTGAGCCCGAACTGCCGGAACATTTTCACCGCCTCGTGGAATATTCCATTCTCGCAAGCCGCAGGGAACTTTTCGACCCGATGGAGCGCGCGTTCAATGAACTTGGGCAGCGCTTTCTGCACCAAACAGAACACCTTCACACGGACTGGTCGCTGGCTCATGCTTATCCGCTGGAGCCAGATTTGCTTGCGATGTCGCATGTCTGGCGGGCCGTAGAGGGAACGGGATTTGTGGTTGCCGCCAAAGGCGCGCCTGAAACGGTGGCGGCGTTGTGCAAGCTCTCGGCGCGGCAGATCGAAAGCATGCGGCGGGATGTGTCCGTATTTGCAGCGGAAGGGCTGCGGGTGCTGGCCGTCGCGGAGGCCGATTACTCCGGACCGGCCTGGCCAGAAAGCCAGCATGATTTTAACTTCCGGTTTGCCGGCCTGATCGGTCTCTCCGACCCCATTCGGCCGGAAGTGCCCGCCGCCGTAGCCACCTGCACCGATGGCGGCATACGGGTTGTGATGATCACCGGGGACCATCCCGCGACGGCGCTGGCGATTGCCCTGCAAGCGGGGATTGCCAGTGAGGGTGTGCTGACCGGCCAGGAGATGGACGGCATGGACGACGCCAGTTTCCAGCAGCATCTGGCGCGCACCAATGTGTTTGCCCGGATCATGCCGGAACAGAAGCTGCGGCTTGTGCAGGCATTCGTGGCGGCCGGAGAGGTGGTGGCGATGACCGGTGATGGCGTGAACGACGCGCCATCACTGAAGGCAGCGCATATCGGCGTGGCGATGGGGGGCCGTGGCACCGATGTGGCCAGGGAAGCCGCGTCGCTCGTTTTGCTGGATGATAATTTCGCCAGTCTGGTCACCGCCGTCAGGCTTGGGCGACGCATCGATGACAACCTACGCAAGGCGATCGGCTATATTCTGGCGGTGCATGTGCCTATCGCGGGAATGTCGCTGATTCCAGTGCTGCTCGGCTGGCCGCTGGTGCTGGGGCCGATCCACGTGGTGTTCCTGGAGCTGATTATCGACCCTGTTTCCTCGATCGTGTTCGAGGCTGAACCGGAGGAGGCGGGAGTGATGTCCCGTCCGCCGCGCAAGCCGGATGCGCCGTTGTTCGACATGGCGCTACTGATTCACGGCCTGTTGCAAGGTGCTGTCGTGATGGTCGCCGCACTCGCCATATTCGAACTTAGCATCGGCGATGCCCATGGCGAAGAGGTATCGCGCTGCATGGCCTTTGTGACGCTGGTGCTGGGTAATCTTGGCCTCATACTGACGAATCGTTCGATGACGTCCAGCGCGCTGCGGGTTTTGATGAGACCGAACCGCGCTCTGGTGTTCGTCGTCATCACCACTTTGATCGCACTGGCATTGTCGATATCCGTGCCATGGCTGCGCGGGTTATTTGGATTCGCGGCCTTGAGCCTGCCCCGATTGGCCGAGGCAGGCGGTGCTGCGGTGATGTGCGTCGTCGTCAATGACCTGATTGGAATCATCTGGCGACGATTCGTCGATGGGAACAGGATTCCTCAATCCGATATCAACAAAACTGCCGGTTTTAGCAAAGGCGTAAAAAAAGCCGGCAGCATCAAAACACGCGTTTAGAGCGCGATCGTTAATCGTCATCACCTTCATCATCGTCCTCGTGGTGATGGCCACCCCAATAGACGGGAGGCGGGGCGTAATAGGCCGGCGGCTGCTGGTAATATACCGGCGGCGGGGGTGGGGGTGGCGGCGCATAATAATAGGCCCGCGGCTGGGGAGCATAATAAGCCGCGGGCGGCGAAAACCCGAAAAAGAAACGAGGGCCACCACGGTCCCCATCGCCACCATCAGCTTTGGCCGCTTGATGCAGCCCTACTGTTGCACTGACCAATACTGTTGCGAAAACCATCGATTTTATCGACATCGTACAAACTCCAGAAGGGATAGGCGAATTAAGCATTCTTATGATCGGGGTCATTTATGTTTTTTTTTGGCCGTTGGCGCGTTCCAAATCGGGCGGGTATGGATGCCGGTTTGCCGACCCACGACAAAGCCTCGACGCCAGTGAACGGGTCATCAACCTGCTCGCGGACAAGAATAAGGCCGTTGTGATCCCACCATCCTCATCGGCATTTGAACGATTCGGTGGTTTGACCTGCGCCGCCGGCCCTTGAGTCATTGTGCATCTGCGGTCACAAGCTGCTGCATGGCCTCTCCCCCGCTGCTTTTGCTGACCGATATCCGTGTGACCCTGGGCTCCGTGCCGCTGCTCGATGGTGCCGGCATCGGCGTTGGGAGCGGCGAGCGCATCTGCCTGGTCGGGCGCAATGGGTCGGGCAAATCCACGCTGCTGAAAATCGCCTCAGGCGAGATCGCCTTCGATGGCGGTACACGGTTTTTGCAGCCGGGCACCACGATGCGGTATCTGCCGCAGGAGCCGGACCTCTCAGCCTTTGCCAACACCATGGAATATGTCGAGGACGGGCTGGGGCCGAATGACGATGAATATCGGGCTCGGTATTTGCTGGAGCAGCTTGGCCTGACGGGGCTGGAAAAGCCCGCGAATTTATCCGGCGGGGAGGCGCGCCGCGCGGCTTTGGCGCGCACGCTGGCCCCCGATCCGGATTTGTTGCTGCTGGATGAGCCGACCAACCATCTGGATCTGCCAGCCATTGAATGGCTGGAATCCGAGCTGAAAAGCCTCTCGGCGGGCATTGTGCTCATCAGCCATGACCGGCGGCTGCTGGAGAAACTCTCGCGCAGCATCGTCTGGCTGGACCGTGGGCAGACACGGCGGCTGGACCAGAGTTTCGCGCATTTCGAGGCGTGGCGCGATGAAGTGCTGGAGCAGGAAGAGCGGGATTTCCACAAGCTCGGGCGGCAGATCGCGCGGGAAGAGGATTGGTTGCGTTACGGCGTGACGGCGCGGCGCAAGCGCAACGTGAAGCGCGTCGCCGGGTTGGCGGCACTGCGGCAGGCCAAGCGCGAGCATAACCATCAGGGCTCGGCGGCGAAAATGGGCGCGCAGGATGCCGCGACCTCCGGCAAGCTGGTGGTGGTGACCGAGGATGTCTCAAAATCCTATGGCGGGCGGCCGATCGTTAAAAACCTGACGACGCGGGTGCTGCGCGGCGACCGGCTTGGGATTGTCGGGCCGAATGGCGCCGGAAAATCCACGCTGCTGAAATTGTTCCTCGGGCTGGAGACGCCGGATTCCGGCAGCGTGAAGCTCGGCACGAATCTGAACGTGATTACGCTGGACCAGCAGCGCGCCACGCTCGACCCCACGGTTTCGCTCGCCAACACGCTCACCGGGGGCAAGACCGACATGGTGCAGGTCGGCGACCAGAGCCGCCATGTGATCGGCTATATGAAGGACTTCCTGTTCAAGCCTGAGCAGGCGCGCACGCCTGTCGGCACACTCTCGGGTGGCGAGCGCGGGCGGTTATTGCTGGCCGTGGCGCTGGCGAAACCGTCGAATTTGCTGATCCTCGATGAGCCGACGAACGATCTGGACCTTGAGACGTTGGATTTGTTGCAGGAAATGCTGGGGGAATATCCCGGCACGATTTTGCTCGTCAGCCATGACCGTGACTTTCTGGACCGGGTGGCGACCTCTACGCTGGTGGCGGAGGGCGGCGGCAAATGGGTGGAATATGCCGGTGGCTATTCCGATATGCTGCTCCAGCGCGGCGAGGCGGTGGCTGAGGTAAAGCAGAAGACCACTGCGCGCACTGCGGCCCTGGTGCAGACCGCGGCACCGGTGGCGGGGAAATTATCGTTCAAACAGCAGCACGAACTGAAAACGCTGACGGCTGAGATTGAGCAGTTGCAGGCGGAGATTAAGAAAAACGAGGCCGTTCTGGCGCAGCCGGGGCTGTATAATAAGGACCTTAAAAAATTCAAGGCGGCGAGCAATGCTTTGGCCGAGGCTCAGATTAACCTCGGCGTTGCGGAAGAACGCTGGCTGGAGCTTGAAGTAATCCGCGAGGCTTCGTAAAAAAAATCCTTTTACGGAGCGGTCGGGACGGTCTCCGGACGCGGGTTAAAGTCCGCCGGGATGTGATTGACGATGCCCAGCGCGATATCTGTCGGAACAACGCCGATCACCTTGCAACCCTGGTTGTTATCGGGCGGGATCTCGTTGATATCCTGCGTGATCGCATAGGAAGCCGGCAGCGGTTTGGCCGTTCCTTCCAGCCGCGCGGGGTCGAAGGCTGAAAGCAGATTGCCCACACCGGGCGTCTTGTCATCGGCCGGGCCGAGATCGGCTTGGTTGAACATTTTCAAACCCGCAACGCGCGCCTGGAGTTCGTCCGGCAGATCGGCCAGCGGGGGAAGATTGTAGAGCAGGTCAATGAATTTTATCACGCTGGCGTGGTCGCCGCTCTGATGGCTGACCACATGCGCACGCGCATAAGGCGAGATGACGATGAGCGGAATGCGCGGCCCGCGCGAGAGCGGCAGGCCTTGCGGGTCGTATTCAACGAAGGTCGGCGGCACATGGTCGTAATCACCCGCGGACTCGTCATAGGTGATGATGATGACCGAGTTCTTCCAATATTTACTGTGCGCGATGGCGTTCACTTCGCGCGCCACCAGAGCCTCGGAAATCGCCGAATCCGAATACCCCGGATGGTCGTCATCGCCCTGAAAATTATGCTGCACGGCCGGGTCTTTGAGTGCGGGGTTGAGGCCGGCGATGTTCTGGAAACCGCCGCGCACGTAATACACGCCACCGGTAGGTGAGAGTTTATCCGCGCCGATATCCGAGAAAAAATCGCCAAGCCCGTGCAGATGCGCGGTCATCTCCGGATTGTTGGAGACATAGCCAAAATATTGCGGGCCGTTATGGTGGCCGATATAGCCGGCATGGGTGTCGGATGTTTCGCCCGGCTCCTGGTCGTAGCCCTCCTCGTACCAGCCCCATGGCAAGGCTGCGGCTTTGTTCGCGGCGATCGCGGGGATATCCGCTTGCACATCGGCAAGGTCGGTCTGCGGTTTGCGGTCCTGGGCGATGACCGATTTGATCGAATTGCGGTTGAAGGTGAGCGGGAGCGACGCGTAGGTCTGATTAAGCGCCGGGATGACCGGTTTTTTCTTGGAATCCCTCGGATTCTGCGGCTGGCCGCTGGTATCGCCAGTCTCGCCTGTCCCCCAGAGCGGGTCGTTATCAATCACCACAGGCTCACCCTGGCCCTTTAATAAGCCCTTCGCGCCGAAAGCTTCATTCGGGTGTTTTACCCATTGCGTCTCGCCGGTTTGCCCCGCGATCATCGCGATCGCATTCGGCGTGGAGGGTCCTATCGTGTGCTGAAAGAAATTATCGAACAGGACGAACCGGCTGGCAAAATTCCAGAGATACGGGACCGTGTTGCAATCCTCATAGGCCATTGTGAGCTCGCCATATTGCTTGGCCATCAGCGAAGGAAATTTGTCGCCCTTTTTAATGTATTTCTTTTCCTCGACCAATGCGAAATGGTCCATCTTGGCATGGCCATCCACCACGTCCATCTTCTCGGCCATTCTGATATGGGAATGATCAACATCGTCCAGATCGGCCGCATATTGCGCCGGGCCAATGCGGAAGGGTGAGATGGTGCTCATGCTGCCATCGGTATTCTCGATCGGCTGGGAAAAGCCTGGCGTGTCGGCCGCCGGCTGGCTGAACAACCCGTTGGCGCCTGGGAACGTACCGAAATAAGAGTCGAAGGAGCGGTTCTCCTGGTACAGCACGAATACATATTTTACGTGCTTGCGGAGCAGCGCGATTTCCTGCGTCTCGGCCAGGTTTGGTTCCTGCGCCACCATCATCTGGCGCGCCACTATCGGCCCGCCGGGCTGCGGTGTGATGGTGCCGGCAAAAGCCAAGGGCGCCTGCAACATCGCGAACGAGGTCACGAATGCGGTGCCGCGGCGGAGCCAAACTCTAAAAGCCATGCGTATTCTCCTGAACAATTTTTGCCACCAGGGCAGCCCAGGCGGGCTGGCCTGCTTGGGTTGCGACACGGATCGGGTTATCGCCAAGATCATCGGGGAGGATGACATCGTCACGGCGCGCGCCGTCCTCGTTCGCGCGCAGGCCGATCAGCAGCGATCTGCGCGCCGTGATCGCATCACAACGGCCGGCGACATAGGCGTCGTGCATCTCGCCGGTCTCCTGGAACACGAATTCGCGGAGCATGATTTTATGCTTGGCGAAATAACGAGTGAGATTGAAGTCCTCCGGCGAGCCGGGCTCGACACAGATTTCAGCACCGGCGAGGTCCGCGGCATTGCGGGCCTTCGAGCCGGCGGGGACCATGATCGCCTGATAGTCATTGTAGATCTCAGGGCCCGCGACATAGCCTGCGGGGATCTTCCGCGCCGGGAGAAAGAGAACGCGCCGCATGGATGTCGCGGGCAGTATATCAGCGTCCTGCAAAACCGGCGTGAAGACCGAGGTCTCGCCGATTTTTTGCGCAATGTCATGGCAGAGTTTGATTTCCAGCCCCGCCCATTTGCCGTTGATATCCGGATAGGCAAGGCCGGGCGCCACAGTGCCGGCGCAAGCCATTTGTTGCGCCGCGGCCGGGCTGCCTATGAGCAGAAAAAACCAAACGAAAAACGTCCGCATGGCGCTTGGTAGCCTGGGAGTCATCTCTCGGCGAGGCCTGGAATGATGATCGTTTTATGTCACTTTTCTGATGTTCAAAATCCCTCACTCAATTCCGGCTGTTTCGAAAGAGGGATGAATGGATGTCTTCAGCTTATCAATCCCGGTCATCGGGCTGGACGCGCTGGCACTCTCGCGGCGCGGCATCCGCCGGGCGCGGTAGGCCAACCGCCCGGCCTCAACGCCCGCCTTCATCGCGCGCGCCATCAATACCGGATCATCGGCCATCGCAATCGCCGAATTCACCAGCACCGCGTCGCAGCCCAGCTCCATCGCAAACGTCGCGTCATAGGCGGTGCCCACACCGGCATCCACCAGCACCGGCACTTTTGCATTTTCGATGATCATCCGGATCATCAGCGGGTTCTGCACGCCCAGCCCCGAGCCAATCGGCGCGCCCAGCGGCATGATCGCCACGCAGCCCATCTCTTCCAGGCGCTTGGCGGCAATCGGATCGTCCGAGCAATACACCATCACCTCGAAACCGTCCTTGATCAGCGCCGCCGCCGCCTCAAAGGTCGCCGGCATGTCCGGGTACAGAGTTGGCGCCGGTCCCAGCACTTCCAGCTTCACCAGGTTCCACCCGCCCGCTTCGCGCGCCAGACGCAACGTCCGCACCGCCTCATCGGCCGTGAAGCAACCGGCGGTATTCGGTAAATAAGTGAATCGCTGCGGGCTCACGTAATCCTGGAGCATGGGGGCACCGCGATCTGAAAGGTTCACCCGGCGCACCGCCACCGTCACCATCTCGGCGCCAGAGGCCTCGATCGCCGCCGCCGTGGTGGGCAAATCCTTGTATTTCCCGGTGCCAACAACCAGCCGCGACGCAAATTTCCGGCCCGAAACGGTCCAGTTGTCGTCCGCCATGACATGTGTATCCATCAATAAATAACCCCACGGCCGTGGCGTGTATTTGGCATTTTCAAGTCTCTGTGTACGGGTTGATCAGGATGGCTCGGAAGTCGTTGACGTTTGTTCTGGTTGGGCCGGTGATCACGAGGTCCCCGAGGGCTGAGAAAAATCCGTAACCGTCATTATTGGCCAGGCGCTCGCGCGGCGAGATTGCCTTTGCCGCGGCCCGCGCCAGACTGTCGGGCGCCAGAACCGCGCCTGCGTTATCCTCGGTCCCATCAATTCCATCGGTATCGCAGGCAATGGCATGGATGGCGGGATGCCCGTTCAGGGCAACGCCAAGCGCCAGCAGAAACTCCGCATTGCGCCCGCCCCTGCCCTGCCCGCGCACGGTCACCGTCGTCTCGCCGCCGGAGATCAACACGCAAGGCGCTGGCGCCGGTTGGCCGTGCGTCGCGCATTGGAACGCGATACCCGCCATGACACGGGCAACCTCGCAGGCTTCGCCCTCGATGGCATCGCCCAGAATAACCGGGGTGATCCCGGCTTTTCGGGCCACCGCCGCCGCCGCTTCCAGCGCGGCCTGCGGTGTTGAGATGATCACCGCGCGTGCCTGCGCGAAGGCAGCATCGCCAGGCTTCGGCGTTTCCGCCGCCGGGTCCAGCAATCTTGCCGCAACCGATGCGGGCGGGTCGATTTTATACCGGGCCAATACAGTGCGCGCCTCAGCCAATGTGCTCGTATCGGGCACGGTCGGCCCGGAGCCGATAACCGACGGGTCATCGCCCGGAACATCGGAAATCATCAGCGTAACGAGTTGCGCGGGTACGGCCGCCTGCGCAAGACGGCCGCCTTTAATGGCCGACAGGTGCTTGCGCACGCAATTCATCTCGCTGATGCTGGCCCCGCTGCGCAGCAAAGCGCGGTTGACCGATTGCTTATCCGCGAGGTCGATCCCCGGCGCCGGCAGCGCCAGAAGCGAGGACGCGCCGCCGGAGATGAGGCATAACACCAGATCATCCGCGGTGAGGCCCTGCAACATCGCGAACATGCGCTGGGCGGCGGCTTGCCCCGCGGCATCCGGCACAGGATGCCCGGCCTCGACAACCTCGATCCGGGGCAACGCCTCAACGCCGTGGTGATAGCGCGTTACCACGAGGCCCGTTAACGGCTTATCTTGCGGCCAATGCGCCTCAACCGCTTGCGCCATGGAAGCCGCGGCCTTGCCCGCCCCCACAACAACCGTCCGCCCTACAGGCGGGGCCGGCAGATGCGGCGGCAAGCAGAACTCCGGTGCGGCTGCGTCAACAGCCGCCCGAAACATCTCCAGCAGTAATTCGGGCGCGGCAACCGCCACGGCAGGTTCTTCCACGTTTAAACCGGCGTGTCAGGCTTTGGCCGTTACGGGCTTCACAGACTCGCCAATTTCATGGTTCGCCAGCTTCTCCAGCACGCGCACCATGCCCGAATGATCCCAGGCGCTGCCACCATTCGCCGCCGCCGAATTGAAGAGTTCCTGGCAGGTCGCCGTATTGGGCAGGCTGATGCCAAGAGCGCGGGCGCCGGTGAGGGCGAGATTGAGGTCTTTCTGATGCAACTCAATGCGGAAGCCCGGTGCGAAATTGCGCTTGATCATGCGCTCGCCATGAACTTCAAGGATACGCGAGTTCGCGAACCCGCCCATCAATGCCTGCCGCACCCGTGCCGGGTCCGCGCCCGCCTTGGAGGCGAACAACAAGGCTTCGCCCACGGCTTCGATGGTCAGGGCAACGATGATCTGATTGGCAACCTTCGTTGTCTGTCCGTCGCCATTGCCGCCGACAAGCGTGATGTTCTTGCCCATCAGCTCAAACAAGGGCTTCACCACCTCAAAAGCCTTCTCCGGGCCGCCAACCATGATCGTCAGGCTCGCCGCCTTCGCGCCGACATCGCCACCCGAGACCGGCGCATCGAGATAGTCGCAGCCGAGCGCATTGATTTTCTCGGCAAAGCCTTTCGTGGCGATCGGAGAAATCGAGCTCATATCGACGACGATTTTGCCCGGCGTCAGGCCTTCGGCAATGCCGTTCTTGGCAAAAAGCGCCGCCTCGACATGGGGCGTATCGGGCACCATGGTGATGATGACATCGGCCTTCGAGGCAACCGTGCGGCCATTCTCACAAACCGTCGCACCCTGATCGATCAGGCTCTGCGGCACTTTCTGAACATCGAAAACAAACAGTGAATGACCACCAGCGATCAAATGCGAGGCCATGGGTGTGCCCATGATGCCCAGGCCGATAAATCCGATATTGCTCATGCCAAAATTCCTCTGATTAAGTGTTCTGAAACAGAAATCTAGTGTGCGGCGACGCCGTACTGGCGTACCCAGCCAAGCCCTTCGGTCGTCGTGGTGCGAGGCTTGTACTCACAGCCGATCCAGCCGGTATAACCAAGTTCATCAATGCGGCGGAAGAGATACGAATAATTGATCTCCCCGGTGCCCGGCTCGTTACGGCCTGGATTGTCGGCAAGCTGAAGATGGCCAATCCGGTCTAAATTCGTCTCTATCGAGCGGGCAAGATCGCCCTCCATCACCTGCGTATGATAGATATCGAATTGCAGTTTCAAATTATCCGAGCCAACGTCGTCGATAATCTCAAGCGCCTGCTTCGAGCGATTGACAAAGAAGTTCGGAATGTCGCGCGTGTTCACAGGCTCCAGCAACAACAGAATGCCCGCCTTTTTCAGCTCCGCGGCAGCATATTTCAGGTTTTCGATCAGGGTTGCGCGGGCTTGGGGCGCATCCTCCGGCCGTACGATCCCGGCCAGGCAGTTCACCCGGGGGCAGCCAAGCGCGGTCGCGTATTCAACCGCGCGGGCAACGCCAGCCCGGAATTCTTCCACACGCGCCGGGTTGCAGGCAATGCCACGCTCACCGCCGGCCCAGTCACCGGCCGGCAGGTTGTGCAACACCAGCGTGAGGCCGTTGGAGGTCAGTGCCGCCTTGAGTTCCTCTTTGCTGAAGTCATAAGGGAACAAAAACTCAACCGCCTTGAAGCCGGCATTCGCCGCCGCGGCAAAGCGCTCCATGAACGGCAACTCATTGAATAGCATCGTCAGATTAGCAGCAAATTTTGGCATGATTCATCCCCAAGAAAACCATAGACTGTCTGGATAAAGGTGCGGCGGCTTGCCGTAAAGCCGCTCAGCGCCCAACCGGCCGCAAAGTCTTTGGATCAGCTCCGGCCTGGGGTGCGATCCAGCCGGATTGAAGCAACAAGGCCTCAGTCCAGACGCTAAACCGCGCGCCAGAATATCCGTCAGAGGCTGATCCACGGTCATCATTAAATCACTTCCGCAATTCAATGATGACCAATCAGACCCTACGCCAAAACCTCACTCTTCTTGATCGATAGCTCAGGGGTGACTCATGCCTGAGATGTTCGCTGGGTTAGCTCGTAAGTTTACGGTGCATCCCCAGGCTTTGTTTTGGCAGGTCGTCGAGTCCTTTGGCGCCTGCGTCGATATGCGCGTAGATTTGCGCGAGCATACGTTTTTCCCAGAAGTGTTTTATATGCTCGGCGATCTCGTGCATGGCTTCCTGCCTTGGGAGATGGTCAAAGGCCTTGCCTATCTGGTTGGCCATATAAACCAGCCTGTCGATTGTGTGGCTCATTCTGCTGCCTGTGCCGCAATGCGCCGGGCGGCAACGCTGTGCGCCTGATAGTCGCGCTGCCAGTCGCTCGGACCGTTCGAGGGGGATATCTGCACGGCCGTGACCTTGTATTCCGGGCAGTTGGTCGCCCAGTCCGAGTAATCCGTGGTGATGACGTTGGCCTGAGTGACCGGGTGATGGAAGGTTGTGTAGACCACGCCAAGCGCCACGCGGTCCGTGAGCTTGGCGCGTAATGTGGTCTCGCCGGCACGGCTGGCGAGCTTCACCCAGTCGCCGTCTTTGACGCCGCGCACTTCGGCATCATGCGGATGGATTTCCAGCAAGTCCTCCTCATGCCATTGCGCGTTTTCCGTCCGTCTGGTCTGCGCGCCGACATTGTATTGCGAGAGGATGCGCCCCGTGGTGAGCAGCAGCGGAAAGCGCGGCCCGGTTTTCTCATCCGTCGGCACGTAATGGGAGATGATGAACTTGCCACGTCCGCGCACGAACCCGCCGATATGCATCACCGGCGTGCCCTCCGGCGCCGCCTCGTTGCAGGGCCACTGAATGGAGCCGAGCCGGTCCAGCGCATCGAACGATACGCCGGCAAAACTCGGCGTGGTCCGCGCGACCTCGTCCATGATCTCGGACGGGTGCGTGTAGTGCATGTCCATGCCCATGGCGCGCGCCAGAAGCTGGGTGATCTCCCAGTCCCCGTAGCCATTTTTCGGCGACATCACCTTGCGCACACGCTGAATGCGACGCTCGGCATTCGTGAATGTTCCGTCCTTTTCCAGGAAGGTGCAACCAGGCAGAAACACATGCGCGTAATTCGCGGTCTCGTTCAGGAACAGATCCTGCACCACCACGCATTGCATCGCACTCAGGCCGCCGACAATGTGCTTGGTATCCGGATCGGACTGCGCGATGTCCTCGCCCTGGATATAAAGGCCGAGGAACGTACCGTCCATCGCCGCATCCAGCATGTTGGGAATGCGCAGGCCAGGCTCGCCGGAGAGGGACACGCCCCAGTCATGCTCGAAAATTTCCCGCGCCTTGTCGTCGGAAACATGGCGGTAGCCGGGGAACTCATGCGGGAAGCTGCCCATATCGCAACTGCCCTGCACGTTGTTTTGTCCGCGCAACGGGTTTATGCCCACGCCCGGCCGGCCAATATTGCCCGTCGCCATGGCAAGATTCGCGATCGAGATCACGGTGGATGAGCCCTGGCTGTGTTCCGTCACGCCGAGGCCGTAATAAATCGCCCCGTTCGGCGCGCTGGCATATAACCGCGCGGCGGCACGGATCTCTTCCGCCGGTACGCCCGTGAGTTTTTCCACCGCTTCCGGGCTGTTTTCCGGTTGCAGGATAAACTCCGCCCATTCGGAGAATTCATTCCAGTCGCAACGTTCGCGGATGAAATCCTCGTCCGCCAGACCTTCAGAAATGATGACATGCGCGAGCGCATTCACCATCGCGACATTGGTGCCCGGACGCAGCGCCAGGTGATGCTCGGCCTGGACATGCGGCATCCGCACCAGGTCGATCCGGCGCGGATCGACGACGATGAGCTTTGCCCCTTCGCGCAGGCGTTTCTTCATGCGCGAGGCAAACACCGGATGCCCGTCCGTCGGGTTGGCGCCGATCACCAGAATAACGTCGGCTTGGTCAACGGAATCAAAATCCTGTGTCCCGGCCGAGGTGCCAAGCGTATTCTTCAGACCATAGCCGGTCGGCGAATGGCACACACGCGCGCAGGTATCGACATTGTTATTGCCAAAGCCGGCACGGATGAGTTTTTGCACGAGGAAGGTTTCCTCATTCGTGCAGCGCGAGGAGGTGATGCCGCCGACCGAATCCTTGCCATACTCACGCTGGATGCGTTTGAATTCCGCCGCGGTATGCGCAATCGCCTCGTCCCAGCTCACTTCCGTCCATGGATCGGTGATCTTGGCGCGGATCATCGGCTTGGTGATGCGATCCTTATGCGTCGCATAACCCCAGGCAAAGCGTCCCTTCACGCAGGAATGCCCGTGATTGGCCTTGCCATCCTTGTAGGGCACAAGGCGCACAACCTCCTCGCCGCGCATTTCCGCCTTGAACGAGCAACCGACACCGCAATAGGCGCAGGTGGTGACTTTGGAATGTTCCGGCTGGCCCAGCTCGATGACGGATTTCTCCATCAGCGTCGCGGTCGGGCAGGCCTGCACGCAGGCGCCGCAGGAGACGCATTCGGAGTCAAAGAAATTCTCGGCAATGCCGGCCGAGACTTTCGAGCCGAAGCCCGAGCCCTCGATCGTCAGCGCGAAGGTGCCTTGCACTTCCTCGCAGGCGCGCACGCAGCGCGAGCAGACGATGCATTTCGACGGGTCGAACTGGAAATACGGATTGGAAACATCCTTGACCGCGTCAAGATGATTCTCGCCTTCATAGCCATAGCGGACCTCGCGCAGGCCGACAGCGCCCGCCATGTCCTGCAACTCGCAATCGCCATTCGCCGAGCAGGTCAGGCAGTCCAGCGGATGGTCGGAGATATAAAGTTCCATCACCCCGCGGCGCAGATTCGCAAGCTTGGCGCATTCTGCATGTGCACCACCATGCCCTCAGCCACGGGTGTTGTGCAGGAGGCCGGCTGCCCGCCCGGCCTTCAATCTCCACGAGGCAAAGCCGGCAGGACCCGAAACTATCCAGCATGTCGGTCGCGCAGAGTTTAGGTATCTGCGTGCCAAGTTCGCTCGCCGCGCGCATCACGGAGGTACCCTCCGGCACGGTGATTTTTTCGCCATCAATCGTAACGTTTACGAGCTTCGTCGCCGTAATCAGCTTCGTCCCGTAATCAATCTCGTGGATCAGGCCCATGGGGAGTCTCCTTATTCTGCCGCCAGCGGCAACGCCGGCGTAAAATCTTCCGGATAATGTTTCAGCGCGCTCATGACAGGATAGGGGGTAAACCCGCCCAAAGCGCAGAGCGAACCAAACTTCATCGTCTCGCAAAGGTCTTTCACCAGCGCGAGATTCTCATCCACCGCCTCGCCCGCGATGATCTTGTCGATCACCTCAACGCCGCGCGTCGAGCCGATGCGGCAGGGCGTGCACTTGCCACAGGATTCATGCGCGCAGAATTCCATCGCAAAGCGCGCCATTTTCGCCATATCCACCGTGTCGTCGAAAACCACGAGCCCGCCATGGCCGATCAGCCCGTCACGCGCCGCGAAGGCTTCGTAATCATACGGCGTATCGAACAGGCTGGGCGGGAAATAGGCGCCCAGAGGGCCGCCCGCCTGCACCGCGCGAACCGGCCTGCCGCTGGCAGTGCCACCGCCGATGCCGTCCACCAATTCACCAAGGGTGATGCCGAAGGCGGTCTCGAAAAGTCCACCATGCCTGATGTTGCCCGCAAGCTGCACCGGCATCGTGCCGCGCGAGCGCCCCATGCCGTAATCCGCATAGGTCTTCGCGCCATTGGCCAGGATGGTCGGCACGGTGGTCAACGAAATCACGTTGTTGATGACCGTCGGTTTGCCGAACAGGCCGATCAGCGCCGGGATCGGCGGCTTGGCGCGTACCTGGCCGCGCTTGCCCTCCAGGCTGTCGAGCAGCGCGGTCTCCTCGCCGCACACATAGGCGCCGGCGCCGGTCCGCACTTCCAGCTTGAAATCCTCCATGATCCCGGCTTTGGCGGCGAGACCAATGGCCTCGTTCAGCATCCGGATCGCGTGCGGATATTCCGAACGCAGATAGATGTAGCCGCGCGTCGCACCGACAGCGAGCCCCGCGATCAGCATGCCCTCGATCATGCAGAACGGATCGGCCTCAATGATCAGCCGGTCGGCAAACGTGCCGGAATCGCCCTCATCGGCATTGCAAACGATATATTTCTGGTCAGCCTGCGCCGTGCGCACGGTCTCCCACTTAATGCCCGTCGGGAAACCAGCCCCGCCGCGGCCACGCAGGCCCGAGGCCTTTACCTCCGCGCAGATGCCCGCCGGCCCCAGCGCCTTGGCACGCTCAAGCCCGGCCCAGCCGCCATGCGCGCGGTAATCGTCAATATCCAGCGGGTCGATCACGCCGCAACGCGCGAAAGTCAGCCGCTGCTGCTTGGCCAAAAACGGAATCTCTTCCACCAGCCCCAGAGCCTTCGGGTGCGCGCCTAGATCGGCTTCAAACAACCCAGGTACATCCGCAACCGTGCAGGGGCCAAAGCCAATGCGGCCCGCCGGCGTCGCGATCTCGATCAGCGGTTCCAGCCAGAACATCCCGCGCGAGCCATTGCGGACAATGGTAACCGCCGAACCGCGACGCTCAGCCTCACGGGCAATCGCCGCCGCAATCCGGTCCGCGCCCAAAGCCAGTGACGCCGCGTCGCGCGGCACATAAATACGCATCACGATGCCTCCATCGCCAAGGCTTCGAGACTTTGGCCATCCACCCGCCCATGCGGCTCGCCATCCAGCATCGCATTCGGCGCGCAGGCGCACAGACCCAGACAATAAACCGGCTCAACCGTCAGACGACCGTCCGGCGTCGTGCCGCCCCAGTCCAGGCCAAGACGCTCAAGCAACCCAGCAGCCTGACGCTCCGAGCCCATCGACTGACAAGCCTCCGCACGGCAGATCTTCAGCACATGCCGCCCAGCAGGCTCCTGCCGGAAATCATGGTAAAAACTCACAACACCGTAAACCTCCGCACGCGTCACGTTCAGCCGGCCGGCAACAAGACGCATCGCAGATTTTCAGAAATAAACCCAAATTCCTCCTGAAGCGCATGAAGAACAGGCAGACATCGGACCTTCCAACCCAATATGCCCATCAATAATCCGGTTCGCAGAAGCTTCGTTCCAGCTAAGTTTAGTTTCCATGATCCATCACACAAAATACCGACTGTTTATAAAGGCCAATTAGACCAAAAAACAATATAGAATATCCGTGAGGCAATAGCTAACGGCTATCGCACTCAACGGCGACCACCAACTTACCAAGTTTTTCTATACCGCCTGAATTACGGGCGCTTTCCCCCGTCTGAGAGCACTCTAACCATTGTGCTACCGAGGGCGGCGGGGCTGCCGGCGACGGCGATGCCGGCTTCTTTCATGGCGTCGATTTTGGCTTGCGCCGTGTCCTTGCCGCCGGAGATGACCGCGCCGGCATGGCCCATGCGGCGGCCAGGAGGAGCGGTGAGGCCGGCGATGAAGCCGACGGTCGGCTTTTTGATCTTGTGGCGGGCGAGGAATTCAGCCGCGTCGGTCTCAGACGGGCCGCCGATCTCACCAATCATGATGATCGCCTGGGTTTCAGGGTCGTGCAGGAACAGGTCAAGCACTTCGATGAAGTTCGAGGCCCTTCACCGGATCGCCGCCAATGCCGACGCAGGTGGACTGGCCAAGCCCGGCCGCGGTGGTCTGCGCCACGGCTTCGTAGGTCAACGTGCCCGAGCGCGAGACAATCCCAATGCTGCCGCGTTTGTGGATATGGCCCGGCATGATGCCGATTTTGCACTCATCCGGGGTGATGACGCCGGGGCAATTCGGCCCGACCAGGGTGGATTTGGAGCCAGCCAAAGCCCGCTTGACCCGAACCATGTCGAGCACCGGAATACCCTCGGTGATGCAGACGATCAGCTCGATCCCCGCATCGATCGCTTCCAGGATGAAGTCCGCGGCAAACGGCGGCGGCACATAGATGGCGGAAGCATTGGCGCCGGTCTTGGCACGCGCCTCGCCCACCGTGTTGAACACGGGCAGGTCCAGATGCGTGGACCCACCTTTGCCCGGCGTGACACCGCCGACGACCTTGGTGCCGTAGGCCAGCGCTTGTTCCGAGTGAAAGGTCCCCTGCGCGCCGGTGAAGCCCTGGGTGATGACCTTGGTGTTTTTGTTGACGAGAATGGCCATTACGCGGCTTCCTTCACGGCTTTGACAATTTTTTCAGCGGCGTCGGCGAGATTGTCCGCCGGAATGATCGGCAGGCCGGATTTGGCCATGATGTCCTTGCCAAGCTGTACGTTCGTGCCTTCCAGCCGGACCACCAGGGGCACCGTGAGCGAGAGTTCACGCGCGGCGGCAACAACGCCCTCCGCGATCACGTCGCAGCGCATGATGCCGCCGAAGATGTTGACCAGAATGCCTTCAACATTCGGATCCGAGAGAATGATCTTGAAGGCCGCGGTCACCCGCTCCTTGGTCGCGCCGCCGCCGACATCGAGGAAGTTGGCGGGTTCCGCGCCATAGAGCTTGATGATGTCCATCGTCGCCATGGCCAGGCCCGCGCCGTTGACCATGCAGCCGATGGAACCGTCCAGCGCCACGTAGTTGAGGCTGTACTTGGCGGCTTCCAGCTCTTTCGGGTCTTCTTCGCTCTCATCGCGGAGCTTCTCGATTTCCGGATGACGGTAGAGCGCGTTGTCATCGAAGCTGACCTTGGCATCCAGCGCGATAATGTCGCCAGAGCCGGTCACGACCAGCGGGTTGATTTCCACGATGGCGCAGTCCAGCGCCACAAAGCGTTGTACATGGCGGTGACAAACTTGGTGAAGGTCGCAACCTGCTTGCCCTCCAGGCCAAGGCCAAAGGCGAGCTTGCGGGCATGAAAACCAGAGATGCCCGAGGCCGGATCAACCGGAGCGCGCAGGATTTTCTCAGGGTGATGCGCAGCGACTTCCTCAATCTCCATCCCGCCTTCGGTCGAGGCGATGATCACCACCTCCGAGACCGAACGGTCGACAAGGAGCGAAAGATAGAGCTCGCGCTTGATGTCGCAGCCAGCCTCAACATAAATGCGGCGCACCATGCGACCAGCAGGGCCGGTCTGCTTCGTGATCAGCGTATGGCCAATCATCGCGGCGGCGGCTTCTTTTACCTCGTCGAGGGATTTGGCGAGGCGGACACCGCCTTTGCCTTCCGGCGCGTCCTTGAACTTGCCAGCACCGCGGCCACCAGCGTGAATCTTGAGACTTTACAACGTAAACCGGGCCAGGAAGCTTCTTCGCAGCTTCAACCGCCTCCTCCGGGCTCCAGGCAACGTAACCATCAAGGACCGCTACCCCATAGGCTTTCAGCAGTTCCTTGCCCTGATATTCATGTATGTTCACAACTTTTACCTCTTGAACGACTTTAGAAGATCAATGCCGACTTAAAATTCGTGCCAGGAAAAAGTATCCCCTGGCACGAATCGCTTTCAACAAAGAGCGTATTAAATCAGGCCAGCGCCTCGTGCCCACTTATATTTCGCACCAAGAACCGCAACCGGAAGTTCAGTGGAATATGCATAGGCCGGAATGCCATGCTCATAGAGATATTCGGCAGCTTCTTCAACCTGAACATCACCGGCAAGCGAAGCAACAATTGGCTTCTCAATGCCCTTGGCACGCATCTCTTCGACGACTTCGACAATCACTTTAGCGAAGAGCATCGGCGGTGTGATGATGGTATGCCAATACCCCAGGATCAACGCATGAATGCGGTCATCTTCAAGGCCAAGTTTGACCGTGTTTTTGTAGGTCGATGCTGGCTCACCGCCCGTGATGTCCACAGGATTGCCCGCAGCACCGAACGGCGGAATGAACTTCCGGAAGGCGGCATCGAGATCATCCGGCATCGTCATCAGCTTGAGATCGTTGTCGACACAGGAGTCAGACAACAGAACGCCCGAGCCACCGGCGCCCGTAATGATTACAACATTTTCACCCTTGGGCGTCGGCAGTTTGGGAATGCCGCGCGCAAAGTCGAGCATCTCGCGCAGCGAACGCGCACGGATAACGCCAATTTGCTTGAAAACATCTTCATAAATGCGATCGTTACCGGCCAGCGCGCCAGTATGGGAGCTCGCAGCCTTCGCACCAGCTGCAGTACGACCAGCCTTAAGCACAACGACCGGCTTCTTTTTTGTAATACGCTTCGCGGCTTCAGCAAACGCACGTCCGTCTTTCAGATCTTCAAGATGCTGCGCGACGATATGCGTCTCATCATCGGCCTCGAAGAAGGTCAGCAGGTCATCCTCATCCAAATCCGACTTGTTACCCAAGCCAACGATCGCGGATACACCCATCTTGGCGGAACGGCTGAAACCGATGATCGCCATGCCGATGCCACCCGACTGCGACGAAAGCGCCGCATGACCACGAACGTCATAGGATGTGCAGAAGGTCGCGCAGAGGTTGGAAGGCAGGTAGTAGAACCCATAAATATTCGGGCCCATCAGGCGGATGTTATACTTAAGCCCGATCTCGACGATTTCCTGTTGGCCTTCCTCGTTGCCGGTTTCAGCAAACCCTGAGGGAATCAACACCGCGCCGGCGATCTTCTTTTCGCCGCATTCAATCAGGGCTGCCGCAACGAACTTCGCAGGAATGGCAAACACTGCGACGTCGATATCACCGGGAACATCTTTAACCGATTTATAGGCCTTAAGACCCATAATCGTCTCGGCCTTGGGGTGGATCGGGTAGATCTTGCCCTTATAGCCACCGTTAATGATGTTTTTCATTACGGAATTGCCGATTTTGCCATCTTCCGCAGACGCGCCAATCACCGCAACAGCGTTTGGACGCATGATGCAATTCATCGCGGTCAGGATTTGTTCCTGGGTATACTGCGTACGGCGGGGCTTCTGGTTGAAGTCCAGCACGATGCGGACGTCAGCGGCAATCGCACTTTTCGCGGTCGCGAAAACCGGATTGAGATCCATTTCCGAAATCTCAGGGAAATCATCGACCAGACGGGAGACGCGTGTGATCATGTCCGCCAGCGCATCAACGTTTGCAGGCTCTGCACCACGGACACCGCGGAGCATCTCTGCAGCCTGAATGCCATTGATCATGGTCATTGCTTCAGTCGTATCCAAGCGGAGCGAGCCTGAAAGTGATGTCTTTCAGGACCTCGACCATCACGCCGCCCATGCCAAACGCGACCAGTTTACCGAAACTGTCATCCGTCACGGCACCAATGATAACTTCCTGGCCGCCGATCAACATCTGCTGGACCTGGATGCCCTCGATCACGGCATTAGCGTCATATTTCTTGGCGTTGGCGATAATCGTCGCGTAGCCCTGGCGTACATCGTCCTCGGACTTCATGCCGACAAGCACGCCACCAGCCTCGGTTTTGTGGAGAATGTCGCGCGAAACAATTTTAAGAACCACAGGAAAGCCCATGGCCGAAGCTTGCTTCACCGCCTCGTCGGCCGACTTGGCCAAAGCCTCTTGCGGCACAACGATCCCATAGGCGTCGCAGATGGCTTTTCCTTCCGGTGCCGTTAGCGAGCTGCGGTTGTCTTGCTTTGCCTGGTCGAGAATACTGCGTACCAGCGCCTTATCAACGTCTACGGTAGATGTAAGTTTCGACATTAGCTTTCCCCTAGAATATGGCTCACAAATAGTTCAGAACGGCAGACGAACGCCGCTCTGAACAAAACTGTTAGGCATTTACATATTCAGCTTCGCCGGGTGCCCTATGAGGCTGCCCGGCCGGTCGTTCCGAGAGCGCCTGAATTGAACGCTTCCGAGATCGCTTTATCGTCAAACTTCAACACGTTACGTAAGATATCATCATTGTGCTCACCAAGCAGCGGAGAGCGCGTCACCTCAGTCGGGCTGTCAGACATCTTGATCGGATTTCCAACCGTCAGATAGCGGCCACGCTCAGGATGATCGACCTCCACGATCGTGCCGGTCTCGCGCAGCGCCTGATCCTCAGCGATCTCCTTCATCGACAGGATCGGACCGCATGGAATATCATATTTATTGCAGATTTCCTGGACCTCGTGCTTGGTCTTTGTCATCGTCCATTCTTCGATCGTCGCAAAAATTTCCTTTAGATGCGGCAAACGACTTTCTGGCGTCGCATATTCGGGTGCGGTTAACCACTCAGGCTTACCGATGACCTCACAAACGCCTTTCCACACTTGCGCCTGCGTAATAAAGTAGACGTAGGAATTAGGGTCAGTTTCCCAGCCCTTGCACTTGAGAATCCACCCCGGTTGGCCGCCTCCAGAGGAGTTGCCCGCACGCGGCACAGCATCGCCAAACTCACCATTTGGAAATTGCGGATATTCCTTAAGCACACCAGTACGCGCAAGGCGCTGTTGATCGCGCAACTTAACGCGGCACAGATTAAGAACGCCATCCTGCATTGACGCCAGCACCTTCTGCCCGCGTCCCGTCATCGTGCGCTGATACAGAGCCGCAACAATGCCGAGCGCCAGATGCAACCCAGTACCGCTATCGCCAATCTGCGCGCCCGTCACCAACGGCGGCCCATCGTCAAACCCGGTTGTCGAAGCTGACCCACCAGCACACTGAGCAATATTTTCGTAAACCTTGAAATCCTCGTACGGACCTGGTCCAAAGCCTTTGATCGAAGCAAGGACAATGCGGGGATTGAGCTCCTGCACCCGCTCCCAGGTTAAACCCATGCGGTCAAGCACGCCCGGCGCAAAATTCTCGACCATAACATCGCAAATCTTGACCAACTCTTCAAGATACTCGCGACCCTTTGGAAACTTCGTATCCAGCGTCAGCGACCGCTTATTACCGTTCAACATGGTAAAATAAAGACTGTCGGCACCCGGCACGTCACGTAACTGACCGCGAGTAATGTCGCCCGCGCCGGGACGTTCGATCTTTATGACATCGGCGCCGAACCAAGCAAGCAACTGCGTGCAGGTTGGTCCAGACTGAACGTGAGTGAAATCTAATATGCGGACACCGTCTAAAGCTTTGGTCATCGATCCCTCCTAAAATCACCGCGGCAAGGACTTGAAGACACCCTGCGCTTTTGCGGCTGTTTGTTATTTATACTGTATTTCGGTTACGATTAATCCAACTGCACTGCATTATTTGTACCAGGCCCTTTATATATTGCCTGAACTTTCGTACCCGCTGCGCATCCATGAGGTTTTACCCATATATTCGCAACCATCCGCGCCGCCATTCACGACCTTCTGCGCCAGCACTTCACCTCCAATCGACGGACAAAATCGGTAGCAACGACCTCGCTAAACCAATATTTTGCGTCGACATCCAGCGTTCCTTAACCTATCTTTACGGGGCAATAATTAGATTATATTGCCCCCTTGCTCACACATTTTTTTTACGGCGAGTCTGTTTAGCTTCGTCACCAGATTGAAAATTATCCAGAAAATCGCCGTACTTTTCAATGTGAGCTGCCAAACCGAGCGTATGCTCCCGGACCCGCCTCTCCGCCAAATCCGCATCCCGCGCTTCAAGCGCAGCCACAATATTCAAATGATCCACGACCGAACGCTGGGCACGGTCTCCCTGGCGCATTGTCGCCGAACGTATAGCCCGCATGTGGATAAAAAGATTGTCGATTATTTCTACCATTAGAGCACAACCGCTGGCCGAAATAATCGCCTTGTGAAAACTCATATTGGAACGCGAGTATTCATCAATAAATTCACTAGGTTCCTTTTTGAACTCAGTAATTTCTCGTATGGCGGCGATTTGCTGGTCAGTTGCCCGCTCACAAACGAGACGAGCCGCCGCACTCTCGATCGCAGACCAGAGCGTGACCATCTCGATAATCTCGCGCTTGTTCT
The DNA here is from genome assembly GCA_963740445.1 of uncultured Alphaproteobacteria bacterium. Lineage (GTDB taxonomy): Bacteria > Pseudomonadota > Alphaproteobacteria > Acetobacterales > Acetobacteraceae > Acidocella. The sequence goes on from CAVUED010000003.1 coordinate 79,002, forward strand.
TGCGTACAATATAAATTCCACGCCGCGGCACCGAGCGAACAAAACCCTCTTGCTCGAGCAAACTAAGAGCCTCACGGATCGGCGTCCGGCTGACGCCAAGATCACGGGACAACCTTCTCTCATCGAGCCGGATCTCTTCCGGGTGGTCGTAAATGTCCATTTCCGTAATCGCGTATTTAATAGCATGGCTTGCCTGCCATCTCAACCCCACGTTGAGCTCAAGGGGCCGAACATTGAATTGAGGAAGTTGCGGTAAGTCGTCCATCTTACTTGTCCCTAAAACTGTACCCGACAACTGCCGGGCGTCCCTTGGATTTTGTATAACAGCGTCGACCACATTACCAGCACAACACCCCTCTTTTAGACGAGACGATTAGCGGCACCGCCAACCGCCCCACAACACCAACAAAAACATAGGGAACTACCCTGGCAGATAGACGCCGCCATCTCGAGGAGCCAGCGACGACAAACCATAGCCCGCAGGCATTATATCTTCAGCAAACGGCAAGATATCCGCAATACTCATCAAACCGACAGCTTGCTCTCGATCCATCGCCAAAACATGGCGAACCGATTGACGCTCCATCATCGAGATCACGGCGGTCAACTCATCACGAAAGTCGCAAACGACAAAGCGACCACCAGAAAACTTCGAAATTGGCATGGCATAGGCGCCAATGCCATGGGCCGCCACGGCATCGACTACGTTATCCGTCGTCAGCAAACCAAAAACAGCCCGCCCCTCCGTCGCGCAGTCGTCGGTAACCAGCAACATATCGACATTTTCGGCGCGCATAAGCTCGACAGCCTTTTTCAAGGACACCGCCATCGACGCGCTAACCAGACCGCACCCCAAGGTGACTCAAGATTGCTTCGACGTTCACAGCTCAGCTTGCCTTTTTAGCTACCCACCTCTTTGCAAGAATACAATGTATACCAAATACAGTCAAATGCATTCCACGTTATTCTACAACCTGACCGAAACTTAACAGCTCCGTTAAAAGCCTCAACTTGAACGAAGGGGGAGCGCTCTAAACGCCCCCCTTCGCAAAAATTACTCTGCTGCTCCGGCGGCTGCCGCCATACGCTCTTCCCGCTCGTGGAAGCGCTTTTCCGCCGGCCGGAGAACAAGGAACACAAGGACCACCGCGACAATGTTGATCGCCATCGTCAGCAGCAGCACGTTGCTCCAGTTATGCGTCCGCGCCACGACGAGGCTGCCCACAGGCACCAGGAAGCCCGCCACACCTTTCGAGGTGTAGAGGAACGACAGGTTCGTTGTGGCATGTTCGGACCAAAAAGATCCGTGCACATCGCCGGGAACAGGCTGAAGATTTCGCCCCAGCACAGGAAGATAAGTCCCGCGAAGAAAACAAAGCCCCACGGATCCTGGCCGAAGACGGTCATCAGGAAGTAAGCGATGGCGCCTAAGCCAAACGCAATCGCCATCGTGTTGGAGTGGCCGATATTGTCAGAAACCCAGCCAAAGAACGGCCGTGCGATACCATTCATGATGTTGGCGAAAATGAGACCAACCGAGAGCGCCGACGCACCCAGGAAAATCACAGTGTCGGAAACGCCATAGGATTTCGCGATCGCGGCCAGATTGGCAGAAGCCATGAGCCCGCCAGCCGCCATCATCAGGAACAGCATGTAGAGCACCCAGAACAGCGGCGTCCTCAGCATCTCGCCAGAGGTGGCGCTATGCGTGGACTGATGCACCTTGACCTGCGTCACTGCGGGAGCTTCGCCAGGGTAAGGCGAGCGAATGAACTGCGAAACGACGAGGATGACGCCGCCCTGGATCAAACCGAACCAGAAGAAGGCCGTCGACACGCCGCTGCTCGCCAAAACCATACGGATCGGAATAATCGTCAGCGCCGTGCCGGCGCCAAACCCCGCCGCGGTCAACCCAACAGCAAGACCCCGGCGATCCTTGAACCATTTCGTCGCATTGCCGACAGCCGTCGTATAGACCGCGCCAGCGCCGAAGCCCGTTACAGCCCCACCGAGATAGAGCATCGGGAGCGTTGTCGCCGCGCCGTCGATCATCCAGCCCAGCGCAACCATGATCCCGCCCATGCCCATAACGACGCGGGCGCCCCATTTCGGACCCGAGGAATGAGCGATCCAGCCGTCAAGCGGCGTGACCCAGGTCTCAAGAGCAATAAACAACGCGAATGAAAACTGAATGTCGGCAATGGTCCAACCATGAGCGGCATGCAGAGGCAGAACGAAAAGCGTCCACCCGTATTGCAGGTTAGCGATCATCACCATGCAGATGACGCCTAGAATAAGCTGCTTCCACCGAAGCGAACTGGCAGCGCCGCTCGCCGCAACACTTCCAGGAGAACCCGTGTTATTTTCCATGATTTTTACTTCCCTCCGCATCTCGCTCGTTGGCGATGCGTTACTTATGAGTTTACTTTTGACCCCACGGCCAAAGGCATGACGTGACGCTGCCCAGGTCAGATGAGTGACCAGCGACATGTCCGACATTTCAACCCCCTGTCCGCAGCACCTAACGTCTTTGGTATCCAGCGCAGCAAAATCCGAGTGTGTTCTCTATTAAAGTCGCATTATGTATTTTGCGTTTGGTAAGACCATTATTTATCGCGTTGTCAAACAGAGCCATCTCTAAAATCCCGACCCGCAAGGTCATAATCATACGTCGCCTGATCTCGTCCTCAGCCGCACCAAAATGAGACGCTCACTCAAGGCCCTGTGGTTGTTTTCACCCGAGGTCCGATTAGGGGTAAGCGGTGTTTCGTGGCCCTGTGAATTTGGGCGTGACTTTTGCGTCAGGCTGTGGCTGTCGGTTTCCAGCACCAGGGCATGAGTTCGTCGATTCTTGCCTGGGGCCATCCGTTGACGAGGCGGGTCAGCAGATCGGTGAAGTAGGTCTGAGGATTGATGCCGTTCAGCTTGCAGGTTTCGATCAGTGACGCGACGGCTGCCCAGTTTTCGGCGCCTTCGTCTGAACCTGCGAACAGCGAATTTTTTCTGGATAATATGATAGGGCGCATGCTTCGCTCGACGGTATTGTTGTCGATTTCGATGCGGCCATCGAGAAGGAACCGTTCAAGGCCGGCCCAGTGGTTGAGCGGATAGCGGATCACGTCAGCCAGCGGGCCGCGGGCCGGCAACGTCTTGAGCTGTGCTTCGAACCACAGACGCAGGTCTTTCACCAGCGGCTGGCTGAATTCCTGGCGCGCGGCGAGACGCAGCAACGGGTCCTTGCCGCGGATTTCGGCCTCGATGCGATAGAGGGCGGCGATCCGCCTCAATGCTTCGGCGGCGATCGGCGACGTGCCATCTTTGACGGATTCGTAAAGCCGCGCCTCACGTGGCTCCAGCAAAATGCCAGCGTCACCGGTGAGCCATCGCGCGCCGGCCCTGCGAGCTGCTTGTCGGCGTTATAGCCATCGCATTGGACGGTCCCGCGGTAGCCACCGAGCAAAGCATCGGCATGGCGTTTGGCCCGGCCTGGGGCATATTGATAGATCACCGCCGGCGGATCCGCACCGCCACAGGCCCGATCATCCCGTGCGGCCGCCCAAAAATAACCCTGCTTCGTCCGGTAATCTCCCCGTTTTTAACGGGGGGATTACCGAACGGGATCGAGAACCTCATCGTCGTCTCGTCCGCGAAGATCCGCGCAGACGAGAGCATGATCTCCTTCAGCCGCCGCACCACCGGGATAATTTCTCCGCCCCATAGCCGACCCAGAATGCCAAGGTCGCGCGGTCGATCAGAACGCCCTGCCGAGCCATGATCTGCGCCTGGCGATATAGCGGCAGGTGATCGGCAAAGCGCGGACCATCACGTTCGCCACGAGGGCCTCTGTGGGGATGCCGCCTTCAATCAGCCGCGCCGGTGCAGGCGCTTGCACGACCACGCCATCGCACGCCTGGCAGACGAATCTTCGGCCACCGGGTGACGATCACCCGGTACTGCGCCGGAATCACGTCAAGCCGCTGGAATTCATCGTGGCCGATCTCGCGCATCGCCGCCCGGCAGCAGGGGCAGTTGGTATCTTCCGGGGGGCGAAGTTATCTCGACCCGGGGCAAATGCGCCGGCAGCGCGCCGCGGCTGGCTCGGCGTTTGGCGATACCATCGCGCTTGCGCGCGGGGTCGCGCTGCTCTCCTTGCGCCTCCAGTTGCGCGATGGCGGCCTCGATGTCACCCAGGGCGAGCTGCAATTGATCCTCGGGCGACCGCTCCCGACTTGGTGCCGAATTTGAGCCGTTTGAGTTTCAGCAGCAGGTGCTGCAGGCGTTGATTCTGCTCGGCCAGCGCATTGCGTTCAGCCACAGCATTATCGCGCTCGGACCACGCTGCCAGCAACAGCGCCTGCCGATGGGGCTGTGTCTTCGGGAAGCGCGTTGATCGAATTGCCATCCACCTGCATCGCCGCATGATTCTGGCCAGCTGCGGTCGGTGTGGAATCCTCGGGCTTGAAAAAATCCGTGCCCAATCCAGGCCATCGAACAAGGCAGCGTATTCCACCGCGGTCAGCTTCATCACCCCGTCGACGATGGATGGCCAGCGAAAGGCACCAGTGCTGAAGCTGCTTCCAGATCAGCACCAGGCCACTGCCATCCCAAAGCAAATCTTCACTCTGTCCGATCTTTTGGCGCGGAACACGATCAACGCCCCGTCGAACGGATCTTGACCGAGGCTGGCGGCGGCCAGGGCGGCGACTGTGCGCACCGCGGCGAAAATCCACCGGGCGCGTCGCCAGCGTGATCCGCACCCCGGAGGGATCGTGATCACGAAGCGGCCGCCCGCACAGCGCGCAGTACCGCGGTAAGCGTTTTGGTATCGACGCCGCTGGCCACACGATTCTGGCTCCATCGACGTCAATCTCAATCCCTGGCGGGGCGGCCACTGCCACGGGTGGCGGCATCGGTGCAGTTCGAGCCGGCGTTGGCATCTCGGCAACGACCAGTACAAACGCCGGGCCAGCCGGATCGCCACAACCTCCTCCGTTTATCTGCGTTGCCAACTCCCGGCGCCAGGCGAATATTTGCTGCCGGCAGATCTGCCAGCGCCACGCTACCTGAGACACAACAGCACCAGGAACCAGAGATTCAGCAACGATTCGAGACTTCTCATCCGCAGACCAGCGCCGCCGCCGATCTGGGCCAGTCAGCACCTCTACACGCCGGTAACTGCCTTTAGCGTCGTACCATTTATGTCGTCCATAATTCCGTCTCGAAGCCTTCTCTTGCCTCAAAACGGGGAATCACATTCCAGATGCGTCTGGGAAGAATGGCCATCGAGCACCGCTTACGGTTCGGGCGCTGTAGATTTTTCCGAGAAAGCCGGCGACTCAATAAGTTCCTGTGCTCCAGATTCGCCACCTAAACACCGAAGTCGATAGCCCGTGAATCGAACCGTGTTGAGAACCCTAACCCCGGTGACATCAGTCCCATAAAACTTTGACACTCAGAAGACTTCTGATGAACAGTAAGCGCTCGCTGGATGTCAGGTTGACAAGAGGCCACCAGGGCACTGCCTCCGTAGCCGGGGAGATACGGGGTATGTCCCGATCAAACAGAAGTGCTCTGGACTTATTTTCAGCAACCAATATCCGACTGACCATGTTCTTGCGAACCACGGCCGTCGATATTGCTCCATTGACAGAAGATCAAAACGATGGAGGGTTAAAACTCCACGCCATGACGCCGGTGGGAGCCCGTCACAAAGGAACGCATTACATCGCCGCTAATCTGTCCAGAACAACTCCCTCTACCCTTTAGCTCAGCGGCCGTCACGCTTTAGCGTGAAGCCGAATCTAGAACTGGCATCGCCAGAAGCACCAACGGCAACTGCACGATGATACCGGCTATAATGGCGACCGCCGGGTTGCTGCATCTGATCGCCGGCACCGCCGATTGCCAAAGCAAGCGGTAGTAACGCCAGGATCATCGCCAAGGTGCTCATCGCAATTGGACGTAGCCTATTAAGAGCCGCGTCATAAAGCGCCTGACGCGGCGGCATCGTTTTTTCCAGTTCCTGATATTCTGAACATAGAGATCGCCGTTTCCAGTCAGCGTTCCCGAGGTCGTCACCATGTCCATGGATCGCTGTGATGTTTCAGCTCGATGCCCCGTCACCCACAAGCCGACGAACACGGCAGTAGTCGAGGAGCCGATGTGGCCAGGATGATGACCGGCAAAATGTAGCGCTCGTACAGGAACAGCAGCCAGAATCACTTCCGCCATGAGCGCCGCCGCGAACACCTGGAGTCATACCCGCGAAGGCGATCTGTTGCTGTTTGTACAGGCCGCCCAGCGTGTAAGTCACGCCTTCCGGCAACAGCCCAGGCTTGTTGAGCGCCTGCCTGATCGCGCCAATTGTGCTGCCGAGGTCACGGCCCGAGATCGTCGCTGTAATGAGAACAATCTGCGCCAGATTGTCTCGCGTCAACTCAGGCTGACCGGCGACAAACACCACCTTCGCTACCTGGCCGAGCGGGAAAATACGCCCGTCCGGTGCGGTGATCGGAATGCTCGATAGATCGCGGCGGCGTAGTATCACCTGCGTGGTTGACCATCACCCGCACGCCAACATCCTCGACACACCAGTGTGGGTCGCCACAGTCCCATGATCGGCGTCACCTACATCGAGACATCCACCAGCGTCATACCCTTCTGACGCCACTGCCGCCGGGTGAACATATCCAGAGCGTCGCCGGCAGGCGCCACGCCGTTATTGACCGAAGACGGATCAACGCCACATTCGTTGAATGGCATCCGCGACGTTCTGCGCAACATCACCCAGTACCGAAGGGTCAGCCGCACTCGGTGATGACCCGCGGCTCCTTACGCCCGACCATATCGCCGATCATGTCACCCGAAAGCTGATCAGTGTCGCGGAGGTGCTGCCCGGGACCTGCGCGTTGACCTCATCGCATAATACGGTCCATCACCTTTTTCAATTCCCACCCGCTTGGACGGATCGATCAGCGACATCGAGATCGCCGATCTCGGGTTCATTGAGGTCGCCGCCGAGACCGCCACCGGTGCGGCGTGAATAGGCCGCAACATCAGATCATCTTTAAAATCGTCTCGATCTGTGCCAGTTTCCCGATTACTCTCAGCCAACGAGGTGCCAGGGATTCATCTGATCGTCGAGACGAAACTCACCCTCGTCCATCTTCGGAAGGAAGCCGGAGCCAACATTGGCGTAGCCGACATAGCCGCCAGAACCATGACAAGCACGCCCAATTCCGATCAGGAACAGGCAGGCGAACGTACTGAGCAACCGCCCATGCGTACGCTTCAGCCAAGTTTCCTTGCCATGGTCGGGGTCATGCCGTTCGGTAAAGTCAATCATCGTCCGCCCAGGAGCGGCCCGGTAAAGGCCCATTAAAAAGAAGCAAAATGATCAGCGCCGAGGCCATCGTCAATGACAGGAACCGAAGACACTCTACAGTAACGCCATCGAGGAACGCGAGCGGTATGAAGATGATGATCGTCGCAAGGCTCGAGCCGGTTAGCGGCTTGAGGAATTCCTTAGCGGCGAGCAGTACTGTAGCCTCAGGCCGTACAGTCCTTCAGCCCCCGCGCGCCGCGCGATCTGCTCGATCATAACGATCACGTCGTCGATCAAAAGGCCAACAGCAGCGGCCAACCCACCCAGCGTCATAATATTGAACGACATACCCGATGTGTGAGCAAGAGCACCGCGAAGCGTGCCGACCTGCGAAATGCCAGGAATACCTGAGAGCATCGGG
>CAVUED010000004.1:0-114904 GCA_963740445.1 uncultured Alphaproteobacteria bacterium
TCTGGTGCCAGGGCCTTCGTTAAGTCAACGTAGCGACGCGCTACAAAAAAGCTGGCAATAATGGCGCAGCCGCTTATCAGCCATGATGTCAGCGCGACAGCCGCGTGCCCAGAATGGAAAAAATCGTGCCCCAGCAGATGATTGGCGCTCCGCGCCGTTAGCAGATGCAGCAGATTAAGCCCGCGCGCGATATCGATCTGCCCGAATGTGGCGCGGAATGGCGGCCCGCTCGGAATGATCGTGATGGCGGCTTCTACATCCCGTGCATAAAGCGCGATGAACAGCAGCGCCGCCGCCACGCCAAAAATCATGATGGCGGCGAAAAATCTTGGCGTTTCGGGTACCGCCAAAATCATCAGCGCAATCGGATAAAATTTCATCGCCGCCGTAGCCACGAAAATCGCATAGCCGAAATAGCCGTGTGCCCGGCTTTTATGGACTTGCAACAAACCCGCCAGCGTCATCACGAATATGGCGACATCGAAATTTCCCTGCTCCAGCGCATAGAAAATGGTGGTGGAAACAACGGCGACAAGGCGGATGAAGCCCTCGCTCACCGATGACGGCTGCGGAAGAAATCCCAGGGACACAAAAAACATCAGGCACAAAATAACGCCCCCGACCGCCGTATCATGCGGGCCGATTCGCAGATACGCGGCCCGCAGCAAAAAGGGCGAATAGTTGTAAACCCCACCATGCAGGCAGGCGCTGGGGAGATACACATTCACACCCTGGCGCCAGCACGCGCCGGCCTGCAAAATCGCCCCCAGGTCCTCGAATGGCGTGCTCGCCGTAAGCCGTCAGGCAGGCCCGTGAAAAACATATAAAGCGGCTGGTCGGCCACCCGCAATACCCAGAACAACAGGAACACGCCAAGCGCCATCAGGCTGATGCCAAATCGCGATGTCAAAAACCGGTTCCGCCAACGCATTGCGGCGAAATTCATTAAAAGCCCACCCGCTCTTTCTCAATGACATAAGGCCGCTTCTGCACATGGGTGTGAATCGCGCCGACATACTCGCCGATGATCCCAAGTGATACCAATTGAACGGAGCCCAGGAAAAACAGCCCTATCACCAGCGGCGCGATCCCGACATTAAACTGCGACCAGAAAATCAGCTTATAGAACAAATATCCAAGCCCTGCCAGGAAGGAAACACAGGCGGAGGCAAAGCCAAGGCCCGTTACCAAGCGCAGCGGCACCTTCGAGAGGTTGATGATCCCCAGCATCGCGATGTCATAGAGGGAGTAAAAATTATTCTTGGTGATGCCGCACTTGCGTACGGGTTGATCATAGGGAATCGTGCACATGCTCAGGCCGATTTCCGCAATCATGCCCCGGAAAAACGGGTATGGGTCGTCAAATTGCCGCACGGCCTCCACCACTTTCCGGTCATACAGCCCAAACCCGGTGAAATTCTGTACGGTGGTAATCGAGGAAAGCCGCTCCACCAGCGCGTAATAGGTTTTCCGCAAAAAAAACATCACGGGATCTTCCTGGGAGGACCGCTTGATACACAGCACCATCGCAAACCCCTCGCGCCAGCGCGCCACGAGTTGCGGAATCATCTCCGGCGGGTCCTGCAAATCCGCGACGATGCTGATCACGGCATCACCTTTTGCCTGCAACAAAGCATGCATCGGCGAGCGGATATGCCCAAAATTCCGCGCGTTTACGATCAGCTTCACATGCTTGTCCGCGGCTGCAATCGGTTTCAAAATCAAAACAGTATTGTCCGTTGAGGCATTGTCGATAAAAATATGCTCATAATCGCAGTCTGGTATCTGCGCCATCGCCGCGCGCACGCGTGCATGTAGTTCCGTCACATTGGCTTCTTCATTGTAGCAGGGGGTAATCACGCTTAAAAACGGCATTGCTCAGCTTTCACGTCATTTATCCGGCCAATCAAAACGCCAATTGCGCCAGGCGCTGTGCCACGCCCGTCCCGCTGGTGAGCGGAATGGTTCCGGTTGCGCGCGCGACTGGTTTGTGGTGGACGTTGCATGGCGGGCATGATGCCGCTCCCCCCGCGTCGCGCCAAGCCCCTTAAAACCTGGTGCCAAAGCGCACCCCGTCCCTTGATCAATTCGCAAGGGGCCTCATCTGGAGCAAATGACACTGGCTCATATCAACCGTATCGGCACCGCCCTGCCGCCCCATGACGTACATGACACCTTTCTACGCTTCATGATGCCGGCTTTGCCGGAGGGTAAGGCGCGGACCGTGTTCGAGCGCATGGCCCAGCGCTCTGGCATCCAGCATCGTTACTCGGTCCTGCATCAGGCCGGCATGGTCGAGGCCGGTGCCCCGCAGGAGGGGTTTTATCGCCGCGGGGCGTATCCCGGTACCGCGGCGCGCATGCGGGCCTATGCGGAACATGCCCCAAAGCTCGCCGAGCAGGCGGTAAAAGCCCTCGACCTCCAAGGCCAGGAGCAGGATATCACGCATCTCGTGGTGGCTTCCTGCACCGGCTTCGTCGCCCCAGGGCTGGACCAGTTGCTGGCTCGCCGGCTCGGCCTGCGGGCGGATTTGCAGCGCACACTGGTCGGCTTCATGGGCTGCTCCGCCGCCGTCCCGGCCTTGCGCATCGCCCAGGCGACCGTGCTGGCCAACCCCGCCGCGCGCGTGCTGGTCATCAATCTGGAGCTTTGCACCCTGCATTTGCAGGAGACCGACAATGTCGAGATCGCTTTGTCCTTCATGCTGTTCGGCGATGGCTGCACGGCGGCTCTGGTCACCGCCGAGGCGCACGGTCTTGCCTTGAACGATTTCCGCACCACGCTGATCCCCGGCACGGAGGAGCATATCACCTGGCATATCGGCGATCAGGGTTTTATCATGCATCTCTCCGGCCAGGTGCCGGCTAAAATCACCCAGGCGCTGCGCGACGACCCGGACTTTATCCTCAGAGGTGAGGGCACGCAGGCCATCGACCTGTGGGCCGTGCATGGCGGCGGCCGCACGGTGTTGGACGCCGTGCAATCGGGCCTGTCGCTGGGGGAGGGGGCATTGCTGCCCTCGCGCGCCATTCTCGCGGCCCATGGCAACATGTCCTCGGCCACCATCATGTTCGTGCTCGCCGGCATGTTGGAAACATCGTCTCCCGGCCAGCGCGGCCTCGCCATGGCATTTGGCCCCGGCATGGTCGCGGAAACATTCCGGTTCACCGTCAACTGATGGATTTTTCCACCCGCGCCGACCTGCCCGAGCTGATGGACGCGCCGGGCCTCGACGAAGCGATCTACCAGCGTTGCCTGGCAGACCTCGCCGCCGTTAACCGCGTCACCTTCACGCACCGCGCAACCCTGTCGTGGCTGGACCGCGCCACGCGCAATCTGCCGCCCGGCGCCAACGTGTCAGTGCTCGATGTCGCCTATGGCCAGGGCGACCTGCTCCGCGCCATCGCGCGCTGGGCGGGCAAGCGTGGGTTTCATGCGCAACTCTCCGGCATCGACCTCAACCCCCGTAGCGCCGTTGCCGCCCGCGCCGCCACGCCGGCCGGGCTCGCCATTGAGTATCGTACTGGCGACGTCTTCGACTTCGCGCCCGCCACACCGCCGGATTACATCGTCACCTCGCAATTCACCCATCATCTGGCGGATGCGGACGTTATCCGATTGCTGCACTGGCTGGAGGCCCACGCCGCGCGTGGCTGGCACATCGCCGACCTGCATCGCCACCCCTTCGCCTATTACGGGTTTCCGCTGCTGGCGCGGCTAATGGGCTGGCACCAGATCGTGCGCACTGACGGCGCCATTTCCATCGCGCGCTCCTTTACCCGCCAGGACTGGGAAGCGTTGCTCGCCCAAGCCGGACTCCAGGCAAAAATCACATGGAACATTCTGTTCCGCTACAGCGTAAGCCGGCTCAAATGACCAAAATCCTTGTTGCCGGTGGCGGCGTGGCGGGGTCTGCCGCCGCCATAGCCATCGCGCAGGCCGGGCGGGCGGTCACGCTCATCGAGCGCGAAGCCGCCCCCACAAATAAAGTCTGCGGCGAATTTTTAAGCGCCGAGGCGCAGTCCTACCTGGCCCAGCTTGGGCTCGATGTCCCCGCCCTTGGCGGCCACCGCATCACCCATGTGCGGCTCATCCGTGGCACGCACGCCATCACCAGCAAACTGCCTTTTGAGGGCGTCGGCCTCACCCGTAGAACTCTGGACGAGGCACTGCTCACCCACGCCGCGCGCATGGGGGTTTTGGTCCAGCGCGGCCGCGCCATCAGGCAGATATCGTTGGACTCCGGCATCCATGTGGCATTGGACCAATCCGCGCCGCTGCGCCCGGAAACCTTGTTCCTTGCCACCGGAAAGCATGATGCCCGTGGCGCCGCCCGGAGCGGTACATCAAGCCGGCTCGTTGGCTTCAAAACCTATTTTTCGCTCAATCCCGCCCAGCGCCTGGCTTTATCCGGCCATGTCGAACTCATCCTTTTCGCCGGCGGCTATGCCGGGCTGCAAATGGTGGAACACGGCCAGGCCAATTTCTGCGTCTTGGTCGAGTTGGCCCTTTTGCAACGTATCGGCGGCAAATTTTCCGCGTTGCTGGACCACCTGCAGAGCGTAAGCCCGCATCTGGCCACCCGCCTCGCCGGTTCCCAGGAGCTTCTGGCCGCCCCGCTCAGCATCGCCCGTGTGCCCTACGGCTTCATTCACCGCCCGCAAGCGACTGATCCGGCGCAACTCTTTCGCCTGGGAGACCAGGCCGCGGTCATCCAGTCATTCACCGGGGACGGCATGGCCATCGCCCTGCACAGTGCTGCCCTGGCGGCGCGGTTTCTGCGCCGTGGCGAAACGGGAGCAGCCTATCACCGCCGCCTCGCGGCGGATGTCTCCGGCCAGATTCGCAACGCCGCCACCCTGCACACAGCGCTTTGCGTCCCGTTGCTTGGCCCTGCTTTGTTTACGGCTGCCAGGATATTTCCCCAGGCCCTCGCGGTTTGCGCCGCCCTCACACGCGTGCCAGCGCGCGCCCGGCTGTAAATAAATACTGACACAAAACCATCACACTCCGCCGGCTCAAGTTGATGTATCGGGCTGCAGACAGTTCGGAGATTGCAACATTGACCTACGCTTATATTGTTCACCTGGCCGACTATTCGGATGGGGTTCTCTACATTCTCGCGGGGCTGCTTCTCGTGGCCCTCTCCGTCATCATCGACCGGTCCTGGTCGCTGCGCAGCACGATCATACGCGGTAAATCCATTGTTCGCGCCACCGCCGAACATCCGGCTCTTACCCATGCGCAGCTTGCAGCGCTTCTGCGCAGCGCCGGCACCCTGCCGGAAGCCGCCTTGCTGGATACGGCCATCCGCCATCTGGACACTGCCTCCAGCAACTCCATGGCCAACCGGCTGGATGAGTCGATCATGCTGATCGCCCCGCTGCTCGACCGCCGCCTCTGGATTCTTGACACAGCCGTCACCCTGGCCCCGCTGCTTGGCCTGTTCGGCACCATCATCGGCATGTTCCACGCCTTCTCCGTACTGGCGCAGCCCGGCCACGCCCCGGCGGATGTTACCGCGGGCGTTGCGGACGCGCTTGTCGCCACTGCTTTCGGCATCTTCATCGCCATGCTGGGCCTCACCGCCTACAATGCCCTCACCAACCAGGTGCGGCTCATCATCCACCAGCTCGACTCGATGAAAATGATGATCATCAACCGCACGGACGGCACCCCCGTCATTCCGGCGCGTAGCTCCAGCGCCAGCGCCGTGCGCCCCGCCGCCGAAATGCTGAGCGCGTAAAATTATGAAGATGCGTTATTTCGAGCATAAGAGAGCCCGCATCGAGATCATCCCGATGATCGACGTGATGCTGTTCCTGCTGGTTTTTTTCATCATCGTCACCCTGCAGATGATCCCGGATGCAGGCGTGAATTTGCAACTCCCGGTCTCCAGCCAGACCGACCCGCTGCCGCACCCCAAATTCACGGTCAACGTGATGCCCGACGGCACGATCAAGGTGAAAGGTGCTGAAATGACCCCGGATCAGTTGACCGCGATGTTCGCGGCCGACGGCGCGCCGGATAAAACCGAGCTCACCATCGCCACCGACAAGACAACACCGTTCCAGCATTTCATGACCGTGATCGACGCCGCCCGTAAAGCCGGCGTGACCGACATCGGCATCGCCGCGCAGCCTGGAACGCCGGCGAATTAGAGTATGTTCCGATTAGAGCGCGATCCGTTCATATCAAATCACCTAATGATTTGATATGAACGGTAAATCGCCCTCTAACTCATTGATTAGAGACTGATTCACGTTTCAGGTTAGATCGCGGAGCAATTCAACCTGAAACGATCAGGCTCTAGACTGAAGCAAAATAGCTTCAGTCTAATCGGTTTCAGAAATACCTCTGGGCGAGCGTCATGTGCGCGGCGTAAAATTCACCTGCAACAGCGTGCCGCCGCCATTCTGCCTCACCGATACGGACTCCTCGTCGCGCGCCACGGCCACGCCGCTCGGTTCCAGCGCCTGGCCGTTCACCCGCCACCGCCCATCGAGCGCGCAAAACACGCTCGCCGCCGCGCAGACCGCTTGCCCGTCGTCATGATGCCAGAAAATCTGTGCCGATCCCCAGCGCCGGTCGACCATGATATTGAGATCCTGGCAGGGGCCATCGACCAGCGTGCAATGCACCGGGGCGTCGCCGGCAAAAGCCATGCTGCTAAAATGCTCGCTCAATTTTACCACACCGCCACCGCCAAAATCGAAAATCAACCCGGCGCCGGAAAGCAGGATCAAAATCCTGTCGATGTGTGGAAATGCCGAAAACGGTCCGTCCTGCGTTACCGCCGCGCGGCTGATGCGCCAGACAAAGCCGTCCTCGCCATCTTCGCGCGCAAGCTCGGTCGTTTGTCCCAAGCCATTCCGCCACGGCGTTGAGACAAAATCGGCAGCCCCCCGAACTTCAACCGGCAAGAAGTCTCCCCTATAAAATCAGCAGGACCACGATCACGATCAGCAAGAACCCGAGCCCGCCACCGTAATAAACCCCGCCACTGCCCATAAACAACCCGCCATGCAGGCCAAACCCGCCGCCCAGCAGGATTAAAATCAAAAGTATGATCAGAAGCAGCCGCATGATGTTCACCCCAAAGTAATTTCGTTCTTCTGACAATTAGGGGCACGGAAACGGGTTTTCCTGATCCTGTCGGTCTCTTAACGAAACGCTAATTCCCAATCACCACCGTGCATGTCATGCCGGCGACCAGCACTGTTCCCTTAGGCACATGGTCGAGCGCAATTCGCACCGGCACGCGCTGCGCCAGGCGCACCCAGGTGAAGGTCGGGTTCACATTCGCCAGAAGGGTCGGGCTGGCACTTCGTTCCGCATCGGTAATGCCGGCGGCCAGTCCCGCCACATGCCCGGTCAGCTTCGGTCCGCCATCGAGCAGCATCACCTGCGCCGGGTCGCCCACCGCGATGCGCCGCAGCTTGGTCTCCTCGAAATACCCGTCGACATAAAACGAATCCGTATCGATAATTGCCACCACGGCTGTCCCGGCTCTCACATAATCCCCCGGCTTCATGGAAAAATTAGTGACGACGCCGTTCACGGTCGCCCGGACCGTCGTACGCTGTAAATTCAGCTCGGCCACCGCTTCGGCGGCTTGCGCCTGCTCATAATCCGCCCCGGCCTCCATCGCGGCGCTGCTGGTTTCGTCGCGCGACTCGCCGGACACTGCATTGTTGGAGAGCCTGGCGTAGCGGCTGGCGGTTTGTTCGGCGGTCTGCATCGCGGCCTTGGTTTTCATCACCTGCGCCTGCGCCTGTCGGATTGCGAGCGTGAAGCGTGCCGGGTCGATCTGGAACAGCTTGTCGCCGACATGCACCGCCTGGTTATCCTGCACGAAAACCTTCACCACCGGACCGGAAACATCAGGTGCCAGTTCCACCGTATCAGCCCGCACTCTGCCGTCCCGCGTCCACGGGTCTTCCATGTAATAAATCCAGAGTTGCCATGCCACGAGCCCCGCCACAAAAACGAGAACCAGAGTCACAATAAACCGAAGCGTGAAGGATGCGGCGTTCATAACAATCCAGTTTCAGAAAAAACGATTCATCAAAAAGCTGACGATACCGATAAGAATCACCAGCAGGGATAGATCAAAAAGCGGCCGGTGCCAGACAAAGCGGTACACGCCCAGCCGGTTGAGACCCCATCGCAGCAATGCCGATGCCAGCAGCGCAACGCCCAGCCAGACCAGCAAGGGCGGCAGCAGCACGCCGAACAGGTTGATCTCGCCGATCATGCGATCTGCCTCATTTCGTCCATCGGGCCCATCCAGGCCGCCAGGTCCGGCGGCGGGGCATCGGCAAACAACACGCTGCGCAAACCAGAGAGCATCATCAACGCCTCCCGATGCGCCCGCGCCTGTCCTGCCACCGCGCAGATCGCCGCATCGATGGCCGCCAGCAAACCGGACGGTGGCGCCTCCAACGGGTTACCGCGATAGAAAGCCGCAATCCCGGCCAGCACCGCTGCCGTCCGATGCTGCGTGATCGGCGGCAATTGCGTATTCACCCGGCGCAGCCCGATCACGTTCAACCCCACCCGCAGATCATGCAGCACATCCGCCGCCGCGATATCCGCACCCGGCGATACTGCCGCGAGTTTTGGCATCAGCAGCCCCAGCCGGTCGAGCATCAGCCCGGTCAGCACCGCACGGTCCTGCGGCCCCTGCGCGTCCGCCGCCATCGCGACATCCCGCCAGACGGCACGCATCACCCGGCGCGCGCTCCATGCCGCCCCTACCGAGCGGATCAGTTTTGTGACCACCAGCGCCGTTGCCAGCCCCAACACCAGCGCCACGGCGCCATTCACATAGGCGGCAAAATCTCCCCGATAGCCGTTGTTGAGCGCCAGATCGGTCGAGCCGAAGGCCCCCATCACCATCCCTGTGCCAAATGTCGCCGGCCGCGATACCAGCACACCGATGATCAGCCCGGCGGGGAGCAGCACCAGCGCCAGCTCGGCAAATGTTTGCACGCGCGGCAGGATGAAGAACAAGTACACCCCGGCCCCGATGGTCGCGACAACCGCGTTGCGAAGCATCAGCGCCATTGCCGGCGCTGGATCATCCTGCGCCGCGAAAAACGAGCAGGCCACGGCGACGATCACCGCCGCTCCGGCCCCGGCGGTCCAGCCTGTGGCGATCCAGAACGCGCATACCAGCAGCACTGCGGCAAACGCCGCCAAGGCCGAGAGAAACGCCAGGGCATGATCGCGAATACGCGCCGCGATGGCGATAAATTCCGCATCGACGATCGTGCTTTTGGGTGCCTCGTCGCCGTCAAAAACATGCCGCCGGATCGCGCGTGCGTGTCGCATGATGCTGACCAGTTCCTCCAGCCGCATCGCCAGGCTGGCCCGCAGCAGCCCGGCCCAGGACGGCTCGGTCTCCCGCAACCCAGCAATCCGCGCGTGGATCGCATCGGCATTTTCCGGTCCGCCGAACCGCACCCAATCGGCTGTGTCGTCCAGCACCGCGCGTAGCGCCGGGGTAATTCCATCCAGCCGCCGCAACTGCGCCACCCGGTCGCCGATCGAGCTCAGCACCGGCATCAGGCTCAACATGTAAAGCTGCAAGCGTTTGATGTGCTGTACCGCCGATTGCAGGTGCGAGGTGTCGAAGGCCAGTTGCGAGGTCATCATCGCGACATCGCTGGCCTCCACCGCCAGCCGGCGCCGTGCTGCCCATGTCGCCGCATCTTCATCCTGGCCGGCCAGCGATGCCACCGCCCAGTCGATGCCGGGCCGCGCCCAGCCGGCAATCCGGCTCGCCAGCACGGGACCGAGCGGGCGCGGAAACACCACCATGCCGACCAATGTGGTGCAGGCGATGCCGATGGAAATCTCCTCCACCCTGGTCAACGCCGTCTGAAAAATCAGCCCCGGATCGGCGACACTGGGAAAGCCGATGATTCCCGCCGTATATCCCGCCAGCATGAAGATATAGGCCCGCGGCGAGCGGTCCAGCAGCGAGAGATACAGGCACAGCCCGATCCAGCCTGCGAGCGCCAAGCTGAGCAGCACCGGCGCGTTCACCAGATTGGGCACCATCACCACCGCGGCCGTTCCGCCGATCGTGGTGCCGATAAACCGGTACAATGCTTTCGAGCGCATCGCACCGGTAAGTGGCTGCGCGACAATATAGGCAGTCGCCATCGACCAATAGGGGTTTTCCAGCCCCAGCCAGAACGCCAGATACAAAGCCGCCATCGCACCCGCGAAGGTTTTCAGCGCAAACAGCAGCTCATCGGGTTTGGGCATGATGTTATGAAAGCAGCAAAACCTGACAGGAAGATAGACATAATCCGCAACGCCGCAATGCGGCGTCCAGGTGATACCTCCATCTATATAAAATAAAGTGCCGGGTGCGACCAGGCGGCAAAATTCTAACGAGAGAACCAAGAGATTGACCTATTCGGCGGCTTGGCTTTCGTGCGCTGACCAATCCGGCTGCGCCACCTGACCTTGCTTGCCGGAGGCACGCAGACCAGACCCCGCCGGGCGGTTGGTTATGAACCAATAGCCGAACAGCAGATTTTCGCAGAATCGTGCGGCGCCGCAATCGCGGGCACCGCAACGCGCGAAGCCGGTGCAACAACCCGCCATGCAAGGCCATTTGGACAAGCCTTAGATCCAGGCGCGCCTGGGGCGAAAGAAGGTTGCTCTGCGCGGCCAGCGTGTCCGTGTGCCGGCGCATCATGGTCATGAAAATGCCGGGGCCACGGCGGATCGCCGCCATTGCGCGGGCCGGCAGAGGCCGCGCTGAGCCAATAAGATTGTTCTTATGCAGCCGGTAGAGCACCTGCGGCCGTTCATCGAAAACAATTTTGCCGCCGCAGGCCGAGACGACGATATAGCTCCACCAGTCATGCACGGTGCCCTCCGGCTGACCCATGCTGGTGACCAGAGCGGCGGCGGCGGTGTTCATCACCAGCGTGTTGCCGTTGGCGATGTTCTGCGTCATGCAGGCCGGAAAACCTGGTGTATCCAGGTGTGCTACCGAGAGTTTCGCCCTTTGCAGGGCCTCGTTCACCAGATATTGCCGGGCGCAATAGAGCATCGGCCGCGGGCCGGCCTGCGCCAGATGCTCCACCGCGCGCCGCAATTTTTCGGGTAGCCACACGTCGTCCTGGTCGGCAAAGGCCACCGCATCGGGTGAATCGCATTCCGCCAGCAGGGTGAGGAAGCTTGTGGACGCCCCCAGATGCTGGCCGGAACTGGGCGATTCTATGCAACGGCCTGGCTCAAGCCCTGCCGCGAAATCGCGTATGATGCCAACAGTGCCATCGGTCGAGCCATCATCGCGCCAGTGCAGCACCCAGTTTTCGTAGCTTTGCGTCAGAAAGCTATCCAGTTGCGCGGCCAGGAATCGTTCACCATTATAGGTTGAAAGAAGGATCGTAATGACAGGCCGCCAAAGGGCTGGTTGAGACGAGATCAACAGCCGGCACCGCGCGGGAAATGATTGAACATAAGACAACCGGCGTTCATCATGTGCTGCTTCATGTCCTGAATAATCCATGTATTCGAACGCACTATACAGAAATATTTAGGATTTAAACAATGAATTCGACCGGCTGATGCTGCGCTGCCACAAGATTTTTTTTACGCAGTGGCGATAAAGTTGCATCCTGGGGCAGGATTAACTGCAACCATAGCGGGTAGTCGACCAAAAATGACTGTCTAGATATTCGTGACTTTAACTCAAAGCATTTTTTTGGTTTGAACGTGCAGGCTCAGCCAGCATCCAGGATCAGCAATTGTTGGACGACGGGGCCGAGCACTGCTCGCGCCAATGTGGCAGAGACACGCCGAAAACGCGGGTTAATTTGGCGCAATCCAGCCGGGAATCCGCCGGGCGGCGAGCCGGAGTCGGCCAGTCGGCGGTGGCGATGGGCAGCACCTCCGGCGGTCTTTGGCCCAAGGCGGCGGCCTCCTCGAAGATCGCAGTGGCGAAACCATGCCAGGTCGTCTCCCCGGCGCCGGTGGCGTGGAATATGCCCCGGTAGTCGTCCCGCCAGCCGGTTTGGCCGATTTTGTCCACGATGCCGAGGATCACCGCCGCCAAGTCGCTCGCTGCGGTCGGTGTGCCGCGCTGGTCCGCGACCACGCGCAGAGTGGGCATTTTCCGGCCGGCATTGAGCATGGTGCGGGCAAAATTCTTGCCATGCGCGGTATAGACCCAGGCGGTGCGCAGAATCACGGCCTTGGCGGTCGTATTTTCCAGAATCGCCACCTCGCCGTCGCGTTTGGTGGCGCCATACACGCCGGTAGGGTTGGTTTCATCGTCCTCGACATAGGGCGCGCCTTTCGCGCCATCAAAGACGTAATCGGTCGAAACATGGATGAACGGGATGCCGGCGGCGGCGCATAATTCCGCCAGACGCAGTGGCCCGGTATGGTTGCCGGCCCTGGCGGCCTGCTGGTCGGTTTCGGCCTTGTCCACGGCGGTATAGGCGGCGGCGTTGATCACGAGCACCGGGTTCGCGGTGGCAAAGCAGGCATCGATGGTCTCCGGCCGCTCGAAATCGAATTCCGGCCGGCTCACAGCCGCTGAAACTCAATGCCCGCGCTCCGCGCACAGCTCACCAGCGCATGCGCCCAACTGCCCGGAACTGCCAGTAATGAGAATCATGGATAGCTGAACCAGGGTTCGCAATCGGCGAGACGTGGCAGCACCTTATCCTTGTCGGACAAAAGCGCTTTGCCGGGTTCAACGGGCCAAGGCAGAGCGAGAGTGGGATCGTTCCAGATCACGGCGCGCTCGGCTTCGCGGTCATAATCGCCCGTCACTTTATAGATCACCTCGGTATTGGGCTCCAGCGTGCAGAAACCGTGTAGAAAACCACCAGGAATCCAGAGCTGCGCCCAGTTTTCCTCGCTCAAAATCGCCGCCGCATACTGGCCATAGGTCGGTGAGCCTCGGCGGATATCCACCGCCACGTCCCAGATCGCGCCTTTGACCACCCGCACCAGTTTGCCCTGGATGCTGGGGGCGACCTGGCAGTGCAGGCCGCGAATTGTGCCCGCCTGGGATGAGAGGCTCTGATTGTCCTGCACGAAATGCTCTTTGAAACCCTGCGCCGCCAGCTTGGCCGAACTCCAGGTTTCGGAAAAAAACCCACGAGAGTCGCCAAATTTCGGCGGCGTGATCAGCAGCACCTCGGGGATGTTGAGTTTCTCGATCTGCATCAGTGGTGCACCCCGTTGGAGATATTGGTGAGAACGCGCCCGAGCTCGGTCTTGGCGATCAGCCCGGCGCGTTCGCCAAGGGCGGCGGCATCGATATAACCCATGCGGAAGGCGACCTCCTCCGGGCAGCCGACCAGATTGCCCTGGCGGGACTGGATCGTCTGCACAAACGTGGCCGCCTGCAACAGCGAATCCGGTGTGCCGGCATCCAGCCAGGCGGTGCCGCGGCCGAGCCGCTCCACATGCAGCGTGCCATCGCGCAGATACATCTCGTTGAGTTCGGTAATCTCAAGCTCGCCACGCGCGGAGGGTTTCACCGCGCGGGCAAATTCCGTCACCCGCTTGTCGTAGAAATACAGCCCCGTCACCGCCCAGGGCGAGGTTGGCGCTTGCGGTTTTTCCACGATGCTCGTCGCTTTGCCATCGGCGTCGAAGGAGACCACGCCATAACGTTCCGGGTCGCGCACCTGATAGGCGAACACGGTCGCCCCTTCCGGACGTGTGGCGGCGGTGCGCAGCAAGGTGGAGAGATGGTCGGCATGGATCAGATTATCACCCAGCGCCAGCGCGCAACCCTCGCCGTCGATCCAGTCCTCGCCGATCAGGAACGCCTGGGCGAGGCCGTCCGGGCTCGGCTGCTCGGCATAGGTGATGCGGATGCCGAGATGCGAGCCGTCATGGAACAGGCGCTGGAATTGCGGCAGATCGGTCGGGGTGGAGATGATCAGCACTTCGCGGATACCGGCCAGCAGCAGCGTGCAGAGCGGATAATACACCATCGGCTTGTCATAGACCGGCAGCAATTGCTTGGACGTTGCCTGCGTCATCGGATGCAGCCGCGTACCGGAGCCACCGGCGAGCAGAATCCCTTTTTTAATCATGCCGCCGCTCCCAAACGCTGCCCCGAATACTGTCTTCGCCTAAATCCCCCGCCACCAGTCCTGATGCGCCAGATACCAGTCGATTGTCACCGCCAGCCCGCGCTCGAAATCATGCGCCGCCTTCCAGTCCAGCGCCGATTTCCGCGCCGGAAGGGTCGATCTCGTAGCGGTTGTCATGCCCTGGCCGGTCGCGCACGTAAGTCATCAGCCGTTCGCGCGCGCCGTTCGGGCTGGGGAGCTTCTGGTCCACGATCGCGCAGATCGCTTTCACCACGTCGATATTCCTGCGCGGCTGGCGGGCGCCGATGCAGTAGGTCGCGCCCGGTGTGCCGCTCTCCACCACTTTCAGCAGCGCCTCGGCATGGTCGTCCACGAACAGCCAGTCACGCGTGTTCTTGCCGTCGCCATAAACCGGCAGCGGTTTTTCCTCGATCGCGTTGATCAGCATCAGCGGGATGAGCTTTTCCGGAAACTGCCAGGGGCCGTAATTATTGGTGGTGTTGGAGACAATCACCGGCAGGCCGTAAGTGTGCAACCAGGCACGCGCCAGATGGTCGGAGGCGGCCTTGCTCGCTGAATACGGGCTGCGCGGATCGTAAGGCGTGTGTTCATTGAACGGCGGGTCATCATCGCCCAGCGCCCCGAAAACCTCATCCGTCGAGATATGATGGAAGCGGAATTTGCCGCGCTTTTCCCCATCCAATGTCGAAAAATACGCCCTTGCGGCGTCGAGCATCACAAACGTGCCCGTCACATTGGTGTGGACAAAATCCGCCGGCCCGTCGATCGAGCGGTCGACATGGCTTTCCGCGGCCAGATGCATCACCGCATCCGGCTGGTGCGCTGTAAAGGCCGCGCGCATCGCGGCAGCATCGGTGATGTCGGCCTTCACCAGCGTGTGGCGCGGGTCGTGCAGGGCGGTCTCCAGCGCGTCTTCCGAGGCCGCATAGGTCATCTTGTCGATGTTGACGATCTCATGGTTGCCGCCGGTTATCGCCCTCCGGACCACGGCCGAGCCAATGAATCCACAGCCGCCAGTGAGCAGAATTTTCATGCGACATCCTGAATGTTACCGATATTTCAAATCCACATGTTCAATCAGACCTTGCGCTTGCGTGCAACCGTTTTGGCCGGTTTTCCTTTGTTTATCCCAAGTTGGGCTGAGATATGGCTCAGATATCCCGCCTGCGCCGCGCGCTCCTGTGCATCCAAATCCAGCGTTTCCGCGGCGATTTTGTGCATTGCCGCAATTTCATCTGCATGGGCGGCCGCGTTAAGTTTTTGTGTCACGCCGCCGCCATGCCGGCGATGTACGTTCAGGGGCTCCGCGATATACACCACGCTGCCGGCCTGCCCGCTCAGCAAAGCCAGATACAGCCGCCAATCCCCGGCCAGCTTCCAGCTCGTGATGTCCGGCACGGCGTTGAGCGCCTTGAGCAACGCCTCGCGCCGCCACAGCACCGCGCTCACATTCAGGATCAGGTTGCGCTCCGCCAGCATTTTCCGCGCGAAGACTTTACCTTCCCAAATGCCGGATGCCGCCAGTTGCTTCACGCCTGACTCAAAATAATAGGATTGGTAGCTGGGGCTAACCTGCTGGCCGGCGCCATCCACCGCCCGGCTGTCGGTAAAGGCCAGGAGCGGCAATTCACTCCCCGCCAGTGCCGCCATCAGCCGTGCCAGGAAGTTGGGGGCGGCGCTGTCATCGGCCTCCGCCAGCCAGATATAGTCACCCTTGGCCATCTCCGCCGCGCGCTTCCATTGCGCGAACACCGAGCCGGAATTTTTTGCGTTCGCAATCACGCGTATGTCGCGCTGGGCTTGCGCCGCCACCGTTTCGGCCACCAGGAGCGATTTATCGTCCGATGCATCGTCGAGGAGAAGAATTTCTTTAACCGGGTAGGTCTGGGAAAAGACGGAATTCAGCCGCTCCGGCAGATAACGGGCATAATTATAGTTGAGCACGGCGACGCTCACGCGCGCCAAGGCCGGCTGGCTGAGACGGAGCAATGTCTCCACGTAATCCGAAAACTCGAATTTCCGCGCCGCCATGGCCGCCAGCTTCGGGCGCCGCGCGTCCAGCCGTTTATGGTCGAGCAGGCCCGCCAGCTGCGCCTGAAAATCATCGGCATCGGCGCGTTTCGCGACCCGCCCGGCTTTCTCGCGGCGCAACAGTTCCGGGATGCCCCCGGCCTCGTCGAAGGCAACACAGGGCACGCCGCAGGCCAGCGCCTCCATCACCACGGTCGGGTAGGGGTCCTCGCGGGAGGTCAGCGCAAACACATCCGCCGCGGCGAAATATTCCGCGACCCGTTCGGTGAACGGGATGTGATGAAATTTTCCGGTGGCCGCAGCGGCGAGCATTTCCGGTTCGAGATAGGTTTTCAGTCCAAACTGAATATCCCCCGCCCAGGCGAAATGCACATCATGGCGCAGGGCGAGGAATTTTTTGGCGATTTGCAGAAACAGATCGAAACCTTTGCGGATATCCGCAAATCCGGCGCCCAGAACGAGAAACTCATTCTCCTTGATGCCAAGCTCGCGCCTTATGCGCGCGCGCGCGGCGCCGTCTAACGCCACCTCCTGATAATTGCCCTGCGGCAGAATGACGCTGTTCGCGTTTTTCAGGCCGATGGCCGCGCAAAATTTATCGGCCAGGTACTGGGAGGAGAAAACCAGATTCGTCGTAGCCTCGCCACCCAGCCGCGCCTCGACCTCCAGATTATATTCCTTCAGCAGTTGCGGCATTTCATGCACCAGCAGGCTGGTTTTAATCCCGCGCCGCTCCAGCCACGGCGCCACCCGCGCCGAGGCAGAGGAATTCACGATCGCGGCGCCGATTCCCATTTCACGATATTTGTCGAGCTGCTTGCCGATGATCCGTTTGTCATACGCCACATGCACCTGCGCGGTCTCATGATACGCCTCCAGCAGAGGCCCAACGCCGAGCAGCAGCATTTGCACTTTTATGCCCCATTGCCGGCGCAGTTTTCGCGCCAGATGCAGCAGCAGCAACTGCGCGCCATGCGGCTGCGCGTCGTGCCCGACGAGCAGAATGCCCGCTGTCAGCGCGCTTGTGTCCATGGCGCAGATGGCACGGCCCGTCGCATTCAAAAACGCCGCGCCGAAATGAATGTCAGGCTCCAGAAACGCGCCTTCCGCCCATTCATTCCAGGCGTTCACGCAAATCATCCGCTCGCCATAAAACTCATGCGCGGCACTGTAATCCACGAGGTCTTCCAGCCAGGCCTGGTATTTGCCGGGTGTTGCGCCGTGCAGCACCAGGCCTTTGCCCTCGCGCCTGGGGTCGTTATCCCAGCCCGGCACGATGGTTTTTATCAGCGGGTAATCCGGCACCTCAAGTGCCAGCGACGTTTTGGCGATTTCACCGTAGTCATGCACCGTCGCCTCGAAATCCGGGTCCAGCAGATGCAACCCTTCGCTAATCCGCGCGGTCTCCTGACTGAGTTTATGCGGTGGGAATTCCACGGCGCCATCCAGGCCATAGGGCGCCGGGTCATAGTCACCCAGGCTCTGCGCCATGATGATCACCGGGTCCTCCTGATGTAAGTCCCGGAACATCGTGCGCCATTTCGCAATCCGCGCCTTCGCGTCAGGGATCAGCGTCACCCGGTAGATCATCAATAACGGACGGCCTTGCACGCGGATATAGCGCGCATCGGCGAATAGCCGGGCGAAGCAGTCGATCAAAGCCGCATCGTCGCTCTCGGCATACTCCTGTGTAATCAGAACTTCGCGTTCCAGACCGTCCCACCGGCGGGTCCAGTTCTCGTTCGCCCACATCGCGCAGAAGGGAAAATCCAGGCTGGAATCGCCAAGCAATTGCTCGAGCGGTTTTTCCAGCAACCGGCGCCGGTTGAACCAGTAAGTATAGAAGACAAAACCGCTGAGGCCGGCTTCCTTGGCCAGTTCGATCTGGCGTCGCAACGTATTGGGGTCGTCGAGTGAGTAATACCCGAGGTCGCGCGGAATACGCGGCTGCAAATGCCCGGTAAAGCGTGGCAAGGCGCGGCCGAGATTGGTCCAGTCGGTGAATCCCTTGCCCCACCAGGCATCATTTTCCGGCACGGCGTGGAATTGCGGCAGGTAATAGGCCAGCAATTTTGCCCGGCGCACGGCATGAGGCGGCACGGGCTGGCGCTCCTCAAAATGCGGCGATGGCCGTGTCGCGCGTCTGGCGGCGCCTGCTGTAAGCTGCTCATGCTCCTGCCGTTCGGGGAAGAACGCCCCGCTATCGCGGTTGGCGATATAATGCAGCAGGGGATTCTGCCCCTCCAATTGCGCGCCGTAGCGGCTGATATAAAATCTTGTATCGAAATCCGGAGCTGGCTTGCGCCCTTCCTGGACTCCGAACGTAAAAAAATGCTCGAAAGGATCGGCCCCGGCGGCCGCCACATCCGGGTTGTTATCCAGATAGTACCCGGCATCGAATATCGGTACCGGGTTTACCTGACCGGTCAGACGGCGTTCCAGGAAATGCTTCAGGCACAGGTCTTTTTCGCCCAGGTTATAAGTGGCGCGATACCAGCGCACATCGAAATACGGGCAGGGGTCGCGCCCCTCGGCCTCGCCGAGGGCGATATAGTGCAGCAGCGGGTTAACGCCTGCGCTGGCCACCTCCGGATTGCGGGCCAGATACCATGCCGGGTCGAAATATGGGTTTGGCCTGGCGCCTTCGCGCCATCCCACCTGGCAAAAATGCGAGACACCGTCTTCCCCTCGCAGCTCCACCTCGCGATGCTGCGGCAGATACCAAAGCGGGAGGAACAACCCGCTCTGGCGGATCACCATGATTTCGGCTTGTAAATTGCCCGACAAATTCTGCCCCGCTCCGCTGTTGTTACGTCCCCGGCAGATGCTAGCATCGCATCGTACTCATCCGCGTCAAGGCAGCCGCAAACCCGATAAAGGGTCATTCTAAATTGCCAATGGTGTGATACGTTGCACACATGATCCTCAGCGGCGCATTCGCGGCTTTTCTGCTCGCCTTCCCGGCGCTGTTCTCCATCGTCAACCCGCTCGGCGGCGCGATCATCTTCAACGAGGTCACCGCCATGCAGACCCATGCGCAGCGTGTCGCGCTGGCGCGGCGCGTGGCGGTCTATTCCACCTTCGTGATGCTCACCGCACTCTGGGCCGGCAGCTATATACTGAGTTTCTTCGGCATTTCTCTGGATGCGCTGCGCATTGCCGGCGGCATCGTGGTGGCGGTGCGGGCCTATGAGATGCTTTCAGCCCCGGAGGGGCAGGCCCAACGCAAGGAGATGGAGGCGCGGCCGGTCGGTGAGGCGGTGACGGAGGATCTGGCGGGCTATGCGTTTTTCCCGCTCACATTGCCCTTCACCACCGGGCCGGGCACGATCGCGGTGGCGGTCTCGCTCGGCACCGTGCGGCCTGATGGTCTGGTGCCCATGGCGGTGTTCTATGCCGGCGCCAGCCTCGCCGTGCTGGTCATGGCGGTTATGATCTGGGTGTCCTACACCACCGCGGACCGCATGGCGGCTGTCCTCGGCGCGTCGGGCCGGCAGGTGGTGGCGCGCATCGCGGCATTTTTGCTGCTCGGCATCGGGGTGCAGATCGCGCTTTCCGGCGTTGTCTCCGTATTGCATGGCGTACTGGCCAGATAGGCGTTAAACGCCCTGGGCAATTAATAAGCGCGCTTATAATATAGTCCGCTATGGGCCAGGATTTCGATCACGATTTATTTTTTCTGCTGCACGACGTGGCGCGGCTGAGCCGTGTTGAGGCGGATAAGCGCGCGCGCAAGCACGGCATGACCAGGGCGCAATGGGGGTTGCTGCTGCGCCTTTCGCGCAATCCCGGCCTCAGCCAGAAGGAAGTGGCGGACCTGCTGGAGGTGGAGCCGATCTCGGTTGCCCGGCTCGTCGACCGGATGGCGGCGAGCGGCTTGGTCGAGCGCCGGGCGGATGAGCAGGACCGGCGCATCTGGCGGCTGCATCTGCTGCCCGCCGCCACAGACATGCTGGCCGAGATCAACAAACAACGTGAAATTCTGGCAAACATGGTGACGGCTGAAATTCCGGACCATATGCGTGAGGTCATGGTGGATGGCCTGCGGCGCATGAAGGCGAATTTGCTCCGCGCACCTTCTGCTGATTCCCCGCAGGCGGAGCCTGCACCTCGTTTCAGGCAGGCGGAGCCTGTGTCTGGTCTTAAGGAGAGTGCTTGATGCCGCAGGCAGATACCGTGGCGCGGGACCAGCCCGCGCAAAAGCGGCCCGGCATCGCGGCCGTCAGGCGCGCCAACCGTAGCCGCGTCCTGCGCCCGATATTAATGGCGGGCGGCGTGCTGGTCGTGGCGATCGGCGCCTTGGTGTTCTGGCTGATGGGCGGGCAGTACGTGTCGTCGGACGATACCTATGTGGATGCGGCGAAGGTCTCGCTCTCGACCGATGTCTCCGGCCGGGTGGCGGATGTGTATGTGCGCGACAACGAGGATGTTAAGGCCGGCCAGTTGCTGTTCAGCCTGGACCAGTCTGCATTCGATATCGCGGTGCAGGGGGCCAGGGCCCAGCTTGCCCAGGCGGTGCTGGACACCGCAGCGGCCAAGCGCGGCTATGCCCAGGCTTTGGCCGAGATCGACGAGCAGAAAGTGCAGGTCGAGAAGGAGCAGGCCGACGTCAACCGCTACGCCGCCGTGGTCGGCAATGGCGGGGTGACGCGCTCAACCTATGACGACGCCCGCTTCGCGCTTGCGGCAGGCCAGGCCCGGCTGACCCAGTTGCAGGACGCAGCCGGGCTGCAACTGGCGAAACTGGCCGGCAACCCGGATATCAAGGCGGCGGCGACGCCGGAATACCAGAGCGCGCTGGCGCAGTTGAACAACGCCCTCCGCGCGCAGCGGAACAGCATCATCCACGCGCCGTTCTCGGGCCATGTCGTTTCGGTCGAGCAGTTGCAGCCGGGCATGTATCCTGCCCGCTGGCACGGCCGCTTTCGGCCTCGTTTCCGACACCGATGTGTGGGTCACCGCGCAGATGAAGGAAGATGATCTGACCTGGGTGCGCGACGGGCCAGCATGTGGATATCACCGTGGACGCCTATCCAGGCCAGAAATGGAACGGCGTGGTGGACAGCATCAGCCCGGCCAGCGGCTCGGAATTCTCCATACTCCCGGCGCAGAATTCCTCGGGCAATTGGGTGAAGGTGGTGCAGCGTATTCCGGTGCGCGTGAAGATCATCTCCGGCCCGGACGGGTTCCCGTTACGCGATGGGATGAGCGCGGAGATTTCCATCGATACAAATCACCATAGGCATTTATCGGATTTGTTCTGATGGCCGAAGCCAAAGACGGCGCGTTTCTGGAAACGCCGAACCGGGCCCTGATCACGGTCTGCCTGATGATCGCGACCCTGATGCAGGCGCTGGATTCCACGATCGCCAATGTGGCCCTGCCCTATATGCAGGGCACTTTGTCCGCCTCCTACGACCAGATCACCTGGGTGCTGACCTCCTATGTCGTGGCGGCGGCGATCATGACCGCACCCGTGGGCTGGCTGGCGGCGCGTTTTGGCCGGAAAAACCTTTTTATCGCCTGCCTGATCGGTTTTACCGTGACCTCCATGCTGTGCGGCATTGCCGGGTCATTGACGCAGATGGTGATCTACCGGCTGCTGCAGGGGGCGTTCGGCGCCGCTCTCGTGCCGCTCTCGCAATCCACCCTGCTGGACATCTACCCGCCCGAGCAACGCGGTGCGGCGATGTCCGTCTGGGGCATGGGCGTCATGATCGGGCCGATCCTGGGGCCGACTTTGGGCGGCTATCTGACCTATGACTTCAACTGGCGCTACGTGTTCTTCGTGAACCTGCCCTTTGGCATCGTCGCGGTGCTCGGCCTGCTGTTCCTGATGCCGAAGGTGGAGAACCAGAAGGGGGCCAGTTTCGACTGGATCGGGTTTCTCGTGCTCTCGCTGGGCCTGGCGGGGCTACAGATCGCGCTCGACCGCGGCGAGGAACTGGACTGGCTAAGCTCGGGCTCCATCATCACCTGCTTTGTGCTGGGCGGGCTCGGCTTCTACCTGTTCATCGTGCACATGCTGACGGCGCGCAACACGTTCATTCCGCGCAAGATTTTCAAAGACCGGAATTTCGTTGCCGGTTTGATCACGATGTTTTCGGTCGGCATGGTGCTTCTGGCGTCCTCGGCGCTGCTGGCGCCGTTTTTGGAGAATTTGGGCAATTATCCAGTCGCCACCGCCGGGCTGGTGATGGCGCCGCGCGGAATCGGCACCATGTTCGCCATGCTCGTCGCCGGCCGGCTGACGAACAAAATCGACCCTAGAACTCCTGATGCTCGTCGGTTACCTGCTGCTCGGCCTCTCGCTCTACATGCAGGAAGGCTGGACGCCGATGGAATCGGAGTTTTACATGATGGAGACCATCATCATCCAGGGCGCGGGGCTGGGGTTTGTGTTCGTGCCGCTACAGGTCGTTGCGTTTTACACCATGTCCCCCGAGCTGCGCACACAAGGTACATCCCTGCTCAGCCTGGTGCGCAACGTGGGTAGCGCGATCGGCATCTCGCTGACCTCCGCCCTGCTGGCCCGGCAGATCCAGTACGAGCATGCTGATCTTGCACAGCTCATTACGCCATTTACGCGCACGTTGCAGACCGGTGGCCCGCTGAGCAAGATGCTGGACCCAGGCTCGCCCAGCGGTGCCTCGCTGCTAAACGCGATGATCGATACGCAGGCGCAGATCATCGCCTATATCGATGACTATAAGTTTCTGCTTATCACAACAATTCCGGCGATGGCCTGCCTGTTGCTGATGCGCCGGCCGCCCGTCGCGGTCCCAGACGCCCCCGCCACCGGCCACGCAGTGATGGACTGATACCGAGGGTCCTTCCCGGGACCCTCGATGACCTTGCTTAAAGTACGCGCCCCGCGACGACGGCGAGATTCTCCAGCGTTTTCTTGTCGCGCGCCTCGGGTGACGTGATCACCGCATTTTCCAGCGCGCGGTCGCATCCCGCGGGGCAAAGGCCGCGCTCGGCGCCGATTTTCGGCAGCACAGCCCTCAACAGTCCCCGTGCCTTGTTCGCATTATCGAACATCACTTTCACGACAGCATCGACCGTCACCGCGTCATGGTCCGGGTGCCAGCAGTCGAAATCCGTCACCATGGCGACGGTCGCGTAACAAATTTCCGCCTCCCGGGCGAGTTTCGCTTCGGGCATATTCGTCATCCCGATCACCGAGCAGCCCCAACTGCGGTAGAGATTGCTCTCTGCCAGCGTCGAGAATTGCGGGCCTTCCATCACCAGATACGTTCCGCCGCGTGTCACCGGCAGCCCGATCTCTTTCGCGGAGGTTTCGAGCGCATCGCCGAGTCGCGGGCAGACCGGGTGTGCCATTGAGACATGCGCCACGCAGCCCTGGCCAAAAAAACTATTCTTCCGGGCGAAAGTGCGGTCGATGAACTGGTCCACGATCACGAAATGCCCTGGCGGCAGCTCCGCTTTCAGGCTGCCCACGGTGGAGAGAGAAATAATGTCCGTCACCCCCAAGCGCTTCAGCGCATCGATATTGGCACGGTAGTTGATCTCGGACGGCGAGAGTTTATGGCCGCGTTCATGCCGGGGCAAAAACACCACTTTCACGTCACCGATTTCACCAACCAGCAGATCGTTGGAAGGGTCGCCCCATGGTGTCTCAATCCGCTCGCGGCGCAGGTTGCTCACCCCCTTAACGTCATACAGCCCAGATCCGCCGATATCATCCAGCCCCGATCCGCCGATGATGCCAATAGTGGGGGTGATCGTTTCAGCCATATTTTTGTTCCTCCTTAAGCGAAATTTTTAAATTGCTTTACGAGTTTTATGCTGGATTGACAATGTTAAGCCGTTTTCACTAACTGTTCCGGCGATTAAAAAAATCGATAAATTTTTAAAAAATTATATAAAATTGCGGTGGTTTCGATGTAAGCGAATCGGTGCTTTTCGGAATAACCGGGAAATAGAAAGTTTTGCCAGCGCCTGGCTGGTAGTGATTTGGGGGCCTGGCCCCTGCTTGGGGCCAGGCGGCAATACCAATCAAATCGTCTCGCGCCACACCTTCCGTTTGGTTGCGATCGCGATGATGGTCAGGAACACCAAAAACAGCACAGCCCGCAGCCCAATCTCCCGGCGCGTATCCAGGTTCGGGTCCGCCGCCCAGGAGAGGAACGCGGTCACGTCGGCAGCTTCCTGTTGTTCCGTCGCCGCCGTGCCGTCGGCGTAGGTAACGGCATTGGCCTTCAGCACGGGCGGCATGGCAATCTGGTTGCCAGGGAAGGCCGTGTTGAAATAATGACCGGGAAGCAGAGTCACACCGGCAGGTGCCGTGCTGTAGCCGGTCAGCAGGTCATACACATAACGCAGGCCGTGCGGCCGCTCGTTAATAATGTTCGAGAGGTCGGGCGGCACCGCACCGCCAAAAGTGCTCGCCGGCAGGTTGGGGCTTTTGAAAACGTTATCCAGCGTCGCCGCCGATCCATCCGCCAGTTTCACGCCGGCGGCGATCCCAGCCACCTGGTCAGTCGTGAAGCCCAAAGCTTCCAAATCCCGGTAATGCAGCGCGTTTGCCGAATGGCAGGTCGCGCAAACGGTCTGGTACACCAGGAAACCGCGCTGCAACGCCGCGATGTCGTAGCTGCCGAGCATACCCTCGGATTGGAAATGCAGCGGTTTCAGAGTGTCTTCAGCATGGGCGGCGGCGCTGAAAAGCAGGCCGGCGGCGAGGAGGGGAGCAAAAAAACGGCGCATTATTCTGCCTCCATCGCGGTAACCAGCGGGGTGAGCACCAGGAAGTGCAAAAAGTACCAGATTGTAAAAACGACCATGAGAATGCTGGAGATCTTCGACGGACCAGCAGCGGCGGCAATTCCCAGGGCGATCACGTCCACTGCCAGGACCACCACCAAAAACCGGTACAAAAATCCACGGCGGGCGTTGGGGCCGGAGCGGTCCAGCCAGGGGAGGGCGAACAGCACCCCCAGCGCCGCGATGACGCTGAATATGCCGCCATAAGTGCCAGGAAACACTGCCCGCATCGCGCTTAGCGGGGTGAGATACCAGGGCGGCGTCAGCGCCGCCGGCAGGATCAGCGGATTCGCCGCGGCGGCGTTCAGCGGGTTGTCGCCGAGATGCGGCGCGAAGAACACCAGCAGTGAGAAGATCAGCGCGAACACCACCAAAGCGACGAAATACTGCGAGGTGTAATACGGGTGGAAGCTCACCGCGTCGCGCGGGCTCGGTTTGGGCGCGAGCACCTTGGCACCGGAAAAATGCAGCGCCACGATCCCGAAAACCGCCAGTGCCAGCGCGGTATGGAACACCGCCAGCCTTGCGAGCGTGCCCGCTCCGTTCGGTCCACCGAAGAACCATGTGCCCACGGCACCCGGCAAACCACCCATCAAGGTTGCGGCATTTGTGCTGCTTGTCAGGCTCCAATAGCTCACGGCGCCGTCGGTCAACGTGTAGCCCAGCCAGCCCACCAGCAGCAGGAGAGAAAATTGCGCTACGGCAAGCACCCAGACGAGTTCACCGGGAGCCTTGTAGGCGCGCGTGATAATTCCACGGAACAGATACAAAAACACCGCGCCGAAAATCATCGTCGTGCCGGTTTTGTGGAAAGCGTGGATCAGCCAGCCATTATTAACGTCCCGGTTGATGAACCGGATCGAGTCGTAACCATGCGCCGGGTTGTAATACACCGAGAGCACGAGGCCGGAGGCGGCCATGAAGATCAGCGCAACGGTGATCAGCACCGGCAGCGCACCCAGATACGGCGCTTCGCGCGCCAAAGTCGGCGAGCAGAACTGCTCCCGCCAGCTTGCAAGGCAGGGCAGCCGCGTTTGCGCCCAGGATTGTTTGACGTTTGTGCTCATGGTGCTGATCCTCAGCCGAACTGGATTTGTGCGTCGTTTAGGAACTTAAAGCGCGGAATGCTTAAGTTTTTTTTCGCCGGTCCGCTGCGCACACGCCCCAGCGGGTCGTAGACGCTACCGTCGCAAGGGCAGAGCCAGCCATCGAACGGCCCGCGAGGGGCGCCCGGGGCATTGCCCACCAGTTCGCAGGGTATGCCGGTGTTTAAGCCCACCACGACCACGAAGGTCTCATAGCCGGGTTTCACGCGGTCGGTATAGGTCGCAGGGTCCGGCAGGCTGCTGGGCACCACGAATTCATTGTCCGAGATCTGCTTGGGGGTAAGCTTGCGGATGTAAATGGGCAGCCCGGCCCAGGTGACGGAAATGGCGGTATTCTCGGCGATTCCGGCGACATTCACGATCATGCGCTCGACGGCGGCGCTATCGGCATCGGGACCCAGCGCGTCGATAAACGGCCAGGTAATCGCGGCTGCGGCGATGACGCCCGTCGCGGCTGTCAGGATTTTCAAAAAATCGCGCCGGGACTCTGTTCCGTGCTCCCCTGTCTCTACTGACGTTCCTGTCATTTCGTCTCCTGCCGCGAAAATTGTTCTGGAACACGCATGACGGGAACGCCAGAAAATTTCAAGAGTGGATGAGCGTTCATCTTGATTGTATCATCCCTCCCATGAACGATATTTTGCTCCCCCCGCTCACGAAGCACTAAAACCCGCCGCGATTGCCTGGTTTGCCGCCCTGCGCGACCGGATTTGCGCCGTATTTGAAGCTATCGAGCAGGAAGGCGGGCCGGACCCCGCCCGCTTTATCCGCACGGCATGGGACCGACCCGAGGGAGGCGGCGGCGTTATGAGCGTCATGCGCGGCCAGGTCTTTGAGAAGGTCGGGGTCAATATCTCGGTCGTGGACGGTAAATTCTCGCCCGACTTCGCCAAGCAGATGCACGGGGCGGGGGAGGACGGAGCGTTCTGGGCGGCAGGGATCAGCCTGGTCGCCCATATGCGCTCACCGCGAGTCCCGGCGGTGCATATGAACACGCGCATGATCGTCACCACCAAAGGCTGGTTTGGCGGCGGCGGCGACCTCACCCCCCTGCAACCCGGTACGCGGCAAGCCGCCGAGGACGCGGCGTTTTTCCACGCGGCCTACAAAGCCGCCTGCGATAAGCACGACCCGGACTATTATCCTAAATATAAAAAATGGTGCGATGAATATTTTTATCTCCCGCATCGCTCTGAGCCGCGCGGCGCCGGCGGGATTTTTTACGATTACCTCGATTCCGGCAACATAGAGGACGACTTCGCCTTCACCCGCGACGTGGGGGAGGCTTTTCTGGCCGCCTACCCGGAAATCGTCCGCCGCCGGATGGGCAAATCCTTCACGCCGGAAGAACGCGAGGCCCAGCTCATCCGCCGAGGCCGCTATGTCGAGTTCAACCTGCTCTACGACCGAGGCACCACATTCGGGCTGAAAACCGGCGGCAATACCGAAGCAATTTTAATGTCCATGCCGCCGGAAGTGAAATGGCCGTGAAAATTAGAGTGCGATCGTTTTAAGTTGGCGCATTCTGCGCCGCCTTAAAACGTGAATCGCCCTCTCAGCTCATTGATTGAGAGGCTGATTCACGTTTCAGGTTAGATCGCGGAGCAATTCAACCTGAAACGATCAGGCTCTATGGCGTGATCCCGAAGGTTATAACCGGCGGGCCGTAATAAACCGGCGGCGGGTAATAGGCTGGCGGCGGCGGCGGGTAATAGTAGCCATAGCCAGGGCCATACCCGGCAAACCAATGCCAGCGATGGCCCCTGTCGTACCAACCGCGATCGCCATGGTCTTGGTGGCCGCCTTGCCAGCCGCCGCCATCGCCATCGCCATGATCCCCGTGCCTATCCGCCATCGCATGTGGCGCGGAGAGGAATGCTGTACTGCCGATTAACGCGGCGCCAAGCACCAATAATTTCAAATTCATAATTCC
Organism: uncultured Alphaproteobacteria bacterium; assembly: GCA_963740445.1. Classification (GTDB taxonomy): domain Bacteria; phylum Pseudomonadota; class Alphaproteobacteria; order Acetobacterales; family Acetobacteraceae; genus Acidocella. Next base: position 27,972 of record CAVUED010000004.1, read on the forward strand.
GAGCCTCCAGAGCTCATACGGGGAACATGGGCGCCGTTTGTGGCGGATTCAGGACCTGACCAGGGTAAAATCATGGCGCGCCGGCAAGATTAATTTATTAAAATCATATAGATAGGGTCAAATCCTCTTGCGAAACGCAGCCTGGATGATGCAGATTCGGCTAGTTCAGGATTTTTATTCCGCCAAGGATTTATTTTGCTCCGCGCCATCAAACACCGCCTCCGCGCCATGGCTTTCCCGGCGATTTTCCTCGCCATTACCTGCTATTTTGGCTGGAATGCGATCCACGGCAAAAGCGGGCTGGAGGCGCAGGCGGTCCAGCGCGCCGAACTGGCGCAGGCGCAGCAGGATTTCACCGCTGTCGATGCGCAGCGCGCGCAATGGGAGACCCGAATCGCCTCTCTCTCCAGCCAGTCGGTCGCCCCGGACATGCTGGATGACCAGGCCCGCCAGGTGCTAAACCTGGCCAATCCGAATGACCTCGTCATCGACCTTTCAGGGGGCAAAGGCAAAAAATAATCGCGCGATCTTTTGCGTCTGGCTTGCCTTTGTTGAGCCAAAACAGGGCTTAAACGAAATTATATTTCGCTCCTTAAATCGCTTCCCCAGCCGCCAGAACCAACTTAACCATTTTCTGGTTAATTTGTATTGTTGCAGTGCGGAATAGGGGTTTTCATGAATGTGACACTTGCGTACGGGCCGATCATACGTCTACCTGCGTGCGGACAGCATTTTTCCAAGACGGAGCTCCCAGCATGGCCGTGACCCAGGACAAAGCGAAAAAATCCAAAAAACCCGAGGCTTCGATGGACCAGGAGGAGCTGCTCGCCGCCTACGGCAACATGCTGCTGATCCGCAGGTTCGAGGAAAAAGCCGGCCAGCTTTACGGCATGGGCGTCATTGCCGGCTTCTGCCATCTCTATATCGGCCAGGAGGCGGTGGTCGTCGGAATGCAGCACACCATCGGTGACGGCGATGAGGTCATCACCTCCTACCGCGACCATGGCCATATGCTGGCCTGCGACATGGACCCGAAAGGCGTGATGGCCGAGCTTGCCGGGCGTTCTGGCGGTTATTCGCGCGGCAAGGGCGGCTCCATGCACATGTTCAGCAAGGAGAAGGGCTTCTTTGGCGGCCATGGCATTGTCGGCGCGCAGGTCTCATTAGGCACCGGCCTTGGCTTGTCCAACTGGTATCGCGAGAACGACCGCGTCTCGCTGACCTATTTCGGGGAGGGCGCCTCCAACCAGGGGCAGGTTTATGAGAGTTTCAACCTCGCCAATCTGATGAAGCTCCCCGTCGTCTTCATTATCGAGAATAACCGCTATGCCATGGGCACCAGCATCGAGCGCTCTTCCGCCTCGCGCGATTTGTCGCTGAACGGCGTACCCTGGGGCATGCCGAGCCTCTCGGTGGACGGCATGGATGTGATGGCGGTGAAAGCCGCCGGGGAACAGGCCGTGACGCATTGCCGCGCGGGCAAGGGGCCGTTCCTGCTGGAGATGAAAACCTACCGTTATCGCGGCCATTCCATGTCCGACCCGGCGAAATACCGGACCCGCGAGGAGGTGCAGCGTATGCGCGCCGAGCATGATTGTCTGGATTCCGCGAAAAAACGCCTGGAGGAGCTGGGCGTGAGCGAGGCGGAGCTGAAAAAGCTCGACGATGCCGTGAAGGCGCGCGTGCAGGAGGCGGCGGAGTTCGCGCAAACCTCGCCCGAGCCCGAGGAGTTTGAAATCTGGACCGATATTCTGGTGGAGGCGAAATAATGGCGACCAATATTCTCATGCCGGCGCTTTCGCCCACAATGACGGAAGGCAAGCTCTCGAAATGGTTGAAACACCCTGGCGATGACGTGAAATCCGGCGATGTGATTGCCGAGATCGAGACCGACAAGGCCACCATGGAGGTGGAAGCGGTCGATGAGGGGGTGCTCTCCAAAATTCTGGTGGAAGAAGGCACCGAGGGCGTGGCCGTGAACACCGTCATCGCGGTGCTGAACGCCGATGAAGCCTCAGCGCCCGCCCCAAAACCCGCCCCGGCCGCAGCCCCCAAACCCGCCGCACCCGCCGTGCAGAAGCACGCCCCCGCCACGCCGCAAGAGCTGAGCGAGCCAGAATGGGGGGAGACGAAACCGACCAGCGTCCGCGAGGCGTTGCGCGATGCGATGAACCTGGAGATGCGCGCCGATAAGGACGTGTTCCTGATGGGCGAGGAGGTCGCGCAATATCAGGGCGCGTACAAGATCAGCCAGGGAATGCTTGATGAATTCGGGCCGAAGCGGGTGATCGACACGCCGATCACCGAGCAGGGTTTCACCGGCATGGCGGTGGGTGCGGCGATGAACGGTCTCAGACCCATCGTCGAGTTCATGACCTTCAACTTCGCCATGCAGGCGATCGACCAGATCATCAACTCCGCCGCCAAAACCTTGTATATGTCCGGCGGGCAGATGGGCTGCCCGATCGTTTTCCGCGGCCCGAACGGGGCGGCGGCGCGCGTCGGCGCGCAGCACAGCCAGTGCTACGCCTCCTGGTACGCGCATTGCCCTGGCCTGAAGGTTGTCGCACCCTGGTCGTCGGCGGATGCCAAGGGATTGCTGCGCGCCGCGATCCGCGACCCCAACCCGGTGATCTTCCTGGAGAACGAAATCCTCTACGGTCACAGCTTCGACTGCCCGACCTCGGATGATTTCATCCTGCCCATCGGCAAGGCGAAAGTGGAGCGCGAGGGCACGGCATGTGACCATCGTCGCCTTCTCCATCATGGTGGATGTGGCATTGAAGGCTGCCGAGGCGCTGGCGGAACAGGGGATTTCCGCCGAGGTCATCAACCTGCGCACCATCCGCCCGCTGGATGTGGAAACCATCGTGGCCAGCGTGAAGAAAACCAACCGCGTGGTGAGCGTGGAGGAGGGCTGGCCCTTCGCCGGCATCGGCTCGGAAATTTGCATGACGGTGGTGGAGCATTGTTTCGACTGGCTGGACGCGCCGCCGGTGCGCGTTGCCGGGCTTGATGTTCCGATGCCCTATGCCGCCAATCTGGAAAAACTGGCGCTGCCGCAGCCCGACTGGGTGGTGGACGCGGTCAAGAAACTTTTTTGAGGGGGAGCGCGACATGTCCACCAACATATTGATGCCGGCTTTGTCTCCGACGATGACGGAAGGAAAGCTCTCCCGCTGGCTGAAAAAAGAGGGCGATGAGGTCAAGTCCGGCGATCTGCTGGCGGAGATCGAGACCGATAAGGCGACCATGGAGGTCGAAGCCGTCGATGAGGGGTTCCTCGCCAAGATCGTCGTGCCGGATGGCACCGAGGGTGTGGCGGTGAATGCCGTGATCGGCATTCTCACCGAGACCAAGGGCGGGGCGGTGGCAGCACCCCAAGCAACACCGGCCGCGCCGGAAGCAGCCGCCGCGACAGTTGGGCAAGCCCCCGCACCGGCCGTGAAAGCCGCGCCCGCGCCACAGCCTCATGTGGAGGAGGACGAGGAGCGAGTGTTCGCCTCGCCACTGGCCCGGCGCATGGCCAAGCAGGCCGGCATCGATTTGTCCGCCATCAAGGGCTCCGGCCCGAACGGGCGGATTGTGAAGGCTGACCTTGAGGTGGCACCGGCCAAACCCGCGGCAGTACCGGTTGCGGCACCGGCTGGCCCGCCCGCCGCCGCGCCGAAACCAGCGCCAGCGGCGCCGGTCATCACCGCCCCGCATAAAAAAATCCCGAACTCCTCGATGCGGCAGACCATCGCGCGGCGTTTGCTGGAATCCACGCAGAGCATGCCGACTTTCTTCATCAGCGCCAATTGCGAGATCGACGCGATGCTGAAACTCCGCGCCGAACTTAACGCCAAATCGCCGAAAGAGGGGCCGGGAGCGTTCAGGCTGTCGCTCAACGACCTCGTCATCAAAGCCTGTGCGAAAGCCCTGCGCATGCACCCGAACATCAATTCCTCGTATACCGAGGAAGCCATGATCGCCTATGACGATGTCGATATTTCCATGGCGGTTGCCATTCCCGATGGGCTGATCACGCCGATCATCCGCAAGGCCGACCAGTTGGGCCTGGCCGCCATTTCCAATCTGACGAAGGATCTGGGCGCGCGCGCGAAGGCGGGCAAGCTGAAGCCCGAGGAATATCAAGGCGGCAGCTTCGCTATTTCCAATCTGGGAATGTACGGCGTGCCCTCGTTCACCGCCATCATCAACCCGCCGCAATCGGCGATTCTCGCCGTCGGCGCGGGAGAGAAACGCGCGATCGTGAAGGACGACGCCGTGGTGATCGCGACGATGATGACGATCACGCTCACCTGCGATCACCGGGTCTTCGACGGCGCGCAGAGCGCGGAATTCATGGCGACGCTGAAGGGCATCATCGAAGATCCGTTGAGTTTGCTGCTTTAGGTCGTAGCGACCTTAAAGGTCATTACGATCTAGAACCATAATCGCATCAAGGAGCCAACCATGGCAGATGAGTTCGATCTTATTGTTGTCGGCGGCGGGCCGGGCGGCTATGTCGCGGCGATCCGCGCGGCTCAGCTCAAGCTGAAAGTCGCCGTGGTCGAGGGCAAGCATCTGGGCGGCATCTGCCTCAACTGGGGCTGCATTCCCACCAAGGCGCTGCTGCGTTCCTCGGAGATCAACCATCTCCTGCATAATCTGGGCGAGTTTGGTTTTTCCGCGGATAATATCCAGTTCGACATCGAGAAGATCGTCAAACGTTCCCGCGCGGTGTCCAAGCAGCTTTCCTCCGGCGTCACGCATCTGCTGAAGAAGAACAAGGTGACGGTGTATGACGGCTTTGGCCGGCTCACCGGCGGCGGGCATCTGGCGGTCAGCAGCGCGGAAGGCAAGCCCAAGGCCATGCTGCACGCCAAGCATATTATTCTCGCGACAGGTGCGAGGCCGCGGCAGATTCCTGGCATCGAGGTCGATGGCAAGCTCATCTGGTCTTATTTCGAGGCGATGGTGCCCACCGCCATGCCAAAATCGCTGCTGGTCATCGGTTCGGGGGCGATCGGCATCGAGTTCGCGAGTTTCTACCGCAACATGGGCGCTGAGGTGACCGTGGTGGAGATGCTGGACCGTGTGCTGCCGGTGGAGGATGCGGAGATTTCCGCCTTTGCGCGCAAGGCGTTTGAGAAACAGGGCATGAGAATTATCACCTCCGCTACGGTGAAAAGTGCCGAGAAGGGCAAGGATAATGTCACCGTAACGGTGGAGGCCGGCGGCAAAACCGAGAAGATTACCGTGGACCGGGTGATTTCAGCCGTCGGCATTGTCGGCAATGTCGAGAATCTCGGCCTGGATGGCACCAAGGTTAAAGTGGAGCGCACGCATATCGTGGTGGACGGCTATGGCCAGACCGGCGAGCCTGGTGTGTACGCCATCGGCGACGTCGCCGGGCCGCCATGGCTCGCGCACAAGGCCAGCCACGAGGGTGTGGTTTGCGTGGAGACTATCGCCGGGCTGCACCCGCACCCGATGGATACCGGCAATATCCCCGGCTGCACCTATGCGCGGCCGCAGGTCGCCTCCGTGGGACTGACCGAAGCCAAGGCGAAGGAGGCCGGATATGAACTTAAAATCGGCAAGTTCCCGTTCGTCGGCAACGGCAAGGCGATTGCCATGGGCGAGCCGGAAGGCTTCATCAAAACCATCTTCGATGCCAAAACCGGGGAAATGCTGGGCGCGCACATGGTCGGCACCGAGGTGACCGAGATGATCCAGGGTTTTGTCATCGCCCGCACGCTGGAAACCACCGAGGCCGAGTTGATGCATACGGTCTTCCCGCATCCCACGGTCTCTGAAGCCATGCATGAATCGGTGCTTGACGCCTACGGCCAGGTTATCCACTTCTAGCCGCCATGAGCAACACCCGTATCGAGATCGACCACCGGGTCCGCCACCCGGAAAAGCAGGGCCGCCCCGACAACCCGATCAGCCGCAAGCCGGCCTGGATCCGGGTGAAGGCGCCGACGCATCCGGTCTATCGGGAAACCCGCGATCTGATGCGGGAGAAGGGGTTGGTGACGGTGTGCGAGGAAGCCGCCTGCCCGAATATCGGCGAATGCTGGTCCAAGCGCCACGCGACCATGATGATCATGGGGGAGATCTGCACCCGCGCCTGCGCCTTTTGTAACGTGAGCACCGGGGTGCCGGCGGCGCTGGACGCCACTGAACCGCAGCGCGTGGCCGAGGCCGTGGCCACACTCGGCCTGCGCCATGTGGTGATTACCTCGGTGGACCGTGACGACGTGGCCGATGGCGGGGCGGCGCATTTTGCCGCCGTTATCCGCGCCGTCCGCGCGGCGGCGCCGGAGACCACGATCGAGATTCTCACCCCGGATTTTTTGCGTAAACCGGGGGCGCTGGAAGTCGTGGTGGCGGCAAAGCCGGACGTGTTCAACCATAATTTTGAAACCGTGCCGCGGCTCTATCCCACCATCCGTCCAGGTGCCCGCTATTACCAGTCGCTGCGCCTGCTGGACCGGGCAAAACAGCTCGACCCCGCGCTTTTCACCAAATCCGGGCTGATGGTGGGGTTGGGGGAAACGCGGGTGGAGATCGGCCAGGTGATGGACGATCTGCGTATCGCGGATGTCGATTTTCTGACCATCGGGCAGTATTTGCAGCCGACGGTGAAGCACGCAGCGGTGGACCGTTACGTGACGCCGGAGGAGTTTGAGGATTATGCCGTGATGGCCCGCGCGAAAGGATTTTTGCAGGTCTCGGCCACGCCGCTCACCCGCAGTTCCTACCACGCGGATTCGGATTTCGCGGCTTTGCGCGAAGCCCGCGCCAGGCACCTCGCCGCGTGACGGCGTATACCGAGAAAAAACTTGTACCTTATTCACCGCCGCAGCTTTTCGCGCTGGTGGCGGATGTCGCGAAATACCCGAAGTTTCTGCCCTGGTGCGTGGGGGCGCGTGTCCGTAGCCATGTGGATGACGAATTGGTGGCGGACCTTACCATCGGGTTTGGGCCGTTCCGTGAAAGTTTTACCTCGCGCGTCACGCTCATTCCGCTGGACGAATCCGGCGCCTGCGAGATCAAGGTGGAATACCAGAACGGGCCGTTTAAATATCTGAACAACCGCTGGCATTTTGCGCCGCACGAGCAGGGATGTGTGGTGGATTTTTACGTGGATTTCGAATTCCGCAATTTTATCCTGCAAAAAGCCATTGGTGCCGTGTTTACCGAGGCCGTTCACCACATGGTCGCGGCGTTTCTGAAACGTGCGCGGGCGGTTTATGGGCCGCCGGTGGTTGGTGGCGCGGCACTGGAGACCAAAGCCACGGTTTAATTCGCCCCTGATCTACCGCTTCTTGCGTCCCAGGCGCTCCGTGATCCTCTCGGCCACCACAAAGAGCGGGCCGACAAACAGCACGCCGACGAGCGTGGCCAGGACCATGCCGCCGAATACCGTCGTGCCGATCGATTGGCGCGCGCCCGCACCGGCGCCGGTTGCAATCACCAGCGGGATCACGCCGATGATGAAGGCAAACGCGGTCATCATCACCGGGCGGTAGCGGGTGCGCGAACCCTCCTCGGCCGCCTGGAGAATGCTCACCCCGCCTTTATCCAAACGGTCCTTGGCGAATTCAACAATCAGGATCGCGTTTTTCGCCGCCAAGCCGATCAGCAGCACCAACCCGACCTGACCATAAACATCCAACGGCATGCCGCGCAGCTTGATGCCGGCAAGCCCGCCGAGCATCGCAAAGCCGACCGGCAGCATCACCGCAAAGGGCAGGAACCAGCCTTCATATAAGGCCACCAGGAACAGGAAGGAAAACACGATGGCAAAGATGAAGGCATCGGCCTCCTGGCCGGAGGCCTGCAATTCCTCATAGGTCAACCCGGTCCATTCGTAGCCGAAACCTTTTGGCAGATGTTTTTGCGCGGCCTGCTCCATCGCCGCAATCGCCTGGCCATCCGAGGAGCCGGCAGCCGTCGCGCCGGTGATGAGCACCGCCGGATTTTCGTTATAGAGGGTCAGCGCGTCCGAGCCCTGCACGGTCTTGATGGTCACCAGGCTGCCGAGCGGCACTTCGGCACCGGTCGAACTCTGGACGTAAAGATTGTTGATGTCGGAAATTTTGTTGCGGAACTGCTGGTCCGCCTGCACGATGACCTGGAAAACGAAATTATCGTAATTGAAATCGTTGACGAACTGCGAGCCGAGATAGGCCTGCATCGTGGTGTAGACCAGTTGCGGCGAAATCCCGAGCATCTCGGCGCGCGTGGTGTCGACGCTCACCGAGACCTGCGGCTGGCTGTCGGAGAAGCCGGAGAAGACCGTTGACAGGTGCTTGTCCTGGTTGGCCGCATAGATCAGCGCGCGAGAGGCGGCGGCAAGCTGCTGGTAATTCTGGCCGTTCTGCGCTTCCAGCACGAAGTTGAGGCCGCCCGTGCGGCTGACGCCGGGGATGGAGGGCGGGTTGAACGCCGCGATGTTGGCGGAAGGGATCGCGTTGAGCTTGGGTTTGAGCTTTGCGATGAGTGCGCCGGCGGATTCCGTGCGCCCGCGCTGCGACCAGGGCTTAAGGATGGCGATGACCAGCGCGCCGCTGGATTCCTTGGCGCCGGTGACGATGCTGAAACCAGAGACACCGATGACATGCGCGATACCGGGCGTCTTGCGCAGAAGCGTCGTGATCCGCGAGACGACCACGCTGGTGCGGCCGAGCGAGGCACCGTTTGGCAATTGCACGTTCATCAGAAAATAACCCTGATCCTCGGCCGGCAGAAAGGCGGGAGGGGTGACGGTGAAAATGCCGTAGGTGAGAACGAAGACCGCGATGATGCCAGCGCCGGCCAGAAGCAAACGGCGCGAGAGCAACGCCACGGCATGGCTATAGCGGTCCCGCGCATAGTTAAACCCGGTGTTGAACCAGCGGAACATGGGAAAGCGCACAGGCTTCGGCGGGCGCAGCATGAGCGCGCAGAGCGCCGGACTGAGAGAGAGCGCGTTGATGGCGGAAATGACCACCGAGACCGAGATGGTGACCGCGAACTGCCGGTACAGCGCGCCGGTGATGCCAGAGATGAAACCGACCGGCGCGAACACCGCGACCAGCACCAGCGTGGTGGCGATGACCGGGCCGGTGATCTCCCGCATCGCCTTCTCGGTCGCCTGCGCGACCGTAAGGTCCGGGTGTTCCTGCAGGTTGCGGGTCACGTTCTCGACCACCACGATGGCGTCATCCACCACCAGCGTGATCGCCAGCACGATTGCAAACAGATTGAGGGTGTTTGCCGAGTAGCCCAGCACGTAGAGCACCGCGAACACGCCGATGAGCGAAACCGGGATGGCGATGGTCGGGATTATGGTTGCGCGCCAGTCCTGCAGGAACAGGAACACGACCCCCACCACCAGCACCAGCGTGATGGCCAGCGTGCGCAGGATCTCGTCGATATCCGCGGAGACGAATTTCGAGGCGTTATAGGCCACCTGGTAGGACAGGCCGGGCGGAAAATTTTTGGAAAGCGCCTTTACCGCCTGCTGTACCTGCTCGGAGACCTGCAGCGCATTCCCGGTTGGTGACTGGTAGACGGCCATGTTTGATGCGGGGAACTGGTCGATCGTCGAGGTTCTGCTGTATTGCTGGGCGGCAAGCTCCACCCGCGCGATGTCCGACATGCGGACGACACCACCAGCCGGGTTTGTTTTAATGATGATGTTCTTGAACTCTTCCACGCTGCTCAGCTCGCCCGGGGCAAGCACGGTGAGCTGTTGCTGCTGGTCGCCGGCAGCCGGCGGCTCGCCGATCTGCCCAGCGGAGACCTGCACGTTCTGCGCCTTGATCGCCGCGATCACCTGCGCCGTGGTAATGCCGAGGCCGGTCATTTGCACCGGATTCAGCCAGATGCGCATGGCGTATTCCCGCAGCCCGAAAATCTGCGTGTCGCCGACGCCGGGGATGCGCGAGATGACCGGCTGCAAATGCATGTATTCGTAGTTTGAAATATAAAGCTGGCTGTATTTATTGTCCGGCGAATACAGGCTGACGGCCAGCACGAAGTCGCTGGTGGCGGCGCGTATCGTAATTCCCTCGGCCTGCACTTCCGGCGGCAGTTTTGCTTCGGCGGCCTGCACGCGGTTTTGCACATTCACCTGGTCGATGTTCGGGTCGGTGCCAATCGCAAACGTCACAGTAAGGTTATACGTGCCGGAACTCGAGCTCGAACTCTGCATGTAAAGCATGCCCGGCGCGCCGTTCACCTGTTCCTCGATCGGCTCGGCGACGGTGTTGACGATCGTCTGCGCGCTGGCTCCCGGATAGGTGAGGGAAATCGTCACCTGCGGCGGCGTGACATTCGGATATTGCTGAACCGGGATCGCGGTGAGGGACACAAGGCCCGCCAGCGTAATGATCACCGCGATGACAATCGCGAAGTTTGGCCGGTAGATAAAGAATTTTGAGAACATGTTACGCGCGCACGATTTGCATTATGGGCCGGGCGTGTTCGTTGCTGCGGCCGGCGCAACGCTGGGAGAAACGGTCTGCCCCACCTTAACCTTCTGGATGCCGTCGACGATGACGCGGTCACCCAGTTTGACGCCGGATTTGACGATATAGTTTTGGCCGATCTGGTCGCCCAGCGTCACGGTCTGCTGCACGACCTTGTTATCGGGGCGCACGATCAGCACGAACTGGCTGGTCTGGTCGGTCTGCACGGCCGATACGGGGACCAGCAATGCTTCCCGCGCCTGCGCGGGGGCGGTGTTCACGTTCACATAGGCGCCCGGCAATAGAAGGCCGTTTGGATTGGGGAAATCCGCATACACGTTCACCGTACCGGTATTGGTGTCCACCTGGTTGTCGAGGAAGGCGATTTTGCCTTTTTCCGGGTAGGGTTTGCCGTTGGGCAGGTCGAGGCTGATCACGAACGGGGATTTCGGCGGGCTGGTCTGCGCCGCGGCGAGAATCGGGCTGTTGCTGCTCACGGAGAACACCACGCGGATCGGGTCGAGCTGATTGATGGTGGCAAGTGTGCCGCTACTGGTGGTGACGAGGTTGCCCTTGGTCAGTGTCACGGCGCCGATGCGCCCGGCAATCGGCGCCGTGATGGTGCAATAGCTCAGATTAAGCGCGGCATCGGCGAGGCTGGCCTGGGCCGACAGAACGTTGGCCTGATCCTCGTTCCTGGTGGCGAGCGCTGCATCGAGGTTCGACTGCGCCTCGAAGCCGGTGGCGTTGAGGTGACGCGCGCGTTGATAGGCCAGTTCCGCGTTTTCCAGGGCGGCCCGTGCGGCATCGAGGTTAGCCTGGGCCGTTTGCAATGCCGCCTGATATTGCTCCGGTTGCAGTGTGAAGAGCACCTGGCCGATCTTCACGGTGCTACCCTGCTTGAAATCCACCGCGTTGATGAGGGCGGTGACGCGCGGGACGATTTTTACGGACTGGATGGCCATGACATGGCCGATATTGCTGAAGCTGGGCGCGATATTCTGCGCCGTAACCGGCGTTACCAGAACCGAAGGCGGGGGGAGGGCCGCATAAGCGGGCGCCGCAAGCAAACCGGCCGCCAGTGCGAGCCAGTGGGATTTCAAAAACACGCGCAAACCAGCCTCATATGTTCAATTTAACGATTGGCAGAAACTCTATTCCAGGTCGACCGCTTCGGCGTGTTCCCAGTCTCATGAACTCTTATACAGATTTGTTGTGAATAGTCAGTAACAATGCCGTAACAGAATGTCCTAAAATCCTTCGTGACGATTTTATTGAAGGATTTCATTAATCTGAAACATGCCGGCAGGCCGCGCACAATCAGCGCCGGGCCACGGAACCACGTAAGAGAGATAAAATCACCCAGGCCGGCGTTACAAACCGGGGACGGTCTTATCCCAGCGCGTACTCGGCTTCCGGTGTGTAGGTTGGCTGGTCCTTGCCCAAGAAACGAGCTGAACAAGGTCACGTTATCCGCACGGATCGGCGCCGAGCGGTACAGGTTATTGGCCTGCACGAAGCTGGTGAGGGCAGGGGTTACGGGTGCATCCATCCGTGCCAGCGCCACATGCGGGGTGAACCGCTTGCGGTCCGGCGGCAGGCCGATGCGGTGCAGGGCTGTCTCCACCTTGGCCTGCAAGCGCGCGAGGTCCTCGTTGCGCTCTACCCCGGCCCAGAGTGTGGAGACCCGTCCGGCTTTTTCGAACCAGCCAAGGCCGGAGAGCGAGAAGGCAAAACTGCGGCCGCGCAACGTGGCCAGAGCGAGGTCGATTTCCTCAGCCTGCAAGCGGCTCGCCTCGCCGATAAAGCGCAAAGTGAGATGAAAATTATCCGTGGGAACCCAGCGCGCGCCGGGAATATTGCAGGTGAGATCGGATAATTCTTCTTTAATCTCCCAGGGGAGGTCGAGGGCTACGAACAGGCGCATGGTTCGGCCACCTTTGGCTAGAGCTCAGACCACCACACTCCAAATGTGGTACGAATTGACAAGATTATTTTGCAATATCGGGTTCTGGGTGGTCAATGTTTATATTTGCGCGGTGGCGCCCAGCAACCAGGCGCGCTCGGTTTCGCCTGCAGGAAGGGAGAGAGCGCCTCGCGCACCCGTGCATGATATGCGTTCAGCCAGTCCAGGGCCGGTTGCGTCAGCAAAGCCGGGTTGATGAGGGCGCGGTCGAAGGGGGCGAGGGTCAGCGTTTCAAACTTCAGGAATTTCCGCTTGGAATCCTGGAACGCCGCCGGTTGCACCAGCACGAGGTTTTCCAGCCTGATACCGTAAGCGCCTGGCAGGTAGAATCCCGGCTCGTTGGAGAGGATCATACCCGGTTGCAATGCCACCGGCTTGGCAACGCGGGAAATGCTGGCCGGGCCTTCGTGCACCGAGAGATAGGAGCCGACGCCATGGCCGGTGCCATGGTCGTAATCCAGCCCCGCCTGCCACAAAGCGGCGCGGGCGAAGGCATCCAGATGCGCGCCGGCCACACCTTCCGGGAACACCATTTGCGCCAGCGCGATATGCCCGGCGAGCACGCGGGTGAAGTGGTCGCGCACCGTATCCGGCGGCGCGTCCGGCCCGGTCCAGATCGTGCGGGTGATGTCCGTGGTGCCGTCCAGATACTGCGCGCCGCTGTCGATGAGGTAGACCTCGTTTGGTTTTATCTGGCGGTTGCTCTCCGGCGTGACGCGGTAGTGGATGATGGCGCCATGCTCGCCCGCGCCGGAAATGGCGGGAAAACTCTCGCCTTTGAATTTTTGCTCCTGCGCGCGCTCGGCCAGCAGCCTTGCGGCGGCCGATATTTCCGTCTCACGGCCCGTTGGCGCCGCCTGCGCGAACCAGGAGAGAAACCGCACCATCGCCACGCCGTCGCGCAGATGCGCGGCGCGGGCACCTTCCTGTTCCACGGCGTTTTTGGTGGCGCGCGGCATGGCCACCGGGTCCGCCGCCTCGGCGATTTTGGCGCCACCGGCGGCGAGCGTGGTTTTGAACCAGACCGGCATGGTGGCGGGATCGTAGCGCACGGTTTTACCGGCCAGGGCGGCCAAGGCCGCGGGCAGCATTTCGCGCTCGGCCAGCGTAACCTCACTGCCCAGATGCGCGCGCGTTGCCGCCGGTAGTTTTGCCCCCGCCATGAACAAGCTCGCCGTGCCATCGGCGAACAGCAGCGCGTAGCCCAAGGCGACGGGACAAAACGCCACATCCGCGCCGCGAATGTTGAACAGCCAGGCCAGCGCTGCCGGGTCGGAGAGAATCGCGGCATCCTGCCCGGCATCGCGCATGGAAGCACCCAGCCGCGCACGCTTTTCGGACGAACTCTCGCCGGTAAACATATCCTCATGCGGCACCGCCGGCGCCATCGGCGGGGCAGGGCGATTGGTCCAGATTTCGTCCAGAGGGTTGCTCTCCACCGCCACCATTTCGGTGCCGGTGAACCGTGCCAGCCCATCCGCGCTGATCAGCCAGGGGTCATAGCCGATCCGCAGGCCTGCGCGCATGTTGCGCCAGCCAGTCCTCGGGTTTTTGCTCGGTGATATGCAGCCGCTCCCAGAGTGTCGCATCCGTCTGCTGTTCCAGTTGCAGCGTGTAGCGGCCGTCCGACCACACGGCGGCGCGGTCGCTCAGCACAACCGCGAGCCCGGCGCTACCTGTGAAACCGGTGATGAAAGCCAGGCGCTCGGCCGATTCCGGGACATATTCGCCCAGGTGCTCATCGGCGCGCGGGATTAAAAAACCGTCCAACCCGCGCGCCGCGATGGCCGCGCGCAGCGACATTAACCGATGGTTATGTTCTGACGTCATGGTTTTGCCTAAAGGTATGCGGTTGAGGCATGTCTGCTCTGGCAGTGCCCCTAGCCCAAAAATACGCCAATTGCACTATATACGCGCTTGCAATGGACGCCGCTGGGTCAAAGTGAATCGGCCGTCCTGCAAAACAATAGGTGCGTATCATGGCTACCAATATCCATAACCATTTCTCTTTGGGCAAGCTCGGTGATCTGCTGTTTGCCCGCCAGACGCCGTTCGTCGCGGCAGAGCAGCACAAAAGCCTGCTCGGGAGCTTCAAAGCCTGGCGCCAGCGCAATGCGGCCGAAGCCGAGCTTACCGGCCTCTCCGACCGTGAGCTCTCCGATATCGGCCTGACCCGCCAGGGCATCAAGGCCGCGGTGCGCGTGACCAGACGATCGGCTAACTGTGTGCTTAGATCCAGAGGGCATTGCCCTCTGGATTTTTCCGGGTTCGGTCAAAAAAGTGCCTCTATCCAGGCTTGCGCAGCGTCAAAATCGACCAGGCGCCATCCACGATCCGCCGCTCCAGCACCAGCCCAGCGCGGCGATGCGCGGAGAGCACCCAGTTCACCTGTGTGTTCAGCAGCCCCGCCAGAATCGCGATACCGCCCGGCGCCAGACTTGCCCCCAGTTGATGCGCCATGGCGCAGAGCGGGCGCGCCAGAATATTCGCGAATACGAGGTCATAAGGGACGCCGCGCTTGATGCGTTTATCCGCCCAGCCATCGGCGCGAATGGCATGGACCAACCCGGCCACCCCGTTCAGCTTTGCATTGGCCCCCGCCACCCGTGCCGCGCGCGCATCGATATCGCTCGCCAGCACCGGCTGGTGCAGCAGTTTTGCGCCGGCAATCGCCAGAATGCCCGAGCCGGAGCCAAGATCCAGAATCCGGCGCGGGTGATGGAATTTGGCGATCCGTTCCAGCGCCACCAGGCAGCCGCGCGTGGAATTATGCTCGCCGGTGCCAAACGCCAGCCCGGCATCGAGCGTGAGCGTGATCCGCCCAGGGATTTCCGGTGCCGCGATATGCGTGCCGCGGACGACAAACCGGCGCCCGATCAACTGCTCCGGAAACGCCGCTTTGGTGCGCGCCAGCCAGCCGCCGACCGGCACCAGTGAGCGTGTGATCTCAGGCGCATAGCCGGTGAGCATCTCTGCCACCAGCAAAGCCGATTCCAGCTCCGCCTCATACGCGCCGCGCTCCTTTACGCCCTGGATGTCCCAGCGGTTGCGGTCCTCATCGTGAAAAAACGACACGGCCCGGCAGACGCTGCCCAAGGCGGCCTCGAAATGGTCAAGCGCGTCCGCTGGCACTGTCAGGGCGATGCAATCCAGCTCCTCAGGCATCATGCCGTTCCACAAATCTGTCCAGCACCCGCTTTTCCCCCGAGGTCTCAAAATTAATGTCCAGCCGGTCGCCCTCGGCAGCCAGCACCCGCCCATAGCCGAATTTCTGATGGAATACCCGTGCGCCCACCGGAATATTTGCGCTCGCCGCAGGTTTTACCGGTGCGCGCGCCTGCACCGGAAAATTCACCGGCGCGCCCCAGCGCGGCTGCTGGTTCACCGCCGCCGAGCCCGTGTGCTTCACAAATTCCTCAGGCAATTCCTCGATAAACCGGCTGGGAATACTATCCTGCCAGCCGGCATAGGTCCTGCGCCGCGCCGCATGGCTGATGATCGCGCGCTTGCGTGCCCGCGTGATGCCGACATAGGCGAGCCTGCGCTCTTCCTCCAGGCTCTTGTTCCCGCCCTCGTCCAGGCTGCGCTGGTTTGGGAACACGCCTTCCTCCCAGCCGGGCAAAAACACCGTGTCGAACTCCAACCCCTTCGCACCGTGCAGCGTCATCATGGAGAGCTTCGCGTCATCGCTCTGCTCCTCATTGTCCATCACCAGCGCCACATGGTCGAGGAATCCCTGCAGCGATTCAAAATCCGCCAGCGCGCGCACAAGCTCTTTCAAATTTTCCAGCCGCCCCGGCGCGTCGGGCGATTTATCCGCCTTCCACATGGCGATATAGCCGGACTCATCGAGCACCGCCTCCAGTGTGACGACATGTCCTTCGCGCTCCAACATTGCGCGCCAGTGCTCAAAGTTCCGCAACAAAGCGCGCACGGTCTCGCGGAGTTTGCCTTTGAAACCGCCATCTTCCAGCAGCAAATTCGTTGCTTCATAGAGCGACACCTGCGCGGTGCGGGATTTTTCGTGCATGGCGCGCAGCGACGTATCTCCAATCCCGCGTTTGGGCGTATTCACAATCCGCTCGAACGCCAGGTCGTCCGCTGGCTGCACCAGAACTCTCAAGTAAGCCACCGCATCACGAATTTCCGCGCGCTCGTAGAACCGCAGACCGCCGATAATCCGGTAGGGAATCCCCAGCATAATCATGCGTTCTTCAAAAGCCCGGGTCTGAAATCCGGCGCGCACCAATATCGCCATCTCGGCCAGTGAATCGCCGCTGCGCCGATACGTCTCCACGCGCCCGCCCACCATCCGGGCCTCTTCCTCGGAATCCCAAAGTGCGACCACCTCGACATTCTCGCCGGCCGAATCGTTGCGCCCGGAATGCAGGGTCTTGCCCAACCGCCCGGTGTTATGCGCGATCAGATGCGAGGCCGCCGCCAGAATCGGCGCGGTGCTCCGGTAATTGGCCTCCAGCCGCACGATTTTCGCACCGGGAAAATCCCGTTCGAATTTCAGGATGTTTTCAATCTCGGCACCGCGCCAGGAATAGATGCTCTGGTCGTCATCCCCCACGCAGCAGATATTCTTGTGCTCCTGCGCCAGCAGCCGCAGCCAGTAATACTGCACCAGATTCGTGTCCTGGTACTCATCCACCAGAATATAGCGGAACATCCGGTGATAGGTGGCCAGAACCTCGGGGTCTTTTTTCAGAAGGTTCACGGTGAGCAGCAAAAGATCGCCAAAATCAGCCGCGTTCAGCGCCTTCAACCGGTTCTGATACGCCGCGTACAAAGCCTCTGCTTTGCCACCGGCGAAATCAGTGGACTCCGCTGCGGGAATCTCTCCCGGTAAAAACCCCTTGTCCTTCCATTTCTGAATCTGCGCCATCAACGCATTCGCCGGCCAGCGCTTCACATCAATCCGCGCCGCCTCCATCACCTGCTTGAGCAACCGCAACTGATCATCGGTATCGAGAATTGAAAAATTGCTCTGCAACCCAACACGGTCGGCAAACCGCCGCAACATCCGCGCACCCAGCGCGTGGAATGTTCCCAGCCACAGCCCTTCCGCTGGTTCGCCCAGAATCCGCCCCACACGCTCGCGCATCTCCCGCGCCGCCTTGTTGGTGAACGTCACGGTCAGAATCTGGTTCGGAAACGCCTTGCGGCTCAGCAGGATATGCGCGAACCGCGTGGTCAAAACGCGCGTCTTGCCCGTGCCGGCCCCTGCCAGCACCAGCACCGGACCTTCCGTCGTCTCTACCGCGTCACGTTGCGCCTGGTTCAGTCCGTCAAGATAACTCGTCATGGAGTTTTAGGTTTTACACCTAAAATCCGGGCAATGGCATAGACCAGGTCGGGGCGGTTGAGCGTATAGAAATGGAATTCGTCGATGCCGTTGGCTTGCAGGATGCGGACTTGTTCGGCGGTGGTTGCGGCGGCGACCATGCGGCGGGTCTCGATATCGTCGTCGAGGCCCTCGAACAGGCTTTCCATCCATTTCGGCACGGAGGTGCCGCAGGAGGCGCAGAATCTCGCGGCCTGGGCAAAGTTGGAGACGGGCATGATTCCGGGCACGATCGGGGCTTTGATGCCCGCCGCCAGGGCACGGTCCAGGAAGCGGAGAAAAATATCGTTGTCGAAGAACACCTGGGTTATGGCGCGGGTTGCCCCGGCATCCAGCTTGCGTTTCAGGTTGTCGAGATCGGCTTCCGGGCTGATCGCCTGCGGGTGGGTTTCCGGATAGGCCGCGACGGTGATCTCGAAGTCTGCGACGCGCTTCAGCCCGGCCACGAGGTCCGCGGCAAAGGCGTAGCCGCCAGGGTGCGGGACATAGGCTTCGCCGTTGGGCGCATCGCCGCGCAGGGCCACGATGTGCTTTACCCCGGCGTCCCAGTAGCGCCGGGCGACCTCGTCCACCTCTTCACGCGTCGCGCCGACGCAGGTGAGATGCGCGGCCGGGGTGAGGGAGGTTTCCTTCACGATGCGCAGCACGGTGGCATGGGTGCGCTCCTGCGTGCAGCCGCCGGCGCCGTAGGTGACCGAGACGAATTCGGGTTTGAGTGTCGCCAGCCGCTCGATGCAGGCCCAGAGCTGGGCTTCCAGCGCCGGGCGTTTTGGGCGGGAAGAACTCAAAGGAAATGGCGGGCGGGGCGGCGCCCTCGCGCTGCGGCAGGGGGGCGATGCGCTCGCCGGTGGCCCAGCGTTCCAATGTGTCGCGGTTCGGGGAATGGGTCATGGTCTGCTCCGTCGGGTGCTTTTGGTGACAGCACCGCCGGGTTTTCGCAAGCCCCGGCAATGTCTCGCCAGGAGATGCGAAGGCGGCTTCGTGCCAGAAAAGAATGTTATTGCAGCGTTGATGACATGTTATAGTAGCCGGCTGGTTGAAGCCGCGTTAATGTGAAGCAGATATAGAGGCGAGGCGCCCGGATTGGGTGGGCCGACAGGGAGACTAGCAGGTGGGGTTAAACAAAATGAACAATTCGGCGAGGGCCAAGGTTCGGCGGGGGCTTTGCTTGGGCGCGCCCGGGCTTTTGCTCTCCACCATGTTGGCTGGCTGCGCGACCGCTCCCCCGCAATCCGATGCGGCAGCTTACCAGGCCTATCAGCAGCAGAACGACCCGATCGAGCCGACCAACCGGTTTTTCTATGCCGTGAATGACAAGATCGACCGTTACGCGATGAAGCCGGTCGCGAAGGGTTATGTGGCCATCACCACCCAGGGCATCCGCAACCATGTCGGCAATTTCGTGAACAATATCGGTGAGCCGGCGCGTCTGGTGAATTTCATGCTGGAGGCCAAGCCGCGCGACGCCGGCACCTCATTGGTGCGGTTTGTCGTGAATTCGACCGTCGGCATCGGCGGCATTTTTGACCCCGCGGCAGCGCTTGGCTACCCCAAAACCGACACGGATTTCGGACTGACGCTCGCCGTCTGGGGCCTGCCGGCCGGGCCTTACCTCTATCTACCGGTTTTCGGCCCTTCCGGCGCCCGCGATGTCTGGAACCTGCCGGCCGAATTTTATGCCACCCCGATGGCCGTCGCCCCCGCCAGCGCGGCGCTGACCGATTTCGGTTACGCTGAAACCGGCCTCCGTCTCATCGACACGCGCGCCAAATTTATTGAGCCGATCGATCAGATCGAAAATACCGCGCTCGACCCTTATGCCACATTTCGGAGTCTTTATCGCCAAAGTCGTGACTCACAATTGCAGCAGATTTACAAGAACGATACGCCGACGCCGCCCGATTGGACGCGTCAGCCTTCGCAATAGAGAACGCTGCAACCTGATTTGTGAGGCAATTTATGTATTTACGCCGATTTGTTCTGGGCGCCTTCGCCTGCGTGCCCTTGGTTGGGCTTATGGCTCGGACCGCCCATGCGCAGCCAGTGCCGCCGGACGCCGCCAAAGCCTTCATTCAGCAATCCGGGAAGCAATTGGTGGGTATCGTCAACAGCTCCGCTTCCGAGTCGCAGAAAGCCGACCAGCTTCGTCAGCTTGTTGATCAGATTGTCGCGGTCGACCAGGTGGGGGACTATGTTTTGGGGCGCTATATCAACGTCGCCACGCCGGCTCAGCATTCGCAGTTCCTAAAACTGTTCCACCGTCTGCTGTCCTACAACATCACCTACCAGATCAAAGCCTATCAGGGCATCACCTTCGCGGTGAACAGCGCCGCACCCATGGGCAATGACATGGTGGTGGACACCACCATCACCAGCCCCGGCAAACCTCCCTCGGATGTCGGCTGGGCGGTGGATGAGGTTAACGGCACGCCCAAAATCGTCGACGTGATCGTTGAGGGCACCTCGTTGCGTATAACCACCCGCAACGATTATTCGTCCGTTATCACCAGTAATGGCGGTCAGGTTTCAGCACTTCTGAGCGCCATGCAGAACCAGATTACGAAAATCGCCAGCGCGCAGTAGGGAAAATAAATTCAGGGGGCGTTACCCCCTTGGATTTAATAAGCCGCCTCGGCAAAAATCCGCATCACATCACCGTTCCACTCACCGTGATAGCGCCCCAGCCAGTGTTCCGCCTGGGTTGGCGCACCGGCGGCGATTTCGGCCAGGGGGGCGAGATAAACCCGCTCATCCTCGCCGGCCTGGTTCAGCCGGGCGCGGGCTTTCAGGCCATCAGCGGCGATCGCCACGGCTTCGCGCGCTAAATCCCGCAAGGTGCCGGCGCCAAATTTCGTGTTGATGCCGGTAGCCGGCACGGCGGCGCGCAACGCCAGAATATCGGGGTAAGAAAGCCCCCGCACCAGCGCCTGGGCAGCTTCCAGCGCGGCCGGATCGTAGAAAATTCCCGTCCAAAATGCCGATTGCGCCAGCATCATATCCGGCGTTCCGGAATCAGCCCCACGCGTCTCGATATATTTCTTCAACCGCACATCGGGGAAGGCGGTGGTGCTGTGGTCGGCAAAATCGCCCAAGGTGGCGCGCATCCCCGGCAACGCCGCCAGCCGGCCCGCCATGAAATCGCGGAATGAGGCGCCGGCCACGTTATGGTACACGCCATCGCGGTAGACGAAATACATCGGCACATCGAGCAGCCAGTTGGCATAGGCCTCGAACCCGAAGCCGGGGTCGAAAATCATGGCGGGGATGCCGGCGCGGGCGTTATCCGTGTCGGTCCAGACCTTGGCGCGGTTGGAGAGCAGTCCGTTCGGTTTGCCTTCATAGAACGGCGAATTCGCGAACATCGCGGTGGCCAGTGGCTGCAGCGCGGCACCTACGCGCATTTTGGCCACCATGTCGGCCTCATCGCTGAAATCCAGGTTCACCTGCACGGTGCAGGTGCGCAGCATCATGTCCAGCCCGCACGCGCCGACCTTTGGCATATAGTCGCGCATGATGTTGTAGCGCCCCTTGGGCATGAAGGGCATGTCCGCCCGCCGCGCCACGGGGTGGAAGCCGAGCGGCATGAAACCCAGGCCGAGGCCAGGGGCGATGCGGTGCAGCCGCGCGATATGCGCATCCAGCTCCGCCTTGGTTTCGTGCATATCCGCCAGCATGGCGCCTGAAAGCTCAAACTGCCCGCCCGGCTCCAGCGACAGCGATGCGCCGTTTCCTTTCAGGCCGATCGTGTTGCCGTTATCGATAATCGGGGCCAGCCCTTCGGCAGCCTCGATCCCGGCTAGCAGGTCGCGGATACCGCCTTGTTCCTCGTAGCTGGGAGGGGCGAAATTATTGAGCTTGAAGCCGAACGCCTCATGCTCCGTGCCGATCGTATGGCTTGTCCCAGGTTTGCAGCCAGATGCCAGATACGCCGCCAGATCGCGGACATCGTTAACAATCGTCGCGTCGGTGTCTCCAGGGTTGGACAAAGTCTACTCCTCTGATGGGTCGGAGCTGAGGAGCAGCGCGAGCCCGGCGATTGCGGCAGTTTCAGCCCGCAGGATGCGGCGCCCAAGTGACACGCGTGTAACAAGGGGTGTGGCTGCGATACCTTCAAGCTCCGCTCCGGTAAAGCCGCCCTCCGGCCCTATCATCAAAGCGCTTGGCAGGGCTGCGTCCGGGTCTGGTTTCAGCACGGCGGCGGTGCGCCGCTCATCGGCCACGTACAGGCGCCGCGCCGGCCAGGATTGCATGAGCTTTGCCAGTGGCAGCGGCGCGCGGATTTCCGGCACGATCAGCCGTTCGCATTGTTCCGCGGCCTCGATCGCGATGCTGCGCAGCCGCTCCAGGTTCACATGGTCCGCCTGCGTGCGCGCGGTGATGATCGGCTGGATCACGCTGACCCCGAGCTCGGTGGCTTTTTCCACCACCAGATCGGTCTTCTGGCGCTTCAGCAGCGCAAAGCACAGCCAGCAATCGGGCTCGCGCTCCGGCGTGCGGGTCTGCTGCCGCACGGTCAGGCTCACGGCCTTGCGCGCGATGTTTTCGATTCGCGCCTGCCATTCCCCCGCCACGCCGTTGAACAGGCGCAACGTGTCCCCCACGCCAAGCCGCATGACATGGCTGAGATAATGCGACTGCGCCTCGCTCAGAGTCACGGCGGTGTCCTCATGCAGAGGGGTTTCAACGAACAGGCGAATTGACGTGGCACTCATGCCGGGCACATTAGCATCCATGGATGGATTTACCGATATCCGCACCGGCGGCTGGGTGCGGCATTTGCCGCAGCATTTGCTCCCTTATGCGATCCTGGCGCGGTTCGACCGGCCCATCGGCGCCTGGCTGCTGTTTCTGCCCGGATTGTGGTCGATATGCCTGTTCGCTCCCACCTTCTGGGGCGGCTTCTGGCTGACGCTGCTGTTTGGGCTGGGCGCTGTGGTCATGCGCGGGGCGGGCTGCGTGGTGAATGATTTATGGGACCGCAAAATGGACGCGCAGGTGGAGCGCACGCGTTCCCGCCCGCTCGCCTCCGGTGCTTTGCGCCCCATCGACGCGCTGGTTTTTTTGGGCCTGCTCTGCGCCCTCGGGCTGTTCATCCTCTTGCAGTTGAATTTCGCCGCGCGGGTGCTGGGTGTGTTCAGCCTGGTGCTGGTCGCACTCTACCCGCTCGCCAAACGCGTTACCTGGTGGCCGCAGGTCATGCTCGGCGTCACCTTCGGCTGGGGCGCGCCCATGGGTTATGCCGCCGCGACCGGGCATTTTTTCTCCTGGTCCATGATCTTCCTATACGCCGCCGCGATTCTTCGGATTCTCGGCTACGACACGATCTACGCGCATCAGGACCGCGAGGACGACGCGCTGATCGGCGTGAAATCCACGGCAAGGCTGTTCGAGCATAACACGCGCACGCTGCTATGGGTCTGTTACGGGGGGATGATTTTGCTCCTGGCGCTGGCCATGGCGTTGGCGCATCTGCGCATATGGGGGTTCTGGTTTTTGGCCATCCCCGCCGGGTTGCTGACCTGGCAGATTTTGCGCCTGGACATTAACAACCCGGAACGGTGTTTAAAACTGTTCAAGCTCAACCGCGAGACCGGGCTGGCCGTGGCGCTGGCGATATTGCTGGGGCAGATTTAGGGGGCGATGGCTTTATCTGGGCTCTCCTGCATCACAGGTGATGGGTTACGCTGCGCTAACCCATCCTACGCTTGCTATTTTAATTATCTTTGGTTTAGGCCCACTCCGTGGTAATCTAACAATGTTCGAAGCGGTTTATTCGGTCAATCAAAAGGAGAAACCTCGTGGCGCAGAGACTTGTCATTTTTAATCACAAAGGTGGCGTTAGCAAGACTACGTCCGCGTTCAACATAGGGTGGATGATATCCAAGACGCATAATGTCCTGCTCGTTGATGCTGACCCGCAGTGTAATTTGACAGGACTTATCTTAGGAGACAACTTCGACACATACTACATCGATGACGCAACCAAAAATCAAAATCTAAAAGATGGTGTATCACCTGCGTTTAGCGGCAGACCAGTGCCTCTCCAACCAGTTAATTGCCAAACTCCAGCACGTGCTCCGACGCTTTTCCTTCTGGCGGGACATGCTAATTTGTCGGAATACGATGCGGCGCTCACGTTTGCTCAAACTTCTAATAATGCGATCACAACCCTACAGAATTTACCGGGAGCTTTTTCGGAACTCCTTCGTCTTACAGAGGAACGATACGCAATCGACTACACTATAATTGATCTCAACCCCGGCCTTAGCGCAATCAATCAGAATTTATTTCTGATATCCGATGCCTTCGTAATCCCGACAAACCCTGACCCGTTTTCCTTGATGGCAATTGATACACTTAAGACCGTATTGCCTCGCTGGACAGCATGGAAAACGGGAGCCGTAGGGATGTTTGCGGATTCCGCGTACCCACTCCCGCCAGGAACGCCAAAGTTCATAGGCACTCTTATTCAACGTTTCAATATTCGCAAAGGCCGAGCTGCTTCTCCGTATCGGGATAATATTGCTGAAATCAAGGAACTAACAAAGAATTCTCTTTTTTCCGCCCTTGAGCCTGTGGGCATGACCCTGACATCGACTGAATACGGTCAACTATTAATGGATAATGGTTTTTGTCTATCGGAAATACCAGACTTCCAGGGCCTACTTCCAAAATCGTATGACGCCGGCGTTCCTGTGTTTGAGCTTACCGATGCTGAGATGGGAGCAACGGGGCCGATATTAAACGGCATGCAGCGAAATCGTGAAATGTTTAGGAGTATTTTTTCTGAAATGTCCACGAAAATTGTGTCACTCATGCACTATGCTTAACGCGCTTTCCCTTTTCTTGGCCAACATTCGGGCGGCACGAGAACAGTCCGGTCTCTACTATTTTCTAATTAGCTCTGTGCCTTCTCCATTTTCGTTCGATGACATTCTACGCTCTCAGTTCGTTTATTCAGTAAGTGCCTTCGACAAATTGATTCATGACATTATCAGAATTGGTATGGTTCAGACCTTTGTCGGCACTCGGCCGCCAACTTCGTAGTTATCTTTCGGAAACCATCTCTATAAACCTACATGGGGCATTGGTCACGGCAACAATCCCACCAGCCGAGATAGTATTTGAACAAGAAGTCATGAAGAAGCTCCGAATCGACTCCTTCTTCCAAGACCCAGATAAAATTGCAAAAGGTCTGAGCTTGATTTGGTCAGAACAACAAAAATGGCAAGAAATTTCAAAATACATGGGAATCGTCACAAAGCAACGCTGTGACGACCTTGGGAGCTAATCTGCGCCCGCCGAAATGCAATCGTCCACGAAGCAGACATGGACCCTCTTACGAATTCACATACGCCCATCGCCAGAACTGAGACGAATGATGTCACGGATTTTCTTGAGAAATGTGGTAAAGCTATCGTCAATTTGACGGTTTGATTGGGAACTCGTTTGTTTTTGTTGTGGACTCTTCGACATTTTTGTCGGCAGCGAGCAAGCGTAGGATGGGTGAGCGGAGCGTTCCCCACCTCTTCGCAAAAATCCACATTGCCCCGCGACCTCCAGCAAGCATAGGGCAAAAAACCTTAAGCCGCCTTCCGCCTGTCTTCCGCTCCACACTTGCTAAATATGCTGCGTAAAATCCATGCGCTCATGAAGAATGCGGACAACATCAATACCGTCGTTAATCCGGCGGTAAAACAAAAAATGGGAACCGGATGGAAATTTATAGTAGCCGGGGCGTATCTCGGGACACGCAAGCCCGATCGTCGGGTGCGTGGCTAACGTGTTGATCTGTAGCCAGAGCTGGCGGGTATAGGTTTCAGCCTGGTCGATGCCCCAGCACTTCGCCGTGTGGTCCCAGATTTCTTCAAGATCAAGCTGCGCACGCGGTGAAAGGGTATAGCGGCCTGTCATGTCGCGGGCGATTGCTTGGCCCGTTTGCGTGCAATGAACGCCTCGAAATCGAATGGGGTGGACGGACCGCTCTGCTCGCCTTCAATGAGTGCTGCCCGAAGTGCCGCCAACTTTGCCTCTTGCTCTTCGAGTAGCCGCAGGCCCGTGCGGACAACCTCACTAGCGCTGCTGTAGCGGCCTTGCCTCACCTGCGTATCGATGAAGCCGCTGAAATGTTCGCCGATGCTGAACGATGTATTTTTGCTCATCATAAGATACTCCATCGCCTCTATACCAAATCTTGGTATTGCGGACAATTGTTTTCATCAGCCTTGAATCTCACGCGGCGGTTCATGCCCCATACTCTCCAGCCCCCGGCCTTGACATCCCGCGCGGCCTGGGAAAAACACTCGAGCCTACCGGGGTGTCTGCCTTCCGCAGACTGAGATCACACCCGCTGAACCTGTCTGGGTAATGCCAGCGAAGGGAGTTGTTGAGATGAAGCTACACCGCCGTGCCCTGTTATCCGCCACCGCCGCCACCGCGATGCTCGGTGCCGCCGCCCGCGCGCAGGCCGCAACAACCGCAAAAACCAAGTACACCGTGATTCTGGACTGGTTCGTCAACCCGGACCACGCGCCGTTGTTCACCGCCAAATATATCGGCGCGTTCGACCGTGCCGGGCTGGACGTGAAGCTTATCGCGCCCACCGACCCGGACCTGCCCCCGCGCCTGCTCGCCGCGGGCAAGGCCGATGCCGTGCTGAGCTACCAGACCCAGCTTTATCTGCTGGTTGACCAGGGCCTGCCCGTGCGCCGCACCGGCACGCTGATCGACAAGCCGCTGAACACCCTCACCGCACTCGGCCGCAGCGGCATTAAAAAACTCACCGATCTCAAGGGTAAAAAAGTCGGCTACTCGGTCGCCGGGGTCGAGGAAGCGCTGATCGGCACGATGCTGCATTCGGTCGGCCTCAAGCTTACGGATGTCACGCTGGTGAACGTCAATTTCAATCTGGTAACGTCGCTGATGAGCAACGAGGTGGATGCGGTGATCGGCACCTACCGCACCTATGAGGATATCCAGCTCGCCCAGGCCGGGGCTGACCCGGTGATCTTCCTGCCCGAGGATTACGGCGTGCCGCCATCGGATGAACTCATCATCCTCTCCAGCACGTCTGGTCTTACCAACCCGGCTCTGCCGAAATTTCTCGGCGCGGTGAGGGAAGGCGCTGATTACCTCGTGAAAAACGTGCAGCCGATGTGGCAGAAATTCGTGGCGGAAAACCCGACGCTGAACGACAAGCTCGACAGCGCCTCCTGGGCCGCACTGCCCGGCTATTTCGCGCTCAACCCGGCGCATCTGGATGCCGCACGTTACACGGCCTATCGTGATTTCATGTTCCGCACCGGGCTGATCAAAAAATCGCTTCCCCTCAGCAATTACGCGGTGGAGATCAAAGTCTAAGTGGAAACCCCGCCCGGGATTCTGGTACAGGGCCTCAGCCTGCAATATGCCGGTTTGAGCGTGTTTGAGGATCTTAGTTTCAGCATCGACCCGCAGGCCTTCGTCGTGCTTCTCGGCCCGAGCGGCGTTGGCAAAACCAGTCTTCTGCGCGTTATCGCCGGGCTTGAAGCGCCAGCTTCAGGCTCGGTGGCCGCGAGCGATGGCAAGCCTCTGGCCGGGCGCATCGCCTATATGGGCCAGCAGGATCTTTTGGTCCCATGGGCCAGCGTGCTCAACAACGTCATGCTCGGCGCCACGCTGCGGGGGGAGAAAAAACAGCCCGATCGTGCACGGCATTTGCTGGAACGCGTCGGGCTGCAAGGGCGGGAAAATGCCTTGCCAGCGCAACTTTCCGGCGGGATGCGCCAGCGCGCGGCACTTGCCCGCACGCTCTACGAGCAACGCCCCATCGTGCTGATGGACGAACCATTCTCGGCGCTTGATGCCATCACCCGCGCCCGCATCCAGGACCTTGCCGCTGAAGTTTTCCGCGCCTGCACGGTGCTGCTCATCACGCATGACCCCATGGAAGCCTGCCGTCTCGGCCAACATCTGCTGGTGCTCGCAGGCTCGCCCGCCCGGCTCGGCACGCCCATTATCGTGCCCGGCACGCCGCCGCGCGCGACAGACGACGAGGCCGTTCTGCACACGCAAGGGCATTTGATGCGCGCCCTTACCGGCATGGCGCCGGCATGACCCTGCTCCGCCCCATCATCACCATGCTGGTTTTTCTCGCGGCTTGGTGGGCCGTCACGCAGTTCACCGGCATTCCCAGCTTCATGCTGCCCAACCCGCAATCGGTCGGCGCGGCTCTCTGGACACAACGCGACCCGTTGTTCTGGAATACGCTCACCACGCTGGCGGAAATTCTGCTGGGGTTGTTTTTCGGCACATTGCTGGGTGCGGCTTCAGCTTTTGCCATCGTCGCCTCCGCCACCCTGCAGCGCTGGCTCATGCCGGTCCTGGTGGTCAGCCAGGCCATTCCGGTCTTCGCTCTGGCCCCGTTGCTGGTGCTGTGGTTCGGCTTCGGGATAGATTCCAAGGTCATCATGGCCGTGCTGGTGATCTTCTTCCCCGTCACCGCCAATTTCGCCGATGGGCTGCGCCGTACCGATCCCGGCTGGCTGGACCTTGCCCGCACCATGAACGCCAGTCCTTACGCGATCATGCGCCATGTGCGCCTGCCGGCGGCACTCCCGGCCTTCGCCTCGGGCCTGCGCGTCGCCACCGCCATCGCGCCCATCGGCGCCATTATCGGCGAGTGGGTCGGCGCTTCCTCGGGCCTCGGCTATGTCATGATCAACGCCAATGCCCGTATCCAGACCAATCTGATGTTCGCGGCGTTGCTCATCCTCTGCGCCGTCGCCATCGTGCTCTACATGCTGGTCGACCGCGTCCTCCGCCGGCTGCTGTACTGGTCGCCGGATTCAATGGGAGGGTAGGGGCCTCAGCCCTGCTTCCAGGGCAGCCCCTCGGCCTTCCACCCGGCGACCGCGCCACGGTGGTTGCGCGCATCCGACGGGCCTTCAAACCCATCCTTCACGTTATACACATGCTTGTAGCCCGCGGCTTTTGCCGCCTGTGCCGCCGCCATGCTGCGCCCGCCGGACCGGCAGATGAAATAAATATGGTCGCTGGTTTGCACGCTCGCCTGCTCCAGCGCTTCCAAGAATTTCGGGTTCGGCTGCATGGTGGGGAATACCTGCCACTGGACCAGCACCGGCTGCTTGCCGGTCTGGCTCAAATCCGGAATTCCGACGAAACTCCACTCGGCATTGGTCCGCACATCGCAAAGGACCGCATCCGGGTTGCTCATCAGCGCTTCCCAGACCTGTCGCGGTGGTAAATCTTCGATCATACTATCCCCCGGCAAGTTCTATTTAATGGTATAAGCTAGCATAGCGAGGACATGAGGTCATGGAAACAGTCGTTGAGGGCCTGCTTGGCGCCATTGGCAATACGCCGTTGATCAGGCTCGGGCGCGCATCGGCGGCGACAGGGTGCGAGATCCTGGGCAAAGCTGAATTCATGAGCCCAGGCGGCTCGGTGAAGGACCGCGCGGGCCTGGCCATTATCCGCGCCGCGGAGGCTGACGGCACGTTGCAGCCCGGCGGCACCATCGTGGAGGGCACGGCCGGCAATACCGGCATCGGCCTCACGCTCGTCGCCAACGCGCTGGGCTATAAATCCGTCATTGTCATGCCCGAGACGCAGAGCCGGGAGAAGATCGATTTTTTGCGCATGATCGGCGCGGATCTGCGCCTGGTGCCGGCCAAACCGTACAAGGACCCTGGCAATTACGTGCATACCTCCCGCCGGCTGGCCGAGGCGTTGGGCGCGGTCTGGGCCAACCAGTTTGACAATCTGGCGAATCGGGAGGGGCACCGCGCCACCACCGGCCAGGAGATATGGGCGCAGACCAGCGGCAAGGTGGACGCCTTTACCTGCGCCTGCGGCACCGGCGGCACGCTTGCCGGCGTGAGCCTCGCGCTGAAAGCCCATAACCCCAATGTAAAAATCATCCTGGCGGACCCGGAGGGCAGTGGCCTCTACGGCTGGGTGAAAAACGGCGACCTCTCCATCACCGGTTCTTCCATTACCGAGGGCATCGGCCAGTCCCGCGTGCCGGGGAACCTCAGCGGCATCGCCATCGACGATGCGGTGCGCATCCCCGACCCGGAGGCATTGGAACAAGTGTTCGATATCCTCATCCATGAGGGTATTTCCATCGGCGGCTCGGCGGGGATCAACGTCGCGGCGGCGATCCGCGTGGCGCGTGAAATGGGGCCCGGCCATACTGTGGTCACCATGCTTTGCGACGGCGGCGCGCGCTACCAGAGCAAGCTGTTCAACCCAGAGTTTTTGCGCAGCAAGAATTTGCCAGTACCGCCGTGGCTTTAGATGCGCGCGGGTATGGTGGGGCGGCCCGTGCTACGCGGCTTGCTCTTGAGAGTATTTTGGTGTGCAAAAAAAACTGGTTGCGGCATAAAATATCCGCAACCAGACTTAAGAGGATCAATGCTTGTCAGAGGTCATATCTGCATATTTATGAATATGAGATTATTGGCCTACGGCATATTCATAGCCAGCTTTCTGTAAATACACCATCGTACCAACAACGCCGGGCGTCAGGACGGCGCCAGGAATTAGATGGTTGGTGAATTCGGCAGCGATCTCAGGATGCGTCAGTTTGTCAGGATTCGCCCCGGATTTTAAAATCTTTCCGGATATTTCCCAAATGGCATTGTGGCAACCCATGAAGACAACACCGCGGCGCTGCAAGACAGTGATTGAGTTGTCTTCTGGCGAAAACACGCCTGTTGGATCGTTGAAATTCTTTGGATCGGTGGCGGCAGCAGGCGGCGTTAAGACAAATGTGTTGCTGGTGGCTTTGTTTTTGATCAAAGCTCCAAGCTTATATTTATCCCAGATTGTTTCATCAAAAAGTGCCAGATGGGCTGCCGCATGCGTTATGGAGACCGCAAGATAATCGGGTTTTTTGAAGGAGTAATTTTGTGTATTAACGGCATTGCGCATCAGGTTGAGCCATGGGCCTTCAAGCGCTGTATTATCCCAGACCTGTTTCGGATCGCCCTGATAGGCAATTAATTCGTTAATTGCCTGGTCGTCCCACTGGTCCTTGCTTGTTAAAATCATTGGTACGGTTTTGAAGTCCCGCCGGCGTGGCGTTGCTGCAAGCCGGGCCGTTAATTCCTGCAATGTCGTTGCGCCGGATGGGATGAGGCTTGGGTCACCAGAGGCTGCGGCTTGAGCCAAGGCGGGCTTACCTGCAAGTGACACCAGGCCAACTGTACCAACGGACAGGCCAATGTTGCGCAATAGGTTACGACGTTGCGGTTGCGCCGGCGTCTGATTATTCTCGGTCATTTAGTATTCCCCTAAAGTTGTTTTTTCAGCGTCAGTCAAAATTCAGTGGTGATTACTTAAACTATTTTACGCGCTTGTTTGATGATTGCAAATACCACACAAGTGAAATCAAGTCTAAAAAGCCGCTACAAATTGGGCGGTAAAGATATTGTCAATGGAGCTTGTCACACTTTTTGCAATCGGGCGCGTTTTGGCAGGAATGGAGGATAGGTGCGGCGCGTTCGCATCACGTACTCCATAATTAAGGACAAGCCTCATGAGAGGTGTTACGTGATATTGCACGCCGGTTGTCCATGTTGAAAAAACGCGGTTCTGGACATCATTATTTGGGAGCCTATTGTAATAGTCGTAGCGTTCGTCAATCTCCAGCTTCGGCAATACGAAAAAGCCAGCCCTGATAGAATAGCCGTAAGCGTGGTTGCCGATACCGGGATAGACCTGTGCCTGATACAGATTGGGTGCGGCGTAAGTTTCAGCGCTTAGTCCAAAAGCTGCGGGCGCCTCGATCAGCCCTGAGCCTTGTATATAATCAGCTTTGAACCAGCGTCCATATTTGTGCATATAGCCCTGCATGTACGCAACGCCAAAACCTTCCCGATGAAAATTGTATAAGCGGTCGTTGAATATCGGCCTCGCATACTGATACCAGGCAAAGCCAGTGACATCGCCCCGAAATGGCCCTTTGCCGCCGATAATATATGATTCCTGAAGGCGGGCAGCAAAAATTGGCGCGTCGCCAAAAGATCCAACCGAGGTTGGGGGCGCGAAACTGCCCACCATGGCGTCATATGTAAATTCCCAGTTGCCGTGACGGAACCAATCCATTGCGGCAATGCCGGAGTAACGAAACGCGTTTGTACCTTCAATATTGTCGACAGGCACGAGATACCCGCCGCTGAAGGGTACATATTTGTGTGCGGGGCTTGGGGTAAAGAACGACTGGAACATCAACTGTTGAGTAACGGCGGAATAGGCATTGAAATTATAAGCCATATAGCCTTGCATGGCTTCTTCAGGTCCTGGCGCCCGGATAATACCGACCTCCACGCGAACGCCTGGAATGTAACTTACCGTTCCGTGGAAATCTATCAGGCGGGGGCTATAACCTGTTCCCGGGTCTGTATAGCCGTTATTGCCAAATTCACCGGCGATAAAATAGGAAAAATACCGGTTTACGTAACCTCGGAGTACCAAACGTGCCCTTACCACATTGAACATATGACTTGAATTTAGATCCGGACCGATCAAATTTTCATTCGGAACGGCATTGTTTATGGCCTTTGTGCCGTTGGTCGCTGAATATATTGGCTCAGCCCAGCCCGATAGTTTTGCTTTCGGGTATGTGGGAGGTGACACCCCCTGTAATTGCATCCAGTTTGCGGCATACCCAGTTTGTGGAAGGGCGACGCAACCTAATGTAACTGCCATCAGTCCTAATTTGCGAATACGATATTTCATTTTCCCCGTTCTTCATTTTATAGTTGGTTTATTTAAACTAATCAGGCCTGATCGGGCATTTTTCCAAGGCACTACGAAATCATAAAATACCAATGAAAGAGCGCAGGATCAGATTACTCATGTTACATTATGAAACACATGTAGGCGGAATGTTCAAGAAAAAATTGAATTTAGTTTGGAAAATTTCTTGAGCGCGACAGCCAATATTAGAATTGCTCTAATGGAGCGAAATGTTGTCGCGTCCGATATTTTAAGGCGGCGCGTGTGTGGGAGATCAGGACATCCTTGGGAATGAACTGACGTGCATTGAGTTGATTATCCCAACAACTTTGTAGGTACCTGAATATAAAAATTCTAACCTACGTTTGTTTTTCGTTGTTTTTTGAAACTCCAGGTTAGTATGAATTTGCGCACACGAACCTGGTTCAAATTAGTTCTGTATTGCTGGCTGGCTGCTAGTGGCTTGATTGGCAAGAGCGAGCGGCAGATTAAACACCCGGCCATTCACGGTGGTGAGCTGCAAACTGTAACCGTTACCGGAGATGCTTAAAGGTGTTGTTGGCGGCAACGTGATTGTAGCCGCCGCGCCCATGCCGCTTACTATCCCGAACGGCCCTGCTTTGAACTTCTGGTAGGCAAAGTCATTCTGGAAGGAGTTTTCGGGAAGTTTCGTAAGGGCGTCCGTGTCCCATCGTGCCACGGACTGGCCGTTTTGCATCAGCGCCGCGTTGACGATGTGTGATGGTTCCTCAGGCGTGCCTCCATTAAGATAGGCGTGGAATTTAACCGAGCCATCGGGCATCACCATGCCGTTTGTCAGTGCATAATTATGCTTGGTTGGGCTGACAGGACCACTATGAAATGCCGAATAAACCGACCCGCGATAGTAGTTATATGTCCCCACGTTGAAGACCACAGTGAAGGCAAATAAAGCGAGGGCGAGATTGCGAAAGCTGGCTGCCTTTAAGGGCAGCGGCAGGCTGCCGCCGAGCCAACGGAACCAGCCTTTATCGGCCAATTCGGGATTGCGGCTTAGCAGCACGTTATCGAGCGAGTAGGCGCCGCTGCCGGTGAGTGCCAGGGCTGCACCCATTCCGAGATTTGCAGCGGCCATGGTCCATTCATCGATGCAGGTCGCACCCTGCCATCCGAACATCAGCATCAGCGAAATAGATAACCCGATGGTCATGACCGCTGCTGCGCGCGTGAACAGGCCGGTGATCAGCATGAACCCGGCGATGAGTTCCACGGCGCTGAAAAAGATGACGCCGGCATAGAGCAGAACAAAGTGATGCAGCAAAAAAGCGATCACTTTGTCCGTGCCCAGTAATGCGCCAGGCATGGCGGTCTGGAATTTATAGGCCATCCAGTGCCCATGCGTATCCAGTTTTTGCGGCCCATAGAAAAAACGCCGTGAACCACCGCCCCAATAGATGAAACCCTGGACGAAGCGGACAGCAAGCAGGCCGATCGCCGCGGTACGCCAACCAGCGTCAGCATTGGCAAACAATGTTGCTTTTGCAGGCGCTCTGCCAGCGCTGGTCATGGTACTGGAAGACATCGGCGTTTTCCTATGACTAAGACTGAGGCTCTGGACGAACCAGACTCACCTAGTTTTTTGGCGTGTAGGGTTTGAAGTCGTAGCGCTCGAAAATCGCCAAAGCGGTGGGTGAGTGAATAAAGGCAAGCCAGGCTTTGGCGGCGTCGGGGTGCGCGGCGCCCTTGACCACGGCGCCGGCATAGATCGCGGTGGTATTATACGCCGCCGGTATTGGAACATCAGAAATCGGATGGCCGGCTTGCTCCTGGAATATTGCCTCCGATTTCCAGGTGACGCCGGCATCAGCCAGGCCTTGCATCAGGAAGAGCGGGGTCTGCCGATGATGGATATGGGTAAGAATGGTTGTTCCATCCTTCACGCCGGAATCATAGACTTTGCTTACCAACGCGTCCCCGCCGGCTTTTTTCAGCGAAGCCTTGATTTGTCGCGCAATGCCCTCAAAGGCCGGATTTGGCATGACCAGCCGCACACCCGGCTTAGCGAGATCCGTGAGACCAGTGATATGTGCCGGGTTGCCTTTAGGCACCATGATTGTCAGATCGTTCGTGACATAGGGAACCGCCGGACCAGTCAGGAGGCCTGAATCGATCAGCGCATTTACCTTTTTCAAGCCGGCAAAATAAGCATCCGGCTTGGCGGTGAAGGTCATATTACCTGAGGTGAAGGTGCCGCCAGCCTTCATAGCGGTGATAAGCATCCCGGGCGGAATGGTAACAAAGAAAATCCCTCCCTTATATTGCGGATGTTCATTCTCAAAAGCAGCGACCAATGGCGCCATCGCGAAGTAATAGTTGCCGCCGACATAGAGCACGAGTTTCGGATTGTTCACGCTGCCATGGAAATCCGCCATGACGTCTACTTCCGGAACGGTGAACACGAAGCCTTTATTGGTGGCGTCGTTATTCGTGCCATGCTGCCATGGGGGAAATATCTGATCCTTGTAGCGTGGCGCTTCGGCTTTGCCATTCCACCCGATATCCGGCGCGGTTGTACCGCTTGACTGTGGTGATGTCTGCGCTGAGGCGTAAACCGGCATCGCTACGGCAAAGGCCATAGCGACAGAGGCTCGGAGAATGCTCCTAAAGCCAGAAGTTTTCTTTTTCATGGTACAAAATTCCCTATAGTTCCGATTATGATTATGATTATGCAGTGATATAATGAAAGCCGGCGAGTTGCATCTGTGGGATGGTACCGACCACACCTGGGCTCAGTACCACACCTGGGATCAGGTGGTTGGTAAATTCCGCGGCAAGGGCTTCATGTGTGAGCTTGTCAGGATTCACTCCCTTTTTAAGAAGAGCGCCTGTGAACTCCCAGACCGCGTTGTGGCAACCGACAAACACCACGCCACGGCGCTGTAAGACGGTGATGGAGTTGTCCGCGGGAGAAAACACTCCGGTGGCATTGTTAAAGTCGGCCGCGCTAGCGGAAGCGGCGGCGGGAACATCGATCAATGTGTTCGAGGCGAATTTGCCTTTGGTGAACGAAGCTAGATTATATTTGTCCCAGATGGATTGATCATACAAAGCCAGATGGGCCGTGCCATGCGTTGCTGAGACCACCAGGAAATTCGGGTGTTTCCAGGAATAGACCTGCGCATTGAGGGCATTGCGCATGAGGTTGAGCCAGGGGCTTTGGATCACGGTGTTGTCCCAGACCTGCTTCGGACCACCGCTATAGGCGATGACCGCATTCAGGGCCTCGCTATCCCACTGGTCGGGGCTGGTGAGAATCGTCAGGCACGGTTTTGAAATCCCGGCGGCGAGGTGCCGCGGCAATTTTGGCGGTCAGCGCCGCGAGAGTATCGGCGGATTGCGGTTCCAGAGATGCGGAAGCGGTATCAGCATGAGCTGATTTCAGCGTCATGGTCGCAAGCCCCGCCGCGCCAATCGATAGTCCTATTCCACGCAGCAGGCCGCGCCGATCGGCATTGGCGGTTGCGGGAGTTGTTTGATCGGATTGATGTGAAATTTGAATTCTCCTATCTTTCGGAATGTTATAGATCGTCTTATTGGTTAATTTTTGAAACTGAGGCTTCGCGTCTTTGAAGATGCTTGTCTATTCGGCTCTTTCAGGGGCAGTCATGACCGACGCGATTTACACGGATATTGTTCCCAACGTCTTACTTGCGGGATTAGCCGCGTGAAAAATATTTGCGGGTGATTCAGCCGTAGCACGCTTGCGGACGATACAACAACTTTTGTGAGGGGGGCATGGATACCAGCACGCGATTGGGGACGTTATCGCGCCAGCGTCTGAAGTTTATCGGCTGTGTGCAGTGTTGCAGCACTTGCGGCGGCGGCGATGTCTCCATTGACGCGAGGCATTATTGGTGTTCCTTACTAAGTGTTGTCAGCTAAGTATCGTTCGAACCATAACCAAGGCCGGGCGTCCCCTTACTGAGAGCGTCCTTCGAGGACATTAAAGTTATCCCCATCGGACCGACGGGTCCAATTGATTGTTAAACTTATTGTAATCGAATTTATTTGTGGGTTTTGGCGTCTGGGTAAACGTGTTTCAGGTCAGATCGCGGAGCGATTCAACCTGAAACGATCCGGCTCTAGGCGAGCTGGTTTTAAGCAGACTGCCAGACTTGCCTGTTCTCAGACGAACTTCGTGCGCCGGAGCACGAGCCTGACGCCGATATTGATGGCGAGGACCACGAGCATGACAAGAAAGGCGGCGGCGAAGGCCAGCGCGTGGGATTCGGCGAAGGGTTGGTTAATGAAAGACCAGATCACATAAGTGAGGTACCCGATAGGCGACTGGGTGAGCTTGCCGTTCCACATGTAGTTGGACCAGCCGGCGGTATAGATGAGGGGGGCGGTTTCACCCACCGAGATGGCGAGTGCGAGGAGGGCGCCGGTGATCACGCCTGATGCCGCACCTGGCAGGATGATCTTGAAGACGACGGTGGGTTCGGTGGCGCCCAGCGCAAAGCCGGCCTCGCGCATGGTGTCGGGGACTTGGGCGAGGGAGAGTTCGGTGATGCGGGCAAGGTAGGGCACGATGAGGATGGCGATGGTGATGGCACCGGCAAGGGCCGAGAAGCCCCAGCCGAGCGTGATGATGAAAACGATATAGGAAAAATAGCCAAGCACGATGGAAGGGACGCCGGTCAGCACATCCGCGAGGAAGCGGATGGTGCTCCCGAGTTTGTTGTGGCCGTATTCGGAGAGATAGATGCCGGCTCCGATGCCGATCGGCGCGGCGATGATCATGGCGCCGGCGGTAATGACGAAGGTGCCTTCGATCGCGTTGAGCAGGCCGCCGCCAACGCCGTTGGTGACGGTCGTGAAGAGTGAGACCGAGAAGGCGGAGATGCCGCGAGACGTCACGACCCAGACGATATCCAGTAGCGGTCCGATAACGAGCAGCAGCGCCAGGCCGCAGGCGATCCAGCCGATATTACCAATGACAACGCGCCGGAGTTCCTGTGCGGAGCGGTGGGCTTTAGGATTGACGGTTGCGGACATTGCTCCCCCCAAAAGTGAGTAGTTTCGCGGCGGCATTAACCGCCAGTGTAATGAGGAAGAGCACCAGCGCGATTTCCGCCAAGGAGCGGACCGCCATGTTGGTGGGGTCTGATTCCGCGCTGTCGAGCTGGCCGACGATGAAGGAGGCGATGGTGGAGACAGGCGAGAAAAGGGAGGTGGGCAGGATGTTGATGCCGCCGCCGGAGACCATCAGTACGGCCATGGTCTCGCCGAGCGCGCGGCCCAGAGCGAGCGCGATACCGCCGATGAGGGTGGTGCGGACCATAGGCAGCATGGTTTTGGAGACCACTTCGAAATGCGTCGCCCCAAGGGCAAAGGCTGATTCACGGTTTTCCTTGGGCACCTGCATCAGCGCATCCAGCAGCGTGGTGGCGATGATCGGGGTGATCATCAGTGCCAGCACCAGCGAGGCGGCGAGCAGCCCGTAGCCGTTACCGGAGGGGGCAAGATATTGCCCGATTAAGGGAACCAGAACGGCGATGCCCCAGAGCCCGAAGACCACCGAGGGGACGACAGCAACGAGTTCCACCAACAGAGAGAGGACGGGGCGGATTTTGGGCGAGACGGCTTCGGCCAGGAAGATGGCGGCGCCGATGCTGAGCGGCACCGCGATGAGGATGGCGATAAAGGAGGAGAGCAGGGTGCCAACGATGAAGACGAAAATACCGTAGCTCGCGCCGGGAGGGACCATGATGCCCCGGGTGACGACTGGGTCGCCATAAAGGTCGCCAAGGTTCCAGGTGATGCGCGAGACGAAGCCGAAGCCGTTAAATTCGATCGCCTGCCCCGAATAGATGAACAAAAACAAAATAACCGCGCAGAGCGCGGCCGGGATGAGAAGGCTTAAAGCTAAAACGGACAGGCGAAAGGGACGGATTTTCATGGTCCAGCATCTCTACAGGAATCCCTCCCGGTTTGCACCGGGAGGGTTAGGCAGAAGATTAATGGATTTTGGCGATCTGGGTTTTGGAGAGTTCCACGATCGCGGCGGGCAGTGGCAGGAAGTGGACCTGGCTCAGGTACTTCATGTCGTTGCCCGCGGTCACGGCCCAGGTCAGGAAGGTACGGACAGCGCTTGCGGTGGCGGCATCCGGCTGAGCGCTGTTGATGATCGCATATTCATAGTTCGCGATCGGGTAGGCATTGGCGCCGGGCGCAAAGACCATGCTGATGCGCTCATCGGGCGGTGTTTTGGTCACGACGCTGTTGGCCGCGGTGCCAACGGTTTCTGCGGTCGGCAGTTCGTAATTGCCATCCTTGTTCTTGATCTCGGCGACGCCGAGGCCGGCCTTGGCAACCTGATTGGCAAAGCTGACGCCGATATAGGCGATCGAGTAGGGGTTGGCGGTGGCGGCGGAGACCATGCCGGGATTGCCGTTGGCGCCGATCCCGCCGGTAACCGCTGGCCAGGAGACGGTGGTGCCGTAACGTACCGTGTTGGCCCAGGACGGGGTGGAGAAGGCGAGGTACTGGGTGAAGATGAACGTGTCGCCGGAGCCGTCCAGACGGTGGACCGGGATGATCACGTGGTCAGGCAGGTCGATGCCGGGGTTGGCGGCTTTGATCTTCGGGTCATTCCACATGGTGATCTTGCCGGTATAGATGCCAGCAAGGATCGGACCGGAGAGCTTGATGTTCTTATCATTCAGGCCGGGCAGATTGAAGTTGATGGCCTGGCTGGAGATGGCAAGCGGGATGTTCAGAATGGTCGGATTCTTGGCGATCTGGGCGTTGGACATATAAGCGTCCGAGGCGCCGATCTGCACCAGGCCCTGGATGGCCTGCGCGATGCCAGCTCCCGAGCCGGTCGAGGTCGTGGTGACCTGGATGCCGGGGTTAGCGGCGGTGAAGTCCGGAACCCAGATGTTGAACAGCGGGTAGAGCAGGCTGGAGCCGGTCTCGACCAGCGTGGTGGCGGCGTGGGCTATGCCGGCAACGCCGATTACGGCGGCAACGGCCAGAGCGGCAATACCGGTGCGGCGGTATTTTTGGGTAAGTTTCACGTGCGCGTTCCTTTGGTGTTGAGTCCCTGAATGGAGAATCTGGTTAGCTAGCGGGATGTTCCGCATGGCACCTGCAATAATTGAACCATGTGACAAAGGCGACGTTGCTTGCGTTGCATTTCAATGACATTTGAGTCAGGGCTAGGCATTGCCAGAATGTGAAGGCCCGCCGGCTAGCTCCGGGCGCAATTTAAGAAGCATTGGAGGTGCTGATAAATTACCGCAGATGTTGGGCGAAAAAGGCCAGGCTGCGCAATTCGGCAAGCTCCGAATCTTTCGGATTGTAGCTCGGCCTTTCCTCGCACCCGAAGCCATGCTGCGCGCCGGGATAGGTGAATATTTCCACGCCCGGCTGCGCTTTCCGGATCGCATCGACATCGGCCATGGGAATGCCTTTGTCTTCCTCACCAAAATGCAGTTGCACCGGACAGTTTGGCACAAGATTTTTCTGCGCGGCGATACCGCTGCCGTACCAGCCGACCGCGGCGTTGAAGCTTTTGGTCTTTGTGGCGCCCAGCCAGGCGAGCGTTCCACCCCAGCAATAACCGATGATCCCTACCGGCTTGCCGCCAAAGGCCGCCGCCGCCGCCTCGATATCCAGGAGCACCGCCGCCTCTGGGATTTGCGCGCGCAGG
Source organism: uncultured Alphaproteobacteria bacterium (assembly GCA_963740445.1). Taxonomy (GTDB): domain Bacteria; phylum Pseudomonadota; class Alphaproteobacteria; order Acetobacterales; family Acetobacteraceae; genus Acidocella. The sequence continues at coordinate 68,180 of CAVUED010000004.1, forward strand.
GCCATGCCTTTCTGCGCATCTTCCGGCGCGTAGCCCAGCTCCACGCCGCGCTCCGCCCGGTCGAAAATTGCCGGGCAAAGCACCCGGTAACCAAAACCAGCCAGACGCTCGGAGACGCTCCGCATATGCGCGTTCACCCCGAAAATCTCCTGCACGACCACCAGGCCGCGCGGTGCGTTCACGTTGCCGGCCTCGAAAGTGCTAAACCCATGTCCGTCAGCGGCCGTCAGCTTCATCATCGGTGTGTTCCTCCAGCCCTTAAAATTCCGGGAGCGCGTAGGGCGCAAAATCCCGCGCCAGAACCTCATAAATCGGGCGTTTGAAGGAAACCGCAAGACTTGGCAGTTCAGCCAGATCAACCCATTTCCAGGCATCGAACTCGGGATGCGTATGGGCATCCAAGACCACATCCGAATCCTGGCCGAGAAATTTCAGGGCAAACCATTTTTGCCGCTGCCCGCGAAAACGGCCCTTGAACGACTTGCCGATTAAATGCTCCGGTAGGTCATATTCAATCCATTCCGGATGTTCAGCCAAAATTTCGGCGTTTGCCGTGCCGATCTCCTCCTCCAACTCCCGGAAAACCGCCGCGCGCGGGTCCTCCCCCGCATCAATCCCGCCTTGCGGCAACTGCCACGCCGCATCAGCCACATGCGCGCGCCGGCCCACCAGCACACGGCCATCCGGCCCGAAAACCACAGCCCCGACATTCAGCCGGTACGGCAACGACATCCAATCAGCCATCAGATAACAAAGCCCCTTACCGTAGGTTCCGCCCGCTCAATTCGATGCCGTTGTGGTGTTCGGCGGCGACATGCCGGCGATGAGTTTCAGGGCCATTTGCAGTTGGAAATCCGTGGCCGGGTTGGCGGGGTCGAAAGTCGGCCAGTTGGCGGGTGGTTTGTCGGGGATGGTTTTGGCGACGGCGGGCAGCGGCGGGGCGGGCGGGAGTGGCGCGCCGGTCTCGCGGGTCGGGTTGGTGAAGGCATTCAACAGATTGGGTTCACGCAACTGGGAGAAGGCATCCGCCGGGGTATCGGTATCGGCGACGGTGATGTTGGGGGAGACGCCGTAGCCCTGGATAGATTTGCCGGAGGGCGTGAAGTAGAGCGCCGTGGTGAGGCGCAGCGCGCCTGCGTTGTCGATGGGCATGATGGTCTGCACCGAGCCCTTGCCGAAGGTTTTTGTACCCAACACCAATGCGCGGTGGTTTTGTTGCAGGGCGGCGGTGACGATTTCCGCAGCCGAGGCGGTGCCGGAATTGGTCAGGATGACGATCGGCGCGCCGTTGGTGATATCGCCGGATTGCGCGTACCAGACCGCATCGTCCTGGGAGTGGCGGCCATGGGTGGAGACGATTTCCCCGGAGTTGAGGAAATCGTCACCGACCGCGACGGCCTGGTCTAGCAAGCCGCCGGGGTTGTCGCGCAGGTCCAGGATATAGCCGTGGATATGGCCCTTGGCCTGTTTCAGCAGGTCGGTGACGGCCTTGCGGATATGCGGGTCGGCGTTTTCATCGAAGCTGTCGAGCCGGATATAGCCGACATCACCGGCGGGCGTGGTGATGAGCCGGTCTTTCACGTCCTGGATTTTGATGATTTCGCGTGTCAGGGTGACATGCACGGGGGCGGTGACGCCGAGGCGTTTGATTGTAAGCGTGATTTTCGTGCCCGGCGCGCCGCGCATTTTGGCGACGGCGGCGTCGAGGTTCATGCCCTCGGTGGAATGGCCATCGATTTCGACGATGATATCACCGTGTTTGATGCCGGCGCGCGAGCCGGGGGTATTGTCGATGGGGGTGATGACTTTGATCAGGCCGCCGGCTTGTGTGACTTCGAGCCCGAGGCCGCCGAACTGGCCGCTGGTTTGGACCTGCATGTCGGCGTATTGCTGGGCGTTCATGTAGCTGGAATGCGGGTCCAGCCCGGCCAGCATGCCGTTGACCGCGTTGTAGATCAGCTTGTCCGAGGGTGGATCGAAAACGTAATTTTCCTTAACTTGGCTGAGGATATCCCCGAACAGGGATAATTGCTGGTAGGTGCTGTCATTGGGCGCATTCTGGCCCATGGCCCGTTGGAGCGGCTGGGCCACTGTGCCGAGGGCCAGGCCCGCCAAAAAAATTCCGCTCAGCATCAACCCGCTACGCAACCGCATACGATATTTCCTTAAACAAGACACAGAGAGTTCCAGCCTTTGTATTAGATAGCATACCGGCGCCATTATCCAGAGCCGCGGCTTCCCAGCCATGCGGTGGGATTCGTGGGCTTACCGTTCTGCCTTAATTCCACGTAGAGAACCGGCTGGCGCGTGGGGTTGCCCGGGTCGTAGCCGAGCATGGTGCCGACCGGCTGGCCGTGCGCCAGGCGCTCGCCGGTTGAGACGTCCAGATGGTGCATCCCGGCCAGGACGATACTGGTGCCGGAGCCGCAATCGGCGATGATCATGAGGCCATAGGCAGGGAAGGCGCCGGCGAACATAACCGTGCCGGCGCAGGGTGTGACGACGCGGGCGCCGGGGGCGGCGCTGTAGCTGATCCCTTCGGCCGGGCCCGCCAGCGTGGCGGCGCCAAAAGCCTGCACGATGCGGCCGGCGACCGGCGCGCCGCCGGAGCCGGCGGGCAGGCTTGCAGGGTTTGGCGCGGTGGGAACTAGGCTGGCGACCGCGGCGGCGATGCTGTCCAGCTTACGTTTGGCTATGAGGCTGGCCGCGGCCTCGCGCGCCGCGGTGTCGGCATCGGCCATTTCGGCGGATTTGGCGGCGGTGATCTGGGCGGAGAGTTTTTGCTCGGCGTTTTGCTGGGCGAGCGCCGCGGCATTGAGTTGGGTCTGGGCAGTTTGCGCTTGGGCGAGCAGGGCGGCGAGCTGGGCGGACTGGGTTTTGACTTGCAGGGCCTGTGATTCGATGCCGTTGGCGACACCCTGCAAGATGGCGATGCCGCGCACGGCGTCGGTGGGCGATTGCGGGGCGGCGAGCATGGTGGCGGCTGGCTGCGTGGAGAGGCGCTGCATTACGGGCAGGAGTTTTTCCAGCGCCGCTTCTGCCGCGCTTAAGCGTTGGCTAGCGGTTTTCTGCGCCGCGGCCAGATGGCTAAGTTGCTCTGCGTCCGCGTTGGTCTGGTCTTCCAGCTGGCGCAGGGTGGCGGCGGCTTCGACCTGCTGTTCGGCAAGCAAAGCGGCGCGGGCGGCGTCCGCGCGGGCGTGGGCGCGGGCGAGCTGTTCGGCGTTGCGGTGCGCGATGAGGGCTTGTTCCGCAGCAGTTTTCGCGTCCGCCAGGGCGGCGGCCGGAGCCAAGGCCAGCAACAGGAGCAGGAGCAGAAAATGCCTCACGTGATGAGGGATTTGCCCGTCATGAGGGAAGGTTGCGCAATGCCGAGAAGGGCGAGCAGCGTGGGGGCGATATCCGCCAGGATGCCGTCATGGAGTTGCGCGCCCTTGGGGCCGCCGGCGAGGAAAACCGGCACGGGGTTCAGGGTGTGGGAGGTATGGGGCCCACCGGTTTGCGGGTTACGCATCGTTTCACAATTGCCATGATCCGCGGTGACCAGTAATGCGCCGCCCTGTTGCGCGACCGCATCCGCGATGGCGCCCAGGCCGGCATCGACGGCCTCCACCGCCTTGATGGCGGCTGTGAGCACACCCGTATGGCCGACCATGTCCGGGTTGGCGAAGTTGAGGATGATCAGGTCAAATTTGCCCGAGTTGATGGCGGCGACGGCTTTTGTTGTCAGTTCGGGGGCGGACATTTCTGGTTGCAGGTCGTAGGTCGCGACTTTGGGCGAGGGGACCATGATGCGCTCCTCGCCCGGATAAGGCATTTCGCGGCCGCCATCGAGGAAATAGGTGACGTGGGGGTATTTTTCCGTCTCGGCCATGCGGAGTTGTTTGAGACCCTTGGCCGAGACGACCTCGCCCAGGATGTCCTTCAGGAGTTGGGGGGTGAAGAGTGTTTGCATGAAGGGTTCGAGCGCATCGCTATAGGCGGTCATGCCGACCGCGGAGGAGAATTTTGGCGCGGTTCGGGGAAAGGCATCAAAACCGGGATCAATGAGGGCGGTGAGGATTTCGCGCACACGGTCGGCGCGAAAATTGAAGCAGAGAATGGCGTCGCCGTCCCGGGCGCCGGCGTAGTCGCCGATGACGGCGGGCTTGATGAATTCGTCCGTGATGTTTCCGGCATAGCTGGCTTTGATCGCATCCGCTGCGGTGGCGAAGCGCTGGCCCTTGGCCTGGGTGATGAGGTCGCAGGCAAGCCGTACGCGCTCCCAGCGCTTGTCGCGGTCCATGGCGTAATAGCGGCCGATAACAGTGCCGATTTTCGCATGGTCTTTTAGCGCGGCTTCGAAGGCGTTCATATATCCAGCGGCGGCTTGCGGCGGGGTGTCGCGGCCGTCCGTCCAGGCATGGACGATGACGTTTATGCCTTCGGCGTGGAGCATTTGCGCCAGCGCCACGGCCTGTTTCTGATGCGCGTGCACGCCGCCGGGCGAGACGAGGCCGAGGAGATGCGCGCTGCCGCCGGTTTGCTGGAGTTTGCTGATGAGGTTTTTCATGGCCGGGTTTTTCGCGAGCGAACCGTCCTCGATGGCGGCGTCAATGCGCGGGAGTTCCTGCATCACGACGCGCCCGGCGCCGATGTTGAGATGCCCGACCTCGGAATTGCCCATCTGGCCATTGGGGAGGCCGACGACGCGGCCGCTGGTGGTGAGGAAGGCGTGCGGGCAGGATTCCCAGAGCCGGTCGAAATTGGGCTTTTCGGCCATTACGACGGCGTTGTATTCCTGGGTTTCGCTCCAGCCGAAGCCATCGAGGATGACGAGCATTACGGGTTTTGGTGGCATGGTGTGGTCCTCTTAGGTCTTATGGGCCGGCTGGTCCAAGTGTCGCGCCATGTTTTGCGCCGTCAAGATACCGTGCTCAGGGCCTTCCCGAGCGGTGGTAGGGATGTCCGGCGTTGATCATTTGGGCGCGGTAAATTTGCTCGGCGAGCATGGGGCGGACCAGCATATGCGGCCAGGTGAGTTTGCCCAGGCTAAGTTTGGCGCCGGCGCGGTCGATGATCCTGACATCCAGACCCTCCGCGCCGCCGATGACGAACGCCAGTTTTTTACCCGATTCCGTCCACTTGGTCAGGAGTTTCGCAAGCTCGGCGCTGTCGGGCGCCGAGCCGCCGCCATCGAGCGCCACGACAAATTCCTGCGGGGTGAGGGTGGCCAGGAGGCTTTCGGCCTCCCGTTTTTTGATCTCGGCCGGGCTGCCATAGCCATAGGCAAGCTCCACCAAGGCAAAAGCGGGCTTTATCCGCGCCGCATAGCGGGCGAACAGCGCCGCCTCGGGCGCATCGTGGCTCGCCTTGCCGATCGCCAGCAGTCGCAATTAAGCCTCCGGTTCTGCCTGTTCGGCCTCATCGAGCTCGGAACCCCACATCTTCTCCAGCGCGTAGAGCGTGCGGGCCTCCGGCTTGAAAAGGTGAACGATGATGTCGCCGGCATCGATCAGCACCCAATCGGTGCCATTGGCACCCTCCAGGCGCGTTTTTGAAACCGGCTTCCACCAGCTTCTCGTTCAGATGCGTGGCCATGGCGGCGATTTGCCGGTCGGCGAGGCCGGTCGCGATCACCATGCGGTCGGCAAAGCTGGCGCGGCCGGCAAGGTCGATGGCGATGATGTCCTCCGCCTTGTCGTCCTCAAGGCTGGCCACGATGACCTGCTGCATGAGATCAAGCTGCGGCTGGGTCGCCTTTGGCTCGGATTTTTTGCGGCGCGGGCCGGCGATGCTCGCTTTTTTGCGCGGCGTACCGGGCATGGCGGGCAGCGACTCGGCGGGCGGCTTGGCCGGCCGTTTGCGGGGGGCGACGGTGCCGCGCGGGGCGGACTTACGGGTGGGTGGGCGGACTATGACGACGCTCCTTCGGATAGAATCTCGGCTCGCCTCGGGCGAGATGTTTTTGCGCAAGGCGGTGGCGGAGGCGGGATTCTCCTTTACCGGGAGTAAAATCCACGAGGGCGCCGCCGCCGTTGCCAGACATAGCCCAGAGCGCGCAGGAAGGCGATGTTTGCGGAAGCGGGAGGCTGCCTTGCCGGCGAGCGCGGTGCGCGTGGCGCCGGGGCGGGGCAGCACGAGCATGGGCATCGCATGGATAATGCGCAGCCAGCGCCCCCAGCGCGGCAGTTGCAGCAGATTGTCCGCGCCCATCAGCCAGACGAATTTTTGCGCCGGAAACCGCCGGATCAGCTCGCGCATGGTGTCGGCGGTGTAGTGTGTGCCCAGGCGCTGCTCGATATCGGTCGCGATGATTTTTCTCCCATCGGCGATGCGCTGCGCCGAAGCGAGGCGTGTGGCGAAGGGAGCCATGCCGTGACTTGGTTTGAGCGGGTTGCCCGGCGAGACCATCAGCCAGAGCTGGTCGAGGCCAAGATGAACCATCGCCTGGCGGGCCACGTGGAGATGGCCCTCATGCGCCGGGTTGAAGGAGCCGCCGAGCAACCCGACGCGTAAGGCGTAGCGGTGGCCGAAACGGGGTATCGAGACGCTCAGGGGCGTATCTGCCCGGTGCCGCGAATGACATAGCGGAAGGTCGTAAGCTGTTCCGGCCCGACCGGGCCGCGCGCATGGACGCGCCCGGTGGCGATGCCGATTTCGGCGCCAAAGCCGAATTCGCCGCCATCGCAGAATTGCGTCGAGGCATTCCACAGGCTGACGGCGCTGCTGACCTGTTTTAGAAAATATTCGGCAACCGCTTCGTCCTGCGTGATAATGGCGTCGGTATGCTCGCTGCCATGGGAGGCGATATGGGCGAGAGCGGCGTCCACGCCGGTCACGATTTTAATGTTCAGCACCGCATCCAGCCATTCGGTATCAAAATCTTCTGCCCCGGCGGCGGGGAGGCTGGGGATGATGGCGCGGGCGGCTTCATCGGCCCTGAATGTGCAACCCAAAGCGGTGAGGTCGGCCACCAGCAGGGGGAGGAGCACCGCCGCGATGCTGGCATCCAGGAGCAGCGTTTCCGTCGCGCCGCAAACGCCGGTGCGGCGCATTTTGGCGTTCGCCAGGATGGACCGCGCCATCGAAAAATCCGCCGCCTCATGGATATAGGTGTGGTTGAGCCCCTCGGCATGGGCGAGGACGGGGATGCGCGCCTCGCGCTGCACGCGCTCGACGAGCGATTTGCCGCCGCGCGGGATGATGAGGTCGATGAAGCTGGAGGCGGCCAGCATGGCGGCAACAAAACCGCGATCCGTGCTGGGCGCGATCTGCACGCAGTCTTCCGGCAGGCCGGCGCTGCGCAGCCCGGCGGTGATGGCGGCGTGGATGGCCTGGGCGGAGAAGAAACTTTCGGACCCGCCGCGCAGCAGAATGGCGTTGCCGGATTTGATGGCAATGGCGGCGGCGTCGGCACCGACATTGGGCCGGCTTTCATAAATCATGCCGAGCACGCCGATGGGCTGGGCGATGCGGCTGATGACGAGGCCATTGGGCCGGGTCCATTGGCTTAGCGTGCGGGCAAGAGGGTCTGGCAAGGCGGCAACATCGCGCAACCCCTGCGCCATGGCGTCGATCCGGGCGGAATTGAGCATCAGCCGGTCGCCGAAGGCGGGGCTGCCGGAAAAATTTTCCATGTCCCGCGCGTTGGCGCGGAGGATTTCCGCGCTGGCGGTATTCAGGCAATCCGCCGCCGCGGTCAGGGCGGCATTGCGGGTGGCGGCATCGGTGTGGGCCAGCACGCGCGCGGCGGCACGGGCTTTCGCCCCGGCCAAGGCCATTTGCTGCGCGAAAATATCCGGTTCGGCGTTCATGCGCGGTATCGTTGCCGAGTCCTGGCGGGAAGATCAACAGCGCGCTAACCTGGAAACGACATGTCAGACCTCTTCGATTCGCTTGTTCATGAGATTGCACCGGCCGCCGGGCCGGTGCTGCACACCACGCGCCTGGCGCTGCGGCCTTTGGAAGCCGGGGACGCGGCGGAGTTCCACCGGCTGATCAATGACTGGGAAATCTGCCGGCGGCTGCCGGATGCGCCCTTCCCGTACCCGGCCGCTTTGGCGGCGGAATGGATCGCGGCGGCGGCGGCGGACCGCGCGGCCGGGCGGGCCGAGCAGTTCGCGCTGATCAACTCGGCGACGGGCATTCTGCTCGGCTGTGCCGGGTTGCGCATGGAAAAAGGCGGGAAGGCGGCCGAACTCGGCTACTGGCTGGGCCGCGCCTTCTGGGGCCAGGGATATGGGCTGGAGGCGGCGCGGCGGCTGACCGAATGGGCGTTCGCGGCATTGCCGATCGCGCGGATTACCGCGACCGTGGCCGCGGATAACGATGTTTCGGTTCTGCTCCTGCGGCGCGTGGGGTTTGCTCCGGCGGGCAAGGGGAGCAAAATTTTCATGTGCCGGCCGGGGCAGAAATTGCCGGTGAATTTTTTCACCCTGGAGCGCGAGGTGCCCGTCGCGGCGGGGGCGGCGCAGACATCCGCTGTTTTGCTGGTGGTGGCGGTGGCGCTGATAGATGCGGAGGGCAGAATTTTACTGGCGCGCCGGCCGGAGGGGAAAGAAAATGGCCGGCATGTGGGAGTTCCCTGGTGGAAAGGTCGACCCCGGCGAGACGCCCGAGGCGGCTTTGGTCCGCGAGTTGAAAGAGGAGCTGGGCATCGAGGTTGCACCTGGCGATCTGGCGCCCTTCGTGTTCGCCTCGCACCCGTATGAGAGCTTTCATTTGCTGATGCCGGTGTTTTTGTGCCGGCGCTGGAAGGGTAAACCCAAGCCGAAAGAGGGGCAGGCGCTGGCCTGGGTGGCGCCGGACCGGCTGGTGGAATACCCGATGCCGCCGGCCGACCGGCCGCTGATTCCCATGCTGAGAGATTTTTTATGACCCAAAATCCGACGGCCGCGATTCTCATCATCGGCAATGAAATCCTCTCCGGCCGGACGCAGGATGTGAATGTGCAGTTCATCGCCAGGCGCCTGGCCGATCTGGGGATCAAACTCCAGGAAGTCCGCGTGATCCCGGATGTGCCGGACCGTATCATCAGCGCCGTGAACGAATTGCGCGCCGCCTATGATCTTGTTTTCACGACCGGGGGAATTGGGCCAACGCATGACGATATCACCAGCGAATGCGTCGCCGCCGCATTCGGGTTGCCATGGGAGCATCACGCCGCGACGTTTGCGATGATGCAGGAGCGCTTTGGCGAGAGTTTTCAACCTCGCGCGTCAGCGCATGGCGACGATGCCGCGCGGGGCTGTGCCGATTGAGAATACCGTGTCCTTCGCGCCGGGGTTTTCCATCGGCAATGTGCATGTGATGGCGGGCGTGCCGAAAATCATGCAGGCGATGTTTATGGCGCTCGAACCCTCGCTGCCGCGCGGCGTGCCGATTGCGATGCGCGCGGTGCATGGCATTGGCGTGATGGAGGGCAGCATCGCAGCCGGGCTCTCGGCGATTCAGGACCGCTACAAGGCGCTCGACCTTGGCAGCTACCCGTTCCGCCGGGAGAGCGTTGGCGGGGTTGCGATTGTGGCGAAGGGCACGGATGTGGCGGCGTTGGAAGCGGCGATTGCCGAGGCAACGCAACTGATCGCGGCGCAGAATGTCACTCCCGTGCAGGGCGAACCGGTTTAGAGGCGTGCCGTTTAAGCGAATTTGAGGATCAGAAATCCGCCGATGATGCCTGCCGCGAGTCAGCCCAGTGATCAGACCCCAGACGCTTTTCGATGAACCGGCGCGCCGGCTCGCCGAATTAGCGCAGCAAGAGAGCTTCGAGGAAGAACCGTCCGCCCCGGGTGATCAGGCTGGCGCCCATGAAGAGCCAGAAGTTGAAAGCCGCGGCACCTGCGGCAATCGTCACAATTTTATAGGGGATAGGGGTGAGGCCCTTGATGAGGATCACCAGCACGCCGTATTCCGCGAATTTTGCCTGGAAGGCCGTGAATGCGGCTTCGTAATGGTAAAAATGAATGATCGGCTGCGCGAGTTTCGCCAGGAGCAGAAAGCCGATGGCATAGCCGAGGGCGCCGCCCAGGACGCTGCCGAGGGTGCTGATCGCCGCGAACCAGAAGGCTTTGCGCGGTTGCGCCAGGGCCAGGGAAATCAGCAGCACATCCGGCGGGATGGGGAAAAAACTGGCTTCCGCGAAGGCGATGCCGAACAGCCAGAGCGGAGCGGAGGGGCGTTCCGACAAGGCGATGACGTGATCGTAGGTTTTGCGGAGCATGAGGCGGGGAGTGCCATAGCACGGCCTGGCAAGCAACCTCCTTTAGCCAGGGAGCGTCACGCGCGCGCGCAAACCTCCCTCGGGCTGATTACGGAGTAAAATACTGCCGCCATGGGCGCGGATGATGTTGCGCGCGATCGAAAGACCCAGGCCGGAGCCGCCGGTTTCCCTGTTGCGGCTGGTCTCCAGGCGGCGGAACGGCTCAAACGCGCCTTCCATCTCGGCGGTCGCGATGCCCGGTCCGTGATCGTCAATGTCGATCTGGACCATGTTTTTAGGCAGTTGGCGCAGGGTGATGTGGGCCGCGTCGCCATATTTCAGCGCATTGCCGACCAGGTTGGTGAGCGCGCGTTTCAGCCCCAGCGGGCGGGCGTTGATCGGCAGATGGTCGGGGCCCGAAAAACTTAAAGCCCCTGCATGCTCGGGGTTGCCATCCGCCGCCTCGTCCAGAATGGTCCGCAACAGGATCGCGAGGTCGATGCGGGTGACTGGTTCGCTGGTGGTGATGTCCCGGCCGAAAGCCAGCGTCGCGGCGACCATGGCTTCCATCTCGTCCAGGTCGGCCAGCATTTTGGTCCGCTGTTCCTCATCCTCCATATATTCCGCACGCAGCTTCAGCCGCGTGATCGGTGTGCGCAGATCATGCCCGATGGCGGTGAGCAAAAAGGTACGGTCCTCGACAAAGCGCCGGATGCGCGCCGCCATGGTGTTGAAGGCAGCGGCAGCGGTAACGATTTCGCTGGGGCCTGTTTCGGGCAGAGGTGGTGCGTTCGCCATGTCGCGCCCGAGGCGCTCGGCGGCTTCCGCCAGGGTACGTACGGGGACCAGCAATTTCCGCACGGCCCAGAAGATCATGATGGCGCCAAGCACGGTCATGACGATGTAGGCGGTGGCAAAGCCCGGCGAGCGCCATGGCTTGGGCGGGGTCATAGGCGAGGTGATGGTGAGCCAGGCGGTCGGCATCGGTCCTCCATCGAACGGTGGGGGCTGCGCATTATCGGGCGGTCCGCTTTGGGGCGGCGGCGGCGCCAGCAGGCCTAAGGGGTCGAATTGGCCCTCGCCCGGCGGGAAAGGCCACGGGCGGTCATGGACCAGACCGTCCGGCAGGCCGAAGCTGATGATAATATGCATGGGCAGCCCTGTGCCGCGCAGCACCAACCCTTCAGGGCGGATGTCGAAAGGAATACCATAGGCGAAGATGCTGGCGCGGATGATCTGCCGGGCAGAGAGCGGCAGAGCGTAGCTGTTGGCTTCTGAGGGCGGGGCTTTTTCGAGGCGCAGCGTGTCGCCGCGCGACAGCGCCTCCTTGGCGATCAAAGCGGGGCGATCCGCCGGCTTGGCCAGGGCGATATGCCGGTAGATAATGACCGCGCGGGTGGCGCAGTTCTCTTCTTCTTCGATCCGCTCCAGCTTGATCTGGTTGAAGGTGTGGATCATGAGGCCGAGCAGTTGGATACAGGCGAAGCCGAAGAGCAGGATGAGAATCGTGCGCCCCGCAAGGCTTTTTGGCAAAATTGACAGGGTCAACGACGTTCCACGGGCGTGGAGAGCACATAGCCGCCGCCGCGCACGGTTTTGATGATCTGGGCGTTGCGGCCGTCATCTTCCAGCTTGCGGCGCAGGCGCGAAACAGCGACGTCGATCGCGCGATCGAACGGCCCGGCCTGACGGCCGCGCAGCAGGTCCAGCAGCATGTCGCGCGTCAGCACACGGTTTGGCCGGTCCAGCAAAGCAACCAGCAGGTCGTATTCGCCACCGGTAATGGCGACTTCCACGCCGGAAGGATCGAGCAGCCGGCGGCGCGCGGTTTCCAGCATCCAGCCGGAGAAACTGTAGATTTTTGCCGCGGTTTCCGCCGCACGGTCTTCCGAATCGCTGGCGCGGCGCAGCACCGCGCGGATGCGGGCCAGCAGCTCGCGCGGGTTGAACGGCTTGGTCACATAGTCATCGGCGCCGAGTTCCAGGCCGATGATGCGGTCGGTCTCTTCCGCCATGGCGGTGAGCATGATGATGGGCACTTTGGTCTCGGCGCGGAACCAGCGGGCGAGGTCCAGCCCGCCTTCGCCGGGGAGCATCAGATCCAGCACGATAAGCTGGAAATGGCCGTTGGCGAAGGCGCGCCGCGCTTCCCTGCCGTCGCGCGCGGTGGTGACGCGCAGGCGCTGCCGTTCCAGGAATTTGCGCCAGCAGGTCGCGGATTTCGCGGTCGTCGTCGACGACCAGGATATGGGGCAGGGCTTCCATGTCTGTTACAATAGGGGAAACAGGCTGGATTAGGCAGAGGATGTTGCAATTGGTGACAATTTTGTCATGACCGGAAATGGTTGGCGGACCACCAGCCTTGCAAAATATTTTCTTGCGTTCCCGGCGCATTGGCCCTATCCCCCGCGCCACGCAGCAACGCACGTGCCTCTGCCGGTCTCCTCGTAAGAATCGGTTACGCAACGACGTCAAGCGTTCTGGCAGCACTGCCGGGGTAACCCGAAAGTGGCTGGTTCGTTGGACCGTTTCGCAACCGTGCCCGCCGCCTTTATCAGGCGGGCCTTCATATGAAAGGTGACTGCGATGAGCCCCAAAATCGCATCATTTCTGGACTCTTCCGCCTTGGCGACGCCATGCCTGGTGCTGGACCTTGACCGCGTGGCGGAGAATTTCGCCGCGTTGCGCGCAGCACTGCCGGCCGCGAAGATTTATTATGCCGTGAAGGCGAATCCGGCGGCCCCGATCCTGCGCCTGCTGGTGGGCCGGGGCTCGCGCTTTGATGCCGCGAGCCTGCCCGAGATCGAGGCCTGCCTGGCGGCCGGCGCGCGCGCCGAGGATATCAGCTTCGGCAATACGGTGAAAAAACCTTCCGCCATCGCCGCCGCGCATGCGCATGGCGTGCCGCTGTTTGCCTTCGATTCCATCGAGGAGCTGGAAAAAATTTCCCGCCACGCGCCGGGCGCAAAAGTCTATTGCCGGATTGCCGTGAACAATATCGGCGCGGATTGGCCGCTCTCCAAAAAATTCGGCACCACAATCTCGCGCGCCAGGGAGCTGATGCTGACCGCGCCAAAGCTCGGGCTGCAACCGCATGGCCTGTCCTTCCATGTCGGCAGCCAGCAGACCGGAACGCCAGCCTATGAGATGGCGATCGCCGAGGTGGCGATGCTGTTCACGGATTTGAAATCCCAGGGGTTGGAGCTGAAAATGCTCAACCTCGGCGGCGGATTCCCGGTCCGCTACCGCGAGGATGTTCCCGATATCGACAGTTTTGGCACCGCTATCATGAGCGCCATGACGGAGCATTTCGGCAACGATCTGCCGGAAATGCTCATCGAGCCGGGCCGGGCCATGGTCGGCAATGCCGGGGTTGTGGTCTCCGAGGCGGTGCTGGTTTGCCGGCGCATGGCCGATGACGATCGCCGCTGGGTGTATCTGGACATTGGCCGCTTTGGCGGGCTGGCTGAGACCGAGGGCGAGGCGATCCGCTACCGGATCACCGCCGGCAACGGCGCTACCGGGCCGGTGGTGCTGGCGGGGCCGAGCTGCGATGGCGTGGATGTCATGTACGAAAAGACGCCCTACTGCCTGCCGCTCGACCTTAGTGCCGGTGATCGTGTACTGATCCACGATACGGGTGCTTATGTGACAAGTTACGCGAGCCAGAATTTTAACGGTTTCGCGCCGCTCGCGGAGCACTATCTGTAGGGCTTAAAATCTCAGGAGATGATGATGCGGGAAATCAAATTGAAAGCCGCGGACGGCTCGGGTGAGTTTGCGGCTTATGTTTATGAGCCGAAGAAAAAGCCGGCTGGCGCGGTGGTGGTGATCCAGGAGATTTTCGGGGTCAATGACGCTTTGCGCGCGACCTGCAAGGAGATGGCCGATATGGGGTTTATCGCCATCGCGCCGGATCTGTTCTGGCGGCAGGAGCCGGGCGTGAACCTCACGGATAAATCCGAGGCGGAGTGGAAGAAGGCTTTTGCCCTGATGAATGGTTTCGACCAGGACAAGGGTATCGAGGATTTGAAGGTCACGCTGGCGGCGGCGCGCAAACTCCCGGGCTGTAACGGCAAGGTGGGCACAATTGGCTTCTGCCTCGGCGGGCGGCTGGCGGTGATGATGGCGACACGCTCGGATGCGGATGTGAACGTATCCTATTACGGAGTCGGGCTGGACGGGCTGGTGCCGGAGTTTGAAAATATCACGGCGCCGCTGATGCTGCATATCGCGGAGAAGGATGAGTTTTCATCGCCGGCGGTGGTGGAGACGGTGCTGGACGGCGTCGAGGAAGGCGAGTGGATCGACGCTTTTGTCTACCCCGATGTGCAGCACGCTTTCGCGCGGGTGAACGGTGTGCATTTCGATGCGCGCGCGGCGACCATCGCGAATGGACGGACGGCGGAAATCCTGGCTGAAATGCTGGAGTGATTTCAAGACGCGCGCTTTGCGCCATGGCCGGCATGGGGGTGCTCATGCCGGTTTTTGCCCGCGCCGATGGTCTGGGGGCGGGGTGCGTGGCGGCAATTCGCACGCGGATGGCGGCATTGCCCGCCGGTCCCGTGCTGCTCAACAGCTATATCGTGGAGACCGGACCGGCGGCGGCGGATTTTGATCTGACGCAGGCCAATGCCGCGTATGTTTACGACAACGCCCTGGCGGGGCTGTTGCTGCTGGCGGCGGGGCATCGCGACGAGGCGTTGCGGATCGGGCAGGCGCTGGAAATCGCGCAGGCGCATGATCGGTTTTATAAAGACGGGCGGCTGCGCAATGCCTATCAGGCGGGCGCGATGACCACACCCGCGAAGCTGCCGGGTTTTTGGGATTCCAAGGCCGGGCGGTGGGATGAGGACCCGTATCAGGTGGGGTCGGAGACCGGGCCCATCGCCTGGGCCATGTTGCTGTGGGCGGCATTGGGAATGAAGGCACCGGCGGACGCGGCAGGGGATTTCCTGAATGCAAGGTTGCGGGCGCGCAGCGGCTATTATGGCGGGTTTTACGGGTTTGAGCCGCAGCCGCTGAAGCTCACCTGGCAGAGCACGGAGCAGAATACGGATTTGTTTGCCGTGTTTCGGAAACTGGGCCGGGCGGCGGATGGGGCGCATGCTGGCGAATTCGTGAAAACGATGTTCGATGCGGATGCCGGGGTTTTTGCTGCGGGGCTGGGGCCGGATGGGGCGCGTAACAAAATGCTGGCGGCGGATGCGGGCATCTGGCCGTATCTGGCTGGGCTGGGAGCCGCGCCGTCTGCATTGGCCGCGATAAAGCAGCTTCGCCGTGGCGGGGGGATCGGGTTTTCCGATGCGAGCCAGAGCATCTGGCTGGAGGGTACGGCCTTCGCGGCTTTGGCGCTGAAGCGCGCGGGGGATGGGCTGGCGGGAGCGTTTTTGGCGACGGTGGAGGCGCAGGTTTCACCCATGGGCTATGTGTACGCCACGGTGGCGCCGCGTTTAAGCACCGGGCTGACGGTGGGGCCGTCCCTGCAAAAGGGTGTGCCCGAGCAGGCGTTTAATTATTACCGGCGGCCGGCTTTGAGCACGACGGCCTGGGCAGGGCTGGCGGCGCTGGGGGTTAATCCGCTGGGGTGATTTTGGGCTGGCGGGTTTGACGGTGGTGGTGTGCGCAAAGTCGTTAAGGGCGCTGACGCGCTGGTAGCGGGTTCGTTGGAAATTCCGCGGCAGCGGGGGGTGTTTTCGAGATGTGCTGCGGTCGTTCTTGACGAGCGGACCCGGCCAGCATGTAGGGGGGCAAAATTCAAGAATTTTGCACGATCAGCCAGCCCAGCGAGGACGTACCGGATTTCGTTAACTTGATTGCACGTGTAGCATTATCCCGTTTTATCCAACCCGCTTCTAAGCATCGGTTGCACAGAATTGAACCTACCAACCCGCCTATGTGAAAGTGGCCATTTTCGCTCCAGTCAGGGCAGCGGTAAGCAAACCGGCGCCGTGTACCGTCTCTGACTGCAATGTCGAGATCAATGCCGAGGCGGCTGAACATATTGCTGGCTTCTGGACCTAGTTCCAATTCAGTCCAGGATTTCACTGGTAGTTTAATGGCGCGCTTGGCTACCAACCCTTCCAATAAAGCCACGCCTAGCCGACCGGCCAGATGGTCATAGCATGTGCGAGCTTCGGCAAGTGGGCCAGTCGGCGGCGGCCCGGCATCCTCATTGTCAACGGCCATGAGCAGGGCATCGACTAGCTCCGCAATCGCTGGGGTACTGATCCGATAGACAATTTGACGGCCTTGGCGCACGCCCTCAAGCAAATCGTTCTCACGCAACAACCGAATATGATTCGATAAATTGGACTGTGTTGTACCCGTGGCAGCCACCAATTCTGAAACTGGAGCCTCTCTTCTGATAAGCGCCTGTAGAATCATGAGCCGGGTCGGGTCTCCTAGTAAGCGGGCTATGCTTGCTGCCGCATGGACTCCACTCATCATTGACTCCTGAATTGTGTGTGTCACGATGCTTTCATACATCATTGATTGATAATATATCATATTTATTCGAAGGTGGCGAGGGCATGGCGATTACTGATCTTCAAGAGCTTTCGGTGGCCTCTAAGCGCTGGGCCGGTCTTTTAGCCATTCTGATGGTGGTGATTTCGTGCGTTGCGATTGGCATCGCACCGATCTTTGCGAAACTGGCCTATAACGGCGGCAGCAATGCATTCAGCGTCATCACCGCAAGAAACCTGATGATGACGACAATTCTGGGGGCTGGATTGTTGAGCTTCAGGAGATCGTTTCGCCTGTCGCGGCGAGCACTGGTGATGAGCATCGCAATGGGGCCGGTTTACGTGTTGCTAGCCTTTGGCTACCTTGGTGCCGTCGCTTACATCCCGGTCAATTTGACCATTTTGATCTATTTCTTACATCCCCTTTTGATTGGGTTTTTGGTTCGGCTCATCGGCCATGAATCCGTGTCTGGCGTCCGTATAGGCGCTCTCTGTCTCGCTATCGTCGGGTTAGGAATTGCGATCGGAGCCAAATGGTTCCATCTAAATCCGATCGGCTTAGGGCTGGCATTTATGTCGTCCATTGCTTGTGCAATTATGATCGTAGGTAATTCGATCACGATGAAGAAGGCTGATAGCATTTTAGTGACGTTCTACATGGTGCTTTCAGCCACAGTCATTCTGGCTGGCGCGCATCTGGTCTACGGCGATATGATATGGCCAAACGACACATCGGGCTGGGTTGGATTTTTTGGCGTTGGCGTTTCCTACACGGTTGGCATTACACTTTTCTTTACAGCGGTCCCTATGCTTGGAGCGGCACGCGCATCAATGTTGAGTAATATTGAACCGATCATAGGCATCATCTTTGCCATGATGATTCTCGGCGAACATATTTCAGGGTTTCAGGAAGTGGGCATGGTGCTCGTGTTTTTCTCGATCGTAATTATGGAAGTGGCAAAGTAAAATCAGAGTTAGGACGGTGCGTAATTCATGAATTTTGGGCCAAGCGCGTCTTGTAGGCCAGAAGCGCCTTTTTCTTGTTCATAGGTCCGGTGCGAAAGTCACCTTTGGCCGGAGCGGAGAAACGGCGGTTTTTTGTGGGGTGAGCGTAAAGTCGTGGTTGCTGGTTTTTACAGGCATGACGGTGGGCGTTAGGCTTTGGTCAAATTAACGGAGGCCGGGGCGGTGGCCTCGGCGGGGTTTTGGAGCAAAGCCCCTTAATCCACCCGCCTTTTATATTTCGACTTCGGCCTGTCGGCCTGCAGCCCGCCATGCAGCGCCGAGCCGCGCCCCGAGAGCGATGGGTTGGTCATGAAATACTCATGCGCCGAGGCCGGCGGGTCGCCGGGGGTAACGCGCTCCCAGGTGCCATCGGCGTGCAGTTCGGAGGATTGCGCATCGTCGCGCAAATTCACCACCATGATCTGGTCGAGCACCTGGGCATGCACGGTGGGGTTATGGATCGGCACGAAGGTTTCCACCCGGCCTTCCATATTGCGCGCCATCCAGTCGGCGCTGGACATGAAGACTTTTGCCTCGCGCGAGGGCAAAGCGTGGCCGTTGGCGAAGACGCAGATGCGGGCATGTTCGAGGAAGCGCCCGACGATGGATTTGACCTTGATGTTGTCGGAAAGTCCCGGCACGCCCGGCCGCAGGCAGCAGATGCCGCGCACCACAATCTGGATCGGCACCCCGGCGCGGGAGGCCTCGTAGAGATGGTCGATCAGCCGGTCATCGACCAGCGAGTTCATTTTCAGCCAGATGCCGGAAGGTTTTCCCGCTTTGGCATTGGCGATCTCTTCGTCGATCAGCGTAACGATTGTCTTGCGGGTGGTGAGTGGCGAGAAGGCGAGCTGCTCCATGGCTTCGGGCCGGGCATAGCCGGTCATGTAGTTGAACAGCCGTGCCGCGTCGCGCGTGAGTGCCGGATCGCAGGTGAAGAAGGAGAGGTCGGTGTAGATACGCGCCGTGATCGGGTGGTAATTGCCGGTGCCGAAATGCGCATAGGCGCGCAAACTCCCGGCCTCACGGCGGACGACGTAGGAGATTTTCGCATGGGTTTTTAAGCCGACGAAGCCGAACACGACCTGCACGCCGGCGGCTTCCATCGTGCGGGCAAGGCGGATATTTGCCTCTTCATCGAAGCGTGCGCGCAGCTCGACCATGGCGGTGACGGATTTTCCGGCTTCCGCCGCTTCGATCAGCGCCTTCACGATCGGCGAGTCGCGGCTGGTGCGGTAGAGGGTTTGTTTCACCGCCACCACCGCCGGGTCCACCGCGGCCTGACGCAGAAACTGCACCACCACGTCGAAGCTCTCGAACGGATGATGCACCAGAATGTCCTTGGCGCGGATGGCGGCGAAGCAATCGCCGCCGAAATCGCGGATGCGCTCGGGGAACCGCGCGGTATAAGGCGGGAACAGCAGATCCGGCCGGTCATCGACGATCAGTTGTTTGACATCGACGAGGCCCATGATGCCGGTCTCGGTATAGACCTCGTCGGCTGGAGCATCGATCGCGTCGATCACCAGCTCGCGCAGATCATCGGGCATGTCCGATTGCACGGTGAGCTGGATGGCAATCCCGCGCCGCCGGCGTTTCAGCGCGGTTTCGTAGGACTGCACGAGGTCCTCGGCTTCTTCCTCGAACTCCACGTCGGTGTCGCGGATCAGGCGGAACAGGCCGGAGCCCTGTACCTTGAAGCCGGGGAACAGCCGCTGCATGAACATGCCGATCAGCTCTTCCAGCATGACGAAGCGGACCCCGGCATCGGAATTGGGCAGGCGGACGAAGCGCTTAATCTGGCTCGGCATCGGGATGAGGGCCGACATCTGGCCGCGATCATCGTCGCGCGCCAGGGTCAGGGCCATGACCAGGCCCATATTCGGGATGAAGGGGAAGGGATGCGCAGGGTCAACCGCCAGCGGGGTAAGGACCGGGAAGACCCGCTCCATGAAATAGCTGTCCAGGAATTGCGCGTCGTCGGAGGTAAGCTGGGCGGCGGTGCAGATGACAATATCGGCGCTGGCGAGCAAGGTCCGCACATGCGCGAAGGCGGCCTGCTGGGCGGCGATAAGCTCGCGCGCCCTGGCGTTGATCTGGTGCAGTTGCTGTGCCGGGGTGGCGCCGTCGGCGGAGCGTTCCAGCACGCCGGCGCGGGCCTGGCCGATCAGCCCGGCGACGCGGACGGAATAGAATTCGTCAAGGTTGGAGGCGCTGATCGAGACAAAGCGGAGCCGCTCCAGCAGCGGGTGGCGGGGGTTCTCTGCTTCGGACACCACACGGAAATTAAAGTCGAGCCAGGAGAGTTCCCGGTTGATGAAGCGGGCAGGGTCATCCAGGCCGATCTCGGGGACGGGTGTTGTGAACTGATCCATAGTCCCTCCTATACCAGAGCTTTTTACGCCAGGGGTGACGACTCTGTAATAATTCTTACACGGGTTAGTCGCGTTCTGGTTCTAAAAAATCCGATAATAATTGGCAGGCAAGTTGACGGTTGATTTTTATGCCAAGGTCGCGGGCGGCGCGGTCCAGCCGCGCCACCGCTTCACGCAGGGCGGCGGCGGTGCGCGGCAGATGGTTGAGCAGAAAATTCCTCAACGAAATGCTTAAGGCAAGCTGGCGGTCGGCGGCGAGGCGGGTGAGCAGCAGCGCCAGCAATTCGTCCTCCGGTGCGCGGATTTCCACCGCCTCGGCGGCCCGGAGCCGGCTCGTGAGATCGGCCAGTTTATAGGACTGGCGGGCAGGTGGCAGGCGGGCGGCCATCAGGACCTTGTGCCCGGCCTCGGCGGCGGCGTTCAATAAATGCAGCAGCGCACGCGGGTCCGGGACGATATCGGCATCGTCGATGGCAACCGGCCCCAAAGGGCGGATCATCCCCTGCAACGAGGCGCCATTAATGATCGCCGCCCCGGTGGCGGCGGCCCAGATATGCAGGAGATGGGTTTTGCCGCAGCCAGCCTCGCCCCAAAGCACAAGCCGCCCATTGCTCCAGGCATCCGGGCGGGCCAGCCAATCCCGCGCCATGGCATTGGAGGGCGCGTTACAAAAATCCGCCGTTGCGTAGTTTTGTTCCTCCGCGAAAGGCAGCGCCAGTTGCTTCATGTTTCTGGCGGCGCATCCAGGTAAAGCGGGCTGTGCAGGTAGCGCCGCAGCCAGAAACGCGCGAGCACACCGAGCGTGGCGGTTACCGGCACGGCCAGCATGATGCCGAGGAAGCCAAAAGCAGCACCGCCGGCGAACAGCGAAAAAATAACCCAGACGGCGGGCAGGCCGACCCTGTCACCCAGAAAACGCGGTTGGATAACATAATCGTTAAGCAACTGGCCAAAGCCGAACACCGCCAGCACCATGAATATGCCGTGCCAGCCCGGTGTCTGGCTGAGCGAGAGCAGAATAGCAGTGACCGTACCCACCAAGGTGCCGACATAGGGGATGAAGGAGAGGAATCCAGCGGTGAGGCCGACGATGAGCCCCAAATCCAACCCGACAATGGTCAGGCCGACGGCATAGACCAGCGCCAGCACGAGGCAGCAGATCGCCTGACCGCGAATCCAGGCGGCGAGGATGCGGTTTACTTCGAGCGCCTGGGCGCGGATCACGCCCTCATAGGGGCGCGGCAGCCAGGTATCGACATGACGGATGATCGCCGGCCAGTCCCGCAGGAAATAGAAGGTGACGATGGGTGTAACGATGAGCAAGGTGAGGATATTCACGACCGCGAAGCTGCGGCCGATAATATTGGTGGCGGCCGAACCGGCGAAGGAAACGATCGTGCCGGCCTGATTGGCGGCGATATCCCGCAGTTTCTGACTCATGGCGCCGGGCCCGAGCCGGCGCTGTAAATCGGCGATCAGATGGCCGAAACCCTTCTCCACGGTTTTTATATAGGAGGGCAGGTTGGTGACGAACGCGGTGGCCTGGTCGGCAACAACGGGATAGAGCAGCAAAACGAAGAATGAGACCAGGAGTATCACCGAGGCCAGGATCAGAAACGCGCCAGCCGGGCGGCGAAGCCCGAGTTTGGCGAGGCGGCTGACCGCCGGGTCGAGAAAATAGGCAAGGCCGGCGGCGACCACGAAAGGCAGGAGAATGGAGGAGAACAGCCGTAGAAATCCCCATAGAATAACGAGGATCACGGCCGTAAGCGCCAGGCGCTGCCATTGTGTTTTATAGGCGCGCGTCTTGTCCGCCTGTAAATCGTTCATCACGATCCAACCATCAGCGATTGCGCGGGGCGAACGCCTGTGTTGAAACGCGACGGAATTTCATGGGACTTGAATCGCGAAGTCATAAATCTGGCTTAGCGCATCGGAGGCGGATATGACCAGCATGACTTACGGCCAAGCCGGCGTGGATATCGAAGCCGGCGATGCGCTGGTGGAGGCCATCAAACCGTTGGCGAAGGCGACCTCGCGCGCCGGCGTGCTGGGCGGTCTGGGCGGGTTCGGCGCGCTGTTTGACTTAAAGGCGGCTGGGTTTGTTGATCCGGTTCTGGTTTCCACGACCGACGGCGTGGGAACCAAACTGAAAATCGCGATCGAGACCGGCATTCATGATTTCGTGGGCATCGATCTGGTGGCGATGTGTGTGAACGATCTCGTGGTGCAGGGGGCGGCGCCGTTGTTCTTTCTGGATTATTTCGCCACGGGCCGGCTGGATGTGGCCGCGGCTACCCGCGTGATCGCGGGCATTGCCGAGGGCTGCAAAATCGCCGGATGCGCGCTGGTGGGTGGTGAGACGGCGGAAATGCCGGGCATGTATGCCGCCGGGGATTATGACCTTGCCGGATTCTCGGTGGGGGCAGCCGAGCGTGGCACGCTTCTCCCGGCTGGTGTCGCCGTGGGTGATGCGATTTTGGCGCTGCCAAGTTCGGGCGTGCATTCCAACGGGTTCTCGCTCGTGCGGCGGATTCTGAGCGATGCCGGGCGGTCTTTCGAGTTCGGGTTTTTGACCGGCAGCCTGGCGGATGCGCTGATGACGCCGACGCGTATCTATGTGTCGCCAATGCTCGCTCTGCACAAAGCCGGGCTGTTAAAAGGAGCGGCGCATATTACCGGCGGTGGCCTGCCGGGTAATCTTCCCCGCGCTCTGCCCAACGGTTGGGGCGCAAAATTGACCGCGCCCTGGGAGATGCCCGCGATATTTCCGTGGCTGCGGGAAATTGGCGGGGTGGAAACCGGGGAGATGCTGAGGGTGTTCAATTGCGGGGTGGGGATGGCGCTGATCGTCTCCGACGCCGGAGCGGCGATGGCGCTGCTGCGCGATGCCGGCGAGGCGCCCTTTCTGCTGGGCCATGTCACAGACCAGCCCGGCATCGAGATCGAGGGTGTGGAAAGGCTTTTTGCGTGAAGCCGCGCGTGGCCGTTTTCTGCTCCGGCCGCGGCTCCAACATGGAAGCCCTGATTAAAGCGGCGCAGAAGCAGGATTATCCTGCCGAGGTCGCGCTCGTGATTTCCAACAAGCCAGACGCCCCGGCGCTGGAAATTGCGCGGGGACTGGGCGTAAAGGCCGTGGCAATTGCCCTCAAAAGCTTTTGGGCGTGACCGGGAAGCCCATGAGCGGGAAATCGATTCCGTGCTGGTGGAGCAAAAAATCGAGATTGTGTGCCTGGCGGGGTATATGCGGCTGCTCACGCCGTATCTGGTGGGGCGCTGGCGCGGCAAAATGCTGAATATCCACCCTAGCCTGCTGCCCGCTTATCCGGGCCTTGATACACATGCCCGCGCTTTGGCGGCGGGCGAGACCAAACATGGCTGTACGGTGCATCTGGTGACCGAAACCGTGGATGAGGGGCCGATTCTGGCGCAGGCCGCGGTGGATGTTCGCCCAGGCGATACGGAGGATGTACTGTCGGCCAGGGTGCTGGCGCAGGAACACCGGACTTATCCGGCGGCGCTGGCTGAATTTGCCAGGAGAATCCGCTTGCCAGAGGCCGGAGCCAAACCGTAAAGGACAGCCAGGATTTTTTCACCGGGAAGGTTTTAAGCGATATGGCCACCAAGACGAACCAGGGAACAAAGTTGCCGGCGGCGGAAGAGTTCGACAACGCGTCCAAGAAAGGCTGGGAGTTTTTTACCAAGTTCCTGCTCGCCAATGTGATCTTGGCGGCTGTGGTGCTCGTGATCGTCGGGCTGCTGACCGTCTGGCGCTAACCGGCGCTCCTATTCCTCCGCCAGAACGAGCCGCAATAGCCGGCGTTTGGTGTCGGCAAACCCCATCGAGCGGTAAAGGTTATAGGCGCGCGCGTTATGCGCCTCCACCTCCAGCAGTAGCACGCGGATGCCGCAGTTGCGGGCTTCCTCCATCGCCAACGCCACGGCCTGCTTGCCCAGCCCCCGGCCACGGACGCCGGGGACGAGGTAGATGTCGTCGATAAACCCGTCCATGCCGCCATTTTCCATGCTGTAGCCGAGCGTGAGGACGAAGAAGCCGACGACGGTATCGTTTTCCAGGAGCAGAAACGCGGGCGCGAGATCCACCCCGGCAGCGACATCATTTATTGTCGCTTCGCCAGCCTCATCCAGAGGTGAGCCGTCCTCGATGTGGAAAGCCCTGGCCATTTCGAGCAACTGGGCCGCGTCCCCAGGGTGCGCCCTGCGCGCATGAAAGCTCATCGCAGCACCGGCGCGAAAAGCCGCTCTTCGGCGATGTCGAGTGCCGATTTCCACCGCGCTGCGGGTGAAGAAACGCAACAGGCCGCGCGGCGGTTTTGGCCGTAGCCACACGGCTTTGGCTTTTTTCCCGCCAAATTGCTTAACCAGGGTATCAACATCGGCAAGGCCATCGACTAGCCCAAGGCCCAGGGCCCGCTCGCCGGTCATGTAGCCGCCGTCGAAAATTTTAGTCTCGTCGGAGGTGAGACGTTTGCCGCGCCGCTCGCGCACCCAGGATTTGAACATCTCATGCGCTTCGGCGAGCAGTTCACGGGTGAAAGCTTCGTCCTGCGGGCGGAGCGGGGTGAACATTTCCATACGGGCTTTGTTGTCGCCGGCGGTGAATAGCCGGCGCTCGATATTGTAGCGGGCAATGAATTTATCGAAGCCGAAACCCCCGGTGATAACGCCGATGGAGCCGACAATGGAGAGGCGGTTAGCGTAGATTTTTTCCCCCGCGCAAGCGAGCCAGTAACCACCGGAGGCGCCGACATCGCCGATGACGGCGGTGACTTCCACGCCTGTTTCGGCGGCGTGGCGGCGGATAAACTGGCCGATGAGGTCCGATTGCGCGGCTGAACCGCCGGGGCTCTCAATGGCCAGAATCAGGTGTTTGCTCCGTTTGGCCAGCGCGAAACCGCGCTCGATTGGCGCGGTATAGGCTTCGAGGCTGATGGCGCCTGGGCGGGCGGCGATGATGCCGCGCAGGGAGATGACCGGGATTTTTGGTTTGGACCAGGGGAGCTGCATGAAGTGATCTTAGTGGAACGGGAAGATGAGTTGAGCGCCCGCCCCAGGTGCGACATCAATGCTAATCAGCGGCTGATGAAAACGCGATTTGGCGTTCCCGCTCGAACATATAGTCGCGCGTGAGCGGCACCGCCTCCTGGTTATGCACGATCTGGATCTGGAAATTCATATGGTCGGATAGGCGGAAGCAAAGCTCCGAGCCCGAGAGATAGAATTCGAACATGCGGCAGAACCGCTCATCGTACAGAGCAGCGATCGCATCCCGTTTGGCGGCGAAGCGCCGGCGCCAATGTGCCAGGGTTTTTGCGTAATGCAGCCGCAGGATTTCAATGTCGGCGCTGACCAGGCCGGATTTTTCCAGCGGGGCCAGCACCTCCGAGAGAGCGGGCGAATAACCGCCGGGGAAGATGTATTTCGCGATCCAGCTATTCGTCGCCCCCGGCCCTTCGAACCGGCCGATGGAATGCAGCAGCGCTACGCCGTCAGGCTTCAGGCAACGGCTTATGGTGCCGAAAAAGGTTGGGTAGTTTGGCACGCCGACATGCTCGAACATCCCCACCGAGACAATCCGGTCGAATTGCCGGTCCATCGCGCGGTAATCCATCAGCTCGAAATTCACCCGGTCCGAGAGGCCGGCGGCGGCGGCGCGGGCGCGCGCTTCGGCCAGTTGCTCCTCGGAGAGGGTGATCCCGGTGACCCTTGCGCCGAAATCCCGCGCCAGGGTCAGCGCCGTGCCGCCCCAGCCGCAGCCGATATCCAGCACGGTCAGGTCCGGCCGGTTGAGCAGAAGTTTGGCGGCGATATGGCGCTTTTTGGCGGCTTGGGCTTCCTCGAGGGTCTCATCCCCACGCGGAAAATACGCGCAGGAATATTGCCGGTCACGGTCCAGGAATAGCGAATAGAGCCGGCCGTTGAGATCGTAATGATGGGCGACATTATGCTTGGCTCGGGTGGCATTATTGGCTTGCAGGATCGGGCGCAGCAGCCGGCCAATCCGCGCGTTCCATTCCAGCACCGGTATATGCCGCCTGTTCATATTATCCATCAGTACGACCAGCACGTCGTGGATCGAGCAATCCAGGGGAATAATGTCCTGATCCATATAGCCCTCA
Source organism: uncultured Alphaproteobacteria bacterium (assembly GCA_963740445.1). Lineage (GTDB taxonomy): Bacteria > Pseudomonadota > Alphaproteobacteria > Acetobacterales > Acetobacteraceae > Acidocella. The sequence continues at coordinate 94,344 of CAVUED010000004.1, forward strand.
CCCAGGGCAAGTCCTGGATTGGCGGCTAGCCGTCGCAAAAATTGACTATTGAGGATTTTGATTCCGGCTTTCGCGCCTTGGCCGTTGCCGTAATAGGCTCTCTGAACCGTCCGGCCAGATAACCTGAAACCGGCCCCGGTGAATGCCCCCGCTCAGAATGCGATCCATAAGCTTTTTGAAGAGCCAGGCCACGTTCCCCTCCGTTACAACTAACGGTTAGCTAGGTATTAGGAGGCAGAAAGAAAAGATGTATCGGAACGATCTATTTATAAATCGATACGGATTAATTCGTCAAAAAATTATTCTCGAAAAGTAGTGTTTTACAAAAAAACGGCCCCCGTTTTGATGCGGAGGCCGTTTTTAGGACTGAAATGCGTATTTTCAGGGATTAAGCCTGGTCTTCGGTCTCTTCCTGGCCGAAGAGCGGCCCGAGTTCCGGCTTCTCATCACGCTCGGCGGCAATCGTTTCGCCGCGCGCCTGCTTCTCGGCCTCTTCGGGGCTGCGGGCCACGTTCACCTTCACGTCGATTACCACTTCCGGGTGCAGGGCAACCCGTACCGAGGAAATGCCAAGCGACTTGATCGGGTGGACCAGCAGCACCTGGGCGCGCTCGATGCCGAGACCGGCAGCGGTGCAGGCGTCCGAGATGTCGCGGCTGGAGACGGAACCATAAAGCGCGCCGGCATCGGAAGCCTGACGGATCAGGGTGATGCTCAGGCCCTGCACGCGCTCGGCCACACGCTCGGCCTCGTCGCGGCGCTTGATGTTCTGCGCTTCCAATTGCACACGCTCGCGCTCAAAGCGCTCGCGGTTAGCTTTGGTCGCGCGCACGGCCTTGGACTGCGGCAGCAGGAAGTTGCGCGCATAGCCGGGTTTGACTTTGACGATTTCGCCCATCTGGCCGAGTTTCTCGACGCGCTGGAGCAGGATCAGTTCTACTTGTGCCATATTTCTGGTCCTCCCTTTAGGTTAAAACGTAAGGGAGCAGCGCCAGGAAGCGGGCGCGCTTGATGGCTTTCGCCAGTTCGCGCTGCTTCTTGCCGGAGACTGCGGTGATGCGGGACGGTACGATCTTGCCGCGCTCGGAGAGGAAGCGGGACAGCAGGCGCACGTCCTTATAGTCGATCACCGGCGCGCCGGGACCCGAGAACGGGCAGGATTTCTTCCGGCGGAAGAACGGCTTGCGCGCACCCACGGCGGGGCGGCGGAGGCTTGGGTTAAGGTCGGTACTGTCGGACATCAGATTTCCTCCTCAACGCCGTAATCGTCACGGTCGGCGCGGAATTCGTCGCGGGCGCGGAATTCCTCACGCCCTTCATCAAAGCCACGCTTGCGGCCGGTCTCGAAGCGTCCGGCGGGCTTGGGCCCACGGAAGCCGCGTTCGCGGTCATCGGATTTGCGCGACAGGATCACCGAGGGTTCCTCGGAAATTTCTTCGATCCGCACGGTCATGAAGCGCAGCACGTCCTCGTTGAGGGTGAGCTGGCGTTCCATCTCGATCACGGCCGGGGAGGGTGCGTCGAGCCCGAGCAGCATGTAATGGCCCTTGCGGTTCTTTTTGATCCGGTAGGCCAGGCCGCGCAGACCCCAATATTCGCGCTTTTTTACAGCGCCGCCATCTATTTCGAGCTGAGCGGTCACGGCATCGGCAACGGCCTCGGCCTGCGCCTGCGTGATTTCGCTCCGTGCAATTACCACGGTTTCATATAACGGCATGTGTACTCCCTTCGGCTGGTTTCAGCTCCGGTCCGGGTCTGGACCTCCCACAATCGGGACGAGCGTTAGCCGGGCGCGATGCCACGCACCCAGCAGGGGAGGCGAGCGTTTCGCACAGGGGCGGTTAGCTGGCAAGAGGGATTCAGAGCACCAGCGTCGCTTCGACGACATCCGTCTCACCCGCAATGCGCTCGATGGTAAAGCCAAGCTTCTTAATAAAGGCCAGCATCGGCGCGTTATCCGCCAAAATCTGCCCGTTGATCTCGACCACGCCCTGGGCTTTGCCCCAGGCGATGACGGCGCGCATCAAAGCCGAGGCAAGGCCGAGGCCCTTGGCGGCTGGTTCGACGCCGACGGCGAATTCGGCCTGGGCGCCGTCAGTGTCATTGCGCACCAGACGCGCGCCGCCGGCAGGCTGGCCGGTGGCTTCATCCACGGCGATAATCGCCATCTCGCGCGCGTAATCGATGTCGGTCATGCGGGTGATCTGCTCGGTTGGCAGGTCGCGCATGGCGGAGAAGAACCGGTAGCGCATGTCATCCTGGGAGAAGCGGCCGAACATCGCGGCATAGCCATCCGCGTCCTCCGGGCGGATTGGCCGCAGCACAAAGGCGTGGCCCTTCGACTCGAAATGGGTGATGAGTTCGGCAGGGTACGGGGAGATTATGAGTGGCGGGCGTTTGTCTCCCACGGGGCGGAGCACAATACGGGCGCTCGCCGCGATCGCGCCGCCTTCATGCGCGAAGATCGGGTCGAGATCGAGCAGCAGGATATCCGGCGTATCGATGATCAACTGGCTGACTGCAACCAGCATGGCGGCAATGGCGTTTTCATCGGCGGCGGCAGCGCCGCGATGGGCGAGCAGTGCCGGTGCGACGGCGGCGCGGCGGATGAGCGTGTGAGCCAAAGCGAGATTAAGCGGCGGGAGATCGGCGGCCAGCCCGGAGACATCTTCCGGATCGCCGCCGCCAGCACCGAATTCGATGGTGGGTCCAAGCACCGGATGGTCATGCACGAGGATGCGCAGTTGGGTGCCGCGGGGTGCTTGTTGCTGCACGACGAAGCCAGCGCCCAAAAATTCGCCCTGCTGCGCCAGCCGTGCCTGGATCGCCCGCGCCGCATCATACACCGCGCTCTTGTCGGGCAGGCCAAGCGCAATTGAGCCGGCCATGCGGGTCGTCGGCATATCGGGATGCGAGAGTTTGACCACGGCCGGAAATCCGAGACTCTCGGCGGCGGCGGCGGCTTCTTCCGGCGTGGCCGTGTGACGGCTGGCGATGACGGGCAGTTTATAGGCGGCGATAAGGTCAAGCGCCTTATCCTGGACCAGGGTATTGTGGCCGGCGGCGCGGGCGGCGGCGATGGCGGACGCGACGGCGGATTTGTCGGGGGCGAGTGCGAGCACGGCAGAGGACGGCAATTCGCGCGCCGCCGCCCGGTTGCGCCGGTTGCGGAGCAGATGCTGGAAGCCGGCAATGGCGCTCTCGGGCGTGTCGAAACAGGCAAGCCCGGCAGCACCCAGGCGGTGGCGATGGGCAAGTCCCCGTGCCTCTCCCATCGCGGCGATGAGCAGCGGCACTTTCACCGTCTTGGCGCAGGCGATGAGTGCTTCGATCGCGGCATCATCATCACCGCCGGAGGGCGCGTGCACGACCAGAATGCCGCCGACTTCCGGTGCAGAAGAGAGCAAAGCAGCGAGATCGGCCAACCGTGTCGGCACGGTCCCGGCATAGATCGGGCCGGGTGGCGGGGCGCGGCCAAGGCTAAGCGCCAGAACCTGGGTTGTTTCCGGCCCCAGCCTTGTGAGTTCCAGGCCGGAGTTGAGCGCGCAATCGGCGGCGAGCCGGCCAATGGCGACGGAATTGGCGATGATGGCCAGGCTCTCGCCGTGCGCCGGTTTAACGCGGGTGAGGGTTTCCGCCGCGGCCAAAAACTCGCTGATTGTGCCGGTGAGCAATACGCCTGCGCGCGCGAAAGCGGCTTCAAACGCGGCGCGCGAGCTGCTCTGTCCCTCGCGCAGCCGCAATCCCGGCGCGATCGCGATGACCGGGCGCAGCCGCGCCGCGGCACGGGCGGCTGTGTGGAATAATCTGGGGTTCCGCAGCCTGTCGATTTCGACCAGAATCGCGGCGGTGCCAGGGTCGCGTGAGAGATGGTCCAGCACCAGGCCAAACCCCATATCGCTATTTCCGCCGATCCCGATGAGATGGCTGAAGCCGATGTTATTGGGCACCGCCCAATCGATGACGGTGCGGGCGAGCGAGGCGGACTGGCCGACCAGAGCCAGGCGCCCGCGCTTTGGGATAAGATTGAAGGGCGAGGCATTTAGACCAAGCCCAGGCAGCACCATACCGTAGGAATGCGGCCCCAGCACGCGGATGCCGGCGGCTTTCGCCATGAGGCCAAGGTCCGGCACATCGGACAGCACGATGGCGCCGCGCGCGCCCAGCTTGGCATGTCTCTCAAGAGCGGTGGCGATGTCCGCACCGTCATCGGCGACCAGCGCCAGGTCGGCATTTTGCAATTTGTCGTTATCGGTGCCGAGCACGCCGGAGAAATTCGCGGCGTTGAGATTAGCCAGAATTTTTTGGCCAAGCGGCGTGTGGCTCCCGCTTAAGGTGACCGAAGCGGGATGAAAGAAATGACCTGGGTCGAACCGCCGCTTCGCTGCAATCGTCATTACCGTCTCCAGACGCGACTTCTTTCTGTTATACACGATCTCCACAGGTTGTACCCCTGACGGTAATGTGGGTTCTGCTCTAGAAGCAGACTCATGAATTCGATTGATCCACCGCTCCTCGGCCTTTCCCAACGCCTGCCCCCAAGTAATAGCCAAGCCGAACAGGCGCTGCTTGGAGCGCTTCTTGCCAATAACAAGGCTTACGAGCGGGTTTCAGAATTCCTCTCAGCCGAGCATTTCGCCGACCCGATCCATGCGCGGATTTTTCAGGCAATCGCGCGGCGCTGCGAGGCCGGGCAGATCGCGGACCCTGTCACCCTGCGCGGGGAATTCGAGCATAGCGGCGCGTTGGATGAGGTCGGCGGCACGGCCTATCTGGCGCAATTGCTCTCAGCCATGGTCGGAATCATCAATGCCGGGGATTACGGCAAGGTGATCCGTGATGCCTGGCTGCGCCGCCAGCTTATCGATATCGGCGAGGTGGTGGTGAACCGGGCCTTTGGTGCCGAGCCGGAGCTGGATGGCGGCATGCAGATCGAGGCGGCGGAGCAGACTTTGTTCAACCTCGCGACCCAAGGCGGCTCCGAGGGCAAGGGATTAACGTTTAAGGAAGCCTTGACCGCCGCCATCGAGGTCGCCTCGATGGCGTTCAAGAACCAGGGCTCGGTTTCCGGTCTGGATACCGGCCTGCGTGATTTGAATAAAAAAATGGGCGGGTTGCATCCGTCCGATTTATTGATCCTGGCGGGCCGGCCGGGCATGGGCAAAACCGCTCTGGCCACCAAAATCGCATTCGGCGCCGCGAAAGCGCTGCTGGCCAATGCCCGCATCGACAACCCGAATGCCATGGCGAAGCAATGCGTGGCGATATTCTCGCTGGAAATGAGCGCCGACCAGCTCGCCACGCGTCTACTGGCGGAAGAGGCGCGGGTCTCCGCCGACCGCATCCGTCGCGGTGAGATCAGCTCCCGGGATTTCGATAATTTTGTGAAGGTCAGCCGCGAGATATCGGATATCCCGCTGGTGATCGACGATACGCCGGCACTTACCCTCTCGGCGCTGCGGACCCGTTGCCGGCGGTTGAAGCGCACACAAGGGCTGGGGCTGGTGGTGATCGACTATCTGCAGCTCATGCGTCCGGCGGCGGGTACGAAGCCGGAGAGCCGGGTGCTGGAGATCAGCCAGATCACGCAGGGGCTGAAGGCGATCGCCAAGGAGCTGGCCGTGCCGGTGCTGGCTCTGTCCCAGCTCTCGCGCGCCGTGGAGGCGCGGGATGACAAACGCCCGCAGCTCGCTGATTTGCGTGAATTTGGCACGATTGAGCAGGATGCCGACGCGGTGATGTTCATTTACCGTGATGAATATTATTTGCAGCAGAAAGAGCCGAAAATCGTCGCCTTCGACCGTGATGACAAGTATCAGGAGGCGATGGAGAAGTGGAAGTCGGATATGCAAAATGTCTATCAAAAGGCTGAGCTGATCCTGGCCAAGCAGCGCCATGGCCCCACGGGCAAGATCGATCTGTTCTTCGAGGGTGAGTTCACGCGCTTCGCCGACCTCGATACGACGCATGAGTGACCCCGCATTTTGACCGCCGTTCTGGAGATCGACCTCGACGCCATCGCTGAAAATTGGCGGCGTCTGGATGCGATGCACACAGGCGCCACCGCCGGGGTGATCAAGGCCGATGCCTATGGTCTGGGGGCAGCGCAGGTCGCGCCGAAACTGCTCGCCGCCGGGTGCCGGCATTTTTTCGTGGCGCATCTGAGCGAGGCGCTGGCCGTGCGCCCGCTTATCCCCGGCGTGTTGCTGGCCGCGCTGCATGGGCTGCAACCGGGCGAGGCGGCGGAATTCTCCCGGCATGGCATCACGCCGGTGCTGAACTCGCTGCGCGAGGTCGGTTTATGGCAGGCGGAGGCCAAAAGACTTGGCGAGGCGCTCCCGGCCATGCTGCATGTGGATACCGGCATGGCGCGCCTCGGGCTGCCGGCCCAGGAGCTGGCGGCGCTGTGCGAGGATACGGCACTTCTGGAGGGGCTGCGGGTCGATTACGTGATGACGCATCTGGCCAGCTCCGAGGTGCCCGGCGCCCCGGAGAACCAGCGCCAGACCGCGAAATTCGCCGCCGTGGCCGCGCGGTTTCCAGGTGCGCGCACCAGCATCGCGAATTCGTCGGGCATGTTTCTGGGGCCGGATTTTGCCTCCGGCCTCACGCGTCCGGGCGCTGCGCTCTACGGCCTCAACCCCACGCCGGGGCGCGAAAACCCGATGCGCGAGGTTGTCAGTCTCACCGCGCCCATCATTCAACTGCACGAGCTCGAACCGGGCGAGACCGTCGGCTACAACGGCACCTGGACGGCGCAACGCCGCAGCACCATCGCCACCGTCGGCGTGGGCTATGGCGACGGTTTTCTTCGCGCGCTTTCCAACGCCGCCACGGCGCGCTTTGACGCTACCCAAGTTCCCCTGGTAGGCCGGGTATCCATGGACCTGACGACATTTGACGTGACCGATGTGCCGGCGCAGCCCGGCGATTTTTTGCAACTCATCGGCCCAGGGCATGGCCCGGATGAGCTGGCGCGTGAGGCCGGCACCAATGGCTACGAAATTCTCACCTCATTAGGGCGCCGTTACCGGCGGCGGTATATCGGCGCATGAATTTTCTCTTGAATTTTATCGCCGCCATCGGTTCCGTGGTGTTGGGCGCGGTCGCGTTTATCGGCGAGCTGACGATTTTTGCGCTCACCGGACTCTCGCATATTTTCAGGCCGCCATATTATCCGCGGCTGATCGCGCGCAATCTGATGGAGATCGGCTATTTCTCGCTCCCCGTGGTGGCGCTCACCGCCTTGTTCACCGGCATGGTGCTCGCTTTGCAAACCTATACCGGGTTTTCGCGTTTCAACGCGGAGAGTGCGATCGCCAGCGTGGTCGTGCTCTCGGTCACGCGTGAGCTTGGGCCGGTGCTGGCGGGGTTGATGGTCTCGGGCCGCGCCGGCGCCGCCATGGCGGCTGAGCTTGGCACCATGCGGGTGACCGACCAGATCGACGCGCTTTCAACGCTCTCGACCGAACCGATGAAATATCTGGTGGCCCCGCGCCTGATCGCTGGGATTATCGCAATGCCGATCCTGGTGGCGATTGCGGATATTCTGGGCGTGATGGGTGGGTTTATCGTGGCCACCGCGAAACTCGGCTTCAACCCCAGCACCTATCTGGTGAGCACGTTCACGAACCTGCGTGCCGAGGACGTGATCTCCGGCCTCATCAAAGCCGCTGTGTTCGGGTTCATCATCGCGCTGATGGGCAGCTTTAACGGCTACCGCTCGAAAGGCGGGGCGCAGGGTGTGGGTGCGGCGACAACCTCCGCGGTGGTGACGGCCTCGATCCTCATTCTGGCGGTGGATTACATCCTCACCCAGGTATTGTTCAGCAAATGAGCCAGCCGAAAATCCGTATCAGAGGCCTGAAGAAGTCCTTTGGATCGAAAAAAGTGCTGGATGGCATCGATCTGGACGTGATGCCGGGCACCGCCATGGTGGTGATCGGCGGCTCGGGCACCGGCAAATCCGTGCTGATCAAATCCATTCTCGGGCTGGTGACGCCGGATGAAGGCGTGATCGAGATCGATGGCGAGGATGTGCTGAAGGCCTCGCGCGGCCGGGCCAAGGAGCTCCGGTCACAGATCGGGATGCTGTTTCAGAACGGCGCGCTGTTCGATTCTCTTCCCGTATGGGAAAATGTCACCTTCGGTCTGCTGGCGGAGAAAAAAATCCGGCGCAACGCCGGCGCGCGGTAAAGCCGTCGAGGTGCTGGCCCAGGTCGGCCTGGACGCCAACGTGGCCGATCTCTCGCCCGCGGAACTCTCGGGCGGCATGCAAAAGCGCGTGGCGCTGGCCCGCGCCATCGCCTCGGAACCCGCGATCATGTTCTTCGACGAGCCAACGACCGGGCTCGACCCGATCATGGGCGCGGTGATCGACGAGTTGATCGTGGATTGCGTGAAGCGGCTGGGCAGCACGTCGATTGCCATCACACACGACATGGCCAGCGCGCAGCGGATTGGCGACATGGCGGCGATGCTATTTGAGGGACGGGTATCCTGGACCGGGCCGGCAGCCGGGTTGCTGACGAGTACGGACCCGGTGGTGGACCAGTTTACGCATGGCCGCGCGCAGGGGCCTATAAAAATGGCGTTGCGGCGGTAGAGCGTGATCGTTTAAGGTGACGCATTTTTGTGTAGTGGGGCGGTTTGAATTACCGCTTTGCGCCTCATCCCAGCCATAGCGAACGGCCTATGGCCTTCTCGAAAGCAGGCGTTATGAAACCCAGACTACTCCGCCCGGCGGTTTCCACGCTTCGGTGCTGGAGGGCAATATAGAACGGGGGCTGCCGAGGCTTGCACCGAACCAGCCAATATATGCCTTGCTCGATCTCGCCGAGCAAAAACGCGAGCTAGCTCAGTCGACAGCCGGGAGAAAATAATTTCAACACGTAGATTGTGATGGGGCCCGCCGCTAAGAGGTCGTCACCACTCCACATATATAACCCCCGGCGCGCCAGAGCCTCCGTGGGTGCCGTTATTGATCGTGCTTGAGGCATTGCCGCCACCGCCGCCGCCGGCGCCATACCCCAATCCTCCGGTGCCGCTCATGCCGCTATTAACGCCGCAGGATGGGTCGGTGTTTGGTGCTTCGCCTCCGCCTTGGGCCTGCGACCAGGAGTCCTCAATGCGCACACCACCACCTCCGCCGCCACCACCTCCGCCGCAACCCGTGCCGTCCAGTCCGAAGGAGTTGCCGCCAGCGCCGCCTGGGGCAGCCACCACCGAGACTAGATGAAACGGAAAGTCTGGAAATGCCACGCCCTCGCCGCCAGGGCAGGGAGGCGTCATTGCCCGGCGCGCCTCCGGCTGAGCCGCTACCGCCCGGTCCGCCTCCAGTTACCGCCGTCACCGCCTCCGCGGATGGAAAACCTTTCTGAAAAGAGCCGCCGCCGCACCCGCCACCGCCGCTGCTTCCTGCGGCCTTCGTATTTGCTAGAGTTGTGCTGAAGATATCGCTCCCGCCGGCCCCGCCATATACCACAAGAATTCCGGCGAAGACCGACATCGTGCCAAAACCGCCATCCTGCGAATAGCTTTCCCCGCCGCCAAGCCCCGCTTGCCCAACTTTGACGATCTCGGGCTGACCATCATAAGAAACCGTATCAACTTCCACGCCTCCGGAGGCGCCACCAGGCCCACCGTTGCCGTGCCAGCCCGAGGCGGCGCCTCCACCGCCGCCGCCGACAATCAGCACTGTGAGCGTCTTCGCAGTGGCGGGAGGTTGCCACCGCCCAACGACCCAGTCAGGGTAGCTGTCGCAAGGCGACGGTAAGCTGCCGCCAAATATTGCGCATCCGTGAAGGGAGATTGGCGTTACTGCGGAAGGGGGGACACCGTGGCAGACGGGTGTATCGTCCGGCTGACCTGCCAGAGCAACAGGGCCAGAGCGACTATAGGGATTGTGATGGCGATGAGGAGAATGTCTGGGCGGCGCACAGTGCAATCTTATATGCTAATTCCGTGAAGGCAATAATAGTCACAATAACCGCTCGCTTGCTCAGTGTCCTTATATGCTGCCGCATGAGGACGGAGAAAAGTCCGTGTGAATGTCCGGAATGGTGATTTGACCGCCAGAGGCGGACAGTTTCCTTCCGGCCCGCTCCAGCCATAATTGGCAATTCAAACCGCGCCTTTACCCAGTTTTGCGCCGCCTTGAAACGTGAATCGCCCTCTGACTCAGAGCGCTGCCGCCAGTTCCCGGAACGACTGGCCGGTACAATCGCGCGGGATGATGTGGATCGGGTGCGGCAGGAAGCGCGCCAGTGAGGCTGCTGTCTCTGCGGGGCTTACGGGCGCGTTGAGGCTCTCGTTCAGCACGATCGCGGCGATGGCGATGCCGCGCACGGCCAGGGTCTCGGCGGCGGTGATCGTGTGGCTGAGTGTGCCGAGATAGGTGCCGGCCACCAGGATCGCGGGGATGCGAAGCGAGGTAATCCAATCCGCGACGAGGTGTTTTTCGTCGAGCGGCACGGCCACGCCGCCGACACCCTCGATGAGCAATGTTCCCGGCGCGGTGGCGATGGCGGCTTCGCAGAACGTCACCAGGGCGGCGAAATCGATGTTTTTCCCCTCCCGCGCGGCGGCCATGTCCGGCGAGAGCGGGGCAGAGAACCGCCACGGGCTGATGGCTGAAATGTTGTGGTGGGTCACCCTTTTGCCCATGGCCGTCAGCAGGTTGGCGGGGTCTGAGGCGGCGGCGGTTTCCGGGCCATAGCCCGAGAGCAGGGGTTTTATGGCGGTGGCCGGCCGGCCAGCCTCGCGTGCCGCGCGGATGATGCCCGCGGTCACATAGGTTTTCCCGATATCCGTGCCGGTCGCGGTAACGAAATAGCTTTGCATTGTCCCTACCCTTTCCAGGCTTGCGGCATGGGTTTACCCTGTGCCGCTATCGACGACCACGGAGGGTTTTGGGGTGCCTGACAGCCATATTGAGGTAAAGCCGCGCTGGAGCCGGGCGGATGTCGCGGATTTGCTGGCGCTGCCCTTTGCGGACCTCATATTCCGGGCGCAGAGCGTCCACCGGCAGAATTTCTCGGCCGAAGTGCAGATGTCGACGCTGCTTTCGATCAAGACCGGCGGTTGCCCGGAGGATTGCGGCTATTGTTCGCAAAGCGGCCATCACGAAACGGGTTTGAAGGCTCCAAGCTGATGGAGATCGAAGCCGTGTTGGCCGACGCGAAAGCCGCAAGAGAAATGCGGCGCGACGCGCTTCTGCATGGGCGCAGCCTGGCGCTCGCCCAAGGACAAGGACCTCGACGCCGTGTGTGTGATGGTCGAAGGCGTCAAGGCGCTTGGCATGGAAACCTGCGTCACGCTCGGCATGCTCACGGGACCACAGGCGGAACGGCTCAAGAAATCGGGCCTCGACTATTACAATCACAACATCGACACCTCGCCGGAATATTACAAAGAGATCATCACCACCCGCACCTATGAAGACCGTCTCGACACCCTGGCGCATGTGCGCGATGCAGGCATCAACGTGTGCTGCGGCGGCATTGTCGGCATGGGCGAGGCCGAAGACGACCGTGTCGGCATGATCCATGCGCTTGCCACCCTGCCCGAACATCCGCAAAGCGTGCCGATCAACGCGCTGATGAAGGTGAAGGGCACGCCGCTGGGCGACGCGATCCGATTGATCCGATCGATTTCGTCCGCACCATCGCGGTTGCGCGCATCACGATGCCGAAGATCTTTGTCCGCCTCTCCGCCGGCCGCAGCAATATGAGCGACGAGACGCAGGCGCTGTGTTTCCTCGCCGGCGCCAATTCGATCTTCGTCGGCACCAAGCTGCTGACGACGCCGAACCCGCAGGCCGACCATGACGAGCGGCTGTTCGAAAAGCTCGGCGTCCCGCGATGGCGATTGGACGCCGGGACGGCGACAAGCGCGGCTGGTACGGTTCAGGCCTGCCGCATATCTGGCTGCCCTACACGCAGATGAAGACGACGCGTCCGCCGCTCGCGGTCGAGCTTACCCGCGGCACGCGCATCGTGCTGGCCGACGGGCGCGAGCTGGTCGACGGCATCGCAAGCTGGTGGACGGCCTGCCACGGCTACAACCATCCGCACATCGTCGGCGCCATTTGTGCGCAGGCCGCGAAGATGCCCCATGTCATGCTGGGCGGCCTTGTGCATGAGCAGGCGCTGACCGTTGGCAACGCGCCTCGCGCCATGGCGCCCGGCGCGCTGGATCGCGTGTTCTTCTCGGACTCCGGCTCCGTCGCCGTCGAGGTTGCCATGAAGATGGCGACGCAATACTGGCTCAACCGGAACATCCGTGGACGGACGAAGTTCCTCGCCTTCCGCGGCGGCTATCACGGCGACACGATCGCAACGATGGCGGTGTGCGATCCCGACGAGGGCATGCACAGCCTGTTCGCGGGCCTCCTGCCGCAGCATCACATCGTCGACCTGCCGCGCGACGAGGCCAGCACTGCCGCGTTCGACGCGTTCCTGGAACGCCACGCCGGCGAACTCGCCGGAATTCTTGTCGAGCCGCTGGTCCAGGGTGCGGGCGGCATGCTGTTCCATGACGAGAACGTGCTGCGCCGCCTGCGCAAGGCAGCGGACAAATACGAGCTCCTGCTGATCTTCGATGAGATCTTCACCGGCTTCGGCCGCACCGGCGCGCTCTTCGCCTGCGAAGCCGCAGGCGTTGCGCCCGACATCATGACCGTCGGCAAGGGGCTCACCGGCGGCACGCTGCCGCTCGCGGCAACGCTCGCCACGCGAAGGTGTTCGATGCCTTCTGGTCCGACGATCCCGCCCATGCGTTGATGCATGGCCCGACCTACATGGGCAACGCCCTCGCCTGCGCGGCGGCCAACGCTTCTCTCGATCTCTTCGAGACCGAGCCGCGCCTTGGCCAAGCCGCGGCGATCTCCGCGCAATTGGCGGCCGGGCTGGCACCGTGCCGGGACCTGCCCGGAGTTGTGGATGTGCGTGTGCTGGGAGCTATCGGCGTGGTGGAGCTGGCGGAGATAAAAAACCCCGCTGCCTTGCGCATGGCGCTGGTGGCGCAGGGCGTGTGGGTCAGGCCGTTCCGCAATATTTTGTACCTGACGCCGGCTTTGACCATCAGCGCCGATGAACTCTCAACGCTCTGCGGGGCGATTTTCAAGGTGTTAAGCCAGGGATAGTGCGGCGCGTTTCAACCTGACATTGACTTCGTTTTGTGATATTGCAACCTCAGGAAGAAATTTTAGCCAAAACAAGGATTCATGCCCCTACCCGCGCATAAAATGCTCGACCCCGCATGCGCGATAAAACCTGCCTGGGCGGTGTTTGACCGCAACTGGTATCTCCAGCGCTATGCGGACGCCCGGGTGATCTGTGCTGGCAAGCCGCCAGAGGCTGCGTTGCTGTATTACCTGCGCGTCGGTGCCCGGCTTGGCCATAGCCCCAGCGGTTTGTTTGATGAAGTTTTTTATCTCTCCCGCAACCCGGACATTGCTGAACTCGTCCGGGCGGGAAATTATCAATCCGGCTTCGATCATTTCTGCCAGCACGGGCATCGTGGCGTTTCCCCGCATTGGCTGTTCGACGACGAGCTTTACGCCAATTTGTACGAAGACATGACCCTGGAGACGCTCGACCAGCATCACTGCTATGGCCGCTATGATCATTATTTAAAATCGGGCCAGCGTGAGCGGCGCATGGGCCAGTTTTTATTCGATGGTCTGTATTATCATGACCGTGCCATCGAGGCTGGCGTTGACGCGGCAGAGCTCGATGCCCAAGGCCCCTATGTGCATTTCCTGAACCGGCTTGGCAGTGGCCAGGAAGAACTTGCCCCGTCGATCTATTTCGATCCGTTCTGGTATGTCGAACGTCACCCAGGTGCTAAAGCGGAGATCGTGCGCGGGCGCTATACGTCCGCGATTCATCATTACCTGAATAACAAGACACCGGAACATTTTGACCCGGTGCCACAGTTTTCGGAAAGTTTTTACCGCCGGCGGCACCCGGATATAGCGGCTGCGATCGAGAATGGGTTTTACCGCTCGGCCTATCAGCAATTCGTTCAGTACGGGGCGTTCGAACTGCGGCAACCCTGCGTTGAGATCGACCTCGTCTATTACCGGGATATGAATGAGCGTGTTCGTAACGATTTAAATTCCGGTGAGGTGCGTGATGCGTTTGCGCATCTGCGGATCGTGGGGCTGCACGATAATCTGCCCTATTGCCCGCCGGAGCAAAAACCAGCGATCAGCGAGGCAGAAACACGCGCGCAGTTTTTAAAAAAAGCCCGCGGCAATCTGGTATTATTCGCACGCCGGCGGCTGGATTTTTCATCTGCCGTGCCGCCAGTGCTCTCGGTTGTCATGGTGGTGTTCAACCGGTTTGAACTCACCATGCTGGCGCTTAGCTCGCTGCGGGATAATTTTTCAGGTGCCGTTGAATTAATTATCGTCGATAATGATTCCACCGATGCCACAAGGCGTATGGCTGATTATGTTATTGGCGCAAAAATTTTAAAGCCGGAGAGCAATATCGGTTTTTTGCGCGGCTGTAATCTCGCTCTGGCGCATGTCACGGCGCCAGCGTTGTTGTTTTTAAATAACGATATTGAGCTGGCGCATGGCGCGGTTGCCACGGCGCTGTCGCGGCTGGATGTGTCTGATTATATCGGCGCCGTCGGCGGAAAAATCATCCGTACGAACGGGTTTCTACAGGAGGCCGGATCGATCATCTGGAACGAAGGTACCACGGTCGGATATATGCGCGACGCCTCGCCGCTGGTGGCGGAGGCAAATTTTGTGCGCGATGTTGATTATTGTTCGGCGGTGTTCCTGCTCTGCCGGACTGCTTTGGTGCGGCAACTTGGCGGCTTCGATGAGGCCTTCGCGCCGGCTTATTTCGAGGATGCTGACCTCTGTGTGCGCATAATTGAAGCGGGGTACAGGGTTGTTTACGATCCTGGCATCGTCATCCAGCATTTTGAATTTGGCAGTGCGACGACGACAGAAGCTTCGATGGCGCTGATGCGCCGGGGAAAGCGCATTTTCAAGCGCAAGCATAAGGCGTTTCTGGAGACCAGGCCAGCGCCCTCGAACAAAACGCTGGTAAAGGCGCGTAGCCGGAGCGAAAAACCGGTTGTGTTGTTTGTGGAGGACACCGTGCCATTGCGGCGTCTTGGCTCTGGCTTCGTGCGCTCCAACGATGTGGTTCATGCGATCGTTTCGGCGGGGTATGACGTGCATGTCTATCCGCTCAACGGGGCGCCGTATGATGTCATGAGTCTGTTCGGTGATTTGCCGGAGACGGCGGAAGTTCTGCATGACCGCGATTTTGTCGGGATGCTGGAATTTTTGGAAGAGCGAAAAAATATCTATGACCTGATCTGGATTGCGCGGACGCATAATTTTACACGTGTTTTGCCGCTGTTGCACAAAGCCGGGATGGATTTAGCGCGCATTCCGATTGTTTTGGATACCGAGGCGGTGGTGGCCGGGCGTGACGCCGAACGGGCGATATTGGCGGGCGAGTCGTTTGATATTGACGCAGCGATCGCCAAGGAGTTTTTGGAAACAGGAGCCTGCGGGACAATCCTTGCGGTCAGTGACAGGGAGGTTGAGCTTCTCAAGAATAACGGTCTTTCCAATGTCGCGCGGCTGGGCACAGCACGGGAACCATCGCCAACGTCAGCACCGTTCGCCGCACGCGCCGGGCTGTTATTCGTGGCGGCTATTCATCAGTCGGACAGTCCCAACCTCAATTCGCTCTCCTGGTATCTGGATGAAATTCTGCCGGCCCTGGAGGCTGAGATGAGCACGGTGCCGGTGCTGCATGTGGTGGGATACACGGCGCGCGATATCGACCTGAGCGCATTTGCGCAAGACAAGCGTATCAAGCTGCATGGGGAAGCCGGTGACCTCACGCCATTCTATAATGCCGCACGCGTGTTTGTCGCGCCGACGCGCTTCGCTGCCGGTACGCCCTATAAAGTCTACGAGACTGCCGTATTCGGCCTGCCTTGCGTGGCAACGGATCTGCTCCGCCGACAGCTTGGCTGGAAGGATGGGGTGGAGATTCTGGATGCGCCAGTGAATGATGCGAAGATTTTTGCGCGTCAGATTGGGCGGCTGTACCGGGACGAGGCGTTGTGGGCCGGTATTCGTGAGACGGCGTTGGCGCGGCTGGCAGCGGACAATACGATCGAGGAATTTAATGCTACGGTTGCCAAAATTTTGAATTCAGCCCGGCTTTCCAAATGACTATCGCTATGTTTGCTCCTGCAACACCGAGCGCCCCGGCATTCGGTGCCGGTAGGCCAAGGCTTCGGCGATATGGCTTTTTTGCACATTCTCCTTGCCGGCGAGGTCCGCGATTGTACGCCCCACCCGCATGGTGCGGATAAAACCTCGTGCCGAGAGCCGTAATTTGGTTGCGGCCATTTCCAGAAACGCCTTCGCATCGTCGGAGAGCGTGATCAAATCTCCCAGCGCCTCCGCATTGGTGGTCGCACCCTCCTCGCCATAGCGCGCGCGTTGCCGGGCCCGCGCCGCCGCGACCCGTGCGGCGACAATGCTGCTCGCCTCGCCCGGCGGCGCCCATGAGAGTTCCTTGGGAGTCAGCGGTGAGATTTCGATGATGATGTCGATCCTATCCAGCAGCGGCCCGCTCAATTTGGTCTGGTAATCCTCGCCGCAACGCGGCGCGCGGCCGCATTCCCGCGCGCCATCGCCAAGATACCCGCAGCGGCAGGGGTTCATCGCCCCAATGAGCTGGAATCGCGCCGGATAGGTAATATGCGCCGCGGCGCGCGATACGGTGGTGTGCCCAGCCTCCAGCGGCTGCCGCAGAGCCTCCAGCGTCGCCCGTGGAAATTCAGGCATTTCGTCCATGAACAGTACACCGCGATGCGCGAGCGAGACCTCGCCGGGCTTGGCGCGGTTGCCGCCGCCGGTGATCGCCGCCATGCTCGCCGAATGATGAGGTTCGCGGAACGGCGGCCGCGTGACGAGGCGCCCGCCATCCAGCATCCCCGCCACGGAATGCACCATGCTGACCTCCAGCGCCTCGCGGGGGGTGAGGTCCGGCAGCAGCCCCGGCAGGCGGGAGGCGAGCATGGATTTACCCCCGCCGGGCGGCCCGATCATCAGCATGTTGTGCCCGCCAGCGGCGGCAACCTCCAAGGCGCGGCGCGCGGTTTCCATGCCACGCACATCGGCGAGGTCCAGCGTTTTGTATCCACCCCCCAGCATTCCCGCCGGCGGGGCGGAGAGCAGTTGCGTGCCACGAAAATGGTTAATGAGACACAGCAGATCCGGCGCGGCGAGCACGGTGATATCCCCGGCCCAGCTTGCTTCCGGTCCCTGCGCCTCCGGGCAGATCAGCCCGAGATCGCGCCCCGCCGCGGCAATGGCGGCGGGCAATACGCCGGCCACTGAGTTGATCCGCCCATCCAGCGAAAGTTCGCCCAATGCCGCGAACTGCGCCAGTTCTTCTGCGGGCAGCACATCCATGGCGGCCAGCACGGCTAAGGCCACGGGCAGGTCGAAATGGCTGCCCTCCTTGAGCACATCCGCGGGCGCTAAATTCACCAGCACGCGTTTGGGCGGCAAAGCCAGGCCCATGGAGGTGAGGGCGGCACGCACGCGCTCGCGCGCTTCGCCCACCGCTTTGTCGGGCAGGCCGACCATCAAAAAATTCGGCAGGCCGCTGGCGATCTGTACCTGTACTTCCACCGGCTGCGCGTCGATCCCGGCAAAGGCAAAACTGTTCACACGCGCAATCGTCATAAAACACCCGTTAAGATTGTGAACAGGTTACGAATGCGCGGTGGCGTTGTCCATGTCTTACGCGCGCTTAATCACAAGCGGGCCGCTGGCCTGGCAGGTCGGCATCATTTCGATCCGGTTGATGTTCATATGGGCGGGGAGAGAGACGATCCAGGAGGCGGTCTCGGCGATGTCCTCGGCTGTGAGCGGTTGTGTGCCGGCATAAATGGCGTCGGCCTTCGCTGTATCGCCGCCAAACCGCACCTTGCTGAATTCCGAGCCGGCGACGAGGCCCGGTTCAATATCCGTCACCCGGATGTTCTTCCCCACCAGGTCGGCACGCAGATTCAGTGAAAACTGCTGCACAAACGCTTTTGAGCCACCATAAACATGCCCGCCCGGATATGGATACATCCCGGCCACCGAACCAAGGTTCAGGATAATCCCATCATTGCGTTCCACCATTCCCGGCAGGATCGCACGGGTGACATGGATCAGCCCGGTGATATTGGTGGCGATCATCGTGTCCCAATCTTCCAATTTCGCCTCCCAGGCGGGGCCCAGGCCCAAAGCCAGGCCGGCATTGTTCACCAGCACGTCGATGGTCCGCCAGGCGTCCGGGATGGTTTCAAGAAAGCCGGCCACGGCCTTGTGGTCGGTCACGTCCAGCCTGGCCGGGAGCAGGTTGTCGCCAAGTTCGGCGGCAAGGTCCGCCAGGCGCTCGGTCCGGCGGCCGGTCGCGATCACGCGGTGGCCGTCCTTGATGAAGCGGCGGGCGAAAGCGGCGCCGAAGCCGGCGGTCGCGCCGGTGATGAGGATTGTTTTCATGGGACTCTCCGGTTGGGATGCACGGTAATTAGGTGCGGCGGGAAGAGTTTACCAATACACGCTCCCTACACCGCCGCCAGATTGCCCCGCGTAAAATCCACGGTCTTTTCAACGCCGCCAAACGTGACGGTGCTGGCGCGCGGGCTCGCCTGCGCCAGGATTTTGCCGCGCCGGACTACGAACAGCCGCTCGGCGGAAATGCGGATCGCTTCGATCGCGTCTTCCGCTTGCAGCACGATGAGATCGGCGAAGCAGCCTGGTGCAATGCCGTAGCTCTTCAAGTTGAGCACTTTCGCTGAATTGCTCGTCACCGCGTCGAAGCAGGATTTGATCTCCGCGACACCGGTGAGTTGGCCGACATGCAAGGCCATGTTGGCGACTTCCAGCATGTCGTGGCTACCCATCGGATACCACGGGTCCATCACGCAATCATGCCCGAAGGCCACGTTCACCCCGGCTGCCATCAGCTCTTTCACCCGCGTCATGCCGCGGCGCTTCGGGTAGGTGTCGTGCCGTCCCTGGATGGTGATGTTGATCAGCGGGTTGGCAATGGCTGCCACACCGGCCTCCTGAATCAAGGGAATCAGCTTGCTCACATAATAATTATCCATGCTGTGCATCGAGGTAAGGTGCGAGCCCGTTACCCGCCCCTGCAACCCATGCCGCACGGTCTCCGCGCTCAGCGTCTCGATATGGCGGGAAAGCGGGTCGTCCGATTCGTCGCAATGCATGTCCACGAGCAGCCCGCGCTCGGCGGCGATGCGCATCAGCGCTTTCACGCTTAACGCGCCATCCTCCATCGTGCGCTCGAAATGCGGAATGCCGCCGACCACATCCACGCCCTTGCCTAATGCCCGCAGCAGATTATCGTGCGATTTTCCGTAACGGAAATAGCCATCCTGCGGGAAGGCGACGATCTGAATGTCCAGATATGGCTTCATCTCCTCGCGTAAGGCCAGCAGCGCATCCACCGCCAGCAGCCGGTCGTCGCACACATCCACATGGCTTCGGATCGCCAATGTGCCACGCGCCATCGACCACAGGCAGAGTTTTTTTGCCCGCTCGTAGATCGCCTCTTGCGTCAGATGGGGCTTCAGTTCACCCCAGACGGCAATGCCCTCCAGCAGCGTGCCGGACTGGTTCATCCGCGGCATCCCCAGCGAGAGCGTGGAATCCAGGTGCACATGAGAGTCGATAAAGGGCGGGCAGACCAGCCTGCCATGGGCGTCGATCACCGTTCCGGCCTCGGCCTGCAGGTTGGGCTCGACCGCAGCAATCCTGTCGCCCTGAAGCCCGATATCGATGTTGCTCCGGCCATCTGCCAGGTTGGCGCCACGAATGATCACATCGAACATAATTTTCTCCCATGTAATGAGCTTAGTTTCAGCTTGGCCGGGTGGTAGTTGCCGTGCAAGCCGTGCGTGGCTACATCAACACCATGCGCTGTAAATTTTTACTCCTTCTCCCCTTTGGTCTTACCGCCTGCGCTCTGCCGGGGCGGCAGACATTCGCGCCCAACCCCGCGGGGGCGGACACCGCCAGTATTTCCGCCACCCAGGCATTTTCCGACCGCATTCCGCTGGTGACGATCTTGCCTGGCACGACCGATTTTGGGCCTCCGCTCGCCAATGCCGTGAAGCAGGCGCTCGCCATCAAGCCTGACGCGATGTTTGATGTGGAGGCGCAGGCGCCCAAGGCGGCCACGCCGGATGCCAGCGCCGCCAGCCTCAAGGCGCTTTCCGGCACCGCGACGGCTGTCGCGAAAGCGATCATCGCGGATGGGGTAGCTCCGGACCATGTGTCCCTCACCGCCAAAACCGCCGGGCTGGACGCCAATATTCTCGTCTATGTGAAGTGATTTTTTCGCCATCTATCTTCATGCCGGCCTTGCGCTGGCTACCCCCCGAGGCCGCGCATAATTTGTCGCTCCGCGCCCTGCGGCTTGGCCTCGCGGGCCATGACACCACGCCGGACGACCCCATCCTCGCCACCAGGGCTTTTGGCC
>CAVUED010000005.1:0-66480 GCA_963740445.1 uncultured Alphaproteobacteria bacterium
CTCCATTGACGGAGTCAAAACGATGGAGGGTTAAAACTCCACGCCATGACGCCGGTGGGAACCGTCACAAAGGAACGCATTACATCGCCGCTGATCTGTCCAAACAACTCCCTCTGCCCTTTAGCTCAGCGGCCGTCACGCTTTAGCGTGAAGCCGATCAGAACTGGCATCGCCAGAAGCACCAACGGCAACTGCACGATGATACCGGCTATAATAGCGACCGCCAGAGGTTGCTGCATCTGATCGCCGGCACCGCCGATTGCCAAAGCCAGCGGTGCCAACGCGAGGATCATGGCCAATGTGCTCATCGCAATAGGACGTAACCGATTGAGGGCCGCATCATAAAGCGCCTGACGCGGTGGCATCGTTTTCTCCAGTTCCTGATATTCTGAAACATAGAAGATCGCCATTTCCGTCGCGATACCCAAGATCATGACCATGCCCATCATAGCTGTGATGTTGAGCTCGATGCCCGTCACCCACAACCCGAAAAACACGGCAGTAGTTGAGAGAACCGATGTGGCCAGGATAATGACCGGCAGAATGTAGCGCTCGTATAGGAACAGCAGCAGAATAACTTCCGCCATGAGCGCCGCCGCGAACACCTTGATCATACCCGCGAAGGCGATCTGCTGCTGTTTGTACAGGCCACCCAGCGTGTAAGTCACGCCCGGCGGCAGCAGGCCTGGCTTATTTAGCACCTGCTTGATCGCGCCAATTGTACTGCCCAGATCACGACCCGAAATCGTCGCCGTAATCGAGACAATCTGCGCCAGATTGTCTCGTGTCAATTCAGGCTGACCGGCAAAAACTCACCTTCGCTACCTGGCCGAGTGGGAAAATACGCCCATCCGGTGCGCTGATCGGAATGCTAGAAAGATCGCGCCGCCGCAGTATCGACTGCGGTGAGTTGACCATCACCCGCACACCGACATCCTGGACTGCACCAAGATATTTGGTTGACACAGTGCCATAAAAATAGGCGTTGGCCTGAGTTTCGATATCCGCTGGTGTCATCCCTTCCATCGCCGCTGCCGCTGGGTCGACATGGATTTCCAGAGCATCACCGGCAGGCACCACACCGTTATTGACCGAAGACGGGTCAACGCCACGTACGTTTGAAATCGCATCCGCGACATTCTGCGCAACATCACCCAGTACCGAAGGGTCAGCCGCGCTTAGGTTGATCACCACCGGTTGCTTGCGGCCGACCATGTCGCCGATCGTGTCACCCAAAAGCTGATCGGTGTCGAAATCTACGCCCGGGACCTGCGCGTTGACCTCGTCGGTAATGCGGGCCATCACCTTATCGATTCCGACGCGCT
This sequence comes from uncultured Alphaproteobacteria bacterium, assembly GCA_963740445.1. Taxonomy (GTDB): domain Bacteria; phylum Pseudomonadota; class Alphaproteobacteria; order Acetobacterales; family Acetobacteraceae; genus Acidocella. The sequence continues at coordinate 1,326 of CAVUED010000005.1, forward strand.
TGTTCGCAGGCGATCAGTCGGACATAGAAATCACCCATATTCGGCTCGTTAAGGTCGCCGCCGAGTCCGCCACCGGTGCGGCGTGAATAGGCCGCGACATCCGGGTCGTTCTTTAAAATCGCCTCGATCTGATGCAGCTCTCGATTGCTCTCTGCAAGACGAGGTCCCGGGATTGGTTTGGTAGTCGAGAACAAAGCCACCCTCGTCCATTTTCGGAAGGAAGCCGGAACCAACATTGGCGTAGCCGACATAGCCAGCCAAAACCATGACGAGCACGCCGATTCCGATCAGGAACGGGCGGGCGAACAGGCCCCTGAGCAACCGCCCATGCGTCCGCTTCAGCCATGTTTCCTTGCCATGGTCGGGGTCATGCCATTTTGTAAAATCGATCATCGTACGCGCCAGCAGCGGCACGGTGAAGGCCGTTAAAAAGAAGGAGATGATCAGCGCCGAGGCCATCGTCAACGACAGGAAGCGGAAGAAGGCGCCGGTGACACCATCAAGGAAAGCCAGCGGTATGAAGATAATGATGGTCGCAAGGCTCGAGCCTGTCAGCGGTTTCAAAAACTCCTTGGCGGCGAGCAACACGGTTGCCTCCGGGCGTACAAGCCCTTCAGCCCCCGCACGCCGCGCGATCTGCTCGATCATGACGATTACGTCGTCAATCAAAAGCCCCACCGCGGCCGCCAACCCGCCCAGCGTCATGATGTTGAACGACATGCCCAGAATATAGAGCAAGAGCACGGTGATCAGCATCGCCATTGGCACGACGAGCATAGCGACCATTGTCGCGCGCCAGTTACGCAGGAAGAACAACAACACACCCGCAGCCAGCACCAGACCGATGATGATCGCCTCTTCCACCGCTTTGGCCGAATCCCGAACCAACTGAGTCTGGTCGTACCATTTGACCAGATGGATCGATTTTGGCTGAGTCTTCATGAAATCAGCGAGCGCGGCAGCAACCTGATTCTGCAATGCAACCGAATTCGCTTCTGCCTGCTGATAGACATTGATTTCAACGGATGGCTTGCCCTGGTCTTCGACCAATAGCCACTGTGGAACCACACCATCCGTCACCGTCCCAAGGTCGGTGAGCTGAATAATGCCGTTATTTGGCGTTTTCAGCGTCACATCCTGGACGGATTTGAGGTTGGTGAAGCCATTATTCTCGACCAAAAGATAGAGGAGGTCGTTATCCTCGAGCCTGCCGACCGATTTCGAGCGTGTTATCAGCCTGAATCGCGGACGTTACGTCTGCAAGCGACAACCCGAAAGCTTTGAGCTTGGATGGGTCGAGCTTAACCTCGACTTCCTTCGTTTCACCGCCAAGCGTACCGACCTGCGAGATGCCTGGAATACCCGAAAGCATAGGAGCAATCTGGTATGTCGCGATATTCTGCAAATCCACCTGGGAGACAGTATCCGACGTCAGCGAATATGAAGAAAACGGCATAATCACGTTCGGCCGCATCTGGATCGCTTGATACGACGTGCCCGAAGGGAGATCTGGCAGAATTTGTGAAATGGCCGACTGCACACCCAGCAGCGCCAAATTCATGTTGGTGCCCCAGGGAAAATCCACGAAAATTTCAGAGCTGCCGCGCGACGTCGTCGATTCGACATCCAAAGCCCCTGGAATTCCACGCAGTGTCGCCTCGATCGGCGCTGTAACGTCCAGCAATTGCTGCCGTGGCGGACGGCTACCAGCATCTACCTCAATGCGCACGCGCGGGAAGCTGACGACCGGAAACAAACCGACCGGCATAGCCGTGGCTGCATACAAGCCCGCGAGGGTAAGGGCTACAACGACAAATATGAGCGAACGGCGATGGTGCTCAACCCAATCAACGAAATTCACTTGCTGCTATCCTCTTTAGAATTGGAAAGCCGGATCGCGTCGCCATCATTCAACTGGTAGGCGCCCGACAGGATGACCGGCGCGCCTGCTTCGAGCTTGCCAGTAATAACATCCTGGTCCTGGCTGGACCCGAGCACCGTCACGTCAACCAGTTTCGCCGTCATGTCGTGATCCTGAACGATGTAGGTATCTCCCGCATCATTTACGAGCACTGCTTCATGTGGCACAACATAGCCGGTGGTTTGTCCGACCGTGACGTCCGCGCGGAACATCTCGCCTAGAAGTGTTTGCCCCGCCGGCACGCTGATATCGACCGGCACCAGCCCATCGGCGGAATCTACCAGTGAGCCGTGAAAAACAACCTTACCAGCCATTGCCGCGCCGCCACCGATCGGCGTCAGTTCAACCGGGTTGCCATCGCTAATAAGCTTGGCCTTGTCCGGAATGACCCCGACATTGAGTTGCAGTTGATTTGGCTGGGCAAGCTGAACCAACCCATCCCCCTGCGCAACGATCGAACCGGGCGTCGTGCTGAGTGCAGTAACGACCGCCTCAAATGGCGCATGTAACGTATTCGGTCCGTTAGCGCCCTGCGCCTTCAACATGGCGAGGGTCGAGCGCGCATCGGACTCGTCTTTTTCTGCCTGGAACAGCTGCTCGTCCGTCGCGAGATGGCTCGCGACCAATGATTTCGTCCGCTGTGTAAGTTGGCTCGCGAGATTAAGCGCCGACTCAGCCTGATTATAAGCCGCTTCGCTTGCCGGGCTCGGTACCAACCGCAGAAGCGGTGCGCCCTTTGGTACGAGTGAGCCATTGCGGACATATACGTCACTTACTTCCGCCTGAATTGGCGCCATAAGCGTATGCCGTGCCGACGACGCGGTTCCTATGCTGCCATAGACCGTAAGAACCTGCGGCAGACTGCCCTGTTTCAGTGGCGTGATTTTTACGAGCACGCTAGGAGCATCATCAGCCACCGCAAATGTAATGCCCGAACTCAGGAAGAGACCGGCGGCAATTGGTAAAATGAATCCACGTTTCATGAGTGCGTCACCTGGTGAGTAGGAGCGGGGCCCGAATTTGGCTTCGGGGCAATTCGCGTCTGTGGGAGTCCGATCCCGAGCTCGATTTCGAGAGCGAGCTGGTCCGTCGTAATCTGCGTCTGGTAGTTGACCACATCCAGCTCTCTTACGAGCGCTGTCGTTTGGTAGTCAGCTAGCGCACGCTGATCAAGGCTGCCTTGGGAATAGGCATTGTTGGCATTGGTCAAGGCTTGCTGAGCACTTGCGGAAGCCGCGCGTGCCTGCTCCAAATCGGCCTCTAGTGTCGCGATGTTCGTTTGCAATGACGCAACCATACCCGCGGTATTGTCGAGCTCCGCCTGATATTGTGCATGGAGTACTTCACGAGTGGCTTTCGTGGCCGCTACACCGCCTTGGTTGCGGTCAAAGATTGGTACGTCCATCGTCATCTGCGGCCCGAGAGACGTCACATTAGAAGTATCCGCGCCGAAGGCCGGCCCCAGTGAAAGGGCGGGAAATTGCGCCAGGATGGCGGCCCGCACTTGCTCATCGGCAGACTGATAACCGAACTGCATGGCCATCATATCCGGCCGGCGCTCCGGCAGGGTCGCCATAAATGGCGACAAATCCGCCGGCAGTGGAGCTACCTCAGGCTTGAGTATCTGGAACCGCACAGAGGGCTCCAAACCGAGCAGCGCATCCAGGCTCTGCCACGATTGCAGGCTGGTGAGGCGGGCAGTGGCGAGATCGGATTGCGCAGTCGCCACAGCCGCGTTCAACGGGGCTTCGTCCGTCAGGTCAAGATTGCCTGCGGTTGCCGCCCGATGGACTTGGCCAAGCTCGTTGGTGAGCACTGAGAGCTCTTGCGTGCGGTAGTTAATTTCCTGGTTAGAATTATATATATAGACCGCAAGGAGGCGCGCCTGTTGCGCAACCTGCCATTCCTGCCAGAGCAGTTGGGCCTTAACAGATCCGAACTGCGCCCGCGCCGAGGCGGCCCGTGGCCGGTAGGTAATTAATGAGGTGATATCCTGTGAGAGTGACACCGCGTAAGATGGCGTCGACCCCGGGCCACCAAGCAGGGCCATGGGCGAAAAATTGAGCACTGGATTTGGCAGCATCGTGGCGGTGATCAGAGCCGCTTTCGCTTGCTCCTCTTGCCCATATTCCGACGCGAGATCCGGATCATTCAAAATTGCCAGCAGCCCAATCTGGTTGATTGAAAACGCCTGTGTCGCGGACAATGTCACTGGCGGCGCATTCGTGCCTGTCGCTGGAATGGCGAGGTCAAGCCCCGCGACGCTGGGCGCCAAATTCGACTGGGTCGCCAAAGGTTCAGGCCTATAACCGGCACAACCCGTAAGCGCGACGGCAAGCAAAAGCGCATTTACTTGCCCAAAGCCCTGTTTTCTCATTGCTAACCCCTTGCTTTCAGCGCGACACACAACACGTTTTGACGCTCACAGCGTGGAGGCCAGCACGAAAGTCTTCTTCGTCTGCGGTAAAATAAAAACTCGTGTCATAAGCAGGTATATTGCGAAACATTTAGCCACGCACAATTTTGTCAAGTCTCTCATGGTCCGCAATAATCCCGTTGAGAATGAGCGGGTTCCCGCTACTCGCGACTTCATTGTTGAAGGAAAAAGCCGGCGGCTTTTTTAAAAGATTGCGCCGCCGGCTTTTGTTTAAACGTTTTTTAGTTCGCTATTGGCTGATAGACCTTAAGCGCAGCATCACCGCCAGCATAGGCATAGATCAGATGCGTCGCAGGATCGACTGCGCCGGAATGCGTCGGCTTCTTCGTCCCGGTCTTCACGGTCGCAATGCGTTCCATGTCCTTGATGGAGTAGACGTCAAAACCTGGCGTTGAACCCTCGAAGACATAGACCAGACCAAGACCAAGGTCATGGCCCATTTCGTCCGCACCGCCCGTTTGCGGCAGACGCTTCTCAACAGCAAGTGTATCTGGGTTGATGACCAGAACACCCGCCGTCGTCGTTGCGACCCAGATGGCCTTATTCGCGTCATCCCAGAACATGTCCTTGGTGCCGCCAAACTTATTGAGTTTGAAACCATAATTCATTTTGGTGCCAATGGCGCCGGTATTTGGATCTACTTTCAGGACCCAATAGTCATCCGTTGCATAAATCGTCCCGTTATAGAGATTTGCAACGTCCGGACCGGCCACAGGATTAGGCGGGTACAGCGCGATTTTCCGTTTCAATACCGGATGCGCCCCAGTCGAATAGACCTCGACGGAGTTATCATCGTCCATTACGACATATAGTTCATTATTTGCCGGATCGATGAACGTGCCATCGGGCGACGTGCCCTTAGTATTAACACGGTCAACGATCTGCCATGTTTTTTTGTCGATCACGACAACCTGATTCTGCTTGCCGGCACCAGCGCCGTCCGCGGCAGTTTCATAAACATAGTTGTCATCGTACGTCATGGTGTTGGGCGAGGAAATGTCCGGGAAGTTGTGAACCACCGTATTGGTCTTTGTATCGACCACGGCCATGCCCGACCCATTCAGCGAGACATAAACATAGTTATTCGTCGGATCGAAGACAACAAAATCGCCATGGCCCGGCTTGGTCGGCAGGGGAATCGTGTCCACGAGTTTGAAGCTATATGACGGGGCTGCACATGCAACACCGGACATCAGAACGCTGAGCAACGCGGCTCCAACTACTTTTTTAGCATATTTCATTGTTTTCTCCCATTTTTTGTAGTGCTTCTTGGGCTTTTAGTTGGCCCCACCAGAGTGGGACCAACTAAAACGTATTTAGTGTTAGTAGCTTCCGATCAGGAAGCCAGCCTCGACAAGACCCACGATTTGGTCTGACGAATTGCCGTTTTTACCATAGCCTGTGCCGGCCGCATAACCAGAAACATGGGTATACGCCAGAGTCGGCCGGATGAAGAAGTTCTTGTTCTGCCAGGTGGGATCAATCTGTAATCCAACCATCGTCGTACCGCCGCTGAACGTTCCAGGGCCGTTCGGCACGCCGAACTGCAGCCAGTTGCTGTAGTAGGACGGGTCGTTGCTATTGCCGTTCTGGTAGATGTATTGCGGCTGCACGGTCAGCGACCACTTTGGCGTGAACGCATAAGTGACATCCACCATTGCGCCTACGTTATAAAAAGTCTTTGTCGGCGCGGCAACGCTATTGGAGGCGGTGACCGAGCCCTTCGGCAGCCATTGATACTCTGCTTCCGGCACCACGGTCCACGGCCCAACTACCCATTGCGCACCGGCACCGACCAGGCTGCTGTTGATTTCCGGAGCATAGCCACCGTGGCTAGGATCCCATGTGTGTCCGACGACAGTGTGCCCAAACCCAAGCAGGTAGTCAGACCCGTCTGCGTTCAGGTTATACAATTCCGCAGCGGAAATAACGTTGAAACGATCGGTCTTGTATAAGTCACCCCACTGGAGGTTAAAGGTGGAGTTCCCGTACATGATGTTACCCTGAACACCATAGGCGGGCGTTGCCTGCATGTTATTAAGATCGGAAACGAAGAAGGTCGGATTCAAGAAGTCAAACCCGATCTCAACGCCTTCAAGCGAGGGATTTTCACCAGCTTGAATGCTCCAGTATTGTGACGGTTGCAGCGTGAACCACCATTTGAACGTCGGCGTCGAGGGCAGCGGATTCGCGGCTAAGCCCAGCCGCCCCACGCTGTTGAAAGCGCCCCAGTCACTGGTAAGGCCCATGGCGGGCGTCTGCCAGGCGCCACCCCAGTAGGTGAACTGCACCAAACCGGATGTTTTCTGCAACATGACCACCGCTTCGCCGATGCCGTAGCTATGGCTTCCGGTTCCAGGATAAGGAGCAAGACCCGGGTTGCTCGGCGATGCGGCATTCCAGAGACCACCCCATCCGTCGACACCACCGGTAAACGTCCAATCCCCGCTCAACGGCCCCATATCCTGGAGGTTGAACTTGTATGGGCTCATACCCGCCCCCGGGCCGCCTGGCCCCATGGCGAAACCTTGGTGTGCAAAACTCAGCAAACCAGCACTTAAACCAACCGTCAGAAGAAGTTTTGTCTTCATTTTCATCACTTTTTTCTCCCAATATCCCTGTGTGGATTTATTAACTTTAGTCGACATACAAAGTTTGTTCCTGAGAACGACTTTTTTTATGAAATTATCTGGCGATTCGGATAGCTCCAATATCCGGCTGTTGATAACCATCCCCCCTTGTAAAAGTTACTCTGCTGCTCCGGCGGCTGCCGCCATGCGCTCTTCCCGCTCGTGGAAGCGCTTTTCCGCCGGCCGGAGAACAAGGAACACCAGGACCACCGCGACGATATTGATCGCCATCGTCAGCAGCAGCACGTTGCTCCAGTTATGCGTCCGCGCCACGACGAGGCTGCCCACAGGCACCAGGAAGCCCGCCACACCTTTCGAGGTGTAGAGGAACGACAGGTTCGTTGTGGCGTGTTTCGGACCAAAAAGATCCGTGCACATCGCCGGGAACAGGCTGAAGATTTCGCCCCAGCACAGGAAGATAAGTCCCGCGAAGAAAACAAAGCCCCACGGATCCTGGCCGAAGACAGTCATCAGGAAGTAAGCGATAGCGCCTAAGCCAAACGCAATCGCCATCGTGTTGGAGTGGCCGATATTGTCAGAAACCCAGCCAAAGAACGGCCGTGCGATACCATTCATGATGTTGGCGAAAATGAGACCAACCGAGAGCGCTGACGCACCCAGGAAAATCACAGTGTCGGAAACGCCATAGGATTTCGCGATCGCGGCCAGATTGGCAGAAGCCATGAGCCCGCCAGCCGCCATCATCAGGAACAGCATGTAGAGCACCCAGAACAGCGGCGTCCTCAGCATCTCGCCAGAGGTGGCGCTATGCGTGGACTGATGCACCTTGACCTGCGTCACTGCGGGAGCTTCACCAGGGTAAGGCGAGCGAATGAACTGCGAAACGACGAGGATGACGCCGCCCTGGATCAAACCGAACCAGAAGAAGGCCGTCGACACGCCGCTGCTCGCCAAAACCATACGGATCGGAATAATCGTCAGCGCCGTGCCGGCGCCAAACCCCGCCGCGGTCAACCCAACAGCAAGACCCCGGCGATCCTTGAACCATTTCGTCGCATTGCCGACAGCCGTCGTATAGACCGCGCCAGCGCCGAAGCCCGTTACAGCCCCACCGAGATAGAGCATCGGGAGCGTTGTCGCCGCGCCGTCGATAATCCAGCCCAGCGCAACCATGATCCCGCCCATGCCCATAACGACGCGGGCGCCCCATTTGGGTCCCGAGGAATCAGCGATCCAGCCGTCAAGCGGCGTGACCCAGGTCTCAAGAGCAATAAACAACGCGAATGAAAACTGAATGTCGGCAATGGTCCAACCATGAGCGGCATGCAGCGGCAGAACGAAAAGCGTCCACCCATATTGCAGGTTGGCGATCATCACCATGCAGATGACACCCAAAGCGAGCTGCTTCCACCGCAATGAACTGGCAGCGCCGCTCGCCGCAACACTTCCAGGAGAACCCGTGTTATTTTCCATGATTTTTACTTTCCTCCGCATCTCGCTCGTTGGCGATATATTACACTTATATAAGCTTTGACGCCGTGGCCAGCAATAATTCGCTAAACCCCGTCAGACGACTGGACCGTTGACACACCCGACCTTTCAACCTCCATCCGCAGCGCACGGCGCCATCGTTATTTGGTATACCAAGAACCGATTGTACTCCGCATTCAAAGTCGCACTTTTTTATTTGGACGATTATATTTAATATTTGGCGTTTGGTAGACCAGACATTACAGCCTGTCAAGCAATTAGCCACTTGGCATAACTTTTATCGAGACCAGCCCCAGGGGGGCTTACCTGTTTCCCTCAGGCACGCGACCACTTGATTCTGGAAAAGTCAATTTAGGATCCATGCAGGTTGCAAAAGGAACAACCAAAACAAATTAAAAATCTACATGCATGATAAGCCGCACCTTAGGACAGGCAACCGACTTCAACATTGCGAGCGCTATGGACCCACCCCTTGTTATGGCCGCGCCCTTTATAAGGATGCCGACCCCCTAAAGGCCCATTTATTTGATTTGTTTGACAAAGCCCTGTCGGCTGGTATACGAAAACCCAGAAGCAAATCAATTGAGATTCAGTGCCTGAAATAATATTGACGTTGGATACCGCGCGATAAGATTGATCGGCCGATTGCGTTATTGGTCTGTTATAAACTTAAGGGCGAACTTAGGGTTCACCCTCATGGCGTGGTATCTAAGAGAAACAACGGAATGCGGAGGAAGCCGACAGAAAATTACCGGCAAGAAGCACCGGTACGCTTTATGCTGCTTGATGCGCCAAGGCGTGTTGCGTTGCCCGCAAGCAACGAAATCGCTCTAGGACCGACTGGCTATTACGACTATTGGGCCGGCCGCAACGGTTTTAGTCCATAAACGGCGCTGCCAGCGATCCCTTACACGGACGGCCTTACCGGTCATGCGTGTTGTACAGCTTGGTCCCGGTTCGGTTTCGTCCAACACTTTATGATTCTCACCGTTTTCATGATTTATTGGAGCATCTTAGCTTGAAGAAGCTCCGGTAATTATTTAGGCCTTGTTGTTCTTATATAAATCAAATCAAAACCCGGAGGTCGAATGAAGATTTGCATTTTTGGGGCTGGTGCGATCGGCGCTTATTTGGGCGCCGAGCTGGCTCAGGTAGGAGTTGACGTTAGCTTGGTGGCCCGCGGGCCTCATCTGGAGGCTATGCGCCAGAATGGTGTGCGCGTACTTAAGGGCGACCAGGAGACCGTCACGCGCGTCACATGCACCAACGACCCCAACGAACTGGGCAAGCAGGATTACGTCATCGTCGGGCTCAAATCGCATCAGATGAGCGCTGCCGCCGAGCAGATGTTGCCTTTGCTCCGTGACGATACCGGGGTTGTAACGGCCGTGAATGGTATTCCTTACTGGTATTTCTATAAACATGGTGGGGAACTAGAGGGCCGAACGATTGAAACTGTCGATCCAGGTGGCGTGCAATGGAAACTCTTGCGCCCGGAGCGCGCGATCGGCTGTGTCGTCTATCCCGCGACCGAGGTGGTCGAACCCGGCGTGATACAACATATATATGGTGATAATTTCCCGATCGGTGAGGCGAGCGGCGAGCGGACGGACCGGATTGAAAAACTCTCGGAAGCGTTCACCGCGGCCGGCCTGAAAGCGCCAATCCAAGACGATATCCGCAATGAATTGTGGCTCAAGCTATGGGGTAATCTCTCGTTCAACCCGATCAGCGCGCTCACCCATGCGACGCTCTACGACATTTGCGCCGACGCCGGCACAAGGGCCGTTGCACGGGCCATGATGGTCGAGGCACAGGACATCGCCAACCGGCTCGGCGTTTCGTTCCGCGTCGATGTCGACCGGCGGATCAACGGCGCCCAAAGAGTCGGCGCGCACAAGACGTCGATGCTGCAGGACCTGGAGCGTGGCCGGAAGATGGAGATCGCCCCGCTGGTCACCGTGGTCCAGGAGCTAGGCCGCATGTTGAATCTGCCTACACCGACGATCGATGTTGTTCACGCGCTGGTGGCACTGCGGGCGCAGGTCGCCGAAGCCACCTAAACTAAACGCACTTAGAGACCAACGGAGTTTTTTATGCAGCAGTATGCTGGCGGCAAAATGTTAGCTACGGTCGACGGCCGAATTGGGTTTGTCACGTTTAATCAACCGGAGAAGCGTAACGCCATTTCTGTCGACATGTGGGCGGGACTGGCAGAGATATTACAAAATTTCTCTGCTGATCCGGCTATCAGGATCGTTGTCATGACCGGCGCGGGGGACAAGGCGTTCGTTTCTGGCGCTGACATCGGTCAGTTTGATCAAATGCGCGGTGATGCAGACGCACAACAGGAATACGATCGTTTGACCGGTGAGGGCCGGGCCGCTCTGGCACAGTTCAATAAGCCGCTGATCGCGGAGATCCGTGGCTTCTGCCTTGGCGGTGGGCTGAACATTGCGATGAATGCCGACATCAGAATCGCCGCGGAAAAGTCCGAATTCGGCGCGCCCGCAGCCAAGATCGGCAATGTCTATGGGCTTGAAATGGCAGGCAAGCTGGTCTCGCTGATCGGCCCCGCTCATGCCCGCATGATGTTATACACGGGCAACCGGATTAGCGGCGCCGAGGCCGAGCGCATTGGACTGGTTAACAAGGTTGTGTCTGGCGAGGCGCTGCATCAGACCGTTCTCGATGTCGCTAATGCGATAGCAGATTGCGCGCCTTTATCGGTGCTTGCACACAAGCTGGTCATCTCCGAGTCATTGAAGGATGCCGACAAACGCGACGTTAAAGCCGTGCAGACGGCTATGAAAGCCTGTCTGGACAGCGCCGATTACCGCGAAGGTCGTCGGGCGTTCATGGAAAAGCGGAGCCCGCAATTCACCGGCCAATGAATCGAATGGGGTAATCCCGTTTGTTCAGACAGTTTTTTGATACCAAGTATTGCCAGGGCTAGCCCTGGCAATACTTTTTTATGTCCATAACACGAAATGCGGCCGGCCAGGCCCGTGCGCGATACCAACACCCCTCGATGATGAGTCAACATCTCGGACCATTGTTACAAGAACCTATTTGTCGTGATACGGGTTTTCCGTGCCTCGGAGCATGATCCTGATCGGCACACCCGGCATCTCGAACGCTTCCCGCAGCGAATTCACCAGATACCGCACATACGTGTCAGGCACCTGCTCTGCCCTTGTGCCGAACAGCGCGAAGGTCGGTGGACGGGCTTTCACCTGCGTGATGTAGCGCAGTTTCAGGCGGCGCCCCTCGACCAGCGGCGGTGGAAAACGCTCCAACGCCGATTCAAACCAGCGGTTCAGCGCACTGGTGGGGACACGAAGATTCCATTTCTCGTAGGTCGCGCGGATCGCGGGGAAGAGTTTGGCCACCCCCTCGCCGGTTTCGGCGGATACAGGCACAAGGGTAATGCCCTTCATCTGCGACAGCGAAATGGAAATCCGGTCCAGCGCGGCCTGCTTGGCTTTAACGCGGTCGTCCACCGCGTCCCATTTGGTCAGCGCGATGACGCAGGCGCGGCCCTCGCGCTCGATCAGGCGCGCGATGTGCAAATCCTGCTCCTGCACGCCTTGCAGCCCATCGATCGCCAGCACCACCATTTCGGCGCGTTTCAGCGCCTCGATCGAGGAGGAGGTGGACATGCGCTCCAGCCCTTCATCCACCTTCGCGCGTTTGCGCAGGCCGGCGGTGTCCACCAACCGGTAGAGTTGCCCATCCGGGCCAGTCAGATCCACCGCCACCGCATCGCGCGTCAGCCCTGGCTCCGGCCCGGTGATCATGCGCTGCTCGCCCAAAAGATAGTTAAGCAGCGTGGATTTCCCCGCATTCGGCCGGCCGACAATGGCGAAATGCAGTGGCAGGTTTTCCGCGGTTTCGTCTTCCTCGGGCGGGGCGGGCAGCCGGTCTGCGATCTCGCGCATCAGGTCATACACGCCCTCATTATGCTCCGCCGAGATGGCCAGCGGGTCGCCGAGCCCAAGCTCATAGGCTTCCATGGCGGCGGCCGCACCGCCGCGTCCCTCGGCCTTGTTGACCACCACCAGCACTGGTTTGCCGGTGCGGCGCAGCCATGTGGCAAAATGCTTGTCTTCGGGCAGCAGCCCACTGCGGGCGTCGTACACGAACAACACCAGATCCGCCTCGTCCACGGCCTTGCCCGTGGAAGCGCGCATGCGGCCGGGAATGCTCTCCGGGGCTGCTTCTTCCAGCCCGGCAGTGTCCACCAACAGCACTTTCGTGCCGGCCAGCACCGCTTCGGCCTCCTTGCGGTCGCGCGTTACTCCCGGCGTGTCCGCGACAAGCGCCAGCCGCTGCCCGACCAAACGATTGAACAGGGTGGATTTGCCAACATTAGGCCGGCCTGTGATGACGACCTTTGGGATCACGATGTTCAGCTATAGGCCGTGAGTTTAGCATTGTGGGTAAGCTGGATGAGCAAGCCGCCAGCCGCGATCGGCGTCATATCCGCCGGACCGGCGAGTTTGCTGGTGGATTTAATCTTCCCCGCGACCGGGTCAACCAGGGCGATTTCGCCGTCGCTATTGGTGAGCAGCAGAAGCCCGTTCACCATAACCGGCCCGGTCCAGACCAGTGGGCCGTTTTTCTTTTTCACGTTGCGGAACGGTGGCATTTGCAGCGACCAGCTCACCAGCCCATCATCGGCATGGATGGCGAACAAAGTCTGTGTGTTGTCAAGCAAGAAGGCAAAGCCGCCCACCAGGCAGAAGGGCGACGTTCCGCTGGCGCTATGCCTCCAGACCTTCACGCCTGAATGCAGGTCGATTGCCATCGCGGTGTTGCCGAGGCCAATGGCATAGACCACGCCGCCAGCGATGACCGGGGAGGCCACGATATCCGAGAAATCGAGCGAGCTTGCCTGACCGAAGGAGGAGGCAAGGCTCTGTTCCCAGACCGGAGTGCCAGAATTAGCGTCAAGGGCTGCCACTGTGCCGGATGAGAAGCCAGCCACGACAATGCCGTCCGCATAGGCCGGCGCACCGGTAACACCGGCGGCGGCATTTGAAACACTGCCCACTGTTCCGGTGAAGCGCCAGCCAGGTGTGCCGGTGCCGGCATCGAATGTTAGCAGCAGATCGTTCTGCACCACCACGGCAACCAGGCCACCGGCGATCATCGGCGCGGTGCGGGTGGGGAAATCCAGCGCCTGACGCCACAGAATTTTGCCCGTGCGGGCATCCAAAGCGAGCAGCTCGCTATAGCCTGTACTGGCGTAGATTTTACCCGAATCGTAGCCAATGCCGCCGCCGATGTTTTGTTCGGTCGCGTGTTTCGGCCGCGTGACCGTGCGCCATATCCGGGTGCCGTCGGCGGCGGAAAAGGCCGTGACCGCGGCGTTCGCATCCATGGCGAACACATGGCCGCCGGCGAGCAGCGGGCTGGCCAGCAGCGGCTGGCGGTAACTGGCGGCAGCACCTATATCGGCGGTCCAATGGGCGGAAAGCCCGGTCGGCCCGGCGGCGTTGCCGGGCGCATGGGCCGGATTGGCTAAAGGCTGCGGCCAGCTATCCAGCGCCACAACCGGCGGCAGAGTAACCGGTGGTGCATCCGCCGCCACATCCAACCCACCGGTATCGGGTAGGACGGGGATCTGTTTGCCGACGATTTTAACCTCGGGCGTGCTGCAGGAGGTCAAAAGCCCGAGCATAAGGGTCGTGGCCGTACGACGTCGCATCATGTGTTTTGTCATCCGTTCAGCTTTGCGAGCAGTCCGTCGGCGCGGTTACGCACGCCGTCCGGTGCATTGGGGTCTGAGGCGATCTGCGAGAACAGCGCCTTCGCGAGATCAGTCTTGCCCTCATGCAGATAAAGCAGTGCCTGGGTTTCCTGCGCCAGACCCTGATAGGGGTTCTGCTCGGCCGTCAAAGGTTTCAGCCTTGCCAGCACTTCCGCATCCGGTGCGGTGCCCAGCGCGTGCTGCGCCCAGAGCAGATTGGCAAGGTCGCGCAGGAGCGGGTCGGCGCCTGAATCATCGGCGATATTGTTCCAGATGCCTTCCGCCTGGGCCGTCTGGCCGGCATCCGCGTACAGCCCGGCCGCGCGCAAACGGCTAAGGGTCCGGTAGCCGGCTGGAGCGGTGGCCGCGAAATCGGTGAGGGATTTGGCGTCCGCTTTGAGCTGGTCATTGGTGAGTTTGCCGGCGGCGGCATCGATCGGCCCGGTCAAAGCCAGGTAGGCGGTGGCGGCTTGGCTGTTCTGCTTGGCCTGGCGCCAGGCATAAACCTGCTGCCCGGCAATGCCGAGGAGCACCAGGACGCAGGCGATCACGAGCAACCCGCCATAGCGTTTTGCCAGCGTAATCGCACGTTCGGTGCGCAGATCCTCTGAAACCTCGTCAAAAATATCAACCACGCGACGCAACCCTACAGTTCAGCCTGGCCCCTCTTAGCTGGGCAGCGCCCGCTATACAACGAAGCGCCGCAACCGCGCCATGGCGCGGTCATGGCCGATGAGCGGAAGGAGCGCCGCCATTTCCGGCCCCTGGTCCTCACCGGTGAGTGCTAAGCGCAGCGGGTGGAACAGCGCGCGGCCCTTGGCACCCGTGGCGGCGGAAACAGCACCGGTCCAGGTTTTCCAGGACTCCGTGTTGAGCGGGGCTGGCGGCAGGGTTTCCAGAGCGACCTTCAGGATAGCTTCCTCGCCTTTAAGGTCGCGTGGAGAAAATTCGCCGTTCACCACCTCCCACCAGCGCCGCGCCTCGGTGAGCAGGTCCAGATTGCCGCGGATGGCAAGCCAGAAATCTTCCCCCGCCCCCTCGGGCAGCCGGTCACGGACTGCCTCGAAGTCCAGGTTGTGCAGGAATTTGCGATTGAGGACGAGCATCTGCTTGGCGTCGAAACGCGGCGGCGAGCGGCCGAAATCCGAGAGGTTGAACTGCTGGATCAGCGCCTCCAGCGGCAGGGGGGCGGCATCCTTGTTGGTGCCGAGACGTGCCAGATAGGCCGTGATCGCGGCTGGCTCGATCCCGTCCTTGCGCAGGGATTTGAGCGAAATACTACCGATTCGCTTGGAAAGTTTCTCCCCCTCGCCGCCGCTGATCAGCGGCAGATGCGCGAAGCGGGGCAAAGCGGTTTTGGAAATGGCGTTGAACAAATCGATCTGCACGGCGGTATTGGAGACATGGTCCTCGCCGCGGATGATATGGCTGATGCCGAAATCAACATCATCCACCACCGAGGTGAAGGTATATAAGGGAGTGTCATCAGCGCGGATCAGCACCGGGTCGGACACCGTGCCGAATTTTATGCTTCTGCTCCCAAGCACGAGGTCTTGCCATGTCGCCACGCCCTCGGAAAGTTTGAAGCGCCAGTAGGGCCGCTTGCCGGCGGCTTCCGCCGCGGCACGCTGCTCAGGCGTGAGGGTGAGAGCGGCGCGGTCATAGACCGGGGGGAGCTTGCGCTTGATGAGGGCGGCGCGTTTGGCGGCCAGTTCGTCCTCGTTCTCAAAACAGGGATACAGCCGCCCCGCGTCTTTCAGGCGTGCAGCGACCTCCTCATAGCGTGCAAACCGGTCCGATTGCCTGGCGGATTCGTCCCAGCTAAGGCCCAGCCAGCGCAAATCATCGTAGATGCCCTGCTCATATTCCGGCCGGCCGCGCTCGGTATCGGTATCATCGAGGCGCAGCAGCAATTTGCCGCCGTGGTTGCGGGCAAACAGAAAATTCACCAGGGCCGCGCGGGCATTGCCGACATGGAGATAGCCCGTGGGGCTGGGGGCGAAGCGGAGTTTGATCATCGCGCACGGGTTAAACCATTACGCGGGACACGGGAAGTTGCGCGCTTTATTTGGCACCGCCGGTATCAGAGCCCATACGTTCCCAGCACGGCGTCCATCCAGTCCACGATGGGGTCATTCTCGTCCAGCAGTCTTACGCTGGACATCAACCGCCCCCATTGCAGCGCGCCGAACACGATGTGATCGGCGTAAGTGGGTGAAGACCCCGCGACAAAACTCTGCACCTTCAGCGTGCTGCGCAGCGGCGCCAGAGCGGCTTTGAATGCCGCCAGATACTCGGCGCGGCTGTTGTGGAAATCCTCGATTTTCATGCCCCAGGATTTCTCCCGCGCCTCGCGGAAATAGGCTTTATCCTTGGGGTGCAGGCGCGCAAAAACATCCGGTATCACGATCCGCGCGATCGCCGGATGCAGTATGTCCTCGGTCCAGGCTTTGATAAACATGGTCAGCGCGCGCGCCGGCGGCTCGCCGAACAGCGATGCCTCATTCGGGTAGGCGCTCTCCAGATATTCCGCGATCGCCTGACTTTCGGAGACCACGGTTTTGCCATCGACCAGCACGGGAACCTTGCCCTGACCGGAAAACGCGATCGCGGCTTTATCGGTAAGTCTCCAGGGCACCGTCTCGAAACTCAGATTTTTATGCGCCAGCGCCAGCTTTATCCGCCAGCAATAGGGGCTGAACCGGACATCCTCATCTTCCGCCGCCAGATCGTAGAGGAGGCGTTTCATCGCGCGGTCTGACCGAACAGGATCGCACGGGACTCCTGCGTCACGGTCGGGCCCTGGCTGAGTTCCTTGGCCAGCGCGTAGGCGCGCTGCACGGCAGGGCGCGCCGCGATGGTATGGAACCAGCGCTTCAGGTGCGGAAAATCATCAAGGTTCTGCTGCTGGCGCGCATGCGGCACAATCCAGGGATAGCTCGCCATGTCGGCTATGGAATAGCCGCCGGCGATAAATTCCCGGTCGGCGAGGCGCTTGTTCAGCACACCGTAGAGCCGGTTGGTCTCATTAATATAGCGCTCCATGGCGTAGGGAATACGCTCGGGAGCGTATTGTACGAAATGGTGGTTCTGCCCCGCCATCGGGCCGAGCCCGCCCATCTGCCAGTACAACCATTGCAACGCCTCATATTTGCCGCGGATATCTTTCGGCAGAAATTTCTGCTCCTTCTCGGCGAGGTATTCCAGGATCGCCCCTGACTCGAACACGCTGATCGGCGCACCGCCATCCGCCGGCGCGGTATCCAAAATCGCGGGGACACGGTTGTTCGGCGCGATTTTCAGAAACGCCTCGCCGAACTGCTCGCCCTTGGAGATATTGATCGGGACGATTTTATACGGCGTTCCCGCCTCTTCCAGAAAAATCGTGACTTTATGGCCGTTCGGCGTCGTCCAGTAGGAAAGCTCGATCATTTCACTCTTCTCTTATGCCAGGGCCTTCGAGGCCATTTCGTAAGTGTTGGGGCTCAGACCCTCTTTGGCAAGGATGCGCTCCAGTTGCGCCTTCATCAGCCTCTGCTGCGCTGGGTCATAGCGCCGCCAGGAGCCCAGCGCGGTGGCGAGGCGGGCGGCGATTTGCGGGTTTTTCTCGTCCAGCGTGATAATGGTATCGGCCAGCAACTGATACCCGGCGCCAGAGGCATCATGGAATTTCGCCTGATTGCCGGCAAAGGCGCCGATCAGCGCCCGTACGCGGTTGGGGTTACGCAGGTCGAAATCGGCGTGCTTGGTAAGCGCCTGGACACGCTCCAGCGTGTCCGCCGCGCCGGCGCGGGCCTGCACGGCAAACCATTTATCGAGCACCAGCGGGTTGGCCTTCCATTGTGCATAGAACGCCGCGAAAGCCTCATCGCGATGAATATCTGCAACCTCCGCCAGCGTGACGAGTGCCGCCATCCGGTCGGTCATGTTTTTCGCGGCGGCGAATTGCGTGGCGGGCAGTATGGTGTCGCCCGCCGCACTCAAATAGCCGAGTGCGGCGTTTCTCAGGGCGCGGCTGGCCATGGCGGGGCCGGAGATATCCGTGGGATCGGCTGTGCCAAAAACGGCATAGGCGTGGGTAAATTCGGGGCGCAGCGCCCGGCCCAGAGCGGTTTTTGCCGCCTCGCGCACAAAGCGTATGGCTTGCGCGTCGACCATGTCCATCTGGTCGGCAAGCAGGCTCTCGCCGGGCAGCAAAATCGCCTCGGCGGCAAAAGCCGGGTCGCGCGCCGCCTCGTGCAATGTCGCGGCAATGGCATCGCGCAAGCCGGTATCGAGCTTGAACGCGTCACCCGCCTGATGCGCTTTTACGGCATCGAGAAGCACGATCGAGGCATATTGCTGGAGCGCGTCCCAGCGATTGAACAAATCCGTATCCTTCGCCGCGAGGAAAGCCAGGCGCTCACGAGTTTGGCCTTTCAGTTTGACCGGCGCCGAGAAATTACGGAACAGTGAGGGCACGGGCCGCGACGCAATATTTTTGAATTCAAATATTTGCTCCGCCTGGGTGAAGGCCAGTGTCCCGGTATGGAGGTCGTTACCGGCTTCGTCCAAAAGCCCCATCGCAACCGGAATCAGGAACGGCTTTTTCTGCGCCTGCCCCGGTGTGGGATTCGTGTGCTGGCGCAACGTCAATGTGTAGGTCTTCGCTGTCGCGTCATACGCGTCCTCGAAGGTGATCTCCGGCGTGCCTGCCTGTTCGTACCAGCGCATGATCTGGCTGAGGTCCAGCGCCGGCGCGGCCTGCTGCATGGCTTTGAGAAAATCCTCGACCGTGGCGGCGGAATTATCGTTCTCCGCGATATAGATATCCATGCCTTTGCGAAACGCTTCGCGGCCGATGAGCGTGCGGACCATGCGCACGACTTCCGCGCCCTTTTCGTAAATCGTCGTGGTGTAGAAATTATTGATCTCAAGATAGCTCGCCGGGCGCACCGGGTGGGCGAGCGGCCCGGCATCGTCGCGGAACTGCGTGGCGCGCAGCATCCTCACATCGGATATGCGCTTGACCGCCGCGGAAAACTGGTCGGCCATGTATTCCTGGTCGCGGAATACCGTGAGCCCCTCTTTAAAGAGAGCTGGAACCAGTCCCGGCACGTAACGCGATCGCCCGTCCAGTTATGGAAATACTCATGCGCGATCACGCGCTCAATGCCCTGGAAATCCGCATCGGTCGCGGTGTCCGCGCTCGCCAGCACATAGGCGGTGTTAAAAATATTGAGGCCTTTATTCTCCATCGCCCCGGCATTGAAATCGCTCACCGCGGCGATGTTGAAAATATCGAGGTCATATTCGAGGCCAAATGTCCGCTCATCCCACGCCATGGAATTTTTCAGCGCATACATCGCGTGGGCGCAGCGTGTTTCATCTCCGGCCGCAACCCAGATGCCGAGTTCGACCTTCCGGCCGGAGGCGGTGGTGAACGTGTCCTTCACCGCGACGAGATCGGCGGCGACGAGGGCAAAGAGATAAGAGGGTTTCGGGTGCGGGTCCTCCCAGGATGCCCAGATCTTTTCACCCTCCGCCCCCTCGGCTGTTTTGTTGCCGTTGGAGAGCAACACCGGATATTTTGCCTTATCCGCCCGCAGCGTGACGTGAAAGCGCGTCATGACATCCGGCCGGTCCGGGAAATAGGTGATCTTGCGGAACCCCTCGGGCTCGCATTGCGTGAAAAACCCAGTGCCGGACATATACAGGCCGGAAAGTTCCGTATTGTTCCGGGGCTCGATTTTCACCTCGGTTTCCAGGGTAAATTCATCCGGCACGTCGTGTATGGTCAGCGATGACTCGCCCACCGCGTAGCGGTTATCGCCCAGAACCTCACCATTAAGTTTGACGGAGCGGAGCAAAAGGTCCTTGCCGTCCAGCACCAGCGGGCCCGGCGCCTGGCGCCGCAGCTTTAAACGCGCGCGAACAATCGTTGCCGCCGGATCGAGGTCGAAATCGAGCGAAACCTCATCGACCAAGAAAACCGGGGCGGCATAATCAGCCAGGAGGGTCGGTTTGCGCGGTGAAATGTGTCCGTCGGCCATCAGGGAATCCTCTTCATACTGGCGAAATGCCCTCTCCGTCGCATATGGTGCGGCATGGCGGACGGAACATCTCATATATCGCTCCAGGTTTATCCCCGGATTGCCGAAATCGGGCAAGCCGCGTGGGATGGCTGTGCCGGGAGCGATAATCCCTTTATATCCTATGGGTTTCTCTCGGCGCTGGAGGATAGCGGGTCGGTCGGCTCACGCACCGGCTGGCACCCGCGCTATGCCGTGCTCCACGATGGCGCCGGAGCCATTGCCGCCGTCGCACCCGCTTATGCCAAGACCAACTCCTACGGCGAATATGTGTTTGACCATGCCTGGGCGAACGCGCTGGAGCGAGCTGGCGGCAATTATTATCCCAAGCTGCAAGTGGCGGTGCCGTTTTCCCCCGTGCCTGGTCCGCGGCTTTTATGCCGCGCCGGACTGCCCATGGCGGCGATGGCGGCAGCCTTGGAGCAACTGGCTGAGGAGCTGGCGTGTTCCTCCGTGCATGCAACCTTTTGCACCGCGCCCGAATGGGAGGCGCTGGGCGAGGCCGGCTGGCTGCAGCGGCTTGGCACGCAGTTCCACTGGGAGAATGGCGGCTACAAAAACTTTGACGATTTTTTAAACGCGCTGTCTTCCCGCAAACGAAAGGCGATCAAACGTGAGCGGCGCGATGCGCAGGCTGGACTGACCTTTAAAGCGCTGAGCGGTGCGGCACTCACCCCGGCGGTGTGGAAGACCTTCTATAAATTCTATACCTCGACAGTCGATCGCAAATGGGGCGGGGCGTATCTCACGCCGGAATTCTTTCCGCTCCTGGGTGAGCGGCTCGGCGATCAAATCGTGCTGATGATCGCCGAACGCGACGGTAAACCCATCGCCGGCGCGCTGAATCTGCGGAGCGAGACGGTGCTTTATGGCCGCAACTGGGGGGCTACCGAGGACGTGCCGTTTCTGCATTTCGAATTATGTTATTATCAGGCGATTGATTACGCGATCGCGCATGGGATGACCCGCGTGGAAGCCGGCGCACAGGGCGAGCACAAAATCCAGCGCGGCTATCTGCCGAAGCCGACCTACTCGGCGCATTGGATACGGCATCCGGGCCTGCGCCGTGCGGTGGCTGATTTCCTGGCGGCTGAACGGTCCGGTATGATCGAAGCGATGACCGCGATGGAGGCGGACAGCCCTTATAAAAAGTCTGGCGATGGCGGCTGAGCCGTTTAACGCAGATACATCACCCGCAGCACCACGAACCAGTTTTCCATGTTACCGCTTAGCTCGCCCTGGTCGTTCGTGTGCAGATGTTCCATCGTCACCGCATCATCCACATTGCCGCCGACTACGCTTATCTCGTCTTCCCCACCGGCCACCACGATGCCGCAATGCGCCGGAAACGCATACGCCGTCGGCAGGTCTTCAAACGTTAATCCGTGCGCGGAGCCGCGCGGGAAACACACCAGAGTCGCCAAGGCTAGGCGCGTAGGTCGCCGGATTTTCGGCGATCAGCAGCGGGTCATGCACCTCACCCTTCGCGGCGCGCGCCGCATAGTTAATATAAGTGGCGTGGTCCGGCGCGTAGGGGAATTTTGCTCCCGCACCGGCAATGCGCATCACATAAGAAATGAATGCCGCCGACCAAGCATAGTCCCCATTCACCGCGACGGGGAACACCTTGCCCTGTCCATTATGCTTGCCGGTCCAGCGTGCATCCGGCTCGCCGGCGTTCATTCCTTCCCACCAATATTCGCCGATCCGCTCCCACAATCCCGGCTGGCGCTCGCCCATCGTGGCATCTTCCTGCACGTAGCCAGCACCGCCGGAATCATCCACGCGCATGCCCCAGAGCCGCCATTCATCCATGGCGACGGCCACGGCATCGGTGCGCGAAAACGCCTCGTAGGGCACCCTCGCGAAGGGCGGTGCGTGGGCATCCGGTGCCACGCAGCCGCTCAAGGCGAGCATCAGTGCAAGGGATTTACGCAAATTCCCGGAACATTTCGCGGAGGGCAAATTCATTCGCGGCACAGAGCCCTCGCTCGGTAATCAGGCCGGAAACCAGCCGCGCCGGTGTGACATCGAAAGCCGGGTTCGCGGCTGGGCTGTCCTTCGGCACGATCCGTATCGTCGCAATCGAACCATCCAACGCGCGCCCGGTCATCGTCGTCACTTCCGCGCCGGCGCGTTCTTCGATCGGGATGTCGGACAATCCATCGCTGATCGTCCAGTCGATGGTGGTAGACGGAAGAGCGACCCAAAACGGCACGCCATTGTCGCGCGCCGCCAGCGCTTTTAAATAAGTGCCGATTTTGTTGGCGACATCGCCTGAGCGTGTCACGCGGTCCGTGCCGACAATGACCAGGTCGACATCGCCGCGCTGCATCATATGGCCGCCGGCGTTGTCTGTGATGACGGTGTGCGGCACGCCATGTTTGCCCAGCTCCCAGGCGGTTAGGGATGCACCCTGGTTGCGCGGCCGGGTTTCCTCGACCCACACATGCACGTCGATGCCCGCATCATGCGCCATATAAATAGGTGCGAGCGCGGTGCCCCAATCCACGGTCGCGATCCATCCGGCATTGCAATGGGTGAGTACATTGACGCGCCGTCCATTCGTCGCGCGCGCGGCGATCAACGGCATTCCGTGCTGGCCGATCGCCCGGTTGGTCGCGACATCCTCATCGCAGATCGCGGCAGCCTCGGCATAGGCCGCGGCACCGCGATCGTTAAGCGCCAGCGGTTTTAGTTTTTGTTCCATCCGCGCCAGCGCCCAGCGCAGGTTGATCGCGGTCGGGCGCGTCGCACCCAGCACCGCAATGGCATGGGCGAGGTTTGCATCGGAACTATCGGCGCGCATCGCCAGGGCAACGCCATAAGCGGCCGAAGCGCCAATCAGCGGCGCGCCGCGCACCAGCATGGCTTTAATGGCATGCGCCACCGCATCCATTGTGGTGAGACGCACAAGATCCAGTGCCCAGGGCAGCTTGGTCTGGTCGATGATGCGGACCGACCAATG
Organism: uncultured Alphaproteobacteria bacterium; assembly: GCA_963740445.1. Taxonomy (GTDB): domain Bacteria; phylum Pseudomonadota; class Alphaproteobacteria; order Acetobacterales; family Acetobacteraceae; genus Acidocella. The sequence goes on from CAVUED010000005.1 coordinate 24,560, forward strand.
ATCTGTTTCATCCACCCAGATCGAGCGGAAGGGTGTGCCGTCTATTCTCATCAGTTCGGTCCTATAATTTCTGGTGCAATGCGCAGACCAGGGTGAATAGCCGCCGCGCGGTCTTGAAATCAATCGCCACTTTGCCTTCCAGCCGCGCGATCATCAACTCGGCGCCTTCATTATGCAGGCCGCGCCGGCCCATATCGATGGCCTGGATCTTGGCTTCGCGTCCCTCGGCGATAGCCCCCGCATAGCTGTCCAGCAGCATCTGATAATCCTTGATCAGCATTTTGAACGGCCCCAGCGCGAGCATCACGGCCACGACGGCCAAGTCCTGGTCATCGCGGATGTCGAACACCAGCCGGCCTTCCTGGACGCTCAGATGCAGGATGCTTTGCAGTCCGGGATGCGCGGCGGGATAAAATTCGTTCTCTGCCTGCAAATCCGCGACCACCTGTTCGAGGTCGGCTTCCTGCAGCGGAGAAATCCGGTGCAGTGCAGCACCTTCCAGCACGACCCGCGTTAATCGGCCCTTTGCCTCAGTCATTCAGAACCTCTCGCTTTAACCCAAGTTTCAGCAGAATGCCGATGATCGCACCCTTTGCCATTCGCAAGGCAACCATGCAGATGCAGGCGAGCACCACCAGCAAAAAACCCGCCATGACAAACCCTGGCCGATAATAGCCCTTGTAGAAAAGCACGACAAACAGCGCCAGGAAATGCATCACGATGACCATGGCGACATAGGGCGGCGCGTCGTCCGCCGGCATGTCACCCAAAGGTGCCGCGCAGTTCAGGCAGACTTTATGTACCTTGAGATAGCCATTGAAAATCGGCGCCGCGCCGCAATGCGGACAGCGCCCGATGAGCCCTCGCCCGATCGTGACCGGCCAATCCGGCATTGCCCATTCGGGTTTTGTGTTGGTGTGCGCTGGCGGCCAGCGTTCAAAGTCAGGGTCGTATTCTGGCGGGTTCATCATGCCCCGCATTAGTCACCGCATTGCGCCGTAGTTCAAGCCTTTCCCGCGCCTGGCGTTCGAAATCATCTACCGGGTAAATCGGCCCCCGGCCTTTGCCCTCAGAACCCGATGTTTGGAGACGAAAGAGAATATGTTTCATTGCGAAACAGTAATACGTTTTACACCGCCACTTGCGCCGGTATGGATGCAAAATCAGTGAATGATTCATTTCGTAGTGATTTTTTCACATATGACAGAAAAAAAATGCTTTAAACGGCGCAATTCGCGTCACTTTTTGTTGACAGCGCGCAGAGAGGAGCGGAATAGCGATTCTTGCGTGCGTCGCGCGATTCGCGCCGCAACCGAGTCAACACCGTATCGGTCAAGAGGCCCCGCACGCGAATATGAAGGACGGTCTTTGACCGTGACGAAGATTATTCTGCGTTGGACGCCAAAGAACCGAACCTCTCCCACCTCGAGCGAAGGAGCAACCCTCGTGACCATTGACGACACAACTGAGACCATGCGTGCCCAACCGCTTGCCATGAAGGCAACGGCCAAAAAAACCGCCGCGAAAAAACCAGCCGCTAAGAAGGCTGCCGTGAAGAAGCCGGCCGCTAAAAAAGCCGCTGTGAAGAAGCCGGCTGTGAAAAAAGCCGCCGTGAAGAAGCCGGTTGCTAAAAAAGCCGCCGTGAAGAAGGCCGCGCCGAAGAAAGCAGTCGCCGCCAAGAAGCCGGCCGCCAAAAAAGCCGCCGTGAAGAAGGCCGCGCCGAAAAAAGCAGTCGCCGCCAAAAAGCCGGCCGCCAAAAAGGCAGCCGTGAAGAAAGCCGCGCCGAAGAAAGCCGTTGCGAAGAAGGCGGCACCCAAGAAAGCCGTTGCGAAGAAGGCCGCGCCGAAGAAAGCAGTCGCCGCCAAAAAGCCGGCCGCGAAGAAAACCGCGCCCAAGAAGGTAGCGCCGAAGAAAGCCGTGCCGGCCAAAAAGGCTGCCGCCGCCAAAAAACCGGTTGCTAAAAAAGCCGCGCCGAAAAAAGCCGCAGCTCCGAAAGCCGCGGTGAAAAAGCCGGTCGTGCGCAGGCCGCGCAAGATCAAGACCCCGGAGCCGATGGTGATCGAGACGACGCCGGAGACCACGACCGACCCGATTCTCAACTAAATTTGGTTAACGTGACGTGACTAAACAGCAGGGGCGTTGGCCCCTGCTTTTTTATGTGTGCGACGCCGCCAGCCAGTCCTCGATCAGCCGCCGCGCGATCGAATCCTGTGGCGGCAGGTTGAAACCCAGCGCCTTGCGGTTGATGATCTCCTCACGCGTAAACCACTTCGCGGCGCGCATCTCGCTTTCGTCCAACACGATGTCCTCGGTCAGTGCCGCGGCGTAATAGCCCAGCATCAGCGAGGCCGGGAACGGCCAGGGCTGGCTGGAATGATACGCGACATCGCCAATTTTCACGCCGACTTCCTCGAACACCTCGCGGCGGACCGCATCTTCCAGACTCTCGCCCGGTTCCACAAACCCGGCCAGGGTGGAGAAATAATTCTTTTCCACCGGAAATTTATGCGACTGTCCCAGGAGCAATTTTTCTCCGCGCGTCACCAGCATGATCACCGCCGCATCCGTCCGCGGAAAGTGCTCGACGCCGCATTGCGTGCATTCCAGCACATATCCACCCCGCACGGGCGTGTTTTCCCCGCCGCAAGCAGGGCAGAATTTATGGGTCGCGCGCCAGTGCAACATGCCCCGCGCGGTGGCGAGAATGGTGGCGTCGTCGGCCGGCAGCAGCGCGGTCAGTGCCCGCATATCGGCAAACGCGCCCGGTGCGCCGGGTAAAATATCCATTGGGTCTTCCAGATGGGAGACATCAACGGCAAAGACGGGTGCGGCATTTTGCAGCCCCAGAAACACCCAAGGGGCGCCCACCTCCGGCCGGCGGACCAGGGCCGCCGCCGGTGCGGTATCACCGGCGATCAGCATCTTCCCGCGCCAGAACACCGTAAACCGGCTTTGCGCATCATCGAGCGCCGCGGCCAGCCAGGCATCATCGGCGCGCCTGTGGCCCGCGCGGTCGAGCGCGCCGCCAGTGTAGGGATTGGCTCTGCCAGGGATGATCCGCCGCATATCTTCCCCTGGCATACTCGCTCTGCTCTGGGCAACCTTGCAGAACGGCGCGGATCGGGGGATAATCACCCTGGGAGGTCGGCGGTGGACATGCGCCTCGCCAACCCGGTCAGGGCCGGAAGGCAGCAGCCGCAACGAGTTTCCGCATGGGTCGTTGTCCGGCCTCCCACCCCTGGAACCCTTTAAGACAAAAGGTGTTGTTGCCGCGCATGGCTGGTTTGTTCGAAGATGACGCGGCGCCTCCCTCGTTCTCCGGCCCCTCGCTGTTCGGCGACGAGCCCGAGGCTCCCGCCACGGCCGCCGCCTACCGTGTGCTGGCGCGCAAATACCGGCCGACGACATTTGACGATTTAATCGGCCAGGAGGCGCTGGTACGCACCCTGCGCAACGCCTTCGCCATGAACCGCATCGCGCATGCCTTCATGCTCACCGGCGTGCGTGGCGTCGGCAAAACCACCACCGCCCGTATTCTGGCCCGCGCACTCAACTGCACCGGGCCGGACGGCAATGGCGGCCCCACGCCCGACCCCTGCGGCGTGTGCGAAAATTGCATCGCCATATTGGCGGACCGCCACCCGGACGTGGTGGAGATGGACGCGGCCTCCAACACCGGCGTGGACGATGTCCGCGAGATTATCGAGGCCACGCGCTTCCGCCCGCTCTCGGCGCGCACCAAAGTCTACATCATCGACGAAGTGCACATGCTCTCCACGCAGGCGTTCAACGCTTTGCTGAAAACCCTGGAAGAGCCGCCGCCCACGTCAAATTCATCTTCGCCACGACCGAGACCGCAAAGTCCCGATCACCGTGCTCTCGCGCTGCCAGCGGTTCGACCTGCGGCGCGTCGCGGTCTCTGAACTCTCCGCGCATTTCACCCGCATTGCCGGGCTGGAGACCGTCGCCATCGCGCCGGCCGCCATCGACCATATCGCACGCGCGGCGGACGGCTCGGTGCGCGACGGGCTCTCGCTGCTCGACCAGGCGATTGCGCGCGGCGCCGAGGATGGGACCGAAATTTCCGCCGAAATGGTGGCCGAAATGCTCGGCCTGGCAGACCGCTCCTATGTGTTCGACCTGATGGACGCACTGGTGGCGGGCGATGCCGCCAAAGCCCTCTCCATTGCCGACGGCGCCTATGCGCGCGGGGCGGACCTTGGCGTGCTGCTGGCCGATCTGCTGGGCCTGGCGCACTTGCTCACCCGCATGAAATCCGTGCCGGCCCTTATGGCCAGCAATACGCTGCCGGAGGCTGAGCGCACCCGTGGCGCCGCTTTGGCGGGCATGTTGAGCATCCCTTTCCTTGGCCGGCTTTGGCAGATGCTGCTCAAAGGCGTGCAGGAGGTGGAGGCCGCACCGGACCGCCGCGCGGCGGCCGAGATGATCCTCATCCGCCTGTGCCATGTGGCGGACATGCCACCGCCGGGCGAGTTGCTGAAGCGCATGACCGAAGGTGGCGCTATTGCCCAGGGCGCTGCCGCCCCTGGTCCATCCGGCGGCGGTGGCAGCCGCGCGGTGGCCAATGGCGCGCCGGTGATGATGGAGGCAGCCCCCGCGCCATCACGTTCAACGATGTCGTGGCCCTGGCCGGCGCAAAGCGGGATGTCATGCTCTATGCGCATTTGCGCCAGTCCGTGCATCTGGTGCGCTTTGCCCCGCCGGTGATTGAACTGCGCCTGGAGCCGCACGCCCCGCGCGACCTTTCCGCCAAACTCGCCGCCCTGCTGGAGGCGGAGACCCACCGCCGCTGGACCATCGCGCTCTCCAACGAGCAGGGTGAGCCCACCATCGACCAGGCAGAGGGTGTGGCCAGAGGCGCATGTCCGCGAGACCGCCACCAATCACCCTCTGGTGCAGGCGATTCTGGAAGCCTTTCCCGGTGCAAAAATCGAGAAACTGCACGCCGAGGAGCAAAAAGCCGAACCGGAACTCCCGGCGGATTGGGCAGCCCTCGCCCCGCCGGATGAACTCTACGAAGGAGACGACGAATGAAGAATATCGCCGGGCTGATGAAGCAAGCCCAACAGATGCAGCAGAAAATGGCCGACATGCAGGCCAAGCTGGACGCCGCCGAAATTGAGGGTGTTTCCGGCGCCGGGCTGGTGCGCGTAACGCTCACCGGCAAGGGCGCGCTCAAGGGCATTAAAGTTGACCCGAAACTCGCCGACCCGGCCGAGACGGAAATGCTGGAAGACCTGATCCTCGCCGCCCATGCGGATGCCAAATCCAAGCTCGACGCGCTGACGGATTCCGAAATGAAAAACGCCACGGGCGGCATGAGCCTGCCGCCGGGGTTAAAGCTGCCGTTCTAATGGGCGGACCCGAACTCGAACGGCTGATCGGTCTGTTCGCCAAGCTGCCGGGCCTCGGGCCCCGCAGCGCGCGGCGCATTGTACTGAAGCTGTTGCGCGAGCGGGAGACGAAATTGCTCCCCCTGGCCGACGCCATCCGCGCGGTGGCGCAAACCGTGCGGTCATGCTCCGTTTGCGGGAACCTGGATTCCTGCGACCCCTGTACCATCTGCGCCAGCCCGTCGCGCGAGGCGAAGATATGCGTGGTGGAAACGGTGGCGGATTTATGGGCGCTGGAACGCGCGCTGATTTATCGCGGGACTTACCATGTGCTGGGCGGCTCGCTCTCCGCGCTCGCAGGGCGCGGGCCGGAAGACCTCGCCATTGCATCCCTGCTGGAACGGCTTGAACGCCAACCCGCCCGAGGAAATCATCCTGGCCATGCCGGCAACGGTTGATGGCGCGGCCACCGGCCATTACCTTGCTGAAAAGCTGAAAGGGTTTGGCATTCCCGTCTCCCGCCTCGCCCAGGGTGTGCCGATGGGCGGCGCGCTGGAAGTGCTGGACGAGGGCACGCTGGCAACGGCGTTGCGGGCGAGGAGACTGGCTTGAGGTGGGGCGCTTCACATGGAGCACTTGTGAGGGAAGCTTTATAATGTGCCGTTAGTACGGATTAATTTTTGCTTACGCCCCAATTTGCGCAAGGGCTGGTTCGAACAAACAACGAAACACTGGGTTTTCAAGTAAGAGCAAAATTAACCAGAAAGCGGTTCATATAATTTAGTTTTAGCAGCGGTTGCTATCACCATACGGACTGCAACGATTATGACACAAAAACGAATACCAGTATGCATATAACAGATAATTCAACTCCCTATTTATGGAATGCCCATGACTGTTACTCCTCCTCGTGTTTTTATTTCATACTCTCATGACAACCAGCCACATAAAGATAGGGTGCTTCAGCTTGCACATCGGCTTGTAGCTAACGGCGTCGATATAGTCCTAGATCAGTGGGATTTAACGCTCGGAAGTGATCTTCCGCGGTTTATGGAAAAAGGACTTATATCCGCTAAGCGGGTTCTCGCGGTGTGCTCTGGACCGTATATCACAAAAGCCAACGCTGGGCATGGCGGTGTCGGTTATTTATGAAAAGATGATTCCGACTGCGCAACTTATGCAAGATATCAATTCTGATCGGATTATTCCAATTATACGAAGTAATCTTTTGAATCCGCCCGTACCGACCTTCCTTTTCTCCCGTATGTATGTCGACTTTCGAGACAATTTGTTGTACGAGGAGCGATATGCGGAATTACTTCGTGATCTACACGGGCAACAGATAAAACCCCGACCACCGTTAGGTCAAATCGATTTATGGTTAACCCTGACCTTGCGGCTTCTCTCATTTCATTTAGCCACGAGCGGTATGTGTCTCCTGCGATATCCGGCGCCGTAACTTTCGATTTTTCAAATAATAACGGGCGATATGTTTTGGGTGCTGGCGATATGGCTTTTGAGACGGCTTGGTCAAATGCAGGCGCTTCATCTATCCATGCCTACAACGACCCGCCTAATATACGATCACTTGCTCTTGCTCTAGGTGCACGGGAAATCGAGGACGTTCTCGATGGCTCAAAATACGATACATCTTCAAGGGTTCGCTCGCCCAAGGTCGGTGAAATTGTGATTTGGCAGAATATTTCTGGTTATTTTCTTGCTACGAAGATTGAGAGGATTTCAGAGCCGAAGCCATGGTTCCCCACAAGATGAAATCACGTTTTCGTACGCTATTGCGCCGAATAAGACAGCATTTTTCGCCAAGTAAGATCAGGCAAGCAAGGATGGGTGAGCGAGCGATACCCATCAGACCTCAATTCGGTCCGAGAGGATTGGTGGGTTACGCTTAAGCTAACCCACCCTACGTTCTCATTTAGGCGGTAAAAAAATAGCGGTACTTTGAGCCTACGTATCGTGGTAGGCTGCTATACGGGATAAAATCTCCCCGTGCGTTAAACAAAAACAAAAGGAGGATTTTTTGCCTGAATTTGTTAAACTGCAAGTTGACCAGATGAACGACCGGCGGGAAATTTTCATTAACCCCGCCAATGTTTTATTTCTTCATCGGCATGGCCATAACGACAGCCAAACGACGATCACGTTGTTTGAAGGCAAGACCTGGACTGTTGCGGGAAAACCGGAAGATGTCGCCATAGAGCTGAGCTATTAGGTACTTGAACGCCGCCGTGCCGTCCACCGTGCCTATTCTTGAAATTTTATCGTTCCGATTATGGAATGCACATGGGCGTCACGACCAGAATGTTTCTTGAGAATATCGACCGCGCGTTTTTCATGCGCGGCGTCTTTTGTTTGCACCCATAGCAGCAAGCCGCCATGGTCTAGTTGCTCCTGTATGTGGTGCGCGTGATGATCTCCGACGAACTTCGCCAGGATGGTGCCGAAGAGGCCACCGGCACCTCCAGCCACTGCAGCGCCTATGATCGCAGCAGCCAATGTCCCACCGGATGCAAGGATCACGCCCGTTGTGGCAACGGCCGCTATATATAGCGGTGCGCCAATCAAAGCGCCCTCCGCGGCGCCGATGGATTCATTGGATATGTAGCAGCAATGGGGAACGGCAGGGTCATCCTCCAGTTCCGCGACCTTTTTATATTTATGCCCAAGCTTTTCCTCGACTGTAGATTCGGCCGCCAGAAAACTCAGCTCCGCGCGATCGAAGCCCGAAGACCATCAGTTCATCGGTCGCTTCCTGAAGGGTGTCGGCGGACTCAAAAAATCCCACCGCCTCTCGAATTCTATAGGTCTCATTTTCCGATGACATTACAGTCTCCCTTAAGTGAAAAAGGATACAACTGCCATTTGGTTCCGGGGGCCATTTGATTCAGAGATGATGGCGCTTTTTTCATGAGAAAGTTATCGTCTGGAACCTGAGTTCTTGCAGTACAGTTCGCCTGCTCCACTTGCGGGGCGACCTGGTCGGGGTCAGCATCCCATTTTATCCCTGAACCGATAATACCAGGACCCCAGCACGGTCAGCGGTACCCGCAGGAGTATTCCCCCAGGAAACGGATAATACGGCAGTTTCGCGAACACATCGAACCGTTCCGCTGTGCCTGCCACGGCCTCGCCCAGAAGCCGCCCAAGCAGATGCGTCGTCGTCACCCCATGCCCGCTATCGCCATGCGAGAAATACACCGTCGGCGAGAGCCTTCCCATATGCGGAAACCTTGTGACGGTGAGCGCGAAATTCCCGCTCCACGCATAGTCGATCCGCGCATCCTTCAATGTGGGAAATGTTTTTACCATATTGGGAAGAATATTGGCGCGGATGCTCTCCGGGTCCTGCCCGCCATACACAATCCCGCCGCCGTAAAGGATGCGATTATCCGCGGTGCGCCGGAAATAATCCAGCACGTAGTTGCAATCCTCCACACACACATTTGATGGCAGCAACGCCCCCGCCTCTTCGCCCAGCGGCTCGGTCGCCAGAATTTGCGTTGAAACCGGCATGATCTTGCCGCCGATCTCAGGCAGCAAATCCCCGATATACGCATTGCCGCAGACCAGCACGAACTTGGCATGCACCTCACCCTGGGCCGTCTTCACCACCGGGTTCGGCCCTGTATCCACGGATACAACCCGCGAATCTTCAAATATCCGCCCGCCCAGCGCCTCCACCGCCGCCGCCTCGCCTTGCACCAGATTCAGCGGGTGCAGATGCCCGGAGAGATGGTCGATCATGCCGCCGACGTAACGCTCGGTCCGTACATGCTGGTGCAAATGGGGGCGATCCACCAATTCCAGTTGGTTATGCCCGTGCTCCGCCCAGATTTTTTTGTGGCGCTCAAGGCCCTTCATCTGCTTGGCCGTAAGCGCCGCGAACAACCCGCCGGGCACCAGGTCGCAGGCGATGTTATATTTGGCCACGCGTTCGCGGATAATGTTGCCGCCTTCCAGCCCCATCGCGCCGATCTGCCGTCCGGCATCCACGCCATAGCGCGCTGAAATCACATCTAGGTCACGCGAATAGCCGTTCACAATCTGCCCGCCATTGCGCCCGGAAGCACCGAAGCCAACGCGCACAGCCTCCAGAACGATGACGGAAAAACCGCGCTCGGCTAATTCCAGCGCCGCTGAAATGCCGGAGAACCCGCCGCCGATAACGCACACATCCGCGCTCTCCCGGCCTTGCAATGCGGGGCGCGCGTCTCGCCGGTGCGCGGTGGCGGCATAGTAGGATTTTATATGTTCGCTCATTGTTTTCCAGCCCCAAGAAGGGCAACGCCAAACATCGCGCTTAATATCGTGATGGTTATCACCATGAGGCGGATTTTATACGCCGCCGCCCGCGCCTGGGCCAACACCTCGGTGCGCATGTTCTGCTCCGCCGCAGCCACCCGCGCCTCGATAGGGCCGGTACCTTTGGTCACAATCGCGGCGGTGTCCGCATCCACATTATTAACCAGATTGGCGATCGCGGCTTTTTGCGCGGCTTCATCCGGTGCATTCAACACGGCATCCAAAGCGGCCTGCTGGCGCATCTCATCCACCACCGGGGCGGGGATGGAGAAGCTGGCAAATGTGCCGATCAGCCCGGGAAGTAAAAAACAGCAGAGCAGGAAGCCGATACGCGAATAGGAAATTTTCATGGTGCCGGAGGAATTGGCCCGATTGTGCAGATTGTCAAATGATCCTTCAATGCCGATACGGGCTGGATTCTCAGGGAGTACGGAAGATGCTGACAGGCAAGGTGGCGTTGATAACCGGGGCAACCGCCGGAATAGGAGCCGCTACAGCGCGGCTGTTCGCGGAACGCGGCGCGAAATTGCTTTTAACCGGCCGCAACGCGGCGGCTGGGGCAGCTTTGGCCGAGGAACTTGGCGCGGCATTTGTGGCGGAAGACGTCACAGCACCGGGCGCTGCCGCGCGTCTTGTCGCGGCGGTGGTGGCGCGGCATGGCCGGCTGGACGTGCTGGTGAACAATGCCGGCATCCTGTTCCGGGGCGATTCACAGGCCTGCACGGATGAGCAATGGGACGCCGTTATGGCGGTCAACGTCTCCTCGGTCTTCCGCCTTTCACGCGCCGCGGTGCCGGTCATGGCCTCCCAGGGAGGCGGCTGCATCATCAACATCGCCTCCGATTGGGGGCTGGTGGGGGCCCGAGGACGCGGTTGCCTATGGCACGAGCAAGGGCGCCATTGTGCAACTCACCCGCTCCATGGCCGCCGACCACGCCCGCCAGGGAATTCGTGTCAACGCCGTCTGCCCCGGCGATACCGATACACCGATGCTGGACGGCAGCACGGATGCCGGCCGCGCCGACAGGCTGCGTGCCCTGGGTGACGCCATTCCGCTGGGCCGTGTCGGCCAGCCGCGCGACGTCGCCGCGGCAATCGCGTTCCTGGCGTCGGACGACGCCACGTTCATTACCGGCGCGATGTTGCCTGTGGACGGCGGAAATTCGGCGGTTTAGGACGGTTCTTCCCGGATATCCTGCCATGTATCCGTAAACGGCTTCTTCCGGAACGTTGCCCAGAAGAAGTTCATGGAATAACGCAGGCCGATGGTGAAAACGCCTTCGCCCACCAACCTCCTGCCTGGAAGATGCAGCCGGCAGCCGGAAGGTGAATTTCACCCCGCCGACCTTGGAGAGCCGGCGCGCCATGTCTGTATCCTCGCCGTAGAAGGAGAAGCGCAGATCCGGGCTGCCCAGTTTCAACATCGCCGAGCGCTTCACGATGAAATTACCGCCTTGCAGCATGGAACCGGCGTTCAGCACGAAGCGGTTGAATATATAGGCGGTATAGGCCAGCCGGTAATAAGCCCCCACCACCATGTTCACTTTGGCTGGTACGCCGTAATAGGTATAGGGTCCGGAGAGTGCCACCAGTGTTTTGCCGCGTTCGAACTGGCGCATCACTTCGGCGAGCCAGCCCGGCGGGATCACGGTATCGGCGTCGATATTGGCGATGAGATCACCGGTCGAAGCCTCGAACCCGCACCAGCGCGCCTGCACCAGGCCCTTGCGCGGCTCGTCGACGACCACCACGCCTTCAATCGCTTCCGCCACCTCGCGCGTGCGGTCCGTGCTGGCATTGTTCACCACGATGATTTCCGCATCCTTGCCCAACACCTGGCCAGCGCGCAAAATCTCATCGCGGATTGCTGTGAGGGAACGTGTCAGCAGCATTTGTTCATTATAGGCGGGAACAACGAAACTAATTTTCATGTACACGGCTCCAGACGACCAGGCGGTTTTAATCTTTTGAACCGGTTATCAATAGAGGAAGACCTCTTAAAGCGAATGACTGTTATGTGACAGTGAAAAATCCGATAGTTTTCGAGAGCCTGATCGTTTCAGGTTGAATGGCTCCGCGATCTAACCTGAAACGTGAAATTAGCCTCTAATTAATGAGTTAGAGGACGATTTCACGTTTTACGGCGGCGCAGAATGCGCCAACTTAAAACGATCGCACTCTAGCTTGAATTTTCGTTTTCCCCCAGGCCGCCCGTTCACCACGCCTCGCCGAACGGCCGCGCTTCGATAGCGAACGACCAGGCTGAGCGCGCCTGCCGCGAAAGCCAGAAGGCGTTTTCGGCGACATCTCCCGGCTTGATGAAAAACTCGTCGCCCTTGCCGGGCATCATCTGGCGGGTCCTTTCGAGATCTACCATGCCGTCCAGGACCAGGAGCGCCACATGGATGCCGGCCGGCCAGAGTGTGCGCGCCATGGACTCCGCGAGAATGCGCTGCGCCGCCTTGGCCGGCGCGAAAGCCGCCGTCCTCGGCATTCCCCGCAGAGACGCCGTGGCGCCGATGAAAATAATGCTCCCCGCGCCCTTGCGCTTCATCGCCGGGATCACCTCCTGGGCGGTGAGCAGCGCACCCAGGGCATTAACGCGCCAGGCGGCCTCGAAGGCCTCCGGTGTGATCTCCTCGACCGAGCCCCAGGAGCCGGAGCCGGCATTGTAGACGAGCACGTCCACCTCGCCGAGTTCGGCCCTTATGAGGGCGAAGGTGTCCTTGACCGAAGCGGCTTCGGCGACATCGCATTCATAGGCCCGCGCATCCTTGAGTTCCGCCGCCAGCGCCGCACTCAACCCGCCGCTGCGCGCCAGAAGGGCGACGGCATATCCCCCAGCGGCGAAACGCCGGGCCAGGGCGGCGCCATTGCCAGGTCCTATACCCACGACGACACAAACGGGCTTGCTCATTCGGAGGTCCTTTGTTCAGGGTTTTGTTGAATTGATACACGAGCACGGACAATCCGCCAAAGGCAGTGGCGACGTTTGCTTCCCTGCGCTCGGAGTGAATCGCCCTCCAAGATATTGAATAGAGGCTGATTTACGAGCTTCATTGCATCACAAAGCCGTGCAATGAAGCTCGATCAGATTCCAATATCACGCTGAAGAATTGTCAGCTTGCCACCCCTGAACCGACTTACTTCCAAAAATGGCTTGGGTTGACAGGCCGGAGCCTGACCGGCATACCGCGCCACCGATTGCACCTTTTAACCCGAGAGCCTCTTATGAAGATCCGTAACTCCTTGAAATCCGCGAAAATCCGCGACAAGAACTGCCGCGTGGTACGCCGCCATGGGCGGGTTTACGTGATCAACAAAAAGAACCCGCGGATGAAAGCCCGCCAGGGCTAAGGCTTTTTTACCTCTGAACCATCAAAAAACCCGGTGCTTGTGCCGGGTTTTTTTGTGCCTTGCGGGGAGGAGGCCATGGTTCCAATATACTAGGCCGGAGAATCAGCACATGAGACAACCCGACCCGAAACTGGATGTACTGGCGCGACGGAACGAAATTATCGCCGGGTTGCGCCGCATTCTGCCTGAACGCGCCGTTATCGGCGACAGCATTTCGCTCAAACCCTACGAGACGGACGGGCTGACGGCCTACCGCCAGGCCCCGTTGGCCGTGGTATTGCCGGAGGACGAGGCACAGGTCATCGCCGTGGCAAAGTTCTGCTCGGCCGAAGGGGTGCGCGTCATCCCGCGCGGGGCGGGCACCTCGCTCTCCGGCGGGGCCTTGCCTATGGCGGATGCCGTGGTGGTCGGCATGATGCGCATGAACAAGATTTTGGAAATCAACTTTGCCGACCGCTACGCCGTGGTGCAGCCGGGTGTGACCAATATCGGCATCACCCAGGCAGTGGCCGATGAGGGCTATTTTTACGCGCCGGACCCGTCCAGCCAGCTCGCCTGCATGATCGGCGGCAATGTCAGCATGAATTCCGGCGGCGCGCATTGCCTGAAATACGGGGTCACCGCCAATAACCTGCTCGGCCTGCGCCTCGTCACCATTGAGGGTGAGGTGCTGGAAATCGGCGGCACGCATATGGACGCCGCCGGTTACGACTGGCTGGGGCTGATCACCGGGAGCGAGGGTCAGCTTGGCATCCTCACCGAGATCACCGTGCGAATCCTGCGTTCGCCGGAGGGTGCGCGGGCCATGCTGGCCGGGTTTGCGTCCAACGAGGTGGCGGGCCAATGCGTGGATGCGATCATTTCCTCAGGGATCATACCGGTGGCGCTGGAATTTATGGACCGGCCGGCGATTTCATGCCTGCGAGGCGTTCGCCCATGCCGGCTACCCCCTGGATGCCGAGGCGCTGCTGATCATCGAAGTCGAAGGCTCGGAAGACGAGCAGACGGACATGCTCGGCCGTATCCGCAAGATCTGCGAACGTTTTAAACCTGTTTCAGTTCGCGTGTCAGAGACGGCGGAGGAATCCGCCGCGATCTGGAAAGGGCGCAAGGGCGCGTTTGGCGCGATCGGGCGCATTTCGCCGGATTATCTCTGCATGGACGGCACCATCCCCACCAGCCGGCTGCCCGAGGTGCTGCGGCGCATGGGTGAAATGAGTGCGTCCTACGACCTTGGGGTTGCCAATATTTTTCATGCGGGGACGGGAATCTGCATCCGCTGATCATGTTCGATGCCAACGATCCTTCGAGCTTTGCCAAGGCTGAGGCCTTTGGGGCGGATATTCTGAAACTCTGTGTCGAGGTCGGCGGCTGCCTGACCGGCGAGCATGGCGTTGGTATCGAGAAGCGCGATCTGATGAGCGTGCAGTTTTCCGCCGCCGAATTGGACCAGATGCGGCGGATCAAAACCGCGTTCGATCCGCAATGGCTGCTCAATCCCGCCAAGGTATTTCCGCTCTGATGGCGCGGTTCGATTCAGGTTGCGCAATATGATGTTGCCGGAAACGGAGGCGGAACTTGCCGCCATGGTACGGGACGCGGCCGGGCCGCTATTGGTGCAGGGCCTTGGCTCCAAGAGCAAAATGCTGCGTCCGGTGCAGGCCGCCGCCACGCTGAGCACAGCGGCGATGACCGGCATAACGCTCTACGCGCCGAACGAGCTGGTCATGAGCGCGCGGGCCGGCACCAAACTTTCCGAGATCGAAGCGGTGCTGGCCGCGCGCGGCCAGCAGATGGTCGCCGAGCCCTCGCATCTGTTCGGCGAGGATCAAACGTTGGGCGGCATCGTCGGCGCCAATGTTTCGGGGCCGCGGCGTGTTTCCGGCGGGGCCATGCGCGACCATGTTCTGGGTGTACGCGCGGTGAATGGCAGCGGCGAAATCCTCAATTTTGGCGGCCGTGTTTTAAAAAATGTCACGGGCCTGGACATCGGCAAGTTGCTCACCGGGAGCTTCGGCACGCTCGCGGTCATGACGGAAATCACCTTCAAGGTTTTGCCCGTTAGTGAGGCCACCGGCACCATTGTGGTGCATGGACTGGACGCCGAGGCCGGCGTTAAGGTTTTGTCCGCCGGATTGGGCTCGCCCTTCTCGGTCTCCGGGGCGGCCTATCTGCCAGCGCAACGGCAAGCCGTGCTCCGGATCGAGGAGTTTGAAACCTCGGTCGAATACCGGTGCAAAAAATTCGCGGCACAATTCCCTCCGCCGAAATTCTGGGCACGGAGCCAAGCAAAATTCTGTGGCAGGACATACGGGATTGCAAAATTCTGCCGGCGGGGGAAGCGCTATGGCGTGTCTCGGTGCGGCCATCTGCCGGACCTGGCATATTGCGCGCGGTGGCGGATCTTGGCGTGACCGGCTTCCTCGACTGGGGTGGCGGGCTGGTCTGGCTCTCCGGCCCGGCCACGCAGGCGGTGCATGAAGCGGTTTGCGCCGCCGCCCGCGCGGCGGCTGGCGTGTGGTGGCTGATGCAGGCACCTGAACCGCTGCGCACCGTGGTGGATGTCGTGCCGCCGGAATTGCCCGCGCTGGCAAAGCTCCGCCAGCGCGTCCAGCAGAGTTTTGACCCGCGTGGTATTTTCAATCCCCTCAAATTGCGGACCGCTTAAAAATGCAGACCAATTTTACGCTGGCGCAACTCGCGGATCCGGAAATCGCGGTTGCCAACGATATTCTGCGTAGTTGCGTGCATTGTGGCATGTGCACCGCCACCTGCCCGACCTTCGTCACACTCGGCGATGAGCTGGATTCGCCGAGCGGGCGCATCTACCTGATCAAGGACATGCTGGAGAGCGGCCGGCCCGCCGGAGCGGAAGAAGTTCTGCATATCGACCGTTGCCTTTCCTGCCTCTCCTGCATGACAACCTGCCCCTCCGGCGTGAACTACATGCATTTGGTCGACCATGCCCGTGTGCATGTCGGGAATACCTATAAACGCC
The DNA here is from genome assembly GCA_963740445.1 of uncultured Alphaproteobacteria bacterium. GTDB lineage: Bacteria > Pseudomonadota > Alphaproteobacteria > Acetobacterales > Acetobacteraceae > Acidocella. Next base: position 40,589 of record CAVUED010000005.1, read on the forward strand.
CATTAACAGACCGTTTGCTGCGCGATACGCTGGCGCTGATATTGCCCTACCCGAAGCGCATGCGCGCCGCTTTGCAGCTCGCGCGCCTGGGCAAACCTTTCGGGTTTGTGTTGGGCGGCAAGAGCATCTTTGCCCGGCGCCTGCGGGCCATGCTCGATCTTGCCCCGCAAAAAATGGCGCCGGTGCAGGCGCTTGGCGGCACATTGCATAAAGCGGTGGGGGAGCGAAAAGGCCGCGTCGCACTGCTTGCCGGTTGCGCGCAGCAGGCCATCGCGCCCTCTATCAACGATGCCACGATCGCGCTGCTCAACCGGCTGGGGATCGAGGTTGTTATCCCGGCGAGTGCCGGCTGCTGCGGCGCGCTGGTGCACCATATGGGCCGGCATGAGGAGGCGCTCGCCGCCACGAGGCGCAACGTCGCCGCCTGGATGGAGCAGGTCAACGGTGAAGGGTTGGATGCGATCATCGTCAACACTTCGGGCTGCGGCACCATGCTGAAGGATTATGGGTTTCTGCTCCGCAACGATGCCATGGCGGCGGAGGGTATGAAAATCTCGGCACTTGCGCAGGATATTTCTGAATATCTCCTGAAAATTTACCAGCCCACGCAGGCTGCACCAAAATTAACAGTCGCCTATCACGCTGCATGCTCGCTGCAGCACGGCCAGCAGATTTCCTTGGCCCCGAAAACGTTGCTCCGCAAAGCCGGATTCAACGTGGTGGAGCCGAAAGACCCGCATCTCTGCTGCGGTTCGGCCGGCACCTATAACATTATGCAACCGGAGATTGCCGCGGCACTGCGCCGCCGCAAGCTGGATACGCTGAAGGCCAAGTCGCCCGACATTATCGCCGCCGGCAATATCGGTTGCCTCACGCAACTGAGTGGCGACGGCATTCCCACCGTGCATATGGTGGAGTTGCTGAACTGGATGGCCGGCGGGGCAAAACCCGCTTCACTGGGGTAGGCGGAGCAGCAGAAAGTTCTGCCCCCTCGGGCATCAACCCGCCAGCAATGCCGACGGCCGTGGTAGAAACATGCCGGCTTTGGCGCGGTATGCTGCATAGGCCGTGCTGAGTTCCGACGTCGCGAATTTCTGTTCCTCGCGTGTCGCGGCATGGAAATACAGCATTGTCATCAGCGCCGGTGTGGCCCAGGCCAGCATGGTTTGCGCCGCTGCCGCCGTGCCAACCCAGAACATCAGGTAGGCCAGGTAGAACGGGTGCCGTACGAAGCGGTATGGGCCATGATGCAGCAGGAAGCTGGGCTGGTCGGTATCGAAGGCGAGTGTCGGTGGCGTGCGCCGTGTCGCCAGGATCGCCCAGGTGAACACGCCGAGCGCTCCGGCAAACAAGGCCAGAGCCACCGGCCAGGCTTGCGAAACGCCCGAGGTCAGATGCCAGAGGAACCAGGCGAACCCCACCAGGCTGAGCGCGCTTGTCAGTTTCATGCCGGCCGGCATCGCGCCGGTGGAGCGGAAATGCTTCTTCACGCCCCAGGAGAATGCGGCGAAGCAGGTAAACCCAAGAATGCCGGTAATGACCGTGAAAAAATCGTTCACGACTTAACCCTCCGCGAAAACTTTAACGGTTTCACCCTCCAGCAAGCCACCATAAGTGCTTTGTGGTCCAGCCGCGCTTCCGATAAACGGAATATCCTTCGCCACTGAAGCATAGCGCGAACTGAGGCAGGCCATCAGGTTGGTTTCGAATTTTACGCCTGCATAACGCCGTGGTCCAGCGACGTAATCAAAATGCATACGTTTGTAGAATGGCATATGGTTTCGCCGGACACAGGAGAGAGTCATGTCCGATTTTTCTTCTGCCACCATAAAGCCAACAAAACGGATATAGCACCAAGACCAACTGGTAATCAGTACTGAAATCAGGGTGACGCACCAACCGATTGATCTCCGTTAGCTTAGCCGGCAGGTCATGTTGCACGCCAGCCGCAAGCTCCGCCACCGCTTCAGGGAAAATTCTCGAAGCGGGAATTTCATCCCAGCCGGTCAGCGCCGTATCGTAATCCAGCGTGCAGAGCCGCACCGAGGCCACGGGACGCCCCTCCTTGTAGACGACGACCGAGCGGCTGTTCGGCTTGAGATCGTCCGCGTCCGTAAACAGCCCGCCGGGCTGGGGGTCGATAAAGCCGCCCGAGAGATAGCTGGCATGGCGGATGGCATAAGCGTCCGCCCTGGTCTGGTCGTCCAGGGCAAGACGGGCTGTGAGGCCCGTTCCGGCAGTTTGCGGCTTGGCAGCGCCGCGAGCGAAGTTAGTGGTGGCAATTTGTAAAGAACTCATTAAACTCTCCATGGTTGCAACTCAAATAAGATTAATTACTAACGATTTCAGCCATAAGGTGTAGGGGGAAAATTCATTTTTTATTCGCAAGAATACGCTCTGTTGGTGAATTTTTGGGCTCCAAGATCGCCCATTCAGTACGCTGGCCTTTGACGTCAGGCAATAAGCCATTGTCATTGCGTTATAATTAGGCATAATCCGCCCGGGCTCATGACTTGAATACGTCATACGGCCAAGCTTAAAAAATCCTATAAAAACGAAAGATTTTTGCAAGGCTATTATGTCTGTCAATTAAAGATAGCGCATCTCTTGAAAAGACGGTACGTAAAGTTGTGCCGGCGCGCGCGGGCGGACGAGTTTTAGTCCGAAGACAGGGGAATTGGATTTTCACGGTGAAAGCCCGAAAATTGAGTGTTATGGATCTGGGGGTCCGCCGCCGATTCCACTATATCTCCGTGGTCTTGGACAAGCTTGTCCCGTTTTTCCAACATCTGGTCGCGGGGGTAAAAATCCCCGCGGACCTGTCCGAGCGGGTGTACCTCGATCGGGCGACAGATTTCAGTTACGTCATCAGCGCTATCTCGTTTCTCGGCCTCAGCACGATCGCCCTGCTCTTTGCCGATTTTCAGGCATCCCCCGGCGCGTCGCTCCGCAACATCGTAATCGTTACCTTATCGCTCGGTTATCTGGCGTTATTGCAGCGAGGCTATACCTGGCTGAAACGCGTCCAGCCTTCACGGCAAGAAGCCAAAACCTATATCGCCGCCATGGCGCGCCTTCTGGCGGTGCTGGGCGTCCTTTGGTCAATCTTGCTTTTCTTGCTGATGCGCGATCCCACCGCCGGTCAGATAGGCCTGCTCTATGGGATCATGGTCGGCTGTCTCGCAACCCCCGTGATGGTTTCGCCGATCTCCTGCGCCATTTCCTTTTGGCTGCCCATTTCGCTCGGGATTTGTGTCGTTACAATTACATCAAAAAACTCTGATATGTTCGCGACGATCGATGCATTGTCTTTCATTAGTCTGACCGGGTTCTGCATCCTCTACCTCAACAGCCGCATGAACGATCGCGCGATCGGCGCCATCCGGCTGGAGGAAAACAGCGAGGTCATCAAACTCCTGCTGCGCGATTTCGAGGAAAGTGCGAGCGATTGGCTGTGGGAAACCAATGCGGCGCTGGAATTGCAGCCGGTCAGCCAGCGCCTTGCTCAGGTCGCGCGGCGACCCGCGGCGTCGATCACCGGTCCATTCCCCGCCGCTTTGCTGGGCGACGTCATGCGGTACGAGCACCGCGCCGGCTCGGCCGTGGATCGGCTGCTGCACGCCATCGCCGAACGTTCGCCGTTTCGTGACCTCGTCGTGCCTGTCATCGTCAAGGGCGAGGAGCGCTACTGGTCGCTGACCGGCAAACCCATCCTCGACAAATTCGGCCGCTTTGCCGGCTATCACGGCGTCGGCTCGGACATCACCGGCCAGCGCCGCCAGCAGGAACATATCGCCTTCCTCGCCCGGCATGACAGCCTGACCAAGCTGCCAAACCGTGTGTTGTTCAACGAAGCGCTGCATCAAGCCTGCGATAATTGCGAGCAAACCGGCATCGCCTTGCTCTGCCTCGACCTCGACCGTTTCAAAATCATCAACGACACGCTCGGCCATGCCACCGGCGATGGCGTGTTGGTCGCGGTTGGCGAACGTCTGCGCGGCTGTATCCGCGAGTTCGATGTCGCGGCACGGCTGGGCGGTGACGAATTCGCCATCATCCTGGTAACCGACGACGTGCAGGAGGCCAGCACCGTCGCGGCACGGATTATCGAGCGGATCAGCCGGCCCTATCATTTCGACGGTCAATTGGTGCAGATCGGCATCAGTGTGGGCATCGCCATGGCCCCGGTGGACGCCAACACCCCAAGCGCGCTGATGCAAAATGCCGATCTTGCTTTGTACCGCGCCAAGACCGACGGCAGGGGCATCTGGCGGCTCTACGACCCAAAGATGGACGAGTGCTTGCAGGAGCGCCGCACCTTGCAGGCGGCTTTGGGCCAGGCTTTGTCGCGCCAGGAATTCTGTCTGGAATATCAGCCAATCGTCGATTTTACCGAGCAGCGCATCGTCGGCGCCGAGGCGCTGCTGCGCTGGCAGCACCCCGAGCGCGGGCTGCTGCCGCCGGGCGAGTTCATTGCCCTGGCCGAGGAATCCGGCTTGATCGGTCAGATCGGCCAATGGGTGCTTGATCAGGCTTGCGAGACCGCCGCCTCCTGGCCGGCGCATATCGGCATCGCGGTCAACCTCTCGCCGTTGCAGTTTCGCGATTCCGCTCTGGTGGACATCATTAATCATGCGCTTTCCAGCTCCGGGCTGCTCCCTGGCCGGCTCGAACTCGAAATCACCGAGACCACCATGCTGGAAACCAGCAGCCAGACGGTCGACGCGCTCTGGCAATTGCATGGCCGTGGCGTGCGCATCGCTCTCGATGATTTCGGCACCGGCTACTCCTCGCTCAGCTACCTGCGGCGCCTCCCGTTCGATAAAATCAAGATCGATCGCTCCTTCATCCGCGACCTCGGTTATGAAAAGGACGATAGTTCCATCATCCTGGCCATTATCGGCCTTGCCGAACGCATGAACATGATTGTCACGGCCGAAGGGGTGGAGACCGCCGAGCAGGCCGCACTGCTGATCTCCTATGGCTGCCGCCAGGCGCAGGGTTATCTGTTCCACCACCCCATGCCGGCCGCGGAATTTGCTAAAATCATCGCCAACGATGCGCCGCTCTATGGCAAGCAGAACGTGCTGGAACCAACCGGCGGCGCGGCGCTCTAAACTTTTATCCGCGGATCGTGGCCTCAGGGCCGGCCGCCGCCATTTGGCAACAACCGCCATCAGGGCTTTAATGGCGAGCAATGAATCCCAGCGACGCAACAGGTGCTTCCCCCGCGATGGCCCAGTGGTTTGCCATCAAGGCCAATCACGAGGACGCATTGCTGTTCTTCCGCATGGGGGATTTCTACGAGCTGTTTTTCGCCGATGCGCAGGCGGCGGCGGCGGCTCTGGACATCGCCCTGACGGCGCGCGGCCAGCATCAGGGTTTAGCCGTGCCGATGTGCGGCGTCCCGGTCTCCCAGGCGGAGATGTATCTGGCGCGGCTGATCCGCCGGGGTTTCAGGGTTGCCATTGTCGAGCAGATGGAAGACCCGGCTGCCGCCAAGGCGCGTGGCGCCAAAGGCCCGCTGGCGCGCGATGTGGTGCGACTGGTGACACCCGGCACCCTCACCGAGGAGTCGCTGCTGGAAGCCGGCCGCGCCAATTTTTGCTCTGCCGTGGTGCAGATGGGCGAAAAAATCGGGATCGCCTGGGCGGATATATCAACCGGCCTGTTCGAGACGGAAGCGACTGACGCCGCCGGTCTGGCTTCCGTCCTCGGCCGGCTCGACCCGGCGGAGATACTGGCCCCTGAGGATATCGAACTCGGCCTCTACGCCGCGCGGCGCGTTACGACCTCCCGCCTCGCGATGTCCTTGCCCGCCGGGGCGGACGCCGCGCGGCGGGAGCTTGCGCAAAAATTCGGTGCGGCCAGTCTCGATGCGTTCGGCGTTTTCGAGGATTGCGAGGCCATGGCGGCGGCTTATGTGCTCTCCTACATCGCCGCCACGCAGATGGGGGCGATGCCCAGGCTTTCCCGGCCAGCTTCCGCTGGGGCGGCAGGCCAGCTCGCGATGGATGCGGCCACCCGCGCCAGCCTGGAAATTCTCAACAGCCGGTCTGGCGCGGAGGCCGGCAGCCTGCTTGGCGCTGTCAAACGCACGGTAAGCGCCGCCGGCGCGCGGCTGCTGGCATCCTGGCTCGCGGCACCGCTGTACCAGCTTGATGCCTTACAAAACCGGCAAACCGCCTGGCTGGCGCTGCGCGACTGCTAACCAGGCCGAGCCCATGGGCCGCGCCCTGCGCGGCGCGCCGGATATGTCACGCGCGCTTGGGCGTCTTGCTTTGGGCCGCGCCGGGCCGCGCGACCTCGCTTCCATCGCCTCCGGTCTTGGCATTGCGGAAAAGCTCATCCCACTCATCCCGCCGGGCACTAAATTGCTGGACGAAGCCGCGTTGGCGCTCAACCCGGCACCGGCCTTGAGGGAAACACTCAACGTCGCACTGGCGGACCCCGCACCGTTCAAACTGGAGGATGGCGGCGCGATCGCGCCGGGTTTCGATGCGGAACTCGATGCCGAGCGGGCCCTGCGAGATGACACGCGCCAAGTGATCGCCGCCTTCCAGATGGAGCTCGCGCAACGCTACGGCGTCGCCAGCCTCAAAATCAAGCACCACGCGCAACTGGGATATGTGATCGAAGTCCCTGCCGTCGCGGTCGAGAAATTGCGCGAAAATCCGGAACTGATCCTGCGCCAGGGCATGGCCAATGGCGCGCGGTTCACGCATCCCGAACTCTCCACGCTCGACCAGCGCATCGCCGAGGCCGCCGCCCGTGCCAGCGCGCGCGAAAAAATCGTGTTCAACTGGTTGGTCAGGCAGATCCTCGCGCAAGCCGAACCGCTCGCCGCCTGCGCCGAAGCGCTCGCTTTGCTGGATGTGGCGCAATCGGCCGCCAGCCTCTCCGCGACCCATCGCTGGGCGTGCCCCGAGCTGACGGGCGCGGAAGATTTCGAGATCAAATCTGGCCGGCATCCGGTGGTCGAGGCCGCCTTGCCGCCCGGCACCGGGTTTATTCCCAACCATTGCGACCTTTCAGGCCCGCAACGGCTGATGCTGCTCACCGGCCCGAACATGGCCGGCAAATCCACTTACCTGAGGCAGAACGCCTTGCTGGTGATTCTCGCGCAGGCCGGGCTGCCGGTGCCAGCCGAGGCGATGCGGCTTGGCCTCGTCGACAGGCTGTTCTCCCGCGTGGGTGCTGCGGATGACCTGGCCAGCGGGCGCTCCACTTTTATGGTTGAGATGATCGAGACCGCGGCCATTCTGCACCAGGCTGGCCCGAAGAGCTTTGTCATCGTCGATGAGATCGGCCGCGGCACCGGCACACGCGACGGCCTGGCCATCGCCCAGGCGGTGCTGGAGACATTGCATAACGGCAATCGCTGCCGCGCCATATTTGCCACACATTTTCATGAACTGTTCGCTCTGGCCGAGGCGTTGCCAAGGCTGACCCCGTACACGATGCGGGTGAAGGAATTCCGTGGCGAGGTCATATTCATGCACGAGGTGGTAAGGGGTGCGGCGCAGAGGAGCTGGGGCGTGCATGTCGCGCGCCTGGCCGGCGTGCCCGAAAATGTCGCCAAACGCGCGGAAACTCTGTTGAAAACGGCGGAACGTAACGCCCCGGCAATTTTGCCGCTGCCATTATTCGCCAACGTACCCGCTGAGGCCCCGGATGAAAAAAAGGAAATTCTGGCTGAACTCGAGGCGCTGGACCCGGACCGCATGAGCCCGCGCGAGGCGCTTGATGCGCTCTACGCGCTACGCAGCCGCCTGAATGCATCTCTGGTATCCGGGCCGCCCGAATGACTAAATTGTGAGTGATTCCGCGTTATATGTGATAGAGTTTTCGTTTTCACCCCAGCCAGATTGATCTAGCTTGTACGACATGCCGACGACTCCGAAACAACCTGAAATTGCCGCCGCTCTCGCCGACTTGGTGCGGCATGGCAATCCACCGTCCCGCGATGTGGCCTTGGCCTCATTTCGCCGGCAGCTCGGCCGCATCCAGACCTATGTGCAGCAGCGTTTCGAGCGTGACGAGATCAACGGCCTGGGGGCGGCACGGCTGCATGCCGGGTTGATGGACGAGCTGGTGACATCACTCTTCGTCTATACGCTGGCAGTGTTGCCGCTGGACGAAGAAAACCGCCTGGCGATGGCGGCCACCGGCGGCTATGGCCGCGCCACTTTGGCCCCGTTCTCGGATATCGATCTGCTGTTTCTCACCAGTGGCCAGGCGAGCGAGCGCACTGAGCGCGCGGTCGAATTTATTCTTTACTTCCTTTGGGACCTTGGCCTCAAAGTCGGCCACGCGACCCGCTCGATCCCGGACTGCCTGCACGAGGCAAAGGCGGATGTCACCATCCGTACCTCGATGCTCGACGCCCGGTGTCTCACCGGAGACCGTTCCCTGTTCGCGGATTTCCAGAAAGCCTTCCGGGCGGATTGCGCCGGCGACGGCCCAGGCGAGTACATCGCCGCCAAGCAGGCAGAGCGCGCTGCCCGGCACCGCCGCTTCGGCGAAACCCCGTTCATGGTCGAGCCCAACGTGAAAGAGGGCAGAGGCGGCCTGCGTGATCTGCAAACGCTCTACTGGCTTTCGCGCTACGTCTTCAACACCTTTGCGATGTCTGAACTTGTCGGCAAAGACGCCCCCGGCGGCGGCATCCTCACCGAGACCGAGGCGCGCGCCTGCAAACGCGCCTGGGAATATCTCTGGACCGTGCGCTTCCATCTGCATTACGTGGCCGGCCGCGCGGAAGAGCGTCTGACCTTTGACTTCCAGCCCGTCGTCGGCGCGCGCATGGGCTATACGCGACATGGGCGGCAGGATGGCGTGGAGCGCTTCATGCGGCATTACTTCCTGGTCGTGCGCGAGGTTGCGCGCGTCACCGGTGTGCTCGAACCCGCTTTGGTGCGGGCAGCCCTCGGTCCTCCGGCGCTCGCCGCCGAGACCGATGCGGCCCTGGTCGAAGCAGGCTTTGTCCTCGCCGACGGCAAGATCCTTTTTGCGCCCAGCCATGACCCGGAGACCGACCCGACCAGCATCTTCCGCATATTGCTTACCGCGCGTGACCGCGGACTGGAACTGCACCCGCTGGCCTTGCGTATGCTCATCCGCTCCGCCCCGCTGGGCGCCGAATTGCGCGGCGACAAAAAAGCCGCTGCCCTGTTCCTCAACCTGCTCTGTGGCGGTGACGATGCCCAGGGGAGCGAGCCCAGTTGTGATTCCGCGCGCTGGCTTACATTGCTGAACGAGAGCGGGGTGCTTGGGCGTTATCTACCGGACTGGCGCCGCATCGTCGGGCAGATGCAGTTCGACACCTATCATGTCTACACCGTCGACGTGCACACGGTGCAGGCCATCAAGGTGCTCAACAGTATCGAGGCCGGCAAGCTCAGGGAAATAGCCCCGGTGGCGAGCGGTTTGATCGAACAGGTGCAATCGCGCCGGGCGCTCTATGTCGCCTTGCTGCTGCATGACATCGCCAAAGGCCGTGGCGGTGACCACTCCGAACTGGGCGCTGAAATCGCGCTCACCGTGGGCCCGGCTTTGGGTCTCACCGCCGAGGAGACCGAAATGGTCTCCTGGCTCGTCCTGCACCATCTGATGCTCAGCCAGACCGCGTTCTCCCGCGATATCGACGACCCGAAAACCATTCTGGACCTTGCCGATACCATCCAGAGCCCTGAGCGCCTGCGGCTGCTGTTCGTCCTCACCGTCGCGGATATCCGTGCGGTTTCTCCCAAAGTGTGGAACGGATGGAAGGCGACCCTGCTGCGCGAACTCTACACCCGCGTGGCGGAAGTTCTGGAAGGCGGGCTCTCCACCACCGAGCGCGATGCGCGAATCAGCCGCGTGAAGGAAGTCGTCGCCGGCCTCCTGGCGGACTGGCCAGCCGAGGCGCGCGAGGATTTCCTCTCCCTTGGCTATCCCAGCTATTGGCTGGGCTTCGACCCCGAGAGCATCGAGCGCCATGCGCGCATGATCCGCGACGCGAAATTGCGCGCCGCGCCTCTTACAGTGCATACCGAGCCCCTGCCCGCCCGCGCCGTGACCGAAGTCGTGGTCTACACCGCGGACCATGCCGGGCTGTTCAGCCGCATCGCCGGCGCGCTCGCCATCGCAGGCGCCTCGATCGTCGACGCGCGCATCCATACCTTAACAGACGGCATGGCGCTGGATACGTTCTGGATCCAGGACGCCAACGGCGGCCCCTACGACGCACCGCACCGCCTGGCGCGGCTAGCGGCTCTGGTCGAGCAGGCGCTCTCCGGCCGGCTCAAACTCGCCACCGAAATCCGCAAGGCCACCCGCAGCCTACTCCCCGGCCGAATGCGCGCCATCCATGTGCCGCCCCGCGTGGTGGTCGATAACCGCGCCTCAAACCGGCATACGGTCATCGAAGTAAACGGCCGCGACCGCCCCGGATTATTGCATGACGTGACCTCGGCGATCTCCGATGAGGGCCTGCAAATCGCCTCCGCCCACGTCACCACCTACGGCGTGCGCGCGGTGGACGTGTTCTATGTAAAAGACGTCTTCGGCATGAAGGTGGAAAACGAGCGTAAACTCAACCAGCTCCGCCTCGCTTTGCTCGAAGCCCTTACCCCCACAGCGGATGATACCCCGCCTTTGGCCTCCACCAAACGCCGCGCCACCGCAGCCTAGAGCCGGATTACTTTTGATCGAATCACACGGTGATTGCGATCAAAAGTGCGAATCCGTCTCTCATCAATGTTTTAGAACCGGATGTTTAATCGACTTTTGGCTTAGCGAGCTGATCAAAAGCCTCCAGCGCCTGCGCGGCATACATCACGGAGGGACCTGCGCCCATATAGATCGCCATCGCCATTGCCTCCAGCACTTCCTCCCGGCTGGCACCCAGTTTGGCTGCCCCCTCAGCATGGTAAGCGATGCAGGGCACGCAGCGTGTGCTTACCCCCAGCGCCAGTGCGATGAGTTCCTTGGTTTTGCCCTCCAGCGCGCCACCGCCATGGGCAGCTTTCGCCATGTCGCCAAAACTCTTCATGACATCCGGCGCGCCCTGGCGGAACGTTTTTACGCCGACATTCATATTGTTGATAAGGTCTTGCCAGTCTTGAATCATGATTTGTCTCCATCGTTCACCTAGAGCCGGATCACTTTTGATCGAATCACAAGGTGATTGCGATCAAAAGTGTGAATCCGGCTCTACTCATATGTTTAGAGGGCGATCCACCGTTCATATCAAATCATTAGGTGATTTGATATGAACGGATCGCGCTCTAGCCACTGCTTAGACTTAACGGCACGCAGGTCTCATTGATCTACATCAACGTTGGCATCCGCCTATTTTTGCGCCGATGGAAAATCTAAAACATGTAGATAATAACGGCACAAAAGCAGAATCATCTTCTACAACGGCGTCCCGCTATTTTGCTCATCCAACGAGTAGCTGGCCGCTGGCTGGTTGCTTGTCATCGCGCAACACCACGTAAATTGCCGGGATAACCAGCAATGTGAGCAGCGTTGACGACACCAACCCGAACAGCAATGAAACCGCCAGCCCCTGAAAAATCGGATCTGACAAAATGGTGGCGGCGCTGATCATCGCGGCGATCGCGGTTAACAAAATCGGCTTGGCGCGGATGGCGCCTGCCTCCAGCAGCACATCGCGTAATGGCCTGCCAGGTGCCTGCCGCTGACGGATGAAATCGACCAGCAGAATCGAGTTGCGCACGATGATCCCCGCCAGCGCGATGAAACCGATCATCGAGGTGGCGGTGAAATCCGCTCCCAGCAGCCAATGCCCCAGCATGATGCCGATCAAGGTGAGGGGGATGGGCGTTAGCACCACCAGCGGCAGTTTGAAGCTGCCGAACTGACCTACGACGAGAACATAGATGCCAAGGATCGCCACGCCGAAGGCGATGCCCATATCGCGGAAGGTGACATAGGTGATCTGCCATTCACCATCCCAGAGCAAAGAGGGTTTTGCCTCATTTGTCGGCTGGCTGAAGAAGCGTATCTCGGGCTTTGGCAATGCGCCGCTCCAGGTGGCTTTTTCGATGGCTTTGTCGACCGCAAACATGCCGTAGATCGGCGCCTCAAACTGCCCGGCGAGTTCGCCGGTCACCATATCAGCGTAATGGCCATCGCGGCGGAAGATCGTGCGCGAGCCGGTCACGTGCTTCACGCTCACCACCTGGCCAAGCTCCACCACGCCGCGCCCGCCGGGCAGCGTGTTTTCGGGGATTGGCGTTGCGGCGATGGCTTGGTTCCAGGTCAGGCCCGATTTCGGCAGGCCGACAACAATTTTCAGCGGCAGCCGGTCGGCACCGCGATAAGAATAGCCGATGCCCACGCCCTTGAAGAGATCGTTGATCGTATCGTTCACGTCGCTCTGCTGCACGCCGAAAAATTCAAGCTGATCCTGATTCACCGTGATTTGCAGGCGTGGTGGCGGACGGCTGTAGCTGTCATCCACATCGACGATGAAGGGGATGGATTTAAAAATCTTTTTCACGCGCTCGGCTTCAGCCAGACGCACGGCCTCGCTCGGCCCGTAAATCTCGGCCAGGAGTGTGGCAAAGACCGGCGGGCCGGGAGGGACTTCCACGACCTTCACCACGCCCCCCGGTGGCAGGGACAGGCCAGCGTCGAGCCGGTGGCGAAGATCGACCGCAATCGCATGGCTTTCCCTGCTGCGTTTGTTTTTAGGCGCCAGCACGATATGCAATTCGCCCAGTTCCGGTGTTTGCCGGTCGTAATAATGCCGCACGAGGCCGTTGAAATCATATGGCGCCGCGGTGCCCGCATAAGCCTGCATGGAGGTGACCTCCGGCATGGCCCCGGCGATGCGCGCGGCGGCAAACAAGGTTTGTTCGGTGTTCTCCAGCGCAGCTCCCGGCGGCAAGTTCAACACGACATCCAGCTCCGACTTATTGTCGAAGGGCAGCAGCTTCACCTTCACCATCTCGAAATAAAACAGTGAGCAGGCAATGATGGTCGCGGCACCCACCAGCAGAAGAAAGCCCAGCGCGCGCCTGCGGGTGCGCAAAAGCGGTGTCGTGATGTAGAGATAGAGCCGGGTCAGCAGGCTCTCGGCGTGATGCTCCGGCATGGCAGCGCCCGGTTTTGCCAGTTTCAGCATCAGCCAGGGGACGATGGTCATCGCAACAAAAAACGAAATGATCATCGCCGCCGAGGCAACCGCTGGAATCGGCGCCATATAGGGGCCCATGAGGCCGCTGACGAAGAGCATCGGCAGCAAGGCCATCACCACGGTCAGGGTGGCGAAGATGGTGGGGTTGCCCACCTCGGCCACGGCGCCGATGGCGGCATCGAGGCGTGAGCGCCCGTCATGCATCGCCCAATGGCGGGTGATGTTTTCCACGACGACGATCGCATCGTCGACCAGAATGCCGATGGAGAAAATCAGTGCAAACAGGCTGACACGGTTGATCGTGTAGCCCATCATTTCGGCAGCGAAAATGGCGAGCAGAACCGTCGTCGGGATCACCGCGGCCGTTACCGCGGCTTCGCGCCAGCCCAAGGTAAAGCCGACCAGAAGCACGATCGAGACGGTCGCGAGGCTCAGGTGGAACAGCAGCTCATTGGCTTTTTCCGTTGCCGTATGGCCGTAATTGCGCGTCACCTGCACCTGAATGTCGCTGGGAATGAGCTGGCCCTGCAGGGTTTTAATCTGCGCCAGCACGGCATTTGCCACCGTGACGGCGTTGGAGCCCGGGAGCTTGGCGATGGCAAGCGTGACCGCCGGAGATTGGTCCCATTTTCCGCCATAGCGGCTGAAGGCCCAGACGCGATGTTCCACCGGCGCCGGGCCAAACACAACATGTGCCACATTGCGCACATAAACCGGATGGTTATCGCGCGTTGTCACCAGCAGCATGCTGATATCGGGCACGCCTTGCAGGCTTTGCCCGACATCGACTCCCTCCATGACGCCATCATCGCGCACCATGCCGGCGCTGAAGGTGTGGTTGGCCGCCTGCAGACGCGCCACCAGTTGCTGCAAGGTCACGCCGTAGAGCATCAGTTTTTCCGGGTCGGGCTCGACGCGTATCTGCTCGGGGTCCTCCCCGGCGACATAGGTCAGACCGACATTGGGAACTTTGATCAATTCGCCTTGCAGTTTGGTGGCAAGCTGGCTGAGCCCGGCGGCATCCCAGCGTTGCGCGGCATCGGGCTTGGGCGTGAGTGTGAGCGTGACGATGGCGACATCGTCGATCCCATGCCCTACGATCAGCGGCTCGGGAATGCCAATCGGGATGCGGTTCAGATTGTTCCGGATTTTGTCGTTTACCAGCAATACGGCATTATCTTCGTTGGTGCCGACCACGAAGCGGGCGGTGACGATCACCTGATTATCCACTGTGGTGCTGTAGATATGCTCGACGCCTGGAACCGCCCGCAAAATGATTTCCAGCGGCTTGGTGATGAGCTCGACCGCGTCGTTCGCCTTCAGCCCGTCCGCATTCACCACCACATCCACCATGGGCACATGGATTTGTGGATCTTCCTCGCGCGGAATGGTTACCAGCGCGATCATCCCGGCCATGAGGGCGGCGATGAGGAAGAGCGGGGTGAGTGGAGAGCGTATGAAGCGCTTTGTCAGCGCGCCGGAAATACCGAGATTCATGGCGCGGGTGCAGCAGGCGGGAGCAGTACGTCGCCCGGATGCAGGCCGGAGAGAATTTCTATGCCATTGGGCATCGCGGGGGTTGGCTGCGGCGCGCCGCGCTGCACCGGCACCGCGATCGCTTTGCCATCGGCCGTGCGGAGGTTCACATAATCGAGGCCGAACCGGGTTTCGATATAGCTGGATGGGATGACCATGCCGGGGCGGAAACCGGCGAAGATCCAGACCTGGATGCGCTGGCCGACGAAATACGTGCCGAGATCGGGCGCGGTGGCGTCAGCCTCCACCCTTCCGTTTTGCACTTGCGGGTAAATCAGCGAGATTTTGCCAAATGTCTCGGCGGCCGACGGGCTGCCGCCGGGATCCAGACGCACCGGGTCTCCCAGATGAAGAAAACGGGCATGATATTCGGGCACATCAAGCCGTAAAATGTAGTCCTGCTCGGCGATGGTGGCGATTGTATCGCCGGTCAGCACCACCGTGCCTTGCGTTACGGGCGTGTGCAGCACCCGCCCGGAGACCGGGGCCAACACCGCGCCTTCGTTGATATGCTGCGCCAGGGACTCCCGCGCGGCGATCTTTGCGCTCAGACTGCTGTTAGCGACGTTGACGCTGGTCTGCGCCTGATCGAAGACAGAACGGGAAACCGCCCCGCTACGAAGGAGCGACTGAGCGCGGGCCAAATCGATATTCGATTGGCTTAATTGCGCTCTCAACCCGGTGATTTCCGCATCCAGCGCCTGCAGTTGCTGCGCCAAAGTCGGGTCGGTGACGATCGCGATTGTCTGGCCGGCAGTGACGCGGGTGCCTTCCTGCACCGAGAGCATCGTGACCGTTCCACCAATGCGGGCACGGGCAGGCACGACATGCGTGCTTTCCACGGTGGCGAAAACAGCCTTCTGGTCGGCGATCTGCTCGGCGGAGACGGTGAAGCTTGGCAAGGCAGGCTGCGCCTGGGCCATCGCAGCCCAGGCGCTTAGGCCAAGGGCCGCAGCAAATCGGGAAATACGCATGGGTAAGCTCCAAAAACGGCAGATTACGCCAAAGGCCTGAGGTGACGACCCATCATCTCAGGCCTTTGATTACTTCGCGCGGGGCAGGCAGAGCTGCCGCGCGCCAAATAAAGATTTGATATCACGCGTCATTTTCAATGACGATTGATATCAGGGGCGATCGATGACCTTGCCGGAGGCGGGGTCGACACTTGTGACCGGCAGGCCAGCCTGTGCCCAGGCGCCGATGCCGCCGGCCAAATGCCCCGCTACCTCGACACCAGCTTTGCGGCAGATGTCCGCCGCGGTGCGCGAGCGCCTGCCGGAGCCGCATTGCAGAACGATAGGACGGGCCGGATCGTGCGGCAGTGCTGCCGGGTCGAAGCTGGAGAGCGGAAAAAGCACCGCGCCATGAATGCGCGCGGCGGCGAATTCACCCGGTTCGCGGACATCCACCAATGTCACTTCATGCTTGACCAGGAGGGCGTGCAGCTCAGCCGGCGTGAAATCCCTTAATTCTGACTTTTTCGAGCCGAAGAACATGTCTTAGCCTTTCAATTTTAATTTTAATTTTACAGTGGGGTTAGGCAGAGGGGAGAGCGTCGCTGATGCAGGCGTTAGCAGCCGTTTCTAAGCCATCGGCAGGCGGGACACAGTAAAGCTGGAACAAAGTTTTCAGGATTTTCTGCGCCGGCTGACTGGCGATGCCATACCAGATCGTCTGCCCGTCGCGCCTGGCGGCCACGAGCGCATCGCGGCGCAACAACGCCAGATGCTGGGAGACGGTGGAACTGCGCAAATCCAGAAATGCCGCGAGATCGCCCACGGAACGTTCGCCGTCGATCAACTGGCACAAGATCATGAGCCGATGCGGATTTGCCAGGGATTTTAGTACCTCGCTGGCCTCCCCGGCCGAGTTATACATCAAAGACGCATCTATTTTCATAGTTGCGTATATACGAATAAACGAATATACGTGCAAGGGCAAAATCATAACCGGGAGTTGGTCCATGGCTGAGATTATTGTTTTGGGTGCCGGCTTAGGCGGCACCCTGATGGCTTATGAAATGTCCGATCAGTTGCGGCCGGAGGACCGGCTCACGGTCATCGGCAACGGGCCGTCTTATCAATTCTACCCCTCGAACCCCTGGGTGGCGATCGGCTGGCGGCAGCGCAAGGACATCGAGGTCGATCTGACAAATGTCATGGCGCGGAAAAATATTCGTTTCATAACCCAGGGCGCTGCGCGCGTGGTCCCTGAGAAAAATCTCGTCGAACTGACCGATGGCGAGAGTGTCGCGTACGATTATCTGGTCATCGCCACCGGCCCGGAGCTGGCCTTCGACGAAATTCCCGGCCTTGGCCCCAAGGCGCATACCCAGTCGATCTGCGAAACCGGCCATGCCGAGCAGGCCTTCGCCGCGTTCGAGGAATTCTGCAAAAATCCCGGCCCCATCGTGGTCGGCGCGGCGCAGGGCGTTTCCTGCTTTGGCCCGGCCTACGAATTTGCCCTCATTCTGGATACCGAACTGCGCAAGCGCAAACTCCGCGACAAGGTGCCGATGACCTTTGTCACGCCGGAACCCTATATCGGGCATCTCGGCCTGGATGGGGTGGGCGACACCAAAGGCCTGATGGAGAGTGAATTCCGCAACCGGCATATCAAATGGGTAACAAATGCGCGCGTGAAAGACATCACCGCCGGGCAGATGGTGGTTGAGGAACTGGCTGAGGATGCCAGCCTGAAGGCTACCCATACGCTCGATTTTTCTTACAGCATGATGATGCCGCCGTTCCGCGGTGTGCCGGCGGTGTCCGGCATTGCAGGCCTGGTCAATCCCCGCGGCTTTGTTCTGGCGGACGCTTACCAGCGCAATCCGGCTTTCGCGAATGTGTTTTCCGTTGGTGTCTGCGTTGCCATTCCGCCGACGGGCAAAACTCCGGTGCCCGTGGGTGTGCCCAAAACCGGCTTCATGATCGAATCCATGGTTACCGCGACAGCGCAAAATATCGGCGCGCTGCTACGCGGCCAGCAGCCGGATACAAAACCGACCTGGAATGCGATCTGCCTGGCTGATTTTGGCGATGGCGGTGTCGCCTTCGTGGCGCAGCCGCAAATTCCGCCGCGTAACGTGAACTGGTCCGGGCAGGGCAAATGGGTGCATCTGGCCAAAGTCGGGTTCGAGAAATATTTCCTGCGCAAGATCAAGGCAGGTGTCAGCGAACCATTTTTTGAACGCTATTTGTTGAAGAAATTAAATCTCGCCAAACTTCAGAACCGGACTCGGTAAAATCGCCGCAGAAATAAATCCATGATCTACACCAACCTCGTTTGCCCGGCTTGTTCCGCAATCAATCGTGTGCCGTCTGAAAGGCTGGCGCAGGCGCCGCGCTGCGGCGTCTGCCACAAGCCGATCTTTACCGCGCATCCCGTCGAGGTGGACGAAGCTGGCCTGGAGCGCCACCTCCGCAACGACGGCATTCCGGTGCTGGTGGATATCTGGGCGCCCTGGTGCGGCCCCTGCGTCTCGATGGCGCCGCATTATGAACAGGCGGCGGCGCAGTTGGAACCAAAAGTCAGATTGCTGAAATTAAACGCAGACACCGCGCCGAAGACGATGACGGGCTATGCCGTGCGGTCGATTCCAACTTTGCTCCTGTTCACAGGCGGCAAACTACTTGCCCAGAATGCCGGAGCCATGGCAACGGCGCAGATTGTGCAGTGGGTGCGCCAGCACGCAACAACTTAAAAGGATAAAACAATGAATCTCGACAATGCAGTATTCTCGTTCGCCGGCGCCATGGTGTTAGTCAGCCTGGCACTTGGCTTGTATGTATCACAATGGTTCTTTTTGCTCACTGCGTTCGTTGGGTTGAACCTGTTTCAGATGGGCTTCACGGGGTTTTGCCCGGCAGCCATGATTTTCAGGAAGCTTGGTCTGAAACCCGGCTGTGCGCTCAAATAGCGCTGCGCCGTTTCGCGAGAATCAGCCATGAATATCCCCTCACGCGAAGCTAGCTGGGAAGCGCGCTATGCCGCGACCGGGGAATATGTTTTCGGCGTCAAGCCAAATGCGTTTCTTGCCTCGCAGGCGGCACCGCATTGCTCCTGGTGCTCGCGTGCTGGCCGTCGCCGATGGAGAGGGGCGCAACGGCGTCTTCCTTGCCGAAACGGGGGCCAATGTTCACGCCATTGAGGTATCAGCCGCCGCTATCGGCAAATCAAAGCGTCTGGCGGCGCAGCGGGGCGTCAACCTGACCTGGGAACAGGCGGATGTGACCTCGTGGGATTGGCCGGAAGCGGAATATGACGTCGTTGTCGCAATTTTCGTGCAGTTCATCACGGCTGAGGAGCGGCCGGCATTTTTCGCCAATTTGCAGCTTGCCTTAAAGCCCGGCGGGCTGTTGCTGATGGAAGGCTACCGCACGGAGCAACTCGCCTATGGCACCGGCGGTCCGCCTGTCGCAAGCCAGCTATATACCGAGCCAATGTTGCGGAAGGCCTTCGCGGGTTTGTCAATCGAGGTTCTACGATCCTATGACGATGTGATCGAAGAAGGGAGCGGCCATGTTGGCATGTCAGCGCTCATCGACCTGGTTGCGACGCGCGCGGCCACCGGATAGAAGTTCTCTTTTGTATTAATCTAACATGATTGCAGGTTTTCCGATGTCAGACTCTAATTTAGCCGCGGCCCAGCAACAGATTCGCGCGGCACAATCCAGTCAAAATGCTGGGTTGTCCGTGAAAAGCTTTTTTGATGAGCCGACCAATACGGCAACGTATGTGATCCACGACCCCGCAACAATGAAGGGCGCCGTGATCGACAGCGTGCTGGATTTTGATGCCGCCGCGGGACGCACCTCGACTCATTCGGCCGATGCCGTCATCGCCTACATCCACCAAACAGGCATCGTGCTTGAATGGTTGCTGGAAACGCATGCTCATGCCGACCATCTGTCGGCCGCCCCTTATATTCAGGAAAAATGCGGCGGTCTGCTTGCCATAGGCCACGAGATTATCACCGTTCAAAATGTGTTTGGAAAAATCTTCAATATCGGCACCGAGTTCGCGCGTGACGGTACGGAATTCGACCGGCTCTTTAACGATGGCGACGGATTTTCAGTGGGCAACATTCCTGCCATCGCACTGCACGTACCGGGCCACACACCGGCGGACATGGCCTATGTCATCGGCGATATGGTGTTCACCGGCGATACCTTGTTCATGCCCGATTACGGCACGGCGCGGGCGGATTTTCCGGGCGGGGATGCAAGGCAGCTCTATAGATCGATCCGCCGCTTGTTATCGCTTCCGGATTCAACACGGTTGTTCCTTTGCCATGACTATAAGGCACCTGGACGGGGCGATTATGTTTGGGAAACCACAGTCGAGGCCGAGCGGAGAGAGAATGTCCATGTACATGACGGCATCACCGAAGACGCCTTTGTTGCCATGCGCACGGCACGCGACGCGACGCTGGGAATGCCGAAACTGATTTTGCCTTCGGTACAGGTGAATATACGGGCTGGGCACCTGCCACCGCCGGATGCCAATGGCACACGGTACCTTAAACTGCCACTCAACCTGCTGTAACAATCGTTCCCCCGCTTCCACCGCCCCCAATTAATTTTTTGAAGGTGATTTAATTTGCATATTCTGCAGTATTTTTTAGGTGCCTTTTCGGGGGTGCTTGTTGGTTTTACCCTTGGCTTGGTCGGTGGTGGCGGGTCGATCCTGGCGGTGCCGTTAATGGTGTATCTTGTGGGCGTCAAAAATCCGCATGTTGCAATCGGCACCAGCGCTTTTGCCGTTGCCGCGAACGCGGCGATGGGCTTGTTAAACCATGCCAAAGCCGGAAATGTTAAGTGGCGTTGCGGAGGCATGTATGCGGCTGCCGGCATTGTCGGTGCGCTGGTTGGATCAACCGCCGGCAAGGCTTTCAATGGCCAGAAACTGCTGTTTCTCTTCGCCCTCCTTATGGTGCTCGTCGGCGTGTTCATGCTCCGTGGGCGCGGCAATGCCGGCATTCCCGGCGCTAAATGCGATCGGGAAAAGGCGCCGAAGATTCTCGGGTTCGGCTTCATCACGGGTATGTTCTCGGGCTTTTTTGGCATTGGTGGCGGGTTCTTGATCGTGCCAGGCCTGATCGGCGCGATCGGCATGCCGATTTTGGAAGCGGTCGGCACATCGCTCATCGCGGTCACGGCATTCGGTCTTACAACGGCCTTCAACTACTCCTTGTCAGGCCTGGTCGATTGGTATCTGGCGTTTGTGTTCATCGCCGGCGGCGCCGCGGGCAGCCTTGTCGGAACGCGAATTGCCGGAAATCTTGCCGCAAAGAGAGGCCAGCTCACAACCGTCTTCGCCACGCTCATTTTCGTTGTCGCCGCGTATATGCTTTGGCGCAGCTTCCCAACCGGACTTTAGGGTGCAATCGCAGATGGATCGCACCCTGACTTAATGATAGCGTCTGATTCGCGACCATCATTTAATCGGATTTTCGATCGGCCAGCTCTGGTCTATGAGCATGCCTGTCTCAATTGACAGCGTGGGTTTCGCCGCGATGCAGGGGGATGCAAACAAATACCCGCGATAGCCGCCAATGATCGTTCGGATCGCAACGATCAGCCAGAACCCAACCAAAGCAAGGGTAAGAACCGCGCCAAGTCCACTGAAGACGCCAATGCCTGTCTGGGTTCCCAGCGCCAATGTCGAGAGCGTGAAAACGCCAAGCGGAAAGGTAAACCCCCACCAGCCCATATTAAACGGCAAACCTTCCTTAAGGTATGTCAGCGTGATCGCCGCGGCTATCACCAGCCACCAGGCACCATAAGCCCAGATTACCAAACCACCGATCAGGCCAAGCCCTTGCGCGACAACGCCGAGCCCTGGCATCCCGACGGAAGCTAAAATTGCCGGGGCGTCATGCCCCAGAATCAGTAGCCCCAATGCGCCGGTTCCCAACGGTCCAAGCGCCAGCCAGCTTGAAACAGCCATGTCGCGCTTAGGCAATTTGTGCAGCACCAGACGTAGAAACAGGATCACCAGAACGCCGAATGCCAAGGGCACGGATAGCCCCCACAAAACGTAGCAGAGAAAAATCAGATGCGCCGCGGCCACCGGGTTCGCCAGATGCGGTGCCAGTAATCCGCCGCTGGCAGCTGCCACTTCGGAGGCGACGATCGGCAACAGCCACACGGCGGTCATTGACTCCATGCTGTGCTCCTGCCGGGTGAACATCAGATACGGCACCAGCAAGCCAATCGCCAGCGCCATGGCGGCATCAATCCACCATAAGGTCTGGGCAATGGAGAGGGCAGCGTGCCCGTAGCGCGCCAGGCCGAAGGTGAGGAAACCGTTGATGATCGTCGCCAACCCCATGGGAATGGCGCCCAGAAACATCGGCATCACTGGATGGGAAAATATTTTCGCGGCATCTTTTGGAAAGAATACCCAGCGTGCAGTGTACAACACCGTGCAAAGCGCAAACATCACGATGTTCACCCGCCAGAAAGCGGCGGCAATTTCATGCAACCCGGAAATCGGCACGGGGAACTGGTTCAACGCCAACGCCACAACGCCAGTGCCCATGGTCACGGTGAACCAGTTGGGCGTGAACTGCCGGATGAGCTCCCTTGGGTGCTCGTGATGGGCAAAAGGCTTGGGAAGATGAAGCATATAGGTCCCCTTCGTTTTCTGGCTCGGAACCCCTAAATGGACTTTGACAATCAATTTGTAAAGATGATTGTTTTGTTTATAATGATCTATTTTATGTATATATCAAGATGACCTCGGCGAGCTTCACCCCAAGTGTCTCATGATTATTAACCTGAACCGCATGTCTCTGGTCGGCTGATAAGGTCTGTTTCTTGGTCCCGGACGAGCTTACATTAGAGTGCGATCGTTTTAAGATGGCTCATTCCGCGCCGCCTTAAAACGTGAAGCGCCCTCTAGCAGGCCGTCGGAGTGAGCTTGCGGGTGATTTTGTTTACGCGGGCTAAAATCGCGCTTCTGGAGGATGCTCTCACCTTGTCCGCCGGTTTCGATCCAGTGGCTGACGAGAATGGCAGCTCCGATTGACCCACCCCGGCCATCAGCGGTATCGAATGGTGCGCTGGCTTCAGCGCGCCGCCTCCAGGACGAACATCCGCTTATGTTCCAAGCCATGGTTACAAGGTTCCTCTCGCCCCGAACCTGGTCGATCCCGCGGTGCATGAATTGCCGGAAGCCCATGACAGATTTGATGATGCCAAACACAGGCTCTGGAATCTGCTTGCCCAATGCATAAAGTTTCCGTCCCTCCGGCCTGCTCAGCCGGTGTGTCATGGCTTGCACCGGCGTTGAGTTTTGCGATGGCATCGGCGCCTCCCGCGAAACGTTCGCCGCGCTGAAATAGCCAGTATCCGCCAACAATGTTTGCACTTCACCCAAGGCGGCAGACAGGGCGTCGATTTGCTCCAGCATCGGTTCAATCTGCTGTTTGTCGTTGGACGCCTGCACCACGTCCACCGCCACAGCCAACAGGCTGTCCGCCGCCACCGCCTGGGCATCACGCGCATGCGTGCCTTCGCACGGCGTAGCACTGCTCGAAACCACCGCCGGCCACCGGCATGATCCGGGAGTCCTCGTCCGTCAGATTGATCTGATCCGTGGGCAGCCGCTCGTCCACAGAAGGCGGCAGCAGAAAATCAGTGTCGCGGTCAATCGGGCGGAAGTTGCTCAACGGGGACACGGCCAGGAATGAACCAGGGACACCTTAAGTCCGACGGGTCTAGGGGGGTTGGACCAGTTCGGGCGAACATCATAAAGCTGCGCCAATTCGGCCAGCGTCTTCTCACCCTTCAGGGCAGCCGCCGCCACTTTGGCCTTGAAGCCAGAAGTATGGTTACGGCGCGTACGTTTCGTCACCTTCTCTCCTGTTCCACGGCATCATCGCCGAGGTCAGGCAGAAATTCCACTTATCGCGGTGTTCGAATTTGGCCGGCCACCTCTAAGTTATCGCACAACAGGCGCCAGCGTCGTGCTTGGTGATTGTTCCATGGCGTGTGTCCTGGCCTGACGTTGCGTGCGCCACAGGAGTTCCTTGAACAGCGCCTCGAGATCATCGCGGCTGATGTCGACGGCTTCTCCATAGTCGGTCAGCACCTCATCAAGGTCGGCGGGATTCAGGGAGAGCTGTGTGATCGGCGGATTAGGATGGGCGGGAACATGTGCATGGTGCGGATAGGATCTGCCAGTGGCGTTGTTGTAGGCAATCGCCACCAACGTTAGCAGTAAAGAATTGAGGCCGACAGGCACCAGTGCGAAACTATAGCCTAACGCCAAGATATGAGGCCCGCCCAGCACGGCGGTGAGCGCGACCGCGCCGCTTGGCGGGTGGACACAACGCAGCG
This sequence comes from uncultured Alphaproteobacteria bacterium, assembly GCA_963740445.1. Lineage (GTDB taxonomy): Bacteria > Pseudomonadota > Alphaproteobacteria > Acetobacterales > Acetobacteraceae > Acidocella. The sequence continues at coordinate 64,622 of CAVUED010000005.1, forward strand.
ATGACATCACCACAAGTGCGGAGCCGACCGCCACCGCAGCTGCGATCAGGGGAGAGGCAATCCAGTGAGCTGCGGTAACCCCGATCAGTGCCGCAATAAGATTGCCACCAATGATCGACCAGGGCTGTGCAAGCGAACTCGTCGGCACACCAAATAACAGCACGGTGGACGCGCCCATCGGCGCGACCAGCAATGGCAAGCCTTTGGTCGAACCCAGCCATGCCGTGCTCACGAGACCAGTAAGCCCAATGCCCAGAAAGGCGCCGATGCTGCCGCGCAAACGTTCATTGTAGCTTGTCGATAGCTGTTGCGGCAGGAAGCGTCGTAAAAAATTCATTTTAGCACATCGAATAAATGATAAACAATTCCAAATCCGACCACGGTCACAGCGGCAATTGTAATCACCGTCAATGCCAGACCGACGTCGTAGAACAATGTTTCCACAATGCTGCGCGGAGGTGTTGGCATCTCGACGGTTTTCCCTAACTTAATCAAAACAAACTGTCAGCAATGCCATTGCTACTGAACCCCATCCATTTGATGAGGGAGCAACAGACGATCGTCTCATATCAACTATTTTGCCCTCGGCAACCGTCGGTCCCTCTTCAGACAAGTTCGCTCTCCGTGCCGATCAGCGCATCCGCGAGCTGCTTATTGGCTGCCGCCCAGGCGTCGATAACTGCGTCGGTGGCCGTGTCCGGCCCCAGCACCTCACGGACTGCTCGCAGCAGGCATGTGCCGACGACAGGGTAAGGCTCCGGCAGCACTTGCAGCGACACATGCTTGTTCACAATCTGCGCCGCCAGCGGACCCAGCTCCTGCATCTGGTTGATATGTTTGGCGTACATCAGCACACCATTGGCCAGCGCTCGAACATGTCCGGCGTGATTTCCGTTTGATGGCGCAGATAGGCGGGCAAGGGTTGGCCTTTGTGCCGGCCCGCCTTGAACATCACCGAAGACCAGAAGGCTGTCAGTCGCTCGAGATGCACGGGCCAATCGGCGATCCCCTGGTTGAACAGCAGGCCGAGCAATGGATCGGCCCGCACCTGGGCGTAAAAATGGTTGACGAGCCTGGCCAGACGGGGTTCGTCGAGACCCTCGATAATTTGCATGGTGTTCGAACTTTAAAGGATGTAATCTAGATACCTGTTTAAAGCGCGGAGTGAATACATGCAACTGATATACATATATGGAGTTGCCGGTGCGGTTGACGCGTTACACTGACTTTTCGATCCGGATGATGCTCTTCCTGGCGGCGCACGAGGACCAGCTCTGTTCGATTGGCGAGATCGCCGAAGCCCACGGTATATCGAAGAACCATTTGATGAAAGTGGCGAGCGACCTAGCCGCATCCGGCTACGTGCAGAGCCTTCGGGGCCGCAGTGGCGGCCTCCGTCTGGCCCGGCCGGCGAGCCAGATCAATATCGGCCAAATGGTACGCCACACAGAAGGAAAGGTTGACCTCGTTGGATGCGGCGACTGCGTTCTGGCGCCAGCTTGCGGGATGGTCTGTGTCTTCAGAGATGCTGTTGAGAATTTCTTCACGACGCTGGAACGATATACTCTGGCGGATATCATGGCAAAAGGTCAGGTAGACCGGCTGCGCCAAATCCTGGCCTTGGGGGCAAGGCCATTAGGGCAGCTTCAATCGATCTGAGCCAGCTCGTTTTCGGGTCGGGATGTTAATGTGAGGCGCACTGAACGGAAGGATCTGGCCGGTAGCAGTGCTCGAAAATGGCAGATTTTGAGGTTTTCCGCCTAAAACCTGCCAGCCCCCCGCCCCGGCCACCTACTGTCATAGATTATGATCGCTCGTACGCCTGAGTGGCAAGGCCCCGATCAATGATCCAAGTCCAT
>CAVUED010000006.1:0-150117 GCA_963740445.1 uncultured Alphaproteobacteria bacterium
CCAGTTTTCCATCAACAGATGACCGGTGAAGCCCAGCTTCGCCTCCTGCCCCTGGGATTTGCGCGCCAGCCGTGCATCCGGGTCCGTCGTTGAGGCGTGCGTTTCGTTGCCGCGCGTCTCGCCACGAAAATTGCGCTCACCATTGCGGCCGGGGCCGGGCGGCTCATCCGTGCCATCCTTGCGGCGCAGGCTCTTCATGCTGGCCCAGGCTTAAATCAGTGTCCCGTCAACCGAGAAATGCTCACTCGACAACAGGGTTTTTACCTGCGGCAGATGCAAAACCGCAGCCATGAATTCAGCCGCGATGTCACCCGCCAGCAGCCGGTCGCGGTTCTTGGAAAATACCGTCGGCACCCAGACCGGATCATCCACCGAGAGCCCGACAAACCAGCGGAACAGCAGGTTATAATTGAGCTGCTCCATCAACTGACGCTCCGAACGGATGCTGTAAAATGCCTGCAACCGCAGCGCGCGGAGCAACTGCTCCGGCGGAATCGAGGGGCGGCCTTCCTTGGCATACAATGTCGAAAACAGCTCGTTCAGTGAGGCCAGAGCCTCATCCGTCACCTCGCGGATCACACGCAGCGGGTGGTCCTTGGGAATGCGGCTGTCCGGCCGAACATAGCTGAAAAGACCATCACGCCGCCGATCAACGCCACGCATCCACCCACCGCCACAAAACTTTCAACAGACACCATAGAATCAGATACGCAGGTCTCAGCGCAAGAGCTTTTTCAGCAGCCTGTTAGAGGGCGATCGTTTTAAGTTGGCGCATTCTGCGCCGCCTTAAAACGATCGCCCTCTAAACATATGAGTAGAGGCGGATTCAGACATTTGATGGGATCGTTGGGCAATTCCGTCAAATGTCATCCGACTCTAAACTTCGGCCTTCGTCTCGATTCCGTCATCGCCCTCATCGGCGTCTCGGTAGGCTGGCACCACGCGCTCAGGACAAAAACTGGACGGCGGGATGCCCGCAAGACTGCCAGTCCACGACTTTATGTCTCCTTTATGCCTGGCCCGTTGCTTCCATATGGAAACTTTACGCGCACAGCGACATCCTGTGCCGCATGAAGGGAGATTATCCATGAACGATCTCATCGCCATTTCTTTCGGCTGCGCGATCTTCGCACTGTTGTTGTTCTACGTTCCTGCCTGCGAGTACGTGTGATGCTGGATCTGATATTGGGAAGCGCCGTCTCTGCCGGGCTGCTGGTTTATCTTGTCTGGGCGCTGCTGCGCCCGGAAGATTTTAAAGGTTCCGGTTTTATGACAATTCAAGGATTACTATATATCGCGCTGGTCTTCGCGCTGGTGCTGGCGGCGGCGTTCCCGCTTGGCCGCTACATGGCAGCTATTTTCGAGGGCCGCGTGATGTGGCTGCGGCCGGTGGAGCTTGGTATCTACCGGCTCGCCGGCGTAGATGAAACGCGCGCCATGCGCTGGCAGAGTTACGCCATCGCATTGCTGCTGCTCAGCGTCGTTCACTTCCTCCTGCTCTACGCCATTTTGCGGCTGCAATATTACCTGCCGTGGAACCCGCAACATATCGCAGGCATGTCGCCGCGTCTGGCGTTCAACACGGCGGCGAGCTTTGCCACCAACACCAACTGGCAGGCCTACGTGCCGGAGGCGCAGATATCCAACGGTGCGCAGATGCTCGGCCTGACGGTGCATATGTTCATCTCCGCCGCCACCGGCATCGCCGCCGCTGTCGCCGTCATGCGCGCCTTCACCGCCGGCGGGCTGAAGACACTCGGCAATTTCTGGGCCGACCTCACGCGCGTCACGCTGTACCTCCTGCTGCCCCGTCGCGCTTGTTGCCGCCATGGTTCTGGTATCGCCGGCGCGCCGCAGACCTTCGGCCGTTCATCGCCGCGCACACGCTGGAAGGCGGCTGCGCAGACGATCGCCCTCGGGCCGGTCGCGTTCCAGGAGGCGATCAAGGAGCTCGGCACCAATGGCGGCGGCTTCTTCAATGCCAATTCCGCGCATCCGTTCGAGAACCCGAACGCCTGGACCAACCTGCTGGAAAACTTCCTGCTGTGGTCATCCGCTTCGCGCTGCCCATCGCCTTCGGCCACATGGTCAGGGACCGGCGGCAGGGCCGCGCGCTGTTGGTCGCCATGGCGATCATCCTCGTGCTTGGCGCGTTGGCGCCTACGCCGCCGAGGCGGCCGGCAATCCGCTGGACATCGCCGCGGGCGTGACCGCGCATAGCGGCAACATGGAAGGCAAGGAGCTGCGTTTCGGCATTCCGCCTCGACCACCTTCACCGTCTCCGCCACCGGCACCTCCTGCGGCGCGGTGGATCGCTTTACCGACAGCTTCACGCCGCTTGGCGGCTGGTTCCGCTGTTCCTGATGCAGCTTGGCGAGGTCACGCCCGGCGGCGTCGGCTCCGGGCTTCTACGCCATCGTCGTGTTCGCGCTGCTCTCCGTGTTCGTCGCGGGGCTGATGGTCGGCCGCACGCCGGAATATCTCGGCAAGAAGGTGCAGGCGAACGAGGTCAAGCTCGCCATGCTCGGCGTGCTGATCCTCCCGCTGTTCATCCTGGCCGGCGCCGGTTTCTCGCTGGTCACGGCTTCGGGTCTGGGCTCACTCGCCAATGCCGGGCCGCACGGGCTGTCCGAGATGCTCTACGCCTGGACCTCGGCCACCGAGAATAACGGCAGCGCCTTCGCCGGGCTCTCCGCCGACACGCCCTTGCTCGATTATGGGCTGGGCGCGGCGATGCTGTTCGGGCGCTTCGCTTTCATGGTGCCGATCCTCGCGATCGCCGGCTCGCTCGCCGCAAAGCCGAAACTGCCCGAGAGCGCCGGCACCTTCCCCACCAATGGGCCGCTGTTCATCGGGCTGCTGGTCGGCGTCATCCTCATTCTGGGCGGGCTGCAATTCCTGCCGGCGGACACGCTGGGCCCGCTCGCCGAGCATTTCCTGCTCCACGCTGGAAAGACTTTCTAAAATGGCAAACGCCGAAACCATCTCGCTGTTCGAGCGGCGATCATCCGCCGCGCCGCGCTGGACTCCGTGGTCAAGCTCAACCCGGTCGCCCTGATCCGCAATCCGGTGATCTTCGTCACGGAAATCGTCGCGGCGCTGGTCAGCGCGACCGGCGATCGAGGCGATCACCGCGCACCAAGCCGACGCGGTTTCCCGCTCGTCATCGCCGCCTGGCTGTGGCTGACGGTGCTGTTCGCGACCTTCGCCGAAGCGGTGGCGGAAGGACGAGGCCGCGCGCGCGCCGAGAGCCTGCGCCGCGCGCGCTCGGACACGATGGCGCAAGCTGCTGGTCGACCCGCGCGACCGCGCCCTCTACAAGCCCACCCGCGCGCCGGATCTGCGCCGGGCGACATCGTTCTCGTCGAGGCGGGTGATCTCATCCCCTCCGATGGCGAAATCATCGAAGGCGTCGCCAGCGTCAATGAAAGCGCGGTCACGGGCGAATCCGCGCCGGTGATCCGCGAGGCGGGCGGCGACCGCTCCGCCGTCACCGGCGGCACGCTGGTGGTCGTCCGACTGGCTGGTGATCCGCATCACCGCCGATGCCGGCGCCACCTTCCTCGACCGCATGATCGCGCTGGTGGAGGGCGCCGAGCGCCGCAAGACGCCCAACGAGATCGCGCTGAATATTCTGCTCGCCGGCATGACGATCATCTTCCTGATCGCGGTGGTCACGCTGGTCGGCTTCGGCCAATACTCCGGCACCCGTCTGCGTCCCCGTACTGGCGGCGCTGCTGGTCTGCCTCATCCCCACCACCATTGGCGGTCTGCTCTCCGCCATCGGCATCGCGGGCATGGACCGGCTGGTGCGCTTCAACGTCGTCGCCACATCGGGCCGCGCCGTGGAAGCGGCGGGCGATGTGGACGCGCTGCTGCTGGACAAGACCGGCACCATCACCTTCGGCAACCGCATGGCCTCGGGCTTCTATCCGGTGTCCGGTGTGCCGGAATACGACCTCGCGCAAGCCTGCGCCCTGGCCAGCCTCGGCGACGATACGCCGGAGGGCCGCTCCATCCTCGCTTTGGCGCGCGACCGCTACAATATCGTGCCGGAGATGCCCGACGAGCCGTGGTGATCCCGTTCTCCGCCAATACGCGCCTGTCGGGCGTGGATTTCGGCGGCAAGACGCTATCGCAAGGGGGCGGTGGATTCGGTGCTCAAGGCGCTGAATGTCGACGGGCGACGCCGGTTTCAACGAAGGCGTGGCCCGTATCGCGCGCGCCGGCGTCCACGCCGCTGGCGGTCTCGGCGAATGGCCGCCTGCTCGGGCTGATCGAGCTGAAGGACATCGTCAAGCCCGGCATCCAGGAACGCTTCGCCGCCTTGCGCGCCATGGGCATACGCACCGTGATGGTCACCGGCGATAACCGCGTCACCGCCGCGGCGATCGCCACCGAGGCCGGGGTGGACGACTTCATCGCCGAGGCCACGCCGCAGGACAAGCTCGACTATATCCGCAAGGTGCAGGCCGAAGGCCGGCTGGTGGCGATGGCCGGCGACGGCACCAACGACGCGCCGGCCCTGGCGCAGGCCGATGTCGGCGTGGCGATGCAGACCGGCACGCAGGCGGCGCGCGAGGCCGGCAACATGGTCGATCTCGACAGCGACCCGACCAAGCTGATCGAGGTCGTGGAGATCGGCAAGCAGCTGCTGATCACCCGCGGCGCGCTGACCACGTTTTCCATCGCCAATGACGTGTCGAAATATTTCGCGATCCTGCCGGCGATTTTCGTCGCCACTTATCCGCAGCTCGGCGCGCTCAACATCATGCGGCTGCGCACGCCGCAGAGTGCCATCCTCTCCGCCGTCATCTTCAACGCGCTGATCATCGTGGCACTGGTGCCGCTGGCGCTGCGCGGGGTGCGTTCCGCGCCGATCGGCGCTGCCGCGCTGCTGCGGCGCAACCTGCTGATCTATGGCCTCGGCGGCATCGTCGCGCCGTTCGTCGGCATCAAGCTCATCGACATACTGATCGGCCTGTTCCACATCTTTTCGTAAGGAGCCCGACAATGTTCCCGCGAACTCCGCCCGGCGCTATCGCTGGTCATCCTCTTCACGCTGTTGACCGGCTTCCTGCTCCGCTGGCATCTTCACTGGCGCCATGCAGCTCGTTTTGCCCGACCAGGCCAATGGCAGTCGCTCATCCGCAAGACGGGCAGGTCATCGGCTCCGCTCTGATCGGCCAGAATTTCACCTCGGCCAATATTTCTGCCCCGCGCCCCTCGGCGCTGAATACGCCCTACGACGCGACAAGCACCTGCCGGCGCTTCCAATCTCGCGGCCCACCTAGTGCCGCGCTGTCTGAAGACGGTGCAGGCCCGCATTGCGGCCTATGAGCAAAAATGCGGACCCGGCCCGGTGCCGGCGGACGCCGTGACCACCTCCGGCTCCGGGCTGGACCCGGACATCTCGCTCGCCAACGCGCTGCGCCAGGCGACCGCCGTTGCCGCCGCGCGGGATGTGCCGGCGGATGTGGCTGATCGGCCTCGTCAACCGGATGGCCCACCACGCTTTGCTGGCTTCATCGGCGAGCCAACCATGTGAACGTCTTGCAGCTGAACCTTGCGCTGGATCGGTCTCCCGGCGCTCATAAAACGGGAATGGAAAGACCCCGCCCGGACGATACCGCCCGGATCCCGACGCCCTGCTGGCCGCCTGCGCCACGAGGGCGCGGGCATTTGAAGATTTTTCTCGGCGCCGCACCCGGCGTCGGCAAGACCTGGGAGATGCTGGAGGCCGCGCAAGCCGCAACGGACCAAGGGCGTGCGATGTCGTCGTCGGGTTGGTCGAGACCCATGGCCGCGCCGAGCACGGCGGCGCAAATCGGCGAACTGCGAGTGCTGCCGCGCCGGCCGTGCCGTATCGCGGCCAGGCTCTGGAGGAATTCGACCTCGACGCCGCGCTCGAACGCCGCCCGCAGCTGCTGCTGATCGACGAGCTGGCGCATACCAACGCGCCCGGCCAGCCGCCATGCACAAGCGCTGGCAGGATGTCGCAGGAATTGCTGGAGGCCGGCATCGATGTCTGGAGCACCGCTCAACATCCAGCATCTGGAAAGTCTCAACGATCAGGTCGCGCGCATCACCGGCGTGCGCGTCGCCGAGACGGTGCCGGACACTGTGCTCGAAATGGCCGACGAGATCGAGCTGATCGACCTGCCCCCGGCTGAGCTGCGGGCCCGGCTGCAGGAGGGGCATATCTATCGGCCGGACGTCGCCCGCCGCGCGCTGGAAGGGTTCTTCCGCGAGGGCAATCTCGCCGCGCTGCGCGAGATCGCGCTGCGGCGCGCCGCCCAGCGCATCGATCGCGACGTGGCCAGCTATATGCGCCTCAACGCCATTCCCGGCCCCTGGCCGGCCGGCGATCGGGTTCTGGCGCTGGTCGGTCCGGATGAGTCGGCGCAAACGTGGTGCGGCACGCGGCACGGCTGGCGGATGCGCTACGCGCGCCGCTGGTGGCGTTCCACGCCGAGCGTGGCGACGACAACGCCAGGGTGCAGGCCGCGCTGGACCTTGCCGTGCAGCTCGGCGGCACGGTCATCACGGCGAATGCACGGGATTTGGTGCAAGCCGTGCTGGATTACGCCACTACCAACAACATCACGCACATCGTCATGGGCCGCACGGCGGCGCGCTGGCGTCCGGGAAAGCGGCTGACCGAGGCGCTGACACGCCAAGCCACGGCCTTCACCCTGCATTTCGTGCCGTTGCCTGCCGCACCTCCGCCACGCCCTCCGGCCCCGGTGCGCAAGGCCGAATGGGAGCCGTATTTACTGGCCAGTGTGCTGCTGGGCGCGGTCACGCTCGGCGGCATCGCGGCGCAATCCTATATTCCACAAGAGGCGATGGGGCTGATCTTCACCGGGCTGATCGCCGCCATGGCCAGCCGCTCCGGCCGCAATGCCGGGCTGTTCACGGCCGTCATCGGCTTTTTTCTATGGAACTTCTTCTTCCTGCAGCCGCTCTACACCTTCTCCGTCTCGGACCCGCGGGACCTCGTGGCCCTGCTGGTGTTTCTGCATGGTCGGGCTGCTCACCGGCACGCTCGCTGGGCGGGTGCGGCTCGAGGCCGCCTCGTCCGCCGCGCGGGTGGAAGCGCTGCGGCGCATCTCGCTGTTCGGCCAACGCTTCTCCCGCGCCGCCACCTTCTCCGATGTGCTAAAAGGCGCGGCGGAAGAAGCCGCCTCGATGACCGAGGCGGGGATCGTGCTGTTGCAAGGCGTAAACGGGCTTGAGCCGGAGGCGCGCATACCGGCGGAGACGGTGCTGGACGAAGCGGCGCAAGCCGCAGCTGAATGGTGCTATAGCCACGACATGGAAACCGGGATCGGTACCTCCACCCTGCCCTCGGTGCCTTGGCGATTTCTGCCCCTGCACATCAATGGCAAGGTGGCGGGCGTGCTTGGCGCAAGGCCGAAAACCGTGCCCCCACCGCCGCTGGCGCAAACCTTGGCAACGCTTGCAGGGCAGACCGCCATGGCGCTGGAACGCGCGCGTTTGGCGATGCAGACCGCCCGCGCCCAGGCGCAGGAGGACAGCCAAAAACTGCGCAATGCCCTGCTTTCCTCGCTCAGCCACGATCTGCGCACGCCGCTCACCGCCATACGCGGCGCGGCCGAGACACTGGCCCAGCCCGGCACGGCACTGGCCCCGGCGGTCCGCGCCGATCTGCTTGCCAGCATCATCCAGGACACCGCGCGAATGACGAAATTTCTTGCCAATATCACGGACATGGCGCGGGTGGAGGCGGGGGGGCTCACGGTCCGGCGGGAACGCCTGCGGCTGGCCGAGCTGGTAGAGGCGGCGATTTCCCGCGTTCCCGGCACGGAGTACACAGGCGTCAACATTGCGCCCGATGCCAGCCACGCGCTGGCCGACCCGGTGCTGCTGGAGCAGGTACTCGTGAATATTCTGGACAATGCGATGAAATACGCCCCACCCGATAGCCGCGTTACCATCCAGGTGGCGCGGCGGGGGGACAAGGTGCGGCTCGCCGTGGCCGATGAAGGCGTTGGCATACCTCCGGGCGAGTTGGAGGCTGTGTTCGACAGTTTCTTCCGCGCCACCAGGGGCGACCGCGTGGCCCCCGGCACCGGGCTCGGCCTCGCCATCGCCAAGGCGTTCACCGAGGCATGGGCGGGAGCATCTCGGCGCAAAGCCCGCGGCTTGACCTTCCGGCGGACGGGCTACCCGGCACCATTATCACCGTGGAGTTGCCGGCGGCATGAATATCGTATCGGGACGTATTCTGGTGGTGGATGACGAGCCGCAGATACACCGGTTTCTCGCGCCGGCGCTGCAGGCGGCCGGGTTCGAGCCATTGCGGGCGGAGCGTGGCGAGGCGGCGCTGCGCGCTGTGGCGGCGAACGCGCCGGACCTCGTGCTGCTGGATCTCGGCCTGCCGGACATGGATGGCCATGCCGTGCTGCAAAAGCTGCGCCAATTTTCCAGCGTCCCGGTTATCATCCTCTCCGCGCGGGACCGTGAGGCGGAGAAGATCGCGGCGCTGGATGCGGGCGCGGATGACTACGTGGAAAAACCCTTCGGCCTTGGCGAACTGCTGGCGCGCATCCGCACCGCGCTGCGGCACAAAGGGCAGCCGGAGGTCAGCAACCAACCGCTGGAATTCGGCGCGCTGGTCATCGACCAGGCCAGCGCGAAGACCACGCTGCATGGCGAAGCGGTGCCGCTCACCCGGCGCGAGCATGCGCTGCTGTTGCTACTGGCGCGCAACAGAGGCCGCGTGCTGACGCACCGCCAGATACTCACCGCGCTCTGGGGCCCGGCGCATACGGAGGATATTGCATACTTGCGCGTCTATATCGGCCAACTGCGCAAGAAGCTGGGGCCGGACTTCTCCGCGCGGCTGAACACCGAGCCGGGCGTGGGCTACAGGCTGCAAGAGTGCGACCATCCTTAAATCGCGAAGGCGATTAAATGGTGGTCGCGAATCAGCCCCTATCGATAAGTTAAGGTAAGTGGCGGTTTCTTTCCAGCACCTAAGCACGGCATCGGTGACGGCCGCTTCACTGTCCTGCTCCGGCGGCGTGATGCCAATGCCGTATCAGGCATTATAACGGGATGACGCTGCTGGCGTGCGGCCCTTGCTCGCCTTCGCCCTCGTCGGCCACATAGCGGACCTTATCGCCCACACGCAGTCTATCGAACCCACCGCCAAGAACGGCGTTCCGGTGCACATAAAGCTCCTCACCCGTGGAGGTGACGAGGAACCCGTAATCCTTTTCAGCAACCAGACGCACGATTTCGCCGATCGCAGGGGGCTCGTGCGCTTTGACGTCGCCTCGCATCTCACGGACATAGTCCTGAAGCTGCCGCCGAGCCGCATCGAAGGCGTCCCGGATCGCGACCGGCAAATCCTCATGTGCATGATGCTCCGAAGGATCACGCCGCACGACGATCTCACGTCCAGGCACAATCAAATCGATACGGACGTGAAAAAGCCTGCCACGGCGTTGATGGCGGTGGTCGGTCTCCACGACCACGCTACAGGTTGTGATCCGATCAAAGAATCGCTCAAGATCGGCGACATGCCGGCGGATCAATTCCTCAACCCCGATTGGCGCTTCCATACCCCGGAAAGCAATGCGAACTGGCTCCTGCATAACAACCTCCTGAATCAATTGCCGATAGGTTACACCCAAGCGGGCCTTGGATGCGTTGATCTCGGTTAATTCCTGGCCGCCTCATGCTCCGTCCAACGGTCGCCACATCAGAGCGCCGGTCAGATCGCATCATGAGACACCATGATGGCATGCGCGATGGCGTCACTGGCGTCGACCATGGTCAGCCGCCGCGCCGCCACATCGGCCGGAACGCGGAACGGCGGCACCGTGTTGGTCACCATGATGCCGTCGAGCGCCGGTGTGGCAAACAGCTCCGGCGCGCCATCGACGAACAGGCCATGCGCCGCCGCGGCAAACACCCTGTGGCACCGGCCGCTCGGCAGGCCTTGGCAGCCCGCACCAGTGTCCCGCCGGTACTGATCAGATCATCGACGATGACCGCGACCTTGCCGCGCACGTCGCCGGCCAGCAGTTCACCGCTGACCACGCCGCGCTGCGGTATTTCTCCATGTAGGCACTGCCGACATCGCTTGCGCGATCAGCGGCTCCAGCGCCTGACGGAACTGCTCGGCGCGCTTGGCGCCGCCGGCATCGGGCGAGACGGACACCACGGTCTCGCCACGCAGCAGCGGCGCGAAATGCGCAGCGAATAGTGACGTGCTTTCGATGTGCCAGGTCGGGCAGCGGAACGCGTTTTCGAACGCCGCCAGGTTGTGCACTTCAACCGTAATCAGAGCATCGATCCGCATCGCCTCGAACATCGCCGCGACATAGCGGGTGATGATCGGATCGTTCGGCTTCGTCCGGCGGTCCTTGCGCGCGTAGCAGAGATAAGGCGTTACCGCCGTGACGCGCGCAGCACCTGCGTCCCTCAACGCGCCGCAGAAGAACAGCAGCCGGCAAAGCTTGTCGTTGCCGCTCTCGTTGACGTCGCCGTGCAGGGAATGCAGCACGAACACGTCGTGGCCACGAACATCCTGCAGCGGACGTGTCTTGTGTTCGCCGTCCTCAAAGTCGCGTTCCTCATGCCGGGCGAGCGCGACGTCCAGCCGACCCGCGACGCTTTCGGCAAGGTCGCGGCTGCCAACCAGGCCGAAGATGGAAAAAGGACGAGGACTCATCGGCGACTCCTGCTCTGTTCGTCTACGAAGGCTGTGTGCGCCTGGTCGAGCAGCGCGATCACTTCCTCGTCCTGTAATTGCGGAAACTGGCGATAGAACTGGCCTACGGCACGGAAATTTGCCGGCGTGTCCAGGCACACCGTCTCATCTGCTTCAAGCTCCAACTGCCGCAGCGTGTCCAGCGGAGCGACCGGTACCGCCAGAACCAGCCGCGCCGGCTACGCGCCGCCGTGTGGCGCGCAGGGCGGCGAGCATGGTCGCTCCGGTAGCGATGCCGTCATCAACGACGATGGCCGTACGACCGGCGACGTCCACCGGTTGCCGATCACCGAGATAGACGCGGCGGCGGCGCTCGATCTCCTGCAATGCGGCGGCCTTCGCCTCGTCAAGATATTCTTGCGAGATATCCAGGGCGTCCATCAGATGTTGATCAATGACCAGCACCGGATGTTCGCCATCGGCGACCGCTCCGAGCGCCAATTCCTCCTGGTACGGCACGCCGATCTTGCGTACCAACGCAAGATCGAGCGGCGCCGCCAGCGCGCGGGCGATCTCAAACCCCACCGGCACGCCGCCGCGGGGCAGCGCCAGCACCACGGGGTTCTTGTCCTTCAGCGCCAGCAGCCGTTCCGCAAGTTGCCTGCCAGCCTCGCGCCGATTGGCGAACAGCATGTTATGTCTCCGCCGTTCCGGTGGTGAGATGTCGCAGGAACCAGGCGCGCGCCAGAGCGACCACCATTTCCAGCGTGCCCGGCTCCTCGAACAGGTGAGTCGCGCCGGGCACCACCTCCAACTGGCGCTCGCAGCGTAGCGTATTATAGGCAGCCTGGTTGAGCGCCAGCACCTCGGGGTCATCGCCACCAACGATCAACAACGTGGCCGCGGTGACCTCCGCGAGCGCATTACCCGCCAGATCAGGCCGCCCGCCACGGCTGACAACGGCACGCACATCCGGCCGCGCCGCGGCGGCGACCAGTGCCGCGGCCGCGCCCGTGCTCGCGCCGAAAAACCCGAGCGGCAGAGGCCATCCCGCCACGCCGGTTTCGACCCAGGCCGCTGCCGCGTCAAGCCGCTCGGCGAGCAGCGTGATGTCGAACACATTGGTGCGGTCCGCCGCTTCCTCCTCGGTCAGCAGATCGAACAGCAGAGTCGCAATCCCAACGCGCCGCAGTGCCTCGGCGACAAAGATGTTGCGCGGACTGCGGCGACTACTGCCGCTGCCATGCGCGAAGAGAACGATCCCGCTTGGCGGTATCGCGGGTAGACCGAGCAACCCCTCCCGCTCAAACGGCGGAAGCGTTACCGAAACCGTCCGGCCTTTGCTAGACATCATCCCCTTTGTCTCCGCTTTGAAGACACTGGAATACATTCCGGGAAGATCCGCATTGATCGAGGTCAAGAGAACCGCCGGACGAGATACTGTTTCTCTGCGGTTGCCGCCGCCAGCAGCGGGGCAACGCTGGCCAAGGCAGCCAGAGCGCCCTGACCGGCCGTGACGCTCTGACAGGCCAGAGGATTCCACCCAGCAGGGGGTGAACCGAGCCAAAGCCCAAGGAACCGGACATTGCAGCGCGAGGCCAGTCAGCGGCCTCACGCAGCCAGGTTTCTTCCGCGAATCCGCCCTCGACCAAAACCGAGCATCCGGCGGTCAGTATGGCGGACGCGTCGCTCCAGGCTACCGTGTCCCTTGCGCTCACGTGCAAGAATCGCGCGCCCGGCGCGGGTGGCGTGATGCCGGCGAGCAGTGCGGCCACCTCAGCTCTCTCCTCATCGGTACCGCCACCCAACGTGACCAGTAACGGACGGCGTGGCGCGAGGAAGTCGATGCCGGCGTCGATATGCCGCCGCGACAGAGCCAGCTGCCGGCGGCCTCTCCGGGGTCGGCCCGCCGGCCGGCACTGCCAGCCAGGGCGTAACTGCGCGTCGCCGCGCGCAAGGCCAGGAACAACGGCAGCGCGCGCAAGCCGTCCGTCTCCGGGGCAAGATCGAGATAGGCGTTGAAGACGACATTGCCGAGATCGCCACGGCCGCGCAGCTGCAGATCCATCAGCAGGAAGGCGAGATCGTACAGGACGTCGATGCAGCCGATCTCGTCGCTGAACTCGATGCAGTCGAACAGCGTCGGCGCGCCGGAATAGAGGCAGATATTGGCGAGCCGCAGATCGCCATGACAGCGGCGCACTTTGCCTTCCGGGCGCCGCCGGTCGAGCAGCGCTGCCATCGCGTCGAGTGCGGCCCGCGTGCGGCTGCTCAGCGTGCCGACCGCAGCACCGTCCAGCGCGGCGGCGACCCGGGCCAGTTCGCGGTTATTGTCCGCGATCACGCGCCGGATCGCATCGCTGCCGCCGAATTGCCGGCGTACTCTCGGCTGCCAGATGCAGGCGCGCGACCGCTTCGCCGAGAGCATGCATCAGCTCGGGCGTCAGCGTCACCATGCTCGCCATGTCGTCGAACAGATCGGACTGCGGCGAACCGGCGCATGACCACCACGTGATCGAGTGCGGCACCCGCGCCATCGAACGCCAGAGCGCCGTTCGCACCACGATTGATCGAGCGAACACCGAGATAGAGCTCCGGCGCGGTCCGCCGGTTCAGCACGAGTTCCGCCTCGCACGCCGCCTGGCGCAATTCGCGCGTCGTGTAGTCGAGCGAGGCGTAGCGGATCGCCCGCTTGAGCTTGTAGGCGCGATCCGCCGCCAGGAAGACGATCGAACAATGTGTCTCGATCCGCTCCACCTCGCCATCGTGCAGGCCGTAGCTCGCGGGATGCGACAGGAAATCGATCACCGTCGCTGCTGGTCGGCGGCGGGAGCGGCGTCGGTCACGGCACGCGATCCGGCGCCATGGCCCGGTCCATTTCCGCCGACCAGCTGGCGAATGCCCTGGCTGATCTCGACCGGGACATCGACCCGGCTCCAGTCGCCGCAGCGCCTCCGGCAGTTGCGCCAGCGAGGCGGCGGCGTGAGCGCGGGCCTTCGCGAGGTCCAGGCAGGCCGGCGCACGCGCTTGCCGTTGCGCATGGCGGGCTGCAACAGCGGCTCGCCGTCCATCGGCTTCGCCGATCAGCGCAACCACGTCGCCGGCGATGGTCCCGTCTGCGTGGTAGCGCCGATAGACCTGCTTGCGGCCAGGCCACGTCGCCTTGCCTTCACTGCGCTTGCGTCGCGGCCGGCCGGCGTATTCCTGCAGCTTGTAGGCGCAATCGAGCGCCGGCGCGTCGGACGACGTGGTCAGGCTGGTGCCGACGCCGAAGCCGTCGATCGGTGCGCCGCCGCGGCACAGCGCCAGCAGGCTGTGCTCGTCCAGGCCGCCGCTGGCGAAGATGCGGATCGCCTGCAAGCCCGCCGCGTCGAGGATGGCGCGCACCGCGCGTGCGTGCGCCGCGAGGTCGCCGCTGTCCAGCCGTACCGCGCTGATCGTGATGCCTTGCGCGGCGAGGCGCGGCGCGAGGCCGGCGACGATGGCGGCGCCGCGCTCGGTGTCGTAGGTGTCGATCAGCAGTGTCAGCGCCTGTGGGCGCGACCCGGGCGAAACGCTCGAAGGCGGTTGCCTCGTCGTCATGCGCCTGCACGAAGGAGTGCGCCATCGTGCCGACGACCGGGATGCCGAAATCGCGGCCCGCCAGCACCGTCGCGGTGCCGGCGAAGCCCGCCAGATAGCTCGCGCGCGCGGCAAGCAGCCCGGCCTCGGCGCCGTGCGCCCGGCGCAGGCCGAAATCCACCAGTTGCTTGCCGGGCGCCGCAAGCACCATGCGGGCGGCCTTCGAGGCGATGACCGTCTGGAAATGCACCAGATTGATCAGCCGCGTCTCCAGCAAGTTGCGCCTGCGGCAAGGGCGCGGTGACGCGCAGCACCGGTTCGTCGGGGAAGAACACCGTGCCTTCCGGCATCGCGTCGACGTCGCCGGTGAAGCGCAAACCAGCGAGGACCGTACGAAATCCGACGAGAACATGCCGGACGCCGCAGCCAGGCCAGCTCGTCCGGCGTGAAGTGCATCGTCTCCAGGAACTGCCACCACCTGCTCCAGGCCGCCGGCCATCAGGAAGCCGCGCTCGGGCGGCAGCTTGCGGACGAACAGCTCGAACACCGCGGTCTCCGCCATGCCGTGCGCGGCGTAGGCCTCCAGCATCGAAAGCTCGTAGAGGTCGGTCAGCAGCAGGCTCTGCTCAAGCATTACGATATAATGTTCGGATGGTTGGCGGCGGTCATTGATTTTGGTCAATCATGTGCCCAGCCGTCGATTTTCCTTATAGACCGGACGTGGCGATCCATAAAATCCAACGGACTTGCCTTAAAGACTGGGTGACTTTCGCTTAATGTTGGACTTGTTCCCGCGTCGCGTGCGGCCGCACCTGATGTTCCCGCGTTTCACCAGTCAGCCAAAATTGAGACAAAACCACTATGCCACAACCTTACGGAGCCACCGCCATTCGGTGTGTAACTTGATTAAGTCTGCGCGCTTGTGTTCCACTTCGGTCGCGCGCGGAGCTGGTTTGGCAATCTTGGACTATGTTAATAATTTTAACATAATTCTCTCGGCAGTTCGTTAACTTTGAACCACCTCCGGTGATTTTACTGTATTTTGTTAGGCTTTGCTTAACACATCGCTGGCACAAATGCACCTGTCAATCGCCGGGGATGTACTCGTGGAAACTTGTGTTGAAAACAGCCTTACAGAAGGATTGCTGACCAGCGGGTCAACCGCATACGACAATTCCATGGTCATTGAGCCCTCCAATCGAGAGTTCTGCCGTAGCTACGATTGCGGCGGCCATCGATTCGGCGGTCGATGCGATGCCTGGAACGTTTAGAGGTATCAGTCACGATGCAATCGCTTCCGTACTCGGCAGCACGGCAACGAAACAGAGCCGGCAATGCATCCGCCCGGGGGGTTTTTACGAAAGCCTGATTAATGAAAGCCGTTTTCAGGTTAAGCGGATTGTCGTCAATCCCGGCTCTCGACTCTATCCCTGCAGAAACATTACCACAGGTCCGAGCATTGGGTCGTGGTTCAGGGCACGGCGATAGTGACATGCAACGAAACCAGCAGGCTCCTCCATGAAAACGAAAGTATCTATCTGCCGGTTGGCTGCGTTCACCGGCTTGAAAATCCCGGTCGCATAGCACTGACCGTCATCGAAGTTCAGTCCGGGGCCTATCTCGGCGAGGACGTATCTGTTCGTCTCGAAGACGTCTATAGCCGGCAATAAAACATTTAGACAAGGGGATTACATGGGTAGCTTTATCGGTCGGCTTTTTGGTTTCGACGCTACGACGATCGGCCTCAAACACCAGGCGGCTCTTATGGAGCAGAAATTCGTTACTTACGAGGCCATGCTCGCAGAGCGGACGCGCGGATTTGCGAAGGGCAAGCCGTCGTACGGGAACGCGAGGCAACCATTCGTGAGCGCGAATGCAGCGTACGCGAGCGGGAAGCAACAATCGAATCATTTAAGGCGCACCCGGCATCTCTTCTCGCGTCTGCGGCAAACTCAGATATCCGGAATTTGGCAGCGGCAGCGATGAATTTTGAAGGTGATCTCGAAACAGCGATCAAGGCCTTGCTGCCGCAACTTGAGGGATGGTGCACATTGAACAAAGCGCGGTGGCTCGCAGACCTCGTCGCCACGAGTAACGTGGCCGATCGGCGAGATCGGCGTGTACGGAGGGCGCTCTCTGATCCCGATGGCGCTTGCTGCCCGGAGGCGGCAAGGCGTGCTTGTTTACGCGATCGAAGCCTGGAGCAATAGCGTCGCCGTCGAGCACGCGACGAATGACGAGAACGACGATTGGTGGCGAAACGTCGACCTTAAAGCTGTGAAGCAGAAATTTCTCTCCGCGGTGATCGCATGCGACCTTGCCGGCGTGGTAAAGATCGTTGAGATGCCTTCCAATGATGCGAGAATTGCTTTTCGCGCGTCACCACTCCACCGCTTTGACTTACTCCATATTGATGGATCGCACGCCGAAGAACAGGCGTTGGCCGATGTCATGGATTGGCTGCCGTTAATGGCGCCTGGGGAAATCATTGTTCTCGATGATATCGGATGGAGTTCGGTTGCGAAGGCGCGTGATTACCTCCGCTCGACATGCACGGTGCTTGAAGAAATTCAAGAGGGGGAAGTCTCCTACGGGGCATATCGGAATCACGTCTCGGAGAACCATGCCGATACCGGAATTGTCATGCATGTGGCGCCGCGCCGTGAGGTTGTCCTGGGATGACGGACCGGGGAGACATAACCATAGCGTCAGCATACCGGCTGCCAGGAAACCGCAGCCGGATAGCGATCGTCAGCACCTACGACGAGCTTTGCGGTATCGCCGGTTATACCAGGGCGCTTGAGAAGCAACTTGCCCCTTATGCCGATCTGAAGATCTTCGATCTCGACCAGTACCTCCTGAAAGGCAAACACAGACGTCTCCGGCAGCTTGCCGACCAGCACATCAAAGAAATCGCCTCCGAACTTAGGGGATTCGACAGCGTCAACATCCAGCTTGAGCATGGCACGCTGGGCCGCAACAGCCGGGAAATCATGCGGCGCTTCCGCATGTTGGCCGATGCAGCCCCGGCGCTGTCCGTCACCTTTCATACAGTCATGGTCAGCGAGGGTTTTCCCTTTGAGCTGGTTGGACGTCATCTGGTAAAAGGGAAGTTCCCTTCCATCGGCAAAGCCATCGACATGGCCATAAAAAGCCATGTGCTGAGCCATGGTATTTATGGCCGTCTCCGCCGCCTGCAGGGCAAAAAGCCGGTATCGATCATCGTCCATGCCAAGCGCGACGCACGCATGATGCGCGATGCCTTCCGCCTCAAGAATGTTTATCACCACCCGCTCTCTTTTATATCCCGTGACGATGCCGTTGCGACGCGGCAACGGACCAGCCGCTCTGATTTTCCGCTGATCGAGACATTGCCGGCGGAGGCGAGACTGATCGGGACGTTCGGATTTCTCTCGTCCTACAAGGGCTTCGAGACCGCGATCCGCGCGATGAAGTTTTTGCCGGACAACTACCACCTGCTGATTTTCGGGGGCATTCATCCCCAGGGCATCAGGCGCGAGCAGCCGATCGATCCTTACATTTTCAAACTCCTGCAAACGGCTCGTATCGGCCAGACGCCGCTGGATCACCTGAAGGAAAGTGGCGTTGCCCTGTCCCCTGGTGGTGATGTCGAGCGGCTGATCGGCGAGCATCCCGAGACGCTCCAGAATCGGGTTCATTTCATGGGCGCCCTTTCCGACGACCAGTTCTTTTCGGCCATGGCGCTCTGCGATGCGGCGGTATTTCCGTATATGGAGGTTGGACAGTCCAGCTCCGGGCCGATCTCTATTGCGCTCGAGATGGGGGCAAGGGTCATCGCCTCGCGGACTGCCGCATTCCGGGCCTATGCCCGGTACCATCCGGATATGATCGAGTTCTTCGACATTGGAAACTACGCGGAACTCGCGAACAGGATCATGGCCCGAGGCAGAACGAGCGGAAGAATCCCCACGCTGACACACAATACTGACACGAACACGACGATGTATCTGGAGGCCAACGGCGCCGACCCGGATATGGTCTATGCCAATGCGGAAATCGTCAGGGAAGCCGCGGAATGACTGCCGGTATTTCCGCTGCATCCACCCGGCGCGGCTTCATCCGGCTCCTGGCACTCGGCGGGGCGGCGCTGCTTGCAGCGTGCTCGACGCTGCCGCAGGCAGGCCCCTCAACTGAGGCCGTCGTCAACGGCGGGACAGCCGCCGCCACACCAGCCGGCGATCAAGCATATCGGTTTGTTGACTTGACCGAGCAGGCCGCAATCGCCCTCAACCAGGGGAATGAAGGGGCGTTGGATGGGGAGGCTGCCGCCTTCGGGGTCGCTGCCCCCGGCCGCGCCACTCGGGCGGATCGGCGCCGGAGACCTCCTGCAAATCACCCTCTGGGAGCCCAACCCGACGGGCACAACCTTGCTCACGCCCCCTGGTCTGGATGTCTCGCTCAGGGTCGATCCATCCGGCTATATCCGGCTTCCTTATGCCGGCCGGTTACTGGTTGCGGGGCGGACGCCGATGTCGGTCCAGCGGTCCATCATGGCGATCCTCTTAGCACAGGGGCACAACATTCAGGCGGCCGTTCTCGACAGGCAGGATGTGTCCGATACCGCCATTGTCGAGGGAGGCGCCAACCGGCCCGGCGCCTATCCGCTCTCCATCGGGACGAGAAGCCTGCTCGACCTGATTGCAATCGCCGGCGGCTCAAAGCTTCCGGACTACGCTACCACAGCGCGCGTGAGCCGGGGCGATGCCATGGCGCAAGCCCGGCTTGCCGAGATCATTGCCAACCCTGCCCTGGACGTGCTGCTCGAGCCTGGCGACGATGTCATGCTTCTCCAGCGCCGCCGTGCCTTCTATGCTTCCGCGCGGCCAACCATCCCGACCTGTTCCCGTATGACGAGATGCAAATCCCCCTGACCGGCTTTGACTGAAATCTTCAGGCAACAGAACAATCTGGCGGCGGCAAGAGGCGTCTTCGTCTACCGCCGTCTGCCGAGGTGGCTGGGCCGCAAACGGTGTACCGTCTGGATATGAGCAAGCCCGACAGTTTCTTCATCGCCGACCTGTTCGCGCTGCGTCCCAACACCGTCATCTATATCAGAGATGCACCGGTCGCCAACCTGACGAAGGTTTTGCAGACCATATCCGGGGTTAGTGGTGTTGCCGGCAGCCCGCGCAATTTCGGCGCCGAGCATTGACCGAGGCTGAATCATCGATGGAGGGAGACTGCGGTGTTTTCGCGGCGGAGGTCGTCGACGCGGTGAAACGCGACCACCGCAACCTCCCCGCCCTACTTGCACAAGCGGAGATCTTGTTCGCGGCGGGACGGCGCGACGATGCCGTCAGCCTGCTCGAAACTGCCGACAAGCTCGCGCCCGGCGCATTTTTAGTTCTTAGGACGCTGAGCGGATTTCTGTTGGCGATGGACCAGCTCGATGAGGCCGAGCGCCTCGCCGAACGGGCCGTTGAAATCGCGCCGGAGGCTGCCGAGGCACGTCTCCATCTCGCCGGTATCAAACTCGTGAAGCACCGTCATCAGGCGGCCATTCCGCATCTTCTCGCCCATGTCAGTCATGCCCAGGCCACGCCTGCCGGCTGGCACCTGCTCTCGGTCGCCATGTCCGCAACGGGCCAGCCGCACAGGGCGATCGAGGCGATCAGGCGCGCGATCGGGATGCAGGCCGCCAATACCGATTACCGGCTTCATCTGGCCTCGCTGCTGACCTCGCGGGCGCGTTACGGCGATGCGCTCACGGAACTTGGGCTGGCCGCCGCCACCGCGCCAATGGATGCCCGGATCCCGCGCGCCGCAAGCGGCAACCATGAGGCGCTCGGCGACCTGACCGCAGCCTATCAGGAGGCTAAGCGGGCGCTGGAGCTCGCGCCGAGCGATGCGGAGATCAAATTCCATTACGAGCACCTTGCGCGACAGATGGGGTTCACCGGCAGCGGCGCCACTGTCCCAGCCGGCCCGCTCCTAGCCGGCTGGGAGGCGGCCCGACCGCGCAAGGTACGAAACGCGCGTCAGCCGCCCTCCCGGGTTACGCCGCAAGCTGCGCGAGCGTGGCCGGATCATCTACGCACTGGTCCTGCGCGACATGCGGACACGCTACAGCCAGTCGCATCTTGGTTATCTATGGGCCGTTTTCGAGCCGATATCCCACCTGCTTACGCTCGGCGTCATCTTTGCCCTCATCAACCAGGCGCCTCCGCCCATCGGCTCCAGCCTGTTCGAGTATTACTGCACAGGGCTGCTTCCCTACCTGATGTTCTCACATATCGCCACCGATGTAATGGGCGCGCGTGCCAGCAGCAGCGCGCTGCTGCTGTTGCCAAAAATCCGGACGACGGATATCGTTCTTGGCAAAACATTCCTCAACCTGATGACCGAGGCTGTGGTCGGCGCCATCGTCTTCACCGCCTTCGGGGCAGCTGGGTACAGGACATTCCCCGCCCATCTATTTCCCTGCGCCGGCGGAATTTTTCTGCTGGCACTGCTGGCGATGGGGATCGGCACGATCAACATGGTGATTCAGAACTTCTTCCATTCCTGGGAGACCGTCTTCGCGTCCATCGTGCGCCTGCTCTATTTTGCCTCGGGTATCTACTACTCGCCGATCGAAATGCCCGATTACGCGCGCAATTTTCTCCAATGGAATCCGATACTGCAGGGTGTAGAAATTTTCCGCTCGGGATTTTTCCCGACTATCACCCCTTCTGGATCAACGAACCCTACCTCGTCGCCTGGGTTCTGATAACCTTGATGCTGGGTCTCGGCATGGAGCAGGTGCTGCGCAGGCGCCTGAAACGCCACCTATGATCACGCTCCGTAGTGCACGGAAAGCCTACAGAACCGCCTATGAGCGCCGCATCATTCTCAACGACGTGACGGTGACGCTGCCCGCGGGGCGGAGCATCGGTATTTTCGGGGCAAATGGCGCGGGAAAATCAACCCTGGTGCGCCTGATCGCCGGCGTGGAAACGCTCGACAGCGGATCGATCAAGCGGGAGGGAAGCGTCAGCTTTCCGCTCGGCTTTGGCGGCACTTTCCATCCGCATTTAAGCGGGCGGGAGAATGTCCGCTTCCTGGCCCGGGTCTATGGCACAAGAGAGGCGGAGGCGCTTGACTATGTCGAGCGCTTCGCGGAGCTGGGCGCCTATTTCCGCGAGCCGGTGGAAACATATTCGTCTGGCATGATGGCGCGTCTGGCCTTCGGCGCCTGCCTGGCGGTGCGGTTCGACCTCTACCTCATCGACGAAGTGACTGCCGTCGGCGATGCGAAATTCCGCCGCAAATGCCTGGAAGCCTTCGAAGCTAGAGCGAGTGAGTTCGATGTCCTGATCGTTTCGCATGATGAAGGAACAATCCGCGCCTGGTGCGATATGGGGGCTGTGCTCGATCAAGGCCGGCTTGAACTATTCGACGACCTGGATGCCGCCATCGACCGGCACAGGCAGCGCATGCTCACAGCTCCGGCCTCGCCCGGCCCGGGCGGATTTTTATGAAAAATTCAGACAGCCACAATACAAACCCATCGCTATGAGCAGGTCAGCCCTGAACAAGGACGGAAACATGGACACAGAGGATCTGATCGGTCTGTCTAATGACGACCGAAACATAAGGACAAATGGCAATTTGCCATTTGTTATGGCGCATCTGAATGAAACCGTATCCGGCGGAAAGCGGCCTTCGCTGCGAAACAGGTTGCGCCGGCACGTAAGATTAATATCCTTCACGGCTTGTGTTCTTCTGCCGACCGCGATCGCCGCCGGCTACGAGTATGGTTTTGCCTCTGATCAGTATGTCAGCGAATTCAAATTTATCGTCCGGCAGCAAATGCCGGAAACGAGCGGACCATCCTCGATCATGTCCGCGCTTGGCGGCGGCAACCCCATGCTTGCCATGATCGAAGACTTTGAGGTCGTTGAGCAGTATATCGGCAGCCACCAGATTTTCTCGAGCGACCTTCATGCCAGCCTTTCGTTGGATAACATCTTCGCGACGAAGACCGCCGACTGGTTCAGCCGGCTAACGCCTGGCCTGCCGCCGGAAAAACAACTTCTGTACTGGCGCGATATGGTCCATTCATATTTCGATCTCAGCTCCGGCGTCATCACGGTGAAGGTCCGCGCATTCACCCCGCAGAACTCCCAGTTCGTGGCCAATGCGGTGCTGTCCAGCTCGGCGGCACTGGTCAACCAGATGTCGCTCGAAGCACGCCAGAATGCTTTGACCTATGCAGAGCAGACCGCGGACGTAGCCCAGGCCAAGCTGATGTCGGATGAGACCAGCCTCGCGGGCTACCGCAACCAATACAGCGTCCTGTTTCCGGAGATGAGTGCGGCCTCCACCACATCGGTCGGCGAAGGCCTGCGCAGCCGGCTTGCCGAAGATCAGGCAACGCTGGCATCGCTGACAAGCCAGGGTCAAACCAGCGCATCACCGCAAGTCCAGACACTCCGCGCCCAGATTGCGGCGATGCAGTCGGAAATCGACAAGGTCGACGCCACCCTTGCCACCGCCGGCGGAGACAAGACGGAAACGCTTGCGACAGTACTCAGCGGCTACGATGCCCTCGTTGAGTCCGAGAAACTGGACGCAAAACTCTACGACAGCGATCTCCTGGCGTTGCAGAATGCACGCAATCTCGCCTCGGAAAAATCGATTTATCTGGAAACCTTCGTCCAGCCAAATCTGCCGGAATCCTCGATCTATCCGATCCGTTGGCTGGTAACAGCCGAAACGGCGTTTGCAGGTTTCATCGCCTGGGTGCTTCTAACGCTGGTCGTCAATATCATCCGCGACCAATTGGATTGACGCACCAGTCTGCGAGGATCAATCCGAGCCACAAAATCGAGTACCGCCGCAACGTGGTCACTCCAGGTGGGGCTTTGCCACTGGGCAAGCCTGGATAGCTGCGCCGCCCTGGCCCCATCCGGGCTTTTTGTGTATTCCAGAATGACCCGCATCCAGGCGAGGCCGTCAAGCGGATCAAGAAACTCGGGGACTCCCTTGCCGACTTCCCTATGTGCCTCAACGTCGCTGCAAATGACCGGTACGCCCATCGCAAGCGCCTCGGCAACCGGCAATCCGTACCCCTCGATGAAGGAGGGCATCAAAAGGGCCTGTGCTCCTGCCATGACCTCGGCTAACTCTCCGTCCGAGACCATGCCACGCTCATAAACATGGTTGTGTATGTCACTACACCGTTCCAGAATATCAACGATTTGTTCGTTCTCCCATCCTCGCCGGCCGATGATCATAAGGTGAGGTGCGTTTTGGCCATATTCCTTGACCAGGCGCCGCCAGACGTGAAGCAGCAGAAGATGATTTTTCCGTGGCTCGATCGTACCAACGATGACGAAGTAGGGCTTATGGTGCGCTGGCGCCGGCTTTGCCATAAGCGAACCAACACCGAGAGGGATGGTCGCAATCGAGAGTTGCGGTATATGCTTGCGCAGGGCCGCTGTGGTCGTCGCTGAGTTCGAGATGATTCCATCAGCATAGGCCGCGATCGTTTTAAGGCGAGACTGATGATGTCCGACCCAGGCAGGAGGCACATATTCCGGAAATTCAAGGGGAATGAGATCGTGTACCAGTGGGATGAATATGGCACCCGCACGATCCGTCATGTTGCCGACATGATCAACCAGATGCAGAGGATGAGTGGAGACGTTAATATAGGTTGGCCTTGCACCGCCCCGATATCGCGGAACCGGCGGCGCAGAAAAAATGCTGCCAACGAGGGCACGAAACGAACGCCGCCTGACCGAAGGCATGGCGCCCTCGCGCCAGGCGGGTCCAATAGACTGGACGAGGTCACGTGTCTCGGCTTGAGGAAGTGAACGGAATGATCCCCGCCAATAGTCATACGCGACGAATCTCGTCTGTTCAGGCACGGTCTGCAACAGTTGTTCCGCATATGCAATCTCAACGCGATCGATGCCTGTTATCTTACCCCTGAATATGCGGTAGAGAAGTCTTGAAATGTCGAGCCATATTTCGCCGTCTGGTTTTACCATGTTGCGCGATTCTGATCCGATCACTTGCTATCTCTTTGCTATAGGTCTTTTAAGGCGCGTCCCAATCAGTATCATTCATTATAGGTTAAGACTTGTTGAAGTTATACCAACGGTCCGAGATGACGATCTATCATCGAGCGGTGTTGGTATCGCGCGCGGGGCCGACGGGGCGGCCGCGCGCCAGCAAACCACGTATCGTTGCCGTCAGCCCGGCGATATCTCCTGTCGCGTCGATACGCTGCCAGTCAATGGTCCCAATCTCGGCGAGATTTTGCTCGCGCAGAACCTCCACATCGGCATCCGAGGCGTCGTTCCGGCGCGCTTGCAGTCGTTGCACGAGAATGTCGGCCGGCGCTTCCAGCCAGAAGCCGAAAAATGGCACAGCCGCGCATCGCGCCATGGCGGCAACGGCATGCCGGTCTTGCTCGGACAGGAACGTGGCATCGATGATGCAAGTATAGCCTGCCGCCAGAATCTCCGTCGCCTGGCTATGTAGATTTCCATAGACCCGTTTTGTAACCGTGTGCTCATAGGCGGATGCGGGAAGCCGGGTTTCCGGCGCCACATGGAACAGATTTTTGCGCACGACATCGCTGCGTACGACGCGCGCACCGGGTGCGGGTAAAAAATCCGGCGCGAGTGACGCCGCGATGGTTGATTTTCCCGTGCCGCTTTGGCCGCCAATGGCAACCAGACAGGGCTTGTGCGGGCGCAGAAGCTCGCGGCCAAGGGCCAGATAGGATTGTGCTTCCGTGAGCGCCAAAGAGGAATGATTTTTCCGGTCCTGAGCGACGAGAACATGGGCGCGGATGGACGCGCGGACCGACATGAACAAAGGCAGCGCGGGCAGGCCATCCAGATCGCCGCTCAGGTCCAGATAACGGTTGAAGACGATGCTGGCGAGGTGGCGTAGATCGCGATGCAGAAGATCCATGAGCAGAAACGCGAGATCGTACAACACGTCGATGCAGGAAAAGGCGTCGTTGAACTCGATGCAGTCGAACAGGACCGGACGGTTTTCCACAAGACAGATATTGCGTAGATGCAGATCGCCGTGGCAGCGCCGGACTTTTCCCTGCACCCGCCGCCGCTCAAGCAACGGGGCAAGCCTGGCGAGTGCTGCCATCGATGCGGCGGCGACCTGATCAACGCTGGCGCGGTCCAGCGGCGGACAGGATTCAATGAGGTTGATCGTGTTGCCGGCGATCGCTTCCTTCAATCCGGCGTGTCCGCCATAACTGGGCTCGATTGCGGCGGTGTTGTGGAATGCCACGATGGCATCGGTCACATCGCGCATCAGCGCCGGCGTTAGTCTTGCCGCATCGGCGAGCCGGTCGAGCAGGTCACTCTGGTCAAAACGGCGCATTTCCAGCACCCAATCAACGGCAATGCCCTCACCATCGAAGGCCAGGCCGCCATCTTTCTCGCGGGTGATGGCGCGGACGCGCAGATAAAGATTTGGCGCGGTGCGGCGGTTGAGCTCCAGCTCCGCCCGGCAATATTTTTCCCGTAAGCCGGCTCTGGAATAATCCAGATAGGTAAAGCGGACGGCGCGCTTGAGCTTGTAGGCAAAATCGCCGGCCAGAAAGACGATGGAAATATGCGTCTCGATGCGCTCCACCGCATCGCAATACGGGGTGTAATTTGCACCGTTCGACAGAAACGCAATGACCTCAGCCTGGCTGTCATCCGGGAGTTTTGCTCCGCCACCGGGCGGCCAGATCATGCGCGGCCCTGCACGGGTGGGTTTTGAGTTAATGACCGGATGGCGCCGGGCTTTGTAACGGCGCCGGTTTCCTGCCAGAGCGGGATGCGCGCGCTGATCTCGGCCAGACGCGGTCCGGAAATGGTTTCGGCGGCCAGCAGTTCCTCGGCTGATTCTCGCAACATCTTCATGTTTTCGTTCAGGATCGCGCGCGCACGAATAAACGCGCCTTCCACGAGCGCATGGATCGCTTCGTCGATCGCGGCGGCAGTGTGCTCACTATATTGGCGCGGCCGCCAGTCAGGCATGCCGCTGGAGGTCAGCATATGAGGCTGTTCAGGCTCAAAGGTCACCTGGCCGAGTTTTTCGTCCATGCCGAAACGCACGACCATGGAGCGGGCGAGTTCTGTCGCGCGCATAAGATCGTCCGCGGCGCCAGTGGAGACATCCGGGAAGATGAGGGATTCCGCGGCGCGGCCGCCAAGCATCACGGTCATGCGGTTGATCAGCTCGGTGCGGCCCATCAGGAAGCGATCCTCGATCGGCCGCTGGATCGTATAGCCGAGGGCGGCAATGCCATGTGGGATGATCGAGATTTTCTGCACCTTGTCGACATCCGGGAGCGCCATGGCAACGATGGCGTGACCCATTTCGTGATGCGCGACGACCTTGCGCTCTTTCGGCGCCAGTAGGCGGGAGTGCTTTTCCAGCCCGGCGATAATGCGCTCCACCGCCTGGTTGAAATCCTCCAGCGTCACCGCTTCCGCATTCCGCCTTGTCGCAAGCAACGCCGCCTCGTTCACCAGATTGGCCAGATCCGCGCCCGTGAAACCCGGCGTCATCGCGGCGATCTCCTCAACAGAAACATCCGCGTCCAGCTTCACTTTTTTGATATGGAGGTTGAGAATGTCGACGCGCCCTGACCTGTCGGGCCGGTCCACCAGCACCTGCCGGTCGAACCTTCCGGCACGCAGCAAAGCGGGGTCCAGAATCTCCGGCCGGTTGGTGGCGGCCAGCAGCACGACACCGCTGGATGGGTCAAACCCGTCCATCTCGGCGAGCAACTGGTTGAGCGTCTGCTCCTTCTCGTCATTGCCGCCACCCGGCATCATGGCATTACGCGCGCGGCCCAGGGAATCCAGCTCGTCGATGAAAATAATCGCCGGCGCCTGCCGGCGTGCCTGCACGAATAAATCACGCACCCGCGCGGCGCCGACGCCCACAAACATTTCAACAAATTCGGAACCGGATATGGAGAAAAACGCGACACCCGCCTCGCCCGCGACCGCGCGGGCCAGCAGGGTTTTGCCGGTGCCCGGCGGCCCGACGAGTAATACGCCTTTCGGCACATGCGCGCCGAGGCGTCCGTAAGCGGCCGGCGCTTTCAAAAAGTCGACGACCTCTTTCAGCTCGGCCTTGGCTTCATCCACCCCGGCCACATCCTTGAAACGGATCGGAACGTCGCTCTCGGCATAGACGCGCGCGCGGCTCTTGCCGACGGCGAGCAAGCCGCCCCCAACCCCGCCCATCCGGCCGCCAAACAACACAAACCAGAGCAGGCCGAACATGAGTATTGGCGCCAGCCAGCCAAGGATCGCCACGAAAACGCCGGGTGCCGGCTCGCCCGAGAACGTGACATTGGATTTGGAGATGTCCTGCGCCAGCGCCGGGTCGACCCGGTTTGTGGTGAATTTCGTGGG
This sequence comes from uncultured Alphaproteobacteria bacterium, assembly GCA_963740445.1. Taxonomy (GTDB): domain Bacteria; phylum Pseudomonadota; class Alphaproteobacteria; order Acetobacterales; family Acetobacteraceae; genus Acidocella. The sequence continues at coordinate 27,673 of CAVUED010000006.1, forward strand.
CTGTCCGGGTGCCGACGTCCTTCAGCGTACCGGTAATCTGACTGGTGCCCACGACCAGATTATCCACCTGCCTCGCCTGCAACAGGGATTCGAACTGGCTATAGGGGATCGATTTTACCGTAGACGAATTTTGCTGGCTGATGACGATGAACAAGAGGAGCGGCAAAAGGAGCCCCGCCATCGTAAGCCACGAACGCCACACCCCATCTTGCTTTTTTTCCACCGCAGCACCTCCGGATCTCGCCCGTTCACCTCTTGTTAAAGGTTTTGGCTGAAGATTTGTTGATACGGATCAATCGCCGCCGTTATTCAAACCAATAATGTCCTGAACCACTTAAGCGACGTGAGGCACACGGGCTGACCCTATCCCGGGGCAAGCGTCTTGGGCGACTATAAACCCTTTATTTGGCGGGTGGTTTGGCCTTTGGCCGCGGCGGGAGCGCCAATGTGCGGACGATGTCAGCCCGGCTGACGATGCCAACAATGCGATCATTCCGCAGGATCGGCACACGCTTGATCCGGTGCTGGGCAAGGAGATCGGCTATTTCCGAAATAGGCATGTCCTCGGTCGCGGTCACGACGTCACGCGTCATCAGGTCGCTGGCGGTGCGTTTGTCCAGCCGGATGTAGTCAAGGAAAGCGGGTGCGAGGTCTTCACCTTCCGCCAGCATGTCCAGCCACCAGGCGCGCCGCGTCGCGTTGCGGGCGCCGATCGGGCGCATAAGATCACCCTCGCTCACCATGCCAAGCAGTTTGCCGGTGGTATCCACCACCGGCACGGCGCTGATCCCGCGCTTGCCCAATGTCGCGGCAATTGCCTGTACGGTGTCTCCGGGATGAACCGAGGCTACATCACGGGTCATGATAGTGGCGGCTGTCTCGTTCATGGTGTGCCTCCGAACAAGCCGGCGAAGGTTGATGTTAACATGGTAAATTTCCTTTCCGTTTAAACTTTAGGACAGGTTGAGGATCGCGCGGCCGTCGATTTCGGACCAAAATCTGGTTTAACACCCTCCGTTAATTTGTGGCAGGATTGCGATACAATTGGGTCAGCGCATTGATTTTGATCAAACGACTTTCAAATAAATAAAGTCATGAATTGAGATTTCACGGGGGTGGCGGGAGCGGCCGGTTTCGACGAACCCTCTAATTGATCTGCATCAAAAACGCGTTCGCTTTTGCGGCCGATCTAGCCCCGGTATTTGACGTAGATCAATTTTGCCGCGGATGCGCAACCTCAATGCGAAGGCTCGTGGACCCTGCAGGCAGACCAGCATGACGCCGGGTGTCATTGATACAGGTCAAAGCGAATCGATCGGGTGAGAGACCAAGAAGAACGGTCTTTTCTGAAAGAGCCATCCCGATGCGATTCGATCAGTCTCAAGCCGCGCCGACACCCTCCGTGCCATGGACCAGCGTGGTCAGGCGGGACGGCGCCTTGGCCCCGTTCGACGCCGGGCGGATCCGCTACGCCATCGCGCGGGCCGGCCAGGCCAGCGGCGAGTTCGACGATTCCGAGGCGCAGCGGATCACGCTTGCCGTGCTGGATGCGCTCGCCGCCCGCTACCCGGATCGCGCCCCTGCGATCGAGGATATCCAGAATGAGGTCGAATGGGCGTTGATGCGGCGCCGGGCAGTTCCTCACCGCCCGCGCCTACATCATCTACCGCGCCCAGCACACAAAAATCCGCCACGACCGGCATGCCGCCGTCGATGCCGTGGCGTCGATCAACGAGTATCTCGACCGGCAGGATTGGCGTGTTCAGGCCAATGCCAACCAGGGCTATTCGCTGGGGGGGCTGATTCTCAACAGCGCCGGAAAACTTATCGCCAACTACTGGCTGAACAGCGTCTATCCGGCAGAGATAGGTGCTGCGCATCGTGACGGCGACATCCATATTCACGATCTGGATATGCTGTCTGGTTATTGCGCGGGATGGTCCCTGCGCTCCCTGCTGCGGGAGGGCTTCAACGGTGTTACCGGCAAGGTGGAAGCAGCACCGCCCCGGCATCTGTCGAGCGCCATCGGGCAGATGGTGAATTTTCTCGGCACCTTGCAAAATGAATGGGCTGGCGCCCAGGCGTTCAGCTCGTTCGATACCTATCTCGCGCCGTTCGTCCGCAAGGACCGCCTTTCCTATGCCGAGGTGCGGCAGAACATCCAGGAATTCATCTTCAATCTCAATGTGCCCTCCCGGTGGGGCAGCCAGCCCCCGTTCACCAACGTGACATTCGACTGGAATTGCCCGGCGGATTTGGCGGACGATGTTCCGGTGATCGGCGGCGAGGAGATGGCATTCCGCTACGGCGATTTGCAGCCCGAGATGGACGCGATCAACCGGGCCTATATCGAGGTGATGACGGAGGGTGACGCCAAGGGGCGGATTTTCAGCTTTCCGATACCGACCTACAACATCACCGCGGACTTCCCCTGGCACTCCGAGAACGCGGAGCGCCTGTTCGCGATGACGGCGAAATTCGGCCTGCCGTATTTCCAGAACTTCATCAACTCCGACCTTGAGCCCCAAATGGTCCGCTCGATGTGCTGCCGGTTGCAACTGGACCTGCGGGAGTTGCTCAAGCGCGGCAATGGTTTGTTTGGCTCCGCCGAGCAGACAGGTTCGCTCGGCGTCGTTACAATCAATTGCGGCCGCCTTGGATATGTTTACCGGGGTGACACAGCGGGTTTGTATGCACGGCTCGATGCGCTGCTGGAGCTTGCGCGCAACAGCCTGGAGATCAAGCGCAAGGTGATCCAGCGGCATATGGATGACGGTTTGTTTCCGTTCACCAAGCGCTATCTCGGGACGCTGCGAAACCATTTCTCCACCATCGGGGTAAACGGCATCAACGAGATGATCCGTAACTTTACGGTGGACCAGGACGATATCACCACCGCGGCGGGGCATCGTCTCGCATGTGACCTGCTGGACCATGTGCGGGCGCGCATTGTCGGTTTCCAGGAGCAGACGGGGCATTTGTATAATCTGGAGGCAACCCCGGCGGAGGGTGCCACGTATCGTTTCGCCAAGCAGGACCGCAAGCGTTTCGCCGGCATCCTGCAAGCGGGAACAGCGGAGAAGCCCTATTATACAAACTCGTCACAGCTCCCGGTCGGCTTCACCGACGACCCGTTCGAAGCGTTGGAGCACCAGGAAGACCTGCAAGCCAAATATACCGGCGGCACGGTGCTGCATCTCTATCTCGGCGAACGCCTGACATCCGTCGATGCCTGCCGGGAACTGGTGCGGCGCGCGCTGTCACGATTTCGTCTGCCCTACATCACGGTCACGCCGACATTCTCGGTATGCCCCGTGCATGGCTACCTCGCCGGGGAACAGCCATTCTGCCCGATCTGCGACGAGGAGCGAATCGCCGCGAAACGGCTGCGCTATTGCGCCTGACAGTCAAAATCTCACTGGAGACACACCATGCAGAAGTATCAAGAAGCGCAAATTACCCGCTTTGACATCAGCCTTTCAGATGACGAGCGCCAACCCTGCGAGGTCTGGACGCGGGTGATGGGCTACCACCGGCCCGTCGCCTCGTTCAACATCGGCAAGCAGGGCGAGCACGAGGCGAGGCGGTGTTTTGTCTTCACTATCAAAGAAGACCGTGACCACTGACAGTCTGACCGTCGCTGGCCTGGTGCCTTTCAGCACGGTCGATTTTCCCGGCCGGCTGGCCGCCGTTCTGTTCACGCAAGGCTGCCCATTGCGTTGCCGCTACTGCCACAACCCGCATCTGCGCCGCCGTATGGCAGCACCAGCGCATGAGTGGCCGGCGATCGCCGCCTGGCTTGGCCGGCGGATAAACCTGCTTGATGCCGTCGTCTTCAGCGGTGGCGAGCCGACGATCCAGACGGGCCTGCCGGCCGCCCTGGCGCAAGTCCGGGAGATGGGCTTCGCCGCCGGTCTGCATAGCGCGGGGGTGCTGCCGCAGCGTCTGTCACGGGTGTTGCCGCTGCTCAACTGGGTGGCGTTGGATATTAAGGCGCCGTTTGCGCGATATGCGGCTATCACCGGCAGTCCGGGCAGCGGGGGGCGGGCGCGCCGTGCGTTGGAGGCCGTGCTGGCGAGCGGTATCGACTACGAACTGCGCACCACCGTGCATCCGGCGCTGCTGACGGAAGACGATCTCACAGCCATTGCCGAGACATTACAGTCTTACGGAGTCCGCCACTGGGTGCTGCAAAAATTCCGGCCAGAGGGCTGCGATGATACGGCCCTGCTGGCACAAACCGCCCCATACTCGCTTGATCGCCTCCTGCCAGAATTACGGCTGCTGGTTCCCGGCATCGTGGTGCGGTGAAGAGCGCGTAACACCCTACTCTATCGTCGCTTTCCCCCGCGCGATCGCCGCCACGCCGGTGCGTGAAACTTCCGCCAGCCCAATCGGCCGCATCAGGTCCAGGAATGCGTCCAGCTTATCCGTCGCCCCGGTCAGCTCGAAAATAAAACTTTCCGTCGAGGCGTCGATCACCCGCGCCCGGAACGCATCGGCCAGCCGCAGCGCCTCCTGCCGCGCCTCGCCCGAGCCCACGACTTTGATCAACGCCAGTTCGCGCGCCAGATGCGGCCCTTCGCGGCTGAGGTCCAGCACCCGGTACACCGGCACCAGCCGGTCCAGTTGCGCCTTGATCTGCTCGATCACCATTTCCGTGCCGGAGGTCACGATTGTGATCCGGCTCTTGCTTTGGTCACGCTCCACGGGGGCGACCGTCAAGTTGTCGATGTTATATCCGCGGCCGGAAAACAGCCCGATCACCCGCGCCAAAACCCCAGCCTCATTCTCCACCAGCACCGAGATGGTGGCAGACCGCATTTCTGTTCCAGACATTATACCAGCACCAAACCTTCGTCAGTGACGCTCTTTCCGGTATAGCCCCCAGAATTTGCCTTGTGCTCCGGCCCGAGCAGCATCTCGTTATGCGCGGCGCCGGAAGGGATCATCGGGAACACGTTTTCCTTCTGGTCCACGCAGATATCGGCAATCACCGGCCGGTCCACCGCGAGCATCTCGGCGATTACCCGGTCCAGATCATCCACTTTCTCCGCCCGCAAACCAACGGCATGGAAACTCTCGGCCAGCTTCACGAAGTCCGGCAGCGCCTCGGAATAGCTCTCGGAATAGCGGTTGCCGTGCAGCAACTCCTGCCACTGGCGCACCATGCCCATATACCGGTTGTTCAGGATAAAAATTTTCACCGGCAGCCGGTACTGCGCCAGCGTGCCCATCTCCTGGATGTTCATCAGAATACTGGCCTCGCCGGCGATATCGATCACCAGCGCATCCGGGTGCGCAACCTGCACGCCCACAGCCGCCGGCAGGCCGTATCCCATGGTCCCTAAGCCGCCCGAGGTCATCCAGTGGTTCGGCTTGTCAAACTTAAAGTGCTGCGCCGCCCACATCTGGTGCTGTCCCACCTCGGTGGTGATGAACGTCTCCCGCCCGCGCGTGGCTTTATATAATTGCTCGATCGCGTATTGCGGCTTGATGATGCTGCCCGGATCGCGGCTCTGCGTGAACCGGAGCGAGTTTTTCGCCCGCCATACGTCAATCTGCTGCCACCATTTGGCCAGCGCGTCCCGGTCCTGCTTGGCGGAATCCTTCTTCCATGCCGCGATCAGCGCGCGCAGAATCTCGGCCGCGTCGCCGATGATCGCGACATCCACCGCCACCGATTTGTTGATGCTGGACGGGTCGATATCCGCATGAATTTTCTTCGATCCCGGTGAGAACGCATTCAACCGCCCGGTCACCCGGTCATCGAACCGCGCGCCCAGGTTCAGCATCACATCGGCGCCGTGCATCACGAGATTAGCCTCGTAAGTGCCGTGCATCCCCAGCATGCCTAAAAATTGCGGGTCGGAGGCCGGATAAGCCCCCAGCCCCATCAGCGTCGAGGTGCAGGGAAAGCCCGTCAGCCGGACGAATTCCGTGAGCAATTTGCTGGCTTCCGTCCCGGCGTTGATCACGCCGCCGCCCGAATACACAACCGGCCGCTCCGCGCGCTTCAGCAGCGCAATCGCCTCCGCGATCCGCAGCGGGTCGGGTGCCGTGCGCGGCCGGTAGCTGCGATGCGGCGCAAAACTCGGCTCACCATACGGCGCCGGGTTGATCATGATATCTTTCGGCAGATCCACCAGTACCGGGCCCGGCCGGCCGGTCTTCGCGACATAAAACGCCTCATGCACAACGCGGACGAGGTCTTCCGAACGCTTCACCAGGTAATTATGCTTTGTCGCCTGCCGGGTGATGCCGGTGGTGTCGGCCTCCTGGAACGCATCATTACCAATCAGGTGCGTCGGCACCTGGCCGGTCAGGCACACCACGGGAATGCTGTCCATCAGCGCATCGACCAACCCCGTCACCGCATTGGTGGCGCCAGGGCCGGAGGTGACCAGCACCACGCCAACCTTGCCGGTGGAGCGCGCGTAACCTTCCGCCGCATGCACGGCCGCCTGCTCATGGCGCACCAGGATGTGCCGGATTTCGTTCTGCTGAAACAGCGCGTCATAAATAGGCAGCACTGCACCGCCGGGATAGCCGAAAATAACGTCGACACCCTGCGCTTTGAGCGCCCGGAGCAATGCCTCCGCGCCTGACTTCATCAGTTCGGTCGTCATAATCGTGCCGTCCATAGCTATCCTGCCGCCTGCTGGGTTTTTCAGTCCCGCAAGGGGTACAGACTGATTTTAAACAGGTCAACCTTACGAATTTATAAAGTTAATCAATTTACCCATAAAACTTTCCGAAAGTTGCGTGAAACCATCGATTCTTGATTGAATTATTTGCATGGCAGGGCTGTCAACCAATTTCTGGTGCCGGAACCACGTCATCTGCCGCTTTGTATATTGGTGCGTCGCCAGAATGGCGCGGTCGGCGGCTACCGGCAGGGTGATCTCGCCACGCAAATAGGCGCCGAGTTCGGGCACGCCGTGCGCGCGCATCAGCGGCAGGTCTTTGTCCAACCCCAAAGCCAGAAATTTCTGGACCTCGTCGACGGCGCCCGCCTCCAGCATCGCCGTAAATCTCGTGGCGATCGCCTCGCGCAGCATCTCGCGCGGCGGGTCCAGCAAAACCATTTTGCACCGCCAGCCCGCCAGCCCCTCCGTCGGCTGCCGCTGCCAGAAGGCCAGCCCCTTGCCGGTGCCCAAAAGCACCTCATAGGCCCTGGCGATCCGCTGGCTGTCGTTTGGTTTTAGTTTTGCGGCGGTTTCAATATCCAACATTGCATGTACCGCCGGCGCGCCGATCCCGGCCAACAGGTGCCGTGCCTCGGTGCGCGCTGCATCCCCCGGCTCGGGTATATCGGCGATGCCATGCAGCAAAGCGGAGAGATACATTCCCGTGCCGCCACATAAAATGGGATTTTCGCACTGCGCCAGTTCAGCCAGAGCCGCTTCCCGCCACCAGGCGGCATTGGCCGGTTCAGCCGCCGCCCGCACACCATAAAGCCGGTGCGGCGCGCAAGCCTCATCCTCCACCGAGGGCCGCGCGGTAATCAGCCGCAGTTCCTGGTAGCACTGCATCGCATCGGCATTTATCACTGTCCCGCCCAGGCGCTGTGCCAGCGCCAATGCCAGCGCGGACTTGCCGCTCGCGGTTGGCCCGGCAACAATCACGATCGCTTTGTCGTCTTGGCGCGCGCTGCGCTCGCTTGCCGACATACCACTCTCTGTCCTACCAGTCTCGCCCATGTCCTATATCGTCATCCTGGTCGCCGATCGGCAAGCCGGGTCTCTTACCGAGACCGACGCCGCCCGCGCGAAAGATTTTTGTTCCGGCCAGCACCTTAACTGGCTTAGCGCCGGCCAGGCCGCTGAATTCATTGTCAAAAATACCCCTGACACCACGCAATTGAAAATGGTGCTCGCACACAAGGCGGTGGATGTCTTCGTCACAAAATTCCGCGGCCGGCGCAAGGCGGTCCTGCTCGCGGATATGGACAGCACGATCACCACCACCGAGACACTGGACGAGCTGGCCGATTTCGCAGGCCTCAAGGAGCAGATCGCGGCGATCACCAAACGCTCGATGAACGGCGAGATCGATTTTGCCGCCGCACTCCGCGAGCGTGTCGCCATGTTGAAAGGGTTAGATGTCTCAGCCCTGGAGCGCACCTGGCAAGCCACAAAATTCTGCCCCGGTGCGCGCACACTCGTCGCCACCATGCGTCATTTTGGGGCCACCACGGCTCTGGTTTCCGGCGGCTTCACTTTCTTCACGTCGCGCGTCGCGGCGGAGCTGGGGTTCGATATTCACCGCGGGAATACGCTGCTCGATAACGGCTCGCAGCTGACCGGCGAGGTCGCGGAACCGGTCCTGGACCGTGACGCCAAGCTCGCCACGCTAAACGAACTGGCGGAAAAGCGTGGCGCAAAACTCACCGCCACCATGGCGGTCGGCGATGGCGCCAACGACCTCGACATGCTGCAAGCGGCCGGACTCGGCGTTGCCTATTATGCCAAGCCGATTCTTGCCGAAAAGGTGCAAAACCGTATCGAGCATACAGACCTGACCTCGCTGTTATTTGCGCAGGGCTATCCGGCAACCGCGTTCAAGGAAACCTAGAGCGCGATCGTTTTAAGTCGGCGCATTCTGCGCCGCCTTAAAACGTAAATCGCCCTCTAAAACATTGAGGAGAGCCGGATCACTTTTGATCGCAATCACCTCGTGATTTGATCAAAAGTGATCCGGCTCTAGGCTTATACCAAGGGCCGTTTAAAGAGACCCTTGGCGTTTAACCTTATTATCCTCCGAAGCGGGTCAAAATCTGGCGCAGCGGGTTGGCGCCGGGATTGGAGCCTTGCATATCCACGACAATCTGGCGCGCATCGAGTGCGCTGCCGTAATACGCTTGCTCGGCTGCGGAATCATTGGAAATGATCGAGCCCTGCAGCGAAACGCCGCCATATAGCCCCTGGCTCTTTGAAAAGGAGACGATATCGGCATCAAGTGCTGTGGACATCGCGCCACTCACGCCGGCACCCAGTGTCGCGATTGTCAGCCCGGCATCGGCGCCGAATTTGAACTGGCTGTTCAGCAGCGCGTTCAAGCCACCGTCGGTCATGATCATCATCATCACCTGGGCGTTCTGAATGCCTGCCTGGAAGCCGAAGCTGCCGGCGCCCATGCTGTAGAAAGCCGGGTTCGACCAGCCGCCAGCCGCGCCGCGGGCAACCATGATGCAACCGCCACCCTCACCGCCAAAAATAAACCCGGCGCGGAAAATATTCGGGCAGACCACCACGGCCTTCGCGCGGTGTAGAACTTGCTGCATCTGCGTGCCCCCAGTGCCGCCCATCATGCTCTCAATCGAGAGGGTCGCGCTGTCAACCAAATGTTGCGGAGAGTCCGCAAAGGCGGCGGTGGGACCAACGAGGGTGGCAACGGCAATGCTTGCCGCAAGCAACAGGCGCTTCATGTGATGGCTCCTTGAGATTGTTTGAGATTATTGGCTGCATCCGGAATTGATGGCACGTAAGCCGGTTCGCGAGCAAAAGTGGATGGATGTTCGTTAATCGATAGGGCGCGCCAACCGTGACGGTTAAATTCCAGCCGGGTAAGGGAGATATTGTCCACCGCAAGACAAAGCGCCTGGTGCGCGCTGAGCCCCAGGGCATGTGCACAGGCGGCCCGGATTGCTCCGCCATGCGAAACGATGATGGTATCCTGCCCCGTGGCGCTGCTGAGCAGGCGTTCAAGGCCCTGGCCGACACGGACGATCATGTCATCAAAGCATTCGCCGCCTGGCGGCGTTTCCGCGGCATGGATCGGCCAGAACGGATGCCGCTCGCCTGTCCGGCGCTCCTCGAAACCCGAAATCGGCATACCCTGCCAGTCGCCAAAATCCTGCTCGACGAAAGCTGAGTCGATGTGTGGCGTTTGCGAGGGATAACCGGCGCGCATGATCGCGGCAGCGGTAATTTGCGTACGCGAGAGCGGTGTGCAGACCAGCCGGGCAGGGCGGGGCAGGCGGGCGGCAAGGGCGGCGTAGCGCGGCGTATCGGCCGCCATTGTGGCATCACATACGGGCACATCGTCGGTGCCATAAAGATACGAGAGGGAGGCGGCGTGGACGAGGGCGTGACGGATAAGCCAGAAGCGATGCAGCAAAATCATTCCCCGATTGAGATGAGCGCACCGCGAATGCGGGCGGCGCGGAATTCCCCGCTGAAAACAGCAATGGCGAGCATCATCCAGATGATGTTGAGCGCCGCGGCTTGCCAGAGGTTGGACCAGTCGGTGATGTGGTGCAGCAGGGCCACCCTCATGCCTTCAAAAACATGGGCGGCGGGGATGGCAAGTGCAACCGGCTGGAGCCAGACCGGCAAAGCCGCCACCGGATAGAACACGCAGGCCACCGGGGTGATGCCGAAAGCGATGGTCCAGGCCAGGGCCTCCGCGCCGGCCCCATAGCGGAACAGCAGAGAGACGATCCCCAGAGCAACCCACCATCCCATAACCAAAAGATTGACAAAAAACAGCAAAAGCACCGGACCCATAGCTAAAATATTATAGCTGTAGAGCAGATAGGCGATGATTGTGGCAGGAAGCAGGCCGACGACCGTACGCATGAACGAGATGGTGAGCAATGAGGCGACCAACTCGGCCGGGCGCAGCGGGCTGACGAAAATATGGCCGAGATTGCGCGACCAGATTTCTTCCAGAAAACTGAACGTCACGCCGATCTGGCCGCGCAGCGTCACTTCCCAGAGCAGCACACCGGCGATCAGCGCCGTGCTCGCAAGCACGGCGGGGCTGGTATGCGCATGGGCAAAGAAATCGGCGGTGAAGCCCCAGATCAGCAGTTCGAGCGTCGGCCAGTAGGCAATTTCCACCAGCCGCGGCCAGGAACGGCGGTAGACGGCCAGGTGGCGGTACACCATGCCCCAGATGCGGCGTGGAGAGTTCATATCTCATCACTCCGGGCGATATCGAGAAACACTTGCTCGAGAAGTCTCCCGTCCGTAGCTGGCAATAAGCTCCTCAGGTGTGCCGCGATCGACGATCTTGCCAAATTTCATCATCAAAACCTCATCACACAGGCGCTCAACTTCCGCCATGTTATGCGACGCGAGCAAGATGGCCACATTATTTTCATGTCGGTAGCGCTCCAGCATGGTGCGGACAAAATCACCGGTATCGGGGTCGAGGCTCGCGGTCGGCTCGTCCAGGAGTAGCACATCAGGCTTGTTGATCAGTGCCTTGGCGAGCGCCACGCGGGTTTTCTGGCCAGCCGAGAGTTCCCCGGCGGGGCGCTTGAGCAGCGCGCCGAGGTTGAATTGTTCAGCCAGTTCCTCAATGCGCCGGGCGAGGTGCGGGACATTATACAAATGCCCGTAAACGCGCAGGTTCTCGATCACCGAGAGCCGGGCAGGCAGAGAAATATAGGGCGAGGAAAAATTCATCCGCGCCAGGGCGGCAAAACGGTCGCGCGCCATGTCATGGCCGAGCACGGTGATGCGCCCCGATGTGGGCACGAGCAGCCCCAGCAGCATGGAGATGGTGGTGGTCTTGCCCGCCCCGTTCCCGCCCAGCAGGCCGAGGATTTTACCCTGGGGCAGGGTAAAGGAGATGTCATCCACCGCCAGCGTGCGGGCGTAGCGCTTGACGAGGTTCTCGACGATGATCGCGTCCATGCGTTTTGGATAGGCGGACAGGTTAGGGTATGTCCATGGGATGCAGCCTCTCGCCCTTTATATTCACTGGCCGTTTTGCCTGAGCAAATGCCCGTATTGCGACTTCAATTCGCATGTCCGGGAGCGTATCCCGCAGGCGCGCATGGTGGCGGCGCTGCGGGCGGAGCTGGCGTTTGAGGCGGCGCGGATCGGCCCCCGGCGGCTGACGTCGATTTTTTTTGGGGGTGGGACACCAAGCCTGTTGGACCCGGAAAACGTCGCGGCGTTGATCGAGGATGCGAAAACCCTGTTTACGGCGGACCCGAACATCGAGATCACGCTGGAGGCCAACCCGACCAGCATCGAGGCGGGGCGGTTCGCCGGGTACCGGGATGCCGGGGTGAACCGGGTTTCCATCGGTGTGCAGAGTTTTGACGAGCAGGCGCTGAAGTTTTTAGGGAGGGAACATTCGGCCGGGCAGGCGATCGCCGCCATCGAACTGGCCAGAGAGATTTTTCCCCGGCTCTCATTCGACCTGATTTACGCCCGGCCAGGGCAAACCGAGCTGGCATGGCGGGCGGAGCTGAACATGGCACTCTCGCTCGCGGCGGATCATCTCTCGCTCTACCAGCTCACCATCGAGGCCGGGACGAAGTTTCAGACCCTTTATGCCCGCGGGGAATTTGCGCTCCCGGACGACGACCTTGCCGCCGCACTTTATGACGCCACGGCCGAGGTTGCGGGAACATTCGGCCTGGCGCCCTACGAGATCTCAAATTACGCGAAGCCGGGCGGGGAGAGCCGGCATAACCTTAGCTATTGGCGGTATGAGGAATATGCCGGCATCGGCCCCGGCGCGCATGGCAGGCTTAACCTGGGCGGGACGCTCCACGCCACATCCCGGCATCGCGGCCCGGAAGCCTGGGCCGATCTGGTGGAACAGAGCGGCAGCGGAGCCACCCATGAGGATGCGGTGAGCGCCCAGGACCGGGCGCGCGAGGCGCTGTTGATGGGCTTGCGGCTGACTGAAGGTATTTTGCTCTCCCGCTATGAACAACGAACGGGGGGTGCCGTGAGCGACGCCGTCGATCCGGTCATTTTGCAGGCCGCCATTGAGGAAGGCTATCTCACGCTGAACGACACGCATCTCATCGCCACGGCGGAGGGCCGCAAACGGCTCGACGCATTGCTGCCAGCCCTGGCCCGATAGTATAGCCGTTGCCCTACGGGAGAGATTGCATGCGGTACGTATCGACGCGAGGCCAGGCGGAGCGAAAAGATTTTTCTGACGTATTGCTGGCCGGGCTGGCATCGGATGGCGGGTTGTATATGCCCGAATCCTGGCCGGTTTTCTCGGCAACCGAGCTGCGGGCGCTGCGTGGATTGCCCTATCCGGAGCTGGCGGCGCGCGTCATGGCGCCGTTTGTGGGGGAGGCGATCAAGGTCTCGGACCTGCAAGCCATGTGCCGGCGCGCCTATGCTGGCTTTACCCACCCCGCCGTCGTCCCGTTGGTGCAACTGGACACCAGCGTGTTCGCGCTGGAACTGTTCCACGGCCCGACGCTTGCCTTCAAGGACCTGGCGCTCCAGTTGGCCGGGCATCTCTTCGAGCATGTGCTGGCCGCGCGCGATGAGCGGGTGCGCATCGTCGGCGCCACCTCCGGCGATACCGGTTCGGCGGCGATCGAGGCGATGGCGAACCGGAAGAATATAGACATCACGATTTTGCACCCCGAGGGGAAAACCAGCGAGGTGCAGCGCCGGCAGATGACGACGGTGCAGGCGCGACAACGTGCTGAACATCGCGGTGAAGGGCAATTTCGATGACTGCCAGGACCTGGTGAAGGCGATGTTCGCCGACGCGCCGTTCCGCCGGGAGATGAGCCTGTCGGCGGTGAACTCAATCAATTTCGCCCGCATCGCGGCGCAGATCCCGTATTATTTTGCCGCCGCTTTGGCGCTGGGCGCGCCGGATGTCGAGGTCGCGGTGGCGGTTCCCACGGGCAATTTCGGCAATGTCCTGGCCGCCTGGGCCGCCCGGCAGATGGGCGTGCCGATCGGCCGTTTCATTGTGGCGAGCAACCGCAACGACATTCTGGCCCGCTTCCTGGCCAGCAATGACATGAGCGCCAAAGGGGTCGAGGAATCGCTCTCGCCCTCCATGGACATTCAGGTCAGTTCGAATTTCGAGCGCCTGTTGTATGAATTTCTCGGCCGGGACGCGGGCCTGACGGCGACAACCATGGCGGATTTCCGGACCACGGGCAGAATGGCGGTGCCTGACGATGTCTGGCGCAGCATCAAGCGCGAATTCACCGGCTTCCGGCTGGACGATGAGGCACTTTGGCGGAAATCGCCCGCACCTACCGGGAGGCCGGCTATCTCGCGGACCCGCATACCGCCATCGGCCTGGCCGCGGCGCGGGAGGCTACCCCCATCGGCATGCCGGTCATTGTGGCGGCGACCGCGCATCCGGCAAAATTCCCGGATGCCATCGAACGCGCCGTCGGTTTCCGCCCGGCACTACCGCCGCACCTGGCCGACCTATATGAGAGAGATGAGCGTTTTGTCCGCGCACCCAACGACCTTGCCCATATAGAGGGATTAGTGCGGAATTTTGCGAACAGGAATTTTTTGAATGAGTGAACAGGTTTCTATCACGACACTGCCCTCCGGCCTCACGGTGCTGACCGAACGGATGGAGCGCGTGGAGACAGTGTCCTTCGGCGCTTATATCGGCGCCGGCACACGCCACGAGATGGCGGCGGAAAACGGTGTCGCGCATTTTCTCGAACATATGGCCTTCAAGGGCACGGCCTCGCGCTCAGCCATCGACCTTGCCGAGGCGGTGGAGAATGTCGGCGGCCATATCAACGCCTATACCTCGCGCGAGCAGACCGCCTATTACGTGAAGCTGCTGAAGGAGGATATCGGCCTCGGCATTGATATCATCGGCGATATTCTGTGCCATTCGACCTTTGAGCCGGAAGAGCTGGAGCGAGAGCGCGGGGTGATTTTACAGGAGATCGGCCAGGCGAATGACACGCCGGACGATGTCGTGTTCGACCATTTCCAGTCCGCCGCCTATCCGTCACAACCGATGGGCCGGCCGGTACTGGGGACCGAGGCGATCATCCGCGGCATGAAGCGGGAGGCTCTGCCCGGCTTTATGAGCGCGCATTACACGCCGGAGAACATGGTCATCGCCGCCAGCGGCAATCTGCGCCATGAGCAGGTCGTGGATCTGGTGGGTCAACATTTTGCCGACCTGCCAAAGGCCGAGCACAATGAGCCGATGCCCGCCGACTACATGGGCGGCGAGTACCGCGAGACGCGTGAACTCGACCAGGCGCATATCGTGCTGGGATTCGACGCGCCGCCGCTACGGCGCGCCGGATTATTATCCCGCCATGCTGCTCTCCACCCTGCTCGGCGGCGGCATGTCCTCGCGCCTGTTCCAGGAAATCCGCGAAAAACGCGGCCTGGTTTATTCCATCTACAGCTTCACCTCGCCGGCCAAGGATGGCGGCCTGTTCGGCATTTATGCCGGCACCGGTGAATCCGAGGCAGCCGAGCTGATGCCCGTCACACTGGAAGAGCTGGCGCAAAGTCCAGCACGAGGTGACGGCGGCGGAGCTGGACCGTGCGCGCGCGCAGCTAAAAGCCGGGCTGCTGATGTCGCTCGAAATCACGGGCAGCCGTTGCGAGCAACTGGCGCGGCAATGGCAGATATTTGGCCGGGTTATCCCGGTGTCGGAGACGGTGCAGAAAATCGAGGCTGTAACGGAGGCGGATATCCGCGCCGTGGCCGCGAAAATCTTTCGCCAGCGTCCGACGCTCGCCACCATCGGCCCCATTGGCCAGGTGCCTAAACTCTCCGCCATCATCGACCGGCTGGCGGTGTGACCATGGCCCAGAACAACGACCTTCTGGAGCAGGCCCAGGACCTGCTGCGCGCCGCCAAGGCGGCCGGGGCGGATGTCGCGGAAACCGTGATGGGCTTTGGCACCTCCATCTCGGTGCAGCGCCGCCTGGGCAAAATCGAGGAGACCGAGCGCGCGGAGATGCCGCGAACTGGGCTTGCGCGTATTCGTCGGCAAATGCAGCGCCTCGGTTTCCGCGAGCGCCATAGACCCCGCTGCCTTCGCACGCTTGGCCGAGCAGGCGGTCGCCATGGCGCGCGTGGTGCCGGAAGATATTTATGCTGAAATCCCCTGCAGCGCCGCCGCCGATGGATGCGGCCCTGCTGGACCTCGATGACCCGGTGGAACCCAGCATGGAGGCGCTGATCGCCCGCGCCGCCGCCGCCGAGGACGCGGCCATGGCAGTGCCGGGGATCACGAATTCCGAAGGCGCGTCGGCCTCCTGGTCGCGCAGCTTTTCGCTCCTGGCCACCAGCCGGGGCTTTGCCGGCATGTATCCGCGCTCGTACCATGGTGTTTCCGTCACCGCGATCGCGGGCACCGGCACCGCCATGCAGCGCGACTATGATTCGTCTTCCGCCGTGCCATGGCGCGGATCTGGAAGACCCGGCCTCCCTCGGCCGCTCGGCGGCGGAGCGCGCTTTGGCGCGGCTGAATCCGGTGCGCCCAAAAACCGCGAAACTGCCCATTTTATTTGATCCGCGTGTAGCAGGCAGTTTTCTGGGGCATCTGTCCTCCGCGATCAACGGCGCATCCATCGCCCGCGGCACAGTCGTTCCTGAAGGATAGTCTGGGCAGACAGATATTCGCGCCCGGCATCCAGATTATCGACGATCCGCTGCGGGTCCGCGGCCGCCGCTCCCGCCCCTTCGACCGCGAAGGCCAACCCGGCACAAAACGCGCCTTCATCGAGAATGGTGTGCTGACCAGTTGGATTCTGGACACGCGCAGCGCCAACCAGTTGGGGCTGAAAACCACCGGCAATGCCGGGGGGGTCAGTAATTTCTATCTCGCCGCCGGCACACTCTCGCCAGAAGACCTCATGGCCGATATTTCCGAGGGTTTGTTCGTCACCGAGATGATCGGCATGGGCGTGAACGGCATCACGGGCGACTATTCGCGGGGTGCGGCCGGGTTCATGATCCGCGAACGGCGCGCTCGCCGAGCCGGTCGCGGAGTTCACGATCGCCGGAAATTTGCGCGACATGTTTGCCGCCATCATTCCGGCCAATGACCTCGTGTTCAAACGCGGCACCGATGCGCCGACCTTGCGGATCGACGGGATGACACTCGCCGGGGGATGAATCGCATCAACTTATTGATAGAGGCTTTACGACCATTATCGAATCGCTTCCGCATTTCAATGATGGTCGATAGACTTTATACCGTGACGATTTTTACGCGCTTGCCCTGTGCCGAGAGCGCGATTTCGCCACGGATCAGCCGCACCGCGTCTTCGCCGAACATTTTTCCGCGCCAGCCTTCCAGAGCTGGGTTGGCGGCGGTGTCGTCCAGGACCAGCGCCTCGATGTCTTCCGAGCTCGCCACCAGCCTTGCCGCCACGTTGTTCTGCTCCGCCACGGCGTTCAACAGCACTTTTAGCAGCGCCACCAAGGCTGGGGAGGCACGCGGCGTATCGCGCGGGCGTTCGGCGCGCGGCAAGTTGTCTTCCGGCAAACCTTTGGCCGCCGCGATGACGGCGAGCAGCGACTGCCCGGATTTACCCTGCGCGAAGCCGGCGGAAATACCCCGCGCCTTGGCTAGCGCCTCAGCCGTTTCCGGTGCCAATGCGGCGATCTCGGGTATCTGCTCGTCCTTGATCAGACGCTGGCGGGGAATGTTGATGCGCTGCGCCTCGCGCTCCCGCCAAGCGGCGATGGCCTGCACCATGGCCAATTGCCTTCGGTTGCCGGTGCGTAGCTTCAGCCGCTCCCAGGCGCGCTCGGGGTCCACGCGATACGTGCCTTCTTCGGCCAGCGCCGCCATTTCCTGGCCGACCCAATCCATCCGCCCATCAACCCGCAAGCGCGCCATCAGGCGCTCATAGACCACGCGCAAATGCGTCACGTCCGCCGCCGCGTAATCCACCTGCGCCTTGGTGAGCGGGCGCGCCGACCAGTCGGAAAAACGATGCGCCTTGTCGATCTGGCCGCCCGCCAGCGCCTGCACCAGCGCGTCATAGCCCACCTGGTCGCCGAACCCCGCGACCATCGCCGCCACCTGGGTATCGAACAGATTGGCCGGCACGGCGCCGAACATGAGCAGGAATATCTCCACATCCTGCCGGCAGGCATGGAAAACCTTCACGACATCCGGCTTGGCCAGCAGCGCGCCCAAGGGGGCGAGGTCGATCCCCTTGGCCTGCGCGTCCACCACCGCGACGTCGTTTGTGCCCGCGAGCTGCACCAGGCATAAATCCGGATAATAGGTGCGCTCACGCATGAATTCCGTGTCCACGGTCACGAATTCCTCGGTGCTCAAACGCTCGCAAAGGGCAGCCAGCTCGGCCGTGGTGGTAATAAAGGCGGTTTCGGGTTGTGTCATAGCCTTCCTTAAACACCCCCCGGCTTGACATGGAAGGGGGCGCGGTTTCTTTCCCCATTCATGGAAACTCTGCACACCTACCGCACCCATCACTGCGCCGCCTTGGGGCCCGCGAATATTGGCGCCACCGTCCGGCTTTCCGGCTGGGTCCACGCCAAGCGCGACCATGGCGGGTTGCTGTTCATCGATTTGCGGGACCATTTCGGGCTCACGCAATGTGTGTTCGCGGCTGGCTCCGCCGCGTTCGCCGCCGCCGAGTCGCTGCGCGTTGAGTTCGTCATCACCGTCACCGGCACGGTGGTGGAACGCGCGCCCGGCACGAACAACCCGAAACTGCCGACAGGTGAGATCGAATTGCGGGTGGAAGCGCTGCTCGTGCAGTCCACTGCCGATGTGCTGCCCATTCAGGTTGCCGGCAGCGAGAATTACCCGGACGAGCTGCGCCTGAAATACCGCTTCCTCGATCTCCGCCGAGAGCAGGTGCACAAAAACATCATGCTACGCGCGGGCGTCATCGCCAGCTTCCGCCGCCGTATGATCGAATCCGGGTTCACCGAATTCCAAACCCCGATCCTCACCGCCTCATCGCCGGAAGGTGCGCAGGGACTTCCTGGTCCCCGCCCGCAACCATCCCGGCAAGTTCTACGCGCTGCCCCAGGCGCCGCAGCAGTTCAAACAATTGCTTATGGTCGCCGGGTTCGACCGCTATTTCCAGATCGCGCCGTGCTTCCGCGATGAGGCGTCGCGCGCCGACCGTTCCCCCGGCGAATTCTACCAGCTCGATTTCGAGATGAGCTTCGTCACCCAGGAAGACGTGTTCAACACGATCGAGCCGGTGATCGCGGGCGTGTTCGAGGAATTCGCAGCCGGGCGCGGCGTGACCAAGCCGCCGTTCGTGCGCATCCCTTACGACGAATCCCTGCTCAAATACGGCTCGGACAAGCCTGATCTGCGCAACCCGCTCATCATCACGGACGTCACCGAGGCGTTCCGGGACTCCTCCTTCGGCCTGTTCGCCAAGATCATCGAAGGCGGCGGCATCGTCCGCGCTATCCCCGCCCCCGGTGCTGGCGCCAACCCGCGCAGCTTCTTCGACAAGTTGAACGAATGGGCGCGCGCCGAGGGGGCCGGTGGCCTTGGCTACATCACCTTCTCGGATGCCGGCCCCCAGGGGCCAATTGCCAAAAACCTCGCCCCCGAACGCGCGGAGGCAAATCCGAGAAGCCTGCGGCCTGAACGCCGGGGACGCGGTGTTCTTCGCCGCCGGCAAACCGCTGGATGCGGCGAAGTTCGCGGGTGCCGTGCGGACCAAACTGGGCAACGATCTCGGGCTGATCAACACCGGCGAATTCAAGTTCTGCTGGATCGTCGATTTCCCCATGTATGAGCTGGACGAGGAAACCAAACAGATTGCTTTCTCGCACAATCCCTTCTCCATGCCGCAAGGCGGGCTGGAGGCGCTGAACGGCCAGGACCCGCTGACCATCAAGGCCTTCCAGTACGACATCGTCTGCAACGGCATCGAACTTTCCTCCGGCGCCATCCGTAACCACCGGCCGGACATCATGCTCCGCGCCTTTGAGCTTGCCGGTTACGGGCCAGAAGAAGTGGAAGCCCGCTTCGGCGGCATGTTGAATGCCTTCCGCTTCGGCGCGCCGCCGCATGGCGGTTCAGCGCCTGGCATCGACCGCATCGTCATGCTCCTGGCCGATGAGCCCAACATCCGAGAGGTTATCGCCTTCCCGCTTAACCAGCAGGGCGAAGACCTGATGATGAACGCTCCGGCGCCGATCGCGGCATCGCGGTTGAAGGAGCTTTCCCTCACGCTCGCGCTGCCGCCGAAAGTCGTGAAGGTATAAGTGATCTATCTGAAAACGTCTTGAATCATCCGTCGTCCATCATTTCGTGAAACGCCTGTTTTTAGCAATATCATTGCGCGACACAGGCATCTGGCATGTTCCGCCATGGCTCTTGGTAACGTGACAGGTGAAAAAAAACGTAATAGGGGACGCGGCAGTTTAAGTACCAAACCAAGGACACAAGCAACATGCGCGTTTATTATGACCGGGATGCCGACGTTAATCTGATCAAAGGCAAAAAAGTCGCCATCGTCGGCTATGGCAGCCAGGGCCACGCCCATGCGCTGAACCTGAAGGATAGCGGCGTGAAAGAGCTTGCCGTGGCGCTCCGCCCTGGCTCGAGCCGCGATTGCCAAGGCTGAGGGTGCGGGCCTGAAGGTGATGGACCCCTCCGCCGCCGCGAAATGGGCCGATGTCGTGATGGTGCTGACGCCCGATGAAGGCCAGGGCGATTTGTACCGCGAGCATCTGG
Organism: uncultured Alphaproteobacteria bacterium; assembly: GCA_963740445.1. GTDB lineage: Bacteria > Pseudomonadota > Alphaproteobacteria > Acetobacterales > Acetobacteraceae > Acidocella. The sequence continues at coordinate 48,098 of CAVUED010000006.1, forward strand.
GGCCGAATTTGCGCCCAGGTGCAGCTCTGGCGTTTGCGCATGGCCTGAACATTCATTTCAACCTGATCGAGCCGCGCGCGGATATCGACGTGTTCATGATCGCGCCAAAGGGCCCTGGCCACACCGTGCGCTCCGAATATCTGCGTGGCGGCGGCGTGCCGAGCCTGGTGGCGGTGGCGCAGGATGCGACCGGCAATGCGCTGGACATCGCCCTTTCCTATGCCTCGGCCAATGGCGGCGGACGCGCGGGCATCATTGAGACCACCTTCAAGGAAGAATGCGAGACTGATTTGTTCGGCGAGCAGGCCGTGCTGTGCGGCGGCGTGGTCGAGCTGATCAAGGCCGGATTCGAGACGCTGGTGGAAGCTGGCTACGCGCCGGAAATGGCGTATTTTGAGTGCCTGCACGAGGTGAAGCTGATCGTGGACCTGATCTATGAGGGCGGGATCGCCAACATGAACTACTCCATCAGCAACACCGCCGAGTATGGTGAGTATGTCACCGGCCCGCGCATCATCACGCCGGAAACCAAGAAAGAGATGAAGAAGGTGCTGGAGGACATCCAGTTGGGCCGCTTCACCCGCGATTGGATGCTGGAGAACAAGGTCGGCCAGACCAACTTCAAGGCCATGCGTCGCGCCACCGCTTCGCACCAGATCGAGGAAGTTGGTGGGAAACTGCGCGCCATGATGCCGTGGATTTCCAAGAACGCGTTGGTGGATAAAGCCAAAAACTGATCCATCTGATCAAACTTTGCGTCGGGGTGCGCGATGTGGCGCACCTCGCCGCTCTGGATACCGAAGACATCGCAGCGGATCCGCCGCTGCGGCACAAAACAAGGAACCGGCCAAAGCGGGCCGATGATCTTACGGCTGGCGGGTCGCTCTACTGGGTGATCGGCGGGGTCGTGCTGGTACGGCAGCGGATTCTCGAAATCAGGCCCGATTCGTTCGAGGATGGTTCGCATTGCACGGCGATTGTACTTGACCCGGCACTGGTGCGGGTGGCGGCAAAACCGGTGCGGGCATTTCAGGGGTGGCGGTATCTGGCTCCCGCTGATGCGCCGCCGGATTTGGCAAGCGGGGCAGAGGGCGGGGCAGAAATGCCGGATGAGTTGCGCCGGGCTCTGGCCGCTCTGGCACTTCTGTAACTATAAATTTTGACGAAAGCCGGGCCCATGCTAGGTGCGGCCCTGGTATAGGAGACGCATTCATGGCGGTTCACGCCTTTATATTTCCGGGACAAGGCAGCCAGGCTGTTGGTATGGGCCGCGACCTGGCGGCAGCTTTTGCGCCGGCGCGCGCGGTGTTTGAGGAAGTGGACGAAGTTCTGAAACAAAAGCTGTCCAAGCTGATGTTTGAGGGCCCGATCGAAGAGCTTACGCTGACCGAAAACGCGCAACCGGCGCTCATGGCGGTCTCGCTCGCGGTGCTGCGCGTGCTGCAAGCCGAGGGCGGCGTGGTCCTGAAGGAAAAGGCCGCTTTGGTGGCCGGGCATTCCTTAGGCGAGTACAGCGCGCTGGCGGCGGCGGAGGCCTTTTCGGTCGCCGATACCGCGTTATTGCTTAAATTGCGCGGCCAGGCGATGCAGCGCGCCGTGTTGCCGGGCCAGGGCGCGATGGCGGCTTTGCTCGGCGTGGAAATGGAAATGGCCCGCGAAATCTGCGCTGAGGCCGAAATGGGGCCGAATGGGCGCGAGGTGATCGGCTGCGCCAATGATAATGGCGGCGGGCAGGTGGTGATCTCCGGCGCAAAAGGTGCCGTGGAGCGCGCGATCGAAATCGCCAAGACCAAGGGTGTGAAGCGCGCGATGCTGCTGCCGGTGTCCGCCCCGTTCCATTGCGCATTAATGGCGCCGGCGGCCGATGCGATGGCGGAGGCTTTTGCCAATACGCCGCCGCGGGCGCCGATTGTGCCCTTGGTTGCCAATGTAAGCGCCGCCAAGGTCACCGACGCTGTCGAGATTCGCGACCTGCTGGTGACGCAGGTAACGGCAACCGTGCGCTGGCGCGAGAGTGTGCAAGAGATGGCGGCCCTGGGCGTGGACAGTTTTGTGGAACTTGGGAGCGGCAAGGTGCTGGCCGGGCTGGTCAAGCGAATCGTCCCGGATGCCGCCATCGTTTCCGCCGGCTCGCCGGCCGATATTGAAGCCCTGCTGAAAGTTCTGTGATGTTTGATCTGACCGGAAAAACCGCGCTGGTCACCGGCGCATCGGGCGGCATCGGCGCCGAGATCGCCCGTGCTTTGCACAAACAGGGCGCTGTCGTAGCACTTTCTGGTACACGCCGTGAGGCGCTGGACGCGCTGGCGGCGGAACTGGGTGAACGCGTGCATGTGCTGCCCGCCGATCTTTCCGTGCCGGAAGCCGCAGCGGAACTGATCGGCGCGGCCGAGACCGCGATGGGCAAGGTCGATATTCTGGTGAACAACGCCGGGCTGACGAAAGACGGTCTGGCGATGCGTATGTCCGACGCCGACTGGGCGAAGGTGATGGATGTCGATCTGGCGGCGCCGTTCCGGCTCTGCCGCGCGGCGCTGAAATTCATGCTGCGGCGCAAAGCCGGGCGGATTATCAATATCGGCTCTGTCGTGGGCAGCACCGGCAATGCGGGCCAGGCGAATTATGCCGCCGCGAAGGCCGGGTTGATCGGCCTGACCAAAGCGCTGGCGCAGGAAGTGGCCTCGCGCGGGATCACGGTGAACCTGATCGCACCCGGTTTCATCAGCACACCGATGACCGATGTGCTGAGCGAGTCGCAGCGTGCCGATCTGGCGCAGAAAATCCCGCTCGGCCGGCTGGGCGCGCCCGCGGACATCGCCGCCGCCGCGGTCTACCTGGCAGCCGAAGAGGCAGGCTGGGTTACCGGGGCAACACTCCACATAAATGGCGGGATGGCTATGCTCTAGCTGTAGTTGGCGCGGCGCAAAAAACCATGCTAAGCGCCGCGATGTCTAAAGATTAACCTAATTGTCTCCGGCGGTGCAGCTTGGCACCAAAGGTCTCCACCAAACCAGATCTAGGAAAGTGAATTTTTATGAGCGAAATCGCCGACAAAGTTAAAAAAATTGTTGTCGAGCATCTAGGCGTCGACGAGGGAAAGGTCACTCCTGAAGCCTCGTTCATTGACGATCTCGGCGCTGACTCCCTGGATACGGTGGAGCTGGTGATGGCATTCGAAGAAGCCTTCGGTGTTGAAATCCCGGAAGATGCCGCAGAAAAAATCACCACGGTGAAGGATGCGATCGAGTATATCGAGAAGCAGAAGGCCGAATAATAGGCGCGTTCAGAGCAAGGATTGTTAAGAACCCCCTTGCTCTGAGCCAAAATTTTGGCGCGCGGCCTCCGGCCATCCCCGCGCGCATACCAACCTTACTTGATGATGAGTCGTCATCTCGGGCCGTTGGTATAAGACCAAAAAGCCGTCCGAGGAGTTAGCATGCGCCGTGTTGTCGTTACAGGTATGGGAATCGTCAGCCCGCTGGGGGTTGGCGTTGAGCATGTCTGGAAAAGGTTGATCAACGGGGAATCCGGGATCACTGCCATCGAATCCTTCGACACTACGGAGCTGACGGCTAAAATTGCCGGCCAGGTGCCGCATGGCCTTAGCGCCGATGGCGGGCTCGATCTCTCCGAATGGATTGCCATGAAAGAGCTGAAAAAGATGGACCGGTTTATCCATCTCGGGCTCGTTGCCGCCAGCCAGGCAGTGGAGGACTCCGGTTGGATTCCGCAGACCGAGGAGCAAAAATGCGCCAGCGGCGTGATGATCGGCTCTGGGATCGGCGGATTGCAGGCGATCTATGACGCCTCGATTCTGGTGCATGAAGGCCGCGCCAAGCGGCTCTCGCCGTTTTTTATCCCGTCGGCTTTGATCAATCTGATCTCAGGCCAGGTTTCGATCAAATACGGGCTGAAAGGCCCGAACCACTCCGCCGTGACGGCCTGCGCCACGGGCGTCCATGCGATTGGCGATGCAGCGCGGCTGATCAGCTTCGGCGATGCCGATGTGATGGTCGCCGGCGGCGCTGAAGCGGCCGTGAACCCGCTTGGTATTGCCGGGTTCTGCGCGGCGCGCGCACTTTCCACCGCGTTCAACGACCGGCCGGCTGAGGGCTCTCGCCCCTGGGATAAGGGCCGCGATGGGTTTGTGATGGGTGAAGGCGCGGGTGTGGTTGTGCTGGAGGAATATGAGCACGCCAAGGCGCGCGGCGCAAAAATCTACGCGGAAATTGGTGGCTACGGCATGTCCGGCGACGCGCACCACATCACCGCTCCGGCCGAGCACCATGACGGCGCCTTCCGCGCCATGAAGGCCGCGTTCAAGAATGGCGGCCTTACGCCCGCTGACGTTCAATACGTGAACGCGCACGGCACCTCGACGCCGATGGGCGACGACCTCGAGCTGGAAGCCGTGGAGAACATGTTCGGCGATGCTGCCAAGGGCCTCGCCATGTCCTCGACCAAATCCGCCACCGGGCATCTGCTCGGCGCTGCCGGCGCGATCGAGGCGATTTTCTCGATACTTGCGATTAGGGACGGCGTGGCCCCTCCGACACTCAACCTGATCGATCCGAGCCGCGAGAGTGTGATCGACCGCGTCGCGCTGACCGCGCAGGCGCGCAAGATCGATATCGCGCTCTCAAACAGCTTCGGGTTTGGCGGCACCAACGCCTCGATTTTGTTTAAAAGAGCCGCCTGATACCAAGGGCGCGAGATGATGATTTATCATCAAATGGCTTTGGTATCACGCGTGGGACAGACCGCGCGGCCATGCGCAAGATATAACTAGTTTGCGTAGTTTAAAAAACCGGATTGTCCTGCTGCTGGTGACGCTGCTCGTCATAGTCAGGCTCGGCCACATGGCCGTGAATCAAAGTTTTTACGGCCCCGGCCCGCTGCAAATTTCCCGCACTTTGGTTATACCGCCCGGCACCACGGAAAATGTGGCGGCGGTGCTGCACCAGGATGGAGTCATAACCTATCCGTTGGTTTTTCGGGCAGCGGCATGGGCGACACGCGACCAGGGACCGATTCATGCCGGTGAGTTTTATTTCCCGGCGCGTGTGAGCTTAGCGGTCGTGTTGGCCATCTTGCGCCACGGCGTACCGGTTCAGCACCAGGTGACAATTCCTGAGGGGCTGACCGGGGCGCAGATTGCCGCGATCTTGAATGCAGTGCCTGACGCAACGGGGCACGTGGCCCCACCCCCAGAGGGCGGCATTCTCCCACAAACTTACGATTTTACACTGGGAACGTCACGGCAAACCATCTTGGCGCGCGCTGAAAAAGCCATGCAAAACAGCCTGAGTGCCGCCTGGGCCAAGCGGGACCCCTCGATTCCGGTGCAATCCCCGCAACAGGCACTGATCCTGGCCTCGATCGTGCAGCAGGAAAGCCCGATTACCGCAGAATTGCCCAAGATCGCGGCGGTTTATGAAAACCGTCTGAATTTGGGAATGAAGCTGCAAGCTGACCCGACTGTGATTTATGCCGCGAGCGGGGGCAAGGATTCCGGCGGTGTGCCGATCAGCCGGGCGGACCTCGCCAACCCCTCACCCTATAACACCTATGTTCAAGCAGGGTTGCCGCCCGGCCCGATTTGCGCGCCAGGCATCGCGGCAATCGAGGCCGTGCTTCACCCGGCGGAGAGCAAGGCACTGTATTTCGTGGCGACCGGGAATGGCGGGCATGTTTTCGCCGATAATTTTAAGCAGCAATTGCAGAATATTGACCTGTACCGGGCCAGCCAAAAGCAATAAAAATCAGGATTTTTTCCTGACAACGCGGCCTTGCCTCCCTGATGTTTCTCCACGGCAGCAACTCAGCCAGCCTGCGGCGCCACGCTGTTCATCCCGCGCGGCGCAAGCGTTCCGCGGCATTGTTCGTGAGGCAGGTTAGTTAATCGGACGCTTTGTCAGGCATGTCATTACGTCACAGATTTATTTTGGAACGTTTGGAAGTGTTAATCAGCGTTCCCTGATGCGAACGCCTTTCTTGAGCTGACTGCGATATATGCTTCGTGCATCGCTTGACCCAGCAGGATATCGCGAGCGGAGGGGAATGCTGCTCCAGGGAAGCTGGTAAGATCGTCCGGAGTGAGTATAAAGTGAGATATGGATCTCCTTGAGGCGCTGGATAGCCAGTCGTTTTGCCGGATCGCCGAGGCCCAGCAATCGAGGGGTAACTGGGTTCGCCTGCTGCGTGACGGCCCGGTGACATTCGCCGCCTGGCTGGATGCAATCAGTAAGGCGCAAAAAAACATACATTTGGAAAACTACATCATCCAGGAGGATGCCACCGGCTGGGCCTTTGCTGACGCACTTACTGCGGCCGCGCGGCGCGGTGTCCAATGCCGGGTGCTATATGACTGGCTGGGTTGCGTGACCCGCACCTCGGGCAGATTCTGGAGCAAGTTGACCGAGGCTGGCGTTGAGGTCCGGCGATATAATCCACCGCATATCGCTCATCCTCTGGGCTGGATAAACCGTGACCACCGCAAGGTGCTCTGTATCGACGGCGAGATAGCGTTTGCCGGAGGGTTGTGCATCGGCCATGACTGGGTCGGCGATCCGGCGCGCAACATCCCGCCCTGGCGCGACACCGCCATCGAAATTCATGGTCCCGCGGTTGAACATGTCGATGCCGCTTTCGCCGATAGCTGGGAGGCTCGCAGGGCCGGCGCCGCCGCGAGGAAAGGTCATTCCACCCGCCGCTGGTACACAGTCCGACGGTGTTGATGTCTCCATCATCGCCGGCCGGCCGGACAGCATGGCTCTCTACCGGCTGGAACAACTCATCGCCGATATAGTGTCACGCTCGCTTTGGCTGACTGACGGCTATTTTGTCGCCACCACGGCCTATGTGCGGGCATTGGCGGGGGCGGCGCGCGCCGGGGTCGATGTAAGGCTGCTCGTGCCCGGCTCCAGCGACATGCCGCTGGTCGGGGCCCTTTCAAAATCCGCCTACCGCCCGTTGCTGCAAGCCGGGGTGAGGGTTTTTGAATGGAACGGGCCGATGCTGCATGCAAAAACCGCCGTCGCTGATGGCTGCTGGACCCGCATCGGCTCAAGTAATTCCAACCTGGCAAGTTGGATATCCAACCGCGAATTGGATGTCACCATCAAGGACAACGACCTCGCGGCGCAAATGGAGGCAATGTACGAAGAGGACATGCAGAATTCGACCGAGGTGGTGCTCGCGCGCGGCCATACCGGCATCCCCAAGCCGGTTTCTTCCGACGGTCGCCCCCATGCACGCGCCCCCAATACGAGGGGCAGACGCTTGCTGTCGGGCGCCATCGGCCTTGGCAGCACGCTGAATGCTTCCTTCTCACATCGCCGGGTGCTGGACCCCACGGAATCACCGGTCCTTCTGGGCGGTGGTGTGGCCCTGATTTTACTCGGAATCATCGCGATCCTGCTGCCGCATGCGGTCGGCTGGGTGATTGCGATCGCGGCCATCTGGCCCGGAATCGGATTGCTGTTCCGGGGTCTGAAACTCTGGCAATCCGGTAAGGATGGCAGTGACGACTGACTTCAAGATCATCAGTTGGAACCTCCTGCACTCGACCGGCGCTGACGCCGACCACGTGCAGGCGCTGATTGAGCGCGACAACCCCGACCTGGTCCTGATGCAAGAGGCGACGCCAAGGATCGACAGCCTACCGGAAAAACTGGGCGGCCACTACGCACGCTTGACGCTGCCGGGCCGTCACCACGGCCTGGCGGCATGGAGCCCGCATCCTTTTCATGCGCCCGCTGACAGCTTGGCTTTGCAACGCGGCCTCATTGTACGGCGTGTGTGTCAGATCCTGGACCTTGGCACGTTCACCGTGGCCAACGTTCATCTTTCGCATGGGCAAATGCTGAATTGCCGGCAATTGCGACGCATTTCCAGCGTCATGCCTCACAGAGCGGCCATTCTGGGTGACTGCAACATGCTGGGCTCACCATTTTTGCCTGGTTTTCAGGATGTCGGCAACCGCACGGCAACTCATCAAATGAGCGGACTGGTTCCCCTGCGGCTGGATCGTTGCTTCATTCGGGGACTGGAATGCACGTCCGCGGAAGTCCTCGACCGGGGTGCCTCAGACCACCGCCCGCTGATGGTTGTGCTTTCGCCTACCTTAGGCGGGGCGATGAACGATCATTCGGGCTGTTTGATTCCGATCAATGTACCGAAACCTACAATCGGCCATGATCAAGTCTTTGGAGCCCCTGTTTTGGGGCGCCCCGAACGGATGGGAGAGCGTTCAAATGGTCAGCGACAAGATGAAACAGGCTATGCTCCAGGATGACGTCATCGCCGCGCTGAAATGGGATCCGCGTGTCGATGCGGCGCATATCGGGGTTACGGCGGAAGGTGCCGTAGTAACGCTTTCGGGGCATGTTCCGAGCTTAAGCCACAAGCAGGCGGCTGTGGCTGCCGCCCGCCTGGTGAAAGGTGTCCACGCCGTCACCGATGAGATCGAGGTGCGCCCGCCCAGCGATCGAACATGGCACGATGACGAGATCCGCCGGCGGGTCGCTGACATCATCAGCTGGTCCCAGCCCAATGTGGCCCAACGTATTCTTATCGGCGTATCGCGCGGGGTCGTAACGCTGGAAGGCGAGGTTGACCATTTTTTTGACAAGGTCGACGTGGAGCAACACGTCGCCCGGCTCAGCGGCGTGACCAGGATCGATAACAAGCTCGTCGTCAAGTCGATGGTCAGTCCCGTCGACGTTAAGGAGAAGATCGAGGCAGCCTTTCTGCGGAGTGCCTATGCCGAAGCGCAGAATGTCACCGTGAAGGTCGATGGTGCCAAAGTCACCCTCACGGGACAGGTGCGTAGCTGGGATGAGAAGGAGCAGGCCGAACAGGTTGCGTGGGCCGCTCCCGGTGTCACGGAAGTCGAGAACCTCCTTGAGGTCAAAATCTGACAGGGGCTGAGAGATTGCCGCTCAGGGCTTGAATGAAAAACACTCAACAACCCTGGAGATGAGTACGTAGCATGGCCAATGAAAGGGCAAAGATCGAAGGGGCTTCCTGCCCGTTCGGGGTCTCCTGGGTCCAGGAAGACGAGGCCTACAATTTTGCCATCTACTCTAAGGACGCGAAGGAGGTCTCGCTGCTCCTCTACGATGGGCAGAATTTTTTAACACCTCTCGCGGTAGTCCCGTTCGACCTACCGGGCAACAGGACAGGCCGCGTTTGGCACAAGCGGGTACCTGCCAGTGTGACCACGAAGGCGGTATATTACGCTTACCGGATTGACGGGCCGAATACCCCGCAAAGCGGAGCAAGATTTGATCCGCAAAAAATTCTGTTGGATCCCTATGCCTGCGGTGTTTTCTTTCCCCCGGTCATAGCCGGAGCGCCGCCCGTTTGCCCGGTTCGAATGCAGGCATGGCGCCCCTCGGCATTTTGCCGCCGCGCCACCGGCAGATCCAAAATCATATGTCTTCCGCCCCCCGGCATAACCATGATTTGATAATCTACGAGATGCACATTCGCGGCTTCACGCGCCGCGCCAATTCAGGGGTTCCTGATGACAAGAGAGGGACCTACGCTGGTGTCATCGAGAAGATACCATATCTCAAACAACTCGGAATTACGGCCGTTGAACTAATGCCCGTCCAGCAATTCGATCCAGGGGAAGAAAATTATTGGGGCTACAACACGCTGAACTTTTTTTCACCTCACGCCCAGTACAGTCACGCTCAGTACAGCGGCAATACTCAGTCCGGCGGCCCATTGGACGAATTTCGCTCCATGGTGGAAGAGCTACATAAGGCGGGCATCGAAGTATTCCTGGACGTCGTTTATAATCATACGACTGAAGGAGGTTACGACGGTCCGACCTATTGCTACAGGGGAATTGACAACTCTACCTATTACGCACTCGACCCAAAAAACATGAGCGCTTATATTAACCACAGCGAGTGTGGAAATGATATGCGGACCTCTCACCCGGTGGTGAGGCAGTTGATCATTGATAGCCTTCGGTATTGGGTTCGTGAAACCAATGTTGACGGTTTTCGTTTCGATCTTGCCTCTATTTTCGCTTTTTCTGAGGACGGAAGTCTAAATCTCGACAATCCTCCCATCATTTCCGCGATTACTCACGATCATGAACTGGCTAATGTGAGGTTGATCGCGGAACCCTGGGCAGCGGACGGCAGCGCCTATGTGCTGGGGCGTGCCTTCCCGGGTAAGACGTGGCAGCAATGGAATGATCGTTACCGTCACACCCTCCGCGGCTTCGTGAAGGGTGACAACAATTTGGTCGCAGATTTGATGACCCGCCTTTACGGCAGTACGGATTTATTTCCAGACGATCTTGTTAGTTCATGCCTGAGATCGCAAAGCATCAATTTTATCGATTGCCATGATGGCCCCAACATGTGTGACCTGGTAAGCTATACGAACGACAAATATTGCAGTTGGAATTGTGGGTTTGAGGGAACGGCCGGAACGCCCAAAGACATCGCGCGCCTACGTCGCCAGCAAGTAAAAAATTTCTGCTGTCTGCTAATGCTGTCGAACGGTGTACCGATGTTTGTCGCTGGCGACGAGTTCATGAATACGCAGGGCGGCAACACCAACCCATATGACCAGGACAATGAAACGACATGGCTTGACTGGTCGCTGACAGATACCAACGCGGATATACTACGATTTTTCAAGATGATGATCTCATTCAGAAAACTCCATCCCTCAATTGCCAGGGATGCCGGGTGGCGTGAGGACGTTACCTGGTATGGGGCAATATCGAAGCCAGACCTTGGCAATATGTCGCACACGCTCGCATTCCATCTCAGGGGTTCCACGGTCGCGGATGCGGACCTCTACGTCATGATCAACGCTTATTGGGAAAACATCGAGTTCTCGGTCCAGGCGGCGGGAGACTGGCAGCGGATCGTTGATACCTCATTGAAGACTCCCGAAGATATCATCGTAGAGGGCGATGCACCGGCAGCGACAGGTGCTACCTACACCGTCGCGGCGCGATCTGTCGTCGTCCTGATATCGGGACAAGCATAGGCAGTGCGGCTCCCGGCAAGGCTAATTTTATGATGAGCGTTTAGCTTCCGTTTCACGGACCACCGTCATGGTGCGGATCAGGCTGCTGGGGTTCACGCTGATTGAATCGATCCCGAGTTCGACGAGGTAACGAGCGATATCGGGGTTGTTAGCCGGGGCTTCGCCGCAAATCCCCACATGGCGGCCGTTGCGCTTGGCGCCGGTCACCGCGAGGCGGAACATTTCCAGCATCCCGGGATCGCTTTCATCGAAATCGAAGGCGACGATCTCGGAATCGCGGTCAACGCCCAGGGTCAGTTGCGTCAGGTCATTGGAGCCGATCGAGAAACCATCGAACAAGGTGGCGAAAGCATCGACCTGGATGACGTTGTTGGGGATCTCGCACATCACATAAATCTCAAGCCCGTTCTCGCCGCGCTTGAGACCATGTTCCGCCATCGCCTCGATGACCCGCTGGCCTTCGACGACGCGGCGGCAGAACGGCACCATGATGCACAGATTGGTCAGCCCCATCACGTCGCGCACCCGGCGCAGCGCGGCGCATTCCAGCGCAAAGCCGGCCGCATAGGCGGGATGGGTGTAGCGCGAGGCCCCCCTGAAGCCGAGCATCGGGTTGGCTTCCTGCGGTTCGAGTTCAGCCCCTCCCAGGAGGCTGGCATATTCGTTCGTTTTGAAATCGGAAAGGCGCACGATCACCTGTTTGGGATAAAACGCGGCGGCGATGGTGCCCACGCCCTCCGCGAGCCGTTCGACGAAAAAATCCGCCGGCTGTGGATATTGCGCCACCAGCTTCGCGATCGCTGCGCGCGTGGCGGGGTTGCTTATTTTCTCGGGGCTGGCGAGCGCCATCGGATGCACGCCTATATGCTCGCTGATGATGAATTCCATCCGTGCCAGCCCCACCCCATCATTGGGCAGCATCGCGCTGCGAAAGGCGATATCGGGGTTACCAAGATTGACCATGATGGCGGTCTTGGGGTGTTCGATCCCCCTCAGTGGCACCTGGGCAGTCTCGAAGGCGACGCTGCCTTGATAAACATGGCCGACATCCCCCTCGGCGCAGGAGACGGTGACGAGGGTGCCGGTTTGCAGCGTGTGCGTCACGTCGCCGGCGCCAACCACCGCGGCGATGCCGAGTTCGCGGGCGACGATGGCGGCATGGCAGGTGCGGCCGCCGCGATTGGTGACGATCGCCGCCGCGGTTTTCATAACCGGCTCCCAATCCGGGCTGGTGGTGTCGGCCACCAGCACCTCGCCGGGAAGGAACGAAGCGAGTTCATTGGCATCGGCAATGACCCGCACCTTGCCGGTGACGATTTTCTCACCCACCGCGCGCCCCGTGGCGAGGATCGGGCCACTGCCCTTGAGACTGTAAGTGGTGAAGAAATCCGTGGATCGTTGCGAGACGACCGTCTCGGGCCGCGCCTGGACGATGTAGAGATTGCCGTCCTCACCATCCTTGGCCCATTCGATGTCCATCGGCATCTGGTGGCCGGCATGTTCTGAGTAGTGGTCCTCGACCTCAATCGCGTATTCGGCCAGCTTCAGCACTTCGGTGTCATTGATGCAAAAGCGCGCGGCATCGGTTTCGGTAACGGGGAATTGGTGCGTGGTCTCGCCGGTGCTCGCGTCAGCATAAACCATACGCAACTGCTTCTTGCCCAGCGAACGGCGCAGTACCGCGCGATAGCCTTTTTTAAAGGTCGGTTTGTGGACATAGAATTCGTCGGGATCGGCCTGGCCCTGCACGATGGTCTCACCCAGGCCATAGACACCCGTGATGAACACCACATCGCGGAAGCCGGACTCGGTATCCAGCGTGAATATCACACCACTGGCCCCAAGATCGGAGCGGATCATTTTCATCACCCCCACCGAGAGCGCGACCTTGAAATGATCGAACCCGTTATTGACGCGATAGACGATGGCGCGGTCGGTGAAGAGTGAGGCAAAGCAGCGTCGACAGGCCTCGACCAGCTCCTCATCGCCCCGGACGTTGAGATAAGTGTCATGCTGGCCGGCGAAACTGGCGTTGGGGAGATCCTCCGCGGTCGCGGAACTGCGAACGGCGACGGCGCAGGCTGGGCCGCATTCAGCCTCCAGCTTCCGGTATGCGGCGATGATCTGGCGGCGCAGCTCGGCATCGCCGGTGGCTTCATAAACGATATCACGCGCCATGGCGGCACGCTTGGCGAGCAGCGCGATATCGGTCAGATCGAGACCGTCAAGCAGCTCCCGGAGCTTGGGCACGGCGCCGGCTTGCATGAGGGCGTCGCGGTAGGAAGCCGCGGTAAGGGCAAAGCCATTGGGAACGCGGACACCTTCCGCGGTGCAAGTGGCATAAAGCTCACCAAGCGAAGCATTTTTGCCGCCGACCATGGGGACATCCTCAAGCCGGATTTCCCTGAACCAACGGACATATTGCGCGACTGCCATGGATCCTCCCGCTTACTTAAAGCGGTCACATATTGTCCTGATAACAGTCAGCCCTGCCATGATCTCGATCAATAGGAAGTCGATAAGATGGCGCCTCGGCCAATCCGAGAGGGTTGTTTGGGTGCCGATTTATATAAAGCCCCCGCCAACCGAGCAACCGGAATTAGGCGCTTTCGGAACGACACCAAATACGCGACAAGACGGATATGAGCAACGATCCGATCCAGGCCGAGCTGATCGCCGTGCTGGTTGCCGTCACGGATGGCGAACCGCGGGTTCTCACGATCGAGTTCGGATTTGCCCTGCCTTCAGGCCAATTGGAGCCGGGGCACCGCTCCCTGCAGGCGGGTTTGCGGGCCTGGGTGGAGCGCCAGACCCATCACCCGCTTGGCTATATCGAGCAGCTTTACACATTTGCCGACCAGCAGCGCGGCCACGCATCCCGCAGCATTTCGATCAGCTATCTGGGCCTGAGCCGGGAAGCGGCTTCATCCTACCCTGATGCAACCTGGCGCGGCTGGTACGATTATTTTCCTTGGGAGGATAAGCGCCAAAATTCCACCCTCGCCGATCAGGTCATCATCCCCCGGCTCGATGCATGGGCCGGGACAAGCCTTGAGCGCCGGCAGCGGATCGCCAGCCTGTTCGGCTGCCATGGCAGGCGCTGGAACGAGGAACTGGTGCTGCAACGCTATGAACTGCTCTACGAGGCGGGACTGATCCACGAGGCGATGCGCGGCGGCCAGACGCAGCAAGCCGCACCCCTTCCCGGTGCCGAGATGACCCACGACCACAGGCGGATTCTGGCAACCGCCATCGCCAGGCTGCGCGCCAAAATTAAATATCGCCCCGTCGTGTTCGAACTGCTCCCGCGGCATTTTACCATGCTGGAACTACAGCAGGCGATGGAGGCGCTGGCGGGACACGGACTGCACAAGCCGAATTTCCGCAGGCTGATTGAGCAGCAGGAGCTGGTGGAGGAAACCGGCGAATTCACCTCAGGCCTGGCAGGCCGACCGGCAAAACTATTCCGATTCCGTCCGTCCGTGATCGAGGAACGAAGTTTCTCCGGCACGAAACTGCCCCTCGTCAGATAATTCACTTGCCCCCTTATACTCAATATGAGTATAAGCACGGCCATAATTATACTCATTTTGAGTATAAAGGAGTGCGTTATGCCATTCGATCCTATTTATGATCGCGTCAGCGGTGTCATCCCCCCAATTGAATGGGCGACCATGGAGGAGGATGTCATCGCGATCCACGCGCTCAAGCGCGAACGCCGCGCCGTAATCCTCGCGCATAACTACCAGACGCCGGAGATTTTTCATGGCGTGGCGGATATCGTGGGGGACAGCCTGGCTCTGGCGCGCGAAGCCGAGAAGACGGATGCGGATGTCATTCTGCTCGCCGGCGTGCATTTCATGGCCGAGACGGCGAAGCTGATGAACCCCGGCAAGACTGTGATCATCCCCGATACGCGGGCCGGCTGCTCGCTGGCGGAGTCCATCACGCCGGCGGATATTGCTTTGTTGCGCGCCGCCCATCCCGGCGTGCCGATCGTGGCTTATGTCAACACTTCGGCGGCGGTAAAAGCCGCGTCCGACATCTGCTGCACCTCGGGCAATGCCAAACGCATCGTCGAATCCCTCGGCGTGGAAAAAGTGATCATGCTGCCGGATGAATATCTGGCCCAGAACATCGCCCGTGAGACGGATGTGAAAATCATCGCCTGGGCCGGCCATTGCGAGGTGCATGAGCGCTTCACCGCCGCCGAAATCATCGCATTGCGCGAGAGCCACCCAGGTGTGGTCATCCTTGCGCACCCTGAATGCCCGCCGGAGGTTGTGGCCGTCGCGGATTTTTCCGGCTCCACCGCCGTGATGGCCGATTATGTCATGAACAATAAACCACCGCGCGTGGCGCTGATCACCGAATGCTCGATGAGCGATAATATTTCGCTCCTGAACAAGGATGTGGAGTTCGTGCGGCCGTGCAATCTCTGCCCGCACATGAAGCGCATCACCTTAAAAAACATCCGTACCGCGCTTGAGACGATGCAAACCGAGGTGGTTATCGACCCGGCGCATTTCGCGCCAGCGCGCCGCGCTGTCGAGCGCATGCTCGCGGTTAAATGAACGCCGGTGCCCACGGTGAGATGATCATCATCGGCGGCGGCATAGCCGGGCTGATGGCCGCTCTGGCCGCTTCCCCCGCTCCCGTGATTTTGCTCAACCCGACCGAATTAGGGGTAGGTGCCGCGAGCGCGCTGTCGCAAGGCGGGCTAGCGGCGGCCATTGGCGATGACGACAGCACGGATCTGCATATTGCCGATACGCTCAAAGCCGGGGCCGGTCTGTGCGATGATGCAACAGTATCGCGTATCATTAATGCCGGGCCGCAACTCGTCGAAACCCTGCTGGGCTACGGCGTGCGATTCGACCGCGACGCGGCGCAAAAACTGGCGCGTGGGTTGGAGGCAGCCCATGCGCGTCCGCGCATCCTGCATGCCAATGGTGACCAGACCGGCGCGGAAATCATGCGCGCGCTGATCGCTGCCGCGCGCCGCACGCCGTCCATAAAAATCCTGCAGGCCACGGCCCGGCATATTTTCGTGGGTGATAACGGCGTCAGCGGCATTCTGGCCAGCAACGGGCGCGAACAATTGCTCCTGCCCGCTGACCGCGTGCTGCTCGCGACCGGCGGCATCGGCGGCTTGTTTCGCTACAGCACCAACCCGACGAGCGCCATCGGCCAGGGACTTATGCTCGCCGCCAAGGCCGGCGCGACATTGAAGCATCTCGAATTCATCCAGTTCCACCCGACCGCCTTGGACACGGATAGCGCGGCTTTGCCGCTGATCTCCGAGGCCGTGCGCGGTGAAGGCGCGATCCTTATCGACGAGACGGGATACGCCTTCATGGATGGTGCGGACTTAGCCCCGCGTGATGTCGTTGCGCGCGCCATTTTTGCGCATCAGTCCGAGGGACACAGGGTATTGCTCGATGCGCGAAGCATCGGCGCGCGCTTTTCCACGCGCTTTCCGACGATCAGCGCCATCTGCGCGCAAGCCGGTATTGACCCGCAAACACAGGCCATCCCTGTCCGTCCCGCGGCGCATTATCATATGGGGGGCGTGCAGGTGGATGCCCTCGGCAGGACCG
The DNA here is from genome assembly GCA_963740445.1 of uncultured Alphaproteobacteria bacterium. GTDB lineage: Bacteria > Pseudomonadota > Alphaproteobacteria > Acetobacterales > Acetobacteraceae > Acidocella. Next base: position 64,723 of record CAVUED010000006.1, read on the forward strand.
ATATCGAAGGATTGTTCGCCGCTGGAGAGGTGGCCTGCACCGGGCTGCACGGCGCCAACCGGCTGGCCAGTAACTCGCTCCTGGAAGCCGCCATCTGCGGTGCCGAGGCAGGCCGCGCCATGGCCGCGTCATCGCCCAAGCAGCGCCGCACTCTGCCGGACATATTGCTGCCGCCGGCCTCCGATCCTGCGCCGGTCCGTGACATCATGTCCGCCCATCTCGGTGTCTTGCGCGATGCCGCCGGGCTGGACCGCGCTATCCTTCAACTCATGGCCTTGGCGCCGGATAATGAAGCCGCCCAACTCGGACTTCTCATTGCCGAGGCAGCCCTTGCGCGGAAAAATTCTATCGGCGCCCATGCCAGGCGAGATGAACGCGGCATCGTCCAACAAGCAGCCTGAGGTGTACCTGATGATACTCACCAAACTCCCCGACATTATGGTCGAGCCCTGCGTGCGCGCCGCATTGCTGGAAGATCTCGGCCGCGCGGGGGACATCACCTCGGATGCCGTCATCGCGCCGGAAACCAAAGCCCATGTGGCCATGGTGGCACGCGAACCGGGCGTGATCGCCGGGTTGGACTTCGCCCGGATGGCGTTCAAACTGATCGACCCCAACATCGGGTTCACGGTTCACCATAACGATGGCGAACGCGTTGTCCCAGGTCAGGTCATCGCGGAAATTTTTGGCCCAGCGCGCGGCATTCTCACGGCTGAGCGCGTGGCGCTGAATTTTCTCGGGCATTTAAGCGGCATCGCCACCGCCACCGCCACCATTGCGGATGCCATCCGCCATACCAGCACAAAAATCACTTGCACACGCAAAACCACGCCCGGCCTGCGCTTCGCCGAAAAATATGCCGTGCGCGCCGGTGGCGGCGCCAATCACCGCTTCGGCCTGGACGACGCCATCCTTATCAAGGACAACCACATCGCCATCGCCGGCGGCATCGCCCTGGCCATCAGCCGCGCCCGCGCGCAAATCGGCCATCTGGTGAAAATCGAAGTGGAGATCGACGATCTCGCCCAACTCGACGAAGCCCTCAGCCAGCGCCCGGATGCAATACTGCTCGACAATATGACACCGGCGATGCTGCGCGAGGCGGTAATCCGTATCGCTGGCCGCGCGACCACTGAAGCTTCCGGACGCATCAACGCAGAAACCGCGCCGGCCATCGCGGAGTCGGGCGTGGACCTGATCTCCGCCGGATGGCTCACCCATAGCGCCCGGGTGCTCGATATCGGGCTGGATTTTAACGGCCCGTGACAAGCCCGCAATGAGCGGCCCAATTCATGTGTAGCTCAGGCGAAGCGGGTCAGTAATGCCATCGCCTGGACCAGTACGGCGGCGACAGCGTCACTCTGTGCCGCCACCATCGCGGCCGGGCCATTGCCATCCAGCTTTGCGGTCGCGTGCAAGCGCGCTTGCGCCAGTGGCAGTGCTACGCCTGTCAATGCCCTAGAGGGCTTGATCACGACCAGTGTAAGCGTGGCGAGTGCCTCGCCACGGCCAGGGTCGGCGATCAACTCCGTCAGTTCGCCCTCGATAATCAATCCTGGGTCGAGGCGGGTCCCGGGCGTCACCACAGCGGAGAACATGCCGCTCGCCTGCGTCCAGTTCAGCAACGCTTCGGTCACCGCATCCGCTGGCGGAACGGCCCAAAGATTATAATAATCCACCCTCAGGCTGCCATCGGCCGCGAGGCTTTGCAGACCGCGCGCATCCAACCCCGGCGCGGCGGCTATGGGGCGGATCATCAGTACCGGCCCCGTGCTGGCGCGCGGGGAGAAGGCAGGCGGGGGCAGTTGCAAAGGCCAGCTGGTGCGCGGTGTATATTTTTGCGCCGGCAGCAAGGAGGCGCAGGCCGAGAGCACCAGCGGCGCGGTGAGCACAAAACGGCGGTGCATCATCTATTTCCTTCCGGTGGTGGCGGTGAACCCAGGATCATCTGTCCCGGGTTGGCCGAGAGTTCCGCTGACAAATCACGCAAATTACCCGTGGCCGTTTTCATGTCCCGCAAAATCGGCAGCAACTGGGCTTGCAAATCCGCGGTCGTCTCAGTCGCCTGGTTGATGGTGGCCTGCGAGGCGGCGACCACCGCCGGCAGCTGGCTGCTGATCTTGGCAAGCTGCGCCGTGGTCTGGTTCAGCTGCGCGATGATCTGCAGCGTCTCCGGCCCGCCCGCCAGGGTGCGGATGGTCGCCGCCGTCCCCGGCAGATCGCTCTGCTGCACCGCCTTGTTCAAATTGTTCAACAGGTCGCTGGCGCTGGCCAAGGCCTGGTGTGCATCGCCGGTGGTCATCTCCTGGTGCAGGGTCGAGATCAGCGAGCTGATCTGCGTGGCCATTTTGCCGATATCGGCCTGGCTGAGCGAGGACAGCACATTCTCCAAGGCATCCTGTACCTGGTTTAATGTACTTGGGATCGAGGGGATCACCGTGGTGTCCGGGGACCATGGAACAGGTTGCACCGGGTAGGTTTTCGGGTCCGCAAAGCTCAAATCAATATAGGAAAGCCCAGTGATGCCTTGTGGCTGGAGCTGCGCACGCAGGCCCTGGGTGATCGCGTTTTTAATATTGAAGGCTTTGCCCAATTTTCGTGGGCTCATGCGGAAGCGGACCACGACCTGCCGGTACACCTTATCACGCGCCGCTTCGGTGTTCGGCGGCGGGTACTCCGCCGTCACCAGCCCCACATCCGTCACCTGGCCAACGGTCACGCCGCGGAACTTCACGGTTGTGCCCACATCCAGCCCCTGCACCGATTCCCGGAAATAGGTCTCGTACAGCACGCCCTGGCGAAATATGCCCCCGGAGAGGAAGAAGAGGATGGCCAGTATCGCCACCACACCGGCAATGACAACCGCGCCAACCCGAAAGCCTGTCGTGTTTGAGTTCATTGCAGGGTTTCCCGGTGAAAAAATGCCCGAACCATCGGCTGGCTGGTGTTCTGGCGCAGCTCTTGCGGGCTGCCCAGGGCGATCAGCCCCTGGGCTTTGGCATCCAGCATGGCGCAGCGGTCGGCGATCACCATGATCGAGGCCAGTTCATGCGTCACCACCACGCAGGTTGTGCCCAATGTCTCGCGTAATTGCAGGATCAGCCGGTCAATCCCGGCGGATGTCACCGGGTCCAGCCCGGCGGATGGCTCATCGAGCATCAAAATCGGCGGGTCGAGCGCCAGTGCGCGGGCAATTGCCGCGCGTCTGGTCATGCCGCCGGAGATTTCGGAGGGCAGGAGCAGCGCCGCGTCGGCCAGCCCGACCAAAGCGAGCTTCAGCCGGGCGATCTCGGCGCAGGCCGAGGGCGGCAGATCGGTGAACACCGTCAGCGGCAGCGAGACGTTCTCCAGCAGGTTCATCGAGCCCAATAGCGCGCCGGACTGGAACATCACGCCGATCTGCCGCCGCACCGCTTCCACCTCGCGCCGCACACTGTATCCGGCGACAGTGATTTCCCCGGCGGTGGGCGGAAGCAGGCCGATCATCTGCTTCATCAGCGTGGATTTGCCGCATCCCGAGCCGCCAAGGATCACGAACACCTCACCCGGCTGGACGTCAAAGCTGACATCTTTGAAAATCGTGCGGCTGCCGAAAACCTGGGTGGCGCCGGCCACGGTGACGATCGGTGTCATATGCCCAACCGGTAGAACATGATGGCGAAGATCCCATCCAGTGTTATCGTGGCGACAATCCCGCCCACCACCGCGGCGGTTGCGGCCTCGCCCACCGCGCGCGGCCCGCCACCGGCGGCCAGCCCGGCCCGGCAACCGATCAGCGCCACCGCTGCGGCGAACACCACCCCTTTGCAGAGCCCCTGCACGAAGTTTTTCGGGGCGGAGGAGATCGTAATATGCGCCATAATGGCAGAGAGGGGAAAGCCGAACATCATCAACACCGTGGCCATGCCGGCGAGTTCCGCGACATCCATGGCCACGGTCAGGGCCGGCATCACCAGCATGGCGGCGGCCACGCGCGGGAGTATGAGCATCGTCGCGGGCTCGATGCCCATGGTCTTCAGCGCGGCGATCTCCTCGTTCACCTGCATGGTGCCAAGCTCGGCGGCGTAGGCCGAGCCAGTGCGCCCGGCGAGGATCACCGATACCAGCAGCGGCCCCAGCTCGCGCAACAGCGAGATGGTGACCAGATCGGCGACGTACAGATCCGCGCCGAACTGGCGCATGGGCACGGCGGACTGGAAGGCGAGAATCAGGCCGATAAGAAAACCCAGAGTGAGAACGAGGGGCAGTGCCTGCAGCCCGGCGCGGTCCGCAATACGGGCAAAATCCGACCGCCGCAGCATGCGCATTTTCTGCGGCAGGCCAAGCAGGGCCAAAAGCACCTCGCCAACAAATGTGACTTTCAGTCGCAGCCCCTCGAGCAGCCCCGGCCCAAGCTGAGGCGTAGCCCGCTGCGGGGCGGCATCTTCCGGCGGAAGCACCGCGCGCAGCTGCGCGAGCAGGGCGCTCATCCGTGTATCGGCCCCGCGTAGGCTCACGGCGCCGCCATGGCGGCGCTCCATGGCCAGGATCAGCGCCGCACCGGAACTGTCCAACGTCTCCACGGCGGCGACATCAATTTCCAGCGGTTCTCCCATGGCGTTGTGGGCCGCCCGCAACGCGCGCGGCCACAGCGTACCCAGCCCAAGGGCCGTCAACGAGCCGCTCAGAGCCACCCGCCCGGTTGAAATGCTCAAGTCAGCTTTCATGTCCGCCGCCGCATATGGCGTATCCCATACATTCCATTGTAATCTTGGCTGGCAATACGCAGAACACAATACCACCTGCCCAGGGGGCGGTGGAATCGATCTGATCGTCCTGACTGTTGTCCTGTTTACCGATTTTTGCCAGAAAACCTGTATCTACCACGACCGCTCGCTGCAGCCCTGCATTGGGCCGAGGAGTGGGGTTCCGGGGCCAGCGGGGGATAGGGGCGCCCCCAAACGACAACGGGCCGGTCATCGCTGACCGGCCCGTATGCGCTTGATTTACAAGGAATATAGTGGCGCACCCGAAGAGAGTCGAACTCCTAACCCCCAGATTCGTAGTCTGGTGCTCTATCCAATTGAGCTACGGGTGCTTAGTGCAGCGCGGTTTAGCCGAAGCGGCTTGATACGGCAATAGTGGGGAGGGGGTGGTTCAGAGTGCTTCCAGCTCTGCAAGGAGCGCATCGCCCATTTCTGAAGTGCTGATCCGGGCACGGCCGGGAGCGGGGATATCCGCGGTGCGGCCGGCTTTGACCAGCACGTTTTCCACCGCCTGCTCAATGAGCGCGGCTTCTTCCTCCATGTCAAAGGAGTAGCGGAGCAAGAGGGCCAGGCTGAGGATTTGCGCGAGTGGGTTGGCAAGACCTTTGCCGGCGATATCCGGCGCGCTGCCATGGATGGGTTCGTACAAGGCATGGCGGCGGCCGGTTGCGTCCACGGCCCCCAGCGTGGCGGAGGGCAACATGCCCAGCGAGCCGGTGAGCATGGCGGCGAGGTCCGACAATATGTCCCCGAACAAATTGCCGGTGACGATGACGTCGAACTGCTTGGGGTTTTTGGCGAGCTGCATGGCGCAGTTATCGGCGTACATATGGGTGAGCGCGATGTCCGGATATTCGGCCTTTTGCAGCGCCGTCATGGTCTGGCGCCAGAGCAGGCCGCTTTCCATGACATTGGCTTTCTCCACGCTGCAAACCTTGCCGCTACGTTTGGCGGCAAGCTCGAAGGCGACGCGGCCGACGCGCTCGATCTCGTGGGTCGTGTAGACCTCGGTGTTGATGCCGCGCTTGGAGCCGTCAGGCAGGGTTTCGATACCGCGGGGGTCGCCGAAATAGATGCCGCCGATGCACTCGCGCACGATCATGATGTCGAGGCCGCGCACGAGTTCGGGTTTAAGCGAGCTGGAATTGATGAGGGCGTCGAAAACCTTGGCGGGGCGCAGGTTGGCGAATACGCCGAGGTCCTTGCGCAAGCGGAGCAAACCAGCCTCGGGGCGGATGTCGAAGGGAACCGAATCCCATTTCGGACCGCCGACCGAGCCAAACAGCACGGCATCGGCGGCCAGCGCGCGGGCCATGGCGGCTTCGGTGATCGGCACGCCATGCGCATCGATGGCGGCACCGCCGACGAGGTCTTCCGTGATCTCGAAGCTCGCCCGGTTGGTTTTTTGCAGCCAGTTAAGGACGCGCTTGGCCTGCGCCATGACCTCGGGGCCGATGCCATCACCGGGTAGCAGGAGTAGGGTTTTATTGGCGGTCATGGGTCAGACTCCGTTGATGGCTGGCTGCCAGGTTTGTTCGGTTTCGCGGCGCGCCTCGAAGGCGTCGATCGCCGGGGCGTGTTCGAGGGTGAGGCCGATATCGTCAAGGCCGTTAAGGAGACAGTGCTTGCGAAAGGCATCGACCTCGAAATGGATTTCCTCGCCATCGGGGCGAACCACAACCTGTTTTGCAAGGTCGATGGTAAGCCGGGCGTTGGTGCCAAGGGCGGCATCGGCCATCAGTTGCTCGCAGATGTTCTGCGGCAGGACGATGGGCAGGATGCCATTTTTAAAGCAGTTGCCGTGAAAAATATCAGCAAAGCTGGGGGCGATGACGCAACGGATGCCGAAATCCAGCAGTGCCCAGGGGGCATGCTCGCGCGAGGAGCCGCAGCCGAAATTCTCACCGGCGATGAGGATTTCCGCGTGGCGGTGTTTTGGCTGGTTAAGGACGAAATCAGGCTTTTCCGAACCGTCGTCATGATAGCGCAGGGCCGAGAACAGGTTCACGCCGAGGCCGCTGCGCTTGATGGTTTTGAGGAAGCGCGCGGGGATGATTTTGTCGGTGTCCACGTTGGACATGTTCAGCGGCGCGGCGGGGGCGGTGAGGTGGGTAAATTTGTCCATTACACAAGCTCCCTGACATCGGTGAGCACGCCGGTAACGGCGGCGGCGGCGGCCATGGCGGGCGAGAGCAGGTGGGTGCGGCCACCGGGGCCCTGACGGCCCTCGAAATTGCGGTTGGAGGTGCTCGCACAGCGCTGGCCGGGTGTTAGCTTGTCGGGGTTCATGCCCAGGCACATCGAGCAGCCGGCTTCGCGCCATTCAAACCCGGCATCGAGGAAGATCTGCGCCAGACCCTCGGCCTCGGCCTGCGCCTTCACCAGGCCGGAGCCGGGGACAACCAAGGCGCGCACACCCGCGGCCACATGCCGGCCCTTGGCGACGGCGGCGGCGGCGCGGAGGTCCTCAATGCGGGCGTTGGTGCAGGAGCCGATGAAGACAACGTCGATTTTCGTGCCCGCCAGCTTCTGGCCGGGGGTGAGGTCCATATAGCGCAGCATCTGCTCAAGCTGGGCGCGGCGGGCTTCGTCCGGTTCAGCGGCGGGGTCCGGAACCTGGCCGGTGATGGGCACCACGGCTTCGGGGCTGGTGCCCCAGCTCACCTGCGGGACGATGTCCGCGGCATTTAAGACGACGGTTTTGTCGTAATGCGCGCCTTCGTCGCTCGGCAGGGTGCGCCAGTAGGCCACGGCTTTATCGAAGTCGTCGCCTTTCGGCGCGTAGGGACGGCCTTTGATGTAAGAGAAGGTGGTCTCGTCGGGCGCGATCAGCCCGGCGCGCGCACCGGCCTCGATGCTCATGTTGCAGATGGTCATGCGGCCAGCCATGTCGAGCGCGCGAATGGTTGAGCCTGCATATTCGATGACATGGCCATTGCCGCCGGCCGTGCCGATTTTGCCAATGATGGCGAGGATAATGTCCTTGGCCGAGCAGCCGGGCGGTAACGTACCCTCCACTTGCACGAGCATGTTCTTCGCCGGTTTTTGCAGCAGGGTTTGGGTGGCGAGCACGTGTTCGACCTCGGAGGTGCCGATGCCAAATGCAAGCGCGCCCATGGCGCCATGCGTGCTGGTGTGGGAGTCGCCGCAGACGATGGTCATGCCGGGCAGCGAGATTCCCTGTTCCGGGCCGATGATATGCACGATGCCCTGGCGCGGGTCTGTCACGGGAATATAGGGGACGCCGAAATCCGCGACGTTCTTCACAAGGGTGTCTACCTGCAACCGGCTTTCCGGCTCGGCAATGCCGTTTTTGCGATCTTCGGTCGGGACGTTGTGATCGGCGACAGCGATCGTCGCATCGACCCGGCGTACTTGGCGGCCAGCCAGACGAAGCCCCTCAAACGCCTGCGGGCTGGTGACCTCGTGCACGAGGTGACGGTCGATATACAGCACACAAGTACCGTCATCCATGCGGTTAACCACATGGGCATCCCAAATCTTATCGAACAAAGTCCGTGACATCGATACTGTGCCTCCAGTTAAGGAAGGCCAGGGGCGTTGCCCCCTGGACCCCTGCGAAGGGCCGCGCCCTTCGACCCGCGATAATTAGATTTTTGGGAGGCGGGGGCTGCACGGGCGCGGCAAAGGCTTAAACCCCGGCCTCCCAAAAACCTTAGCTGAATGAATTGCAAAGGCAAGCCTTTGCTGGGGGTAATAGGGGGCGTGGCCAGCGCCGGCGCCCCTAACCTTGCCTTACTCAGCAGCGGCGGTTTCGACTTCGCGGGCTTTTTCGGCGATGCGGGCAGATTTACCGCGGCGGCCACGGAGGTAATAGAGTTTGGCGCGGCGGACGTCGCCACGGCGCATCACGTGGATCTCGGAGATCGTCGGCGCGTAGAGCTGGAAGATACGTTCCACGCCTTCGCCGTAGGAGATTTTGCGGACGGTGAAGCTGGAATTGATGCCGCGGTTGGAGCGGGCAATGCACACACCTTCAAAAGCCTGGATACGCGAACGCTCGCCTTCCTTCACCTGGACGCTGATCCGCACGGTATCGCCGGGGGCGAAATCGGGGATGGGCTTGCCGGCGGTTAGTTTGGCGATCTGTTCGGCGTCGATGGTCTGGATGATGTTCATGGGAAGAATCCTTTTCGGAGGGCTGTTTAGGGTGCCTGGGCACCGGATGCAATGTATTGGTTGTAGAGGTCCGGTCTGCGGGTTTTGGTGATGGCGGCGGCGGCCTGATGGCGCCAGGCCGCGATGGCCTGGTGGTTGCCGGAGGTGAGGATTTCCGGCACCGGACGGTCCGCCCAGACAGCCGGGCGGGTGTAGTGCGGATATTCGAGCAGAGCGGTGGAAAAGCTTTCCTCGACCGCGCTGATCTGTTGGCCCATGACGCCGGGCAGCAGGCGGATAACGGCGTCCAGCAAAGCGAGGGCGGCGATTTCCCCGCCGGAGAGGATGTAGTCGCCGATGCTGATTTCCTCGGCATTGCGGGCTTCGATGACGCGCTGGTCAATGCCTTCGAAACGGCCGCAGAGCAGGATGGCGCCGGGGCCGCTTGAGAGTTGGCGGACGCGGTTTTGTGTGAGCGGGGCGCCGCGCGGGGTGAGGACGATGAGCGGGCGCTCATCCGCCACGGAACCTATGGCAGCGTCCAGGACATCGGGGCGCATGACCATGCCGGCACCGCCGCCGAAGGGGGTGTCATCCACGCTGCGATGCTTTCCAAGGCCAAAGTCGCGGATGTCCGTGACTTTCAGAGACCAGATATCCGCGCCCAGCGCCTTGCCAGCGAGGGATTCGGCCAAAGGACCGGGGAACATGGCGGGGAAGATGGTGAGGATGTCGGCGCGCCAGGTCATGTTTCAGCGCCTCCCGTGATTTCGGACGGGGGGATGACAATGACATGGCCGGTTTTGAGGTCGATGACCGGGACGGCGGCACGGGTGAACGGCACCAGGAGCGGGCCTGGGTTGATTTCCAGGCTGACGCCGCCGCCGTAATCGTGGACGGCGGCGATGGTGCCGAGGGGTTGTCCCGCGTCGGTTTGCGCTGTCAGGCCGATGAGGTCGGCGAGATAGAATTCTTCCTCATCGGGTTCGGGCAGTGCGGAGCGGGGCGCGAAAAGCTCGGTAAGATTAAGTTTTTCGGCTTGCGTGCGATCAGTGATTTTACGCGGGCCTTGCGGCGTGATTTCGCTGAGCTGGGCCACGTTGTCGTGGACCCATTCCAGGGAGAATTGCCGCCCCGTGCGGTCGGTGAGCTTGTACTCGGCCAGCGCGTCCGGGTCCTCGGTGAAGGTATTTACCCGCACCAATCCCCGCACGCCGTGTGGCTTGCCGATGACGCCCATCAGGATCAACCGCTCGTTCACTGCTGCCTGGCTTTAATTTAAGCGGCGGCTTTCGCGCGCTCAGCAGCGCGTTCCTGCGCCTTTTTCTTGGGCGCGGCTTGCTTGGGCTGCTCGGCATAGACCGGCATTTTGATCAGCCCGGCTTTGCCGAGGAATTTTGCGACGCGGTCGGTCGCCTGGGCGCCATTCGCGATCCAGTGTTGCAGACGCTCGGTCACCAGCGTCACGCGCTCGGCATGGTCGGCCGGAAGCATCGGGTTGTAGGTGCCAACGCGCTCGATGAACTTGCCGTCGCGCGGGCTGTTCGCGTCAGCGATGACGATATGGTAAAAAGGACGCTTTTTGGCGCCGGCGCGGGAGAGGCGGATTTTAACAGACATAAGAACTCCTTGTGGATGGAAAAAATTCAGAACGGCCGGCGGCCGCCTTTTTGTTGACCCATGGCGGCCTGCATCTGGCGCATCATCGCCTCCTGGCCGCCCATTTTATTCATGCGTTTCATCATGGTGGACATGTCATCGAACTGTTTCAGCAGTTTGTTGACCTCCTGCACGGTGGTGCCGGAGCCCGAAGCGACGCGTTTTTTACGGCTGGCTTTGAGCAGGTCCGGGTTGCGGCGCTCGGCCTTGGTCATCGAGCTGATGATGGCGGCCTGGCGCTTGAACATGCTGGTGTCGAGATTGGCGTCTTCGATCTGCTTCTTGATCTTTCCGACACCGGGCAGCATGCCCAGAATGCCCGACAGCGAGCCCATTTTAGAAATCTGCTTGATCTGGGAGGCATAGTCCTCGAGGTCGAATTTGCCCTTCGCCATTTTTTTGGCGAGTTTTTCGGCCTCGGCCTGGTCAATGTTCTGGGCGGCGCGTTCGACCAGACCGACAATATCGCCCATGCCGAGGATGCGCCCAGCGATGCGCTCGGGGTCGAAATTATCCAGCGCGTCGAGTTTTTCGCCCAGGCCGACGAGCTTGATGGGCGCACCGGTGACCGCGCGCATGGACAAAGCGGCACCGCCACGGGCGTCACCGTCCAGCCGTGTCATCACGATGCCGGTGATACCCAAAGCCTCGTTGAAGGCGGTGGCGGTGGCAACCGCATCCTGGCCGGTCATCGCGTCCACCACCAGCAAGGTTTCCACCGGGTTGACGGCGAAGCGGATGGATTTGACCTCCTCCATCAAGGCAAGGTCGATGGAGAGGCGGCCGGCGGTATCCAGGATAACGACGTCGAACACTTCGCGGCGCGCGGTGTCCATGGCGCGCTGGGCGATTTGCAGGGGCGTCTGGCCGGCGATGATCGGCAGGCAGGCGACCTCGGCGCGTTGGGCCAGTTGTTCGAGCTGGAGCTGGGCGGCGGGGCGCTGCGTGTCCAGGCTGGCGAGGAGGACTTTTTTGCGCTCCCGGGTTTTCAGGCGGAGTGCCAGTTTGCCCGAAGTGGTGGTTTTGCCGGAGCCTTGCAGGCCCACCATGAGGATTGGAATGGGCGCGGGGGCCAGCAGGTTGATGGGAACGGCGGTGCCGCCAAGTGCCGCGACGAGGGCGTCGTTGACGATTTTGACGACCATCTGGCCGGGGGAAACGGAGCGCAGGACTTCGGCGCCCACAGCCTTTTCGCGGATCTCGGCGATGAAGTCTTTCACCACGGAAAGTGCGACGTCGGCATCCAGAAGGGCGACGCGGATTTCCCGCAGCGCTTCGGTCACGTCGGCTTCACTCAAGGCGCCGCGGCGGCGGAGCTTGTCAAAAACCTCAGAAAGTTTGCCCGACAGCGAGTCGAACATGATGCACCCTACTCCACAACGCAAAACGCGCCGTGGTGCGAACCCTCGCAGCACGGCGGAACAATGATGAGGGGGATTTGCGCCGGGTCGGAGGGCAAGTCAAGCATCTCTGATTTACGGGGTGAACCGAAACGTGCTGAACTGGAATTTCTGCGTGGCCCCCCAAGGTGTCAGATGTTCGTTGATGCGTTCATCGACGAGCACGAAGCCCGGCCCGAGAGTCTTGCCGAGAATCTCTCGGCACTGTAGCGAATAACGGGTAGGCCGCTGCACTTCTCCGGGCCATCCAGGGCAAAGGTGCCGATGATAGCATGCCCGCCGGGGCGAAGTGCCCGGCGCAGCCGTGCGATATAGGCGGTTTGGTCGGCCGGGTCGGTTAGGAAGTGGAACGCGGCGCGGTCGTGCCAAACGTCATAGGTTGCCACCGGCTCCCAAATGGTCACGTCGCAAACAATCCATGTGACTTGATCTTTTTTGTCGCCGATCCGCGCCTTGGCCGCCGCGAGTGCCGCTTCCGACAAATCAAGGACGGTCACGTTGTCGTAGCCTTGCGCCACAAGGCTATCGACCAGGCGGGAAGCGCCGCCGCCAATGTCGATAATGGCAGAGGTCCTGGTCGCGCCGACAAAATTCAGGAGATCGACATGAGAGGGCCGGCGTCTCCTGAAACCAGCTTACTTCGGCTTCGCTCTTGGTGGTGTAGACGTTTTCCCAGTGTGACTGGCGGTCTGTGGCAACCAACTGATTCTCCTTTACGGGCAGAATAAAATTCGTGGAAAGAGTTTCCTGGCTTTACTTGCTTAACGCGGCGCGGAGTTGGGCCTCCGCGTCGCCCTCGATCAGGCCATGGCGGAGCAAAAGATCGATGAGGACGAGGTTGACGTTGAATTTAAAATCATCGCTCGTGGTCAGGACCTCCAGAACCTTGGAAAGCGGCAGGAGAGCGAAGGATTCGACCTCGCCATCGGCGGGGACGGGGGTGAAAGATTCGGGCAGTTCAAGGTCGTAGGCGTAAGACGACGTCCCGGCGCAGACCCTCCTCGCGCTCCATATTATAGGTAAATCGCCCTGTGAGTTTGGCGCCTGCGGCCAGGCTGGCGGGCAGGGATGCTTCCTCCGCCGCTTCCTTGATCAGGGTTTCAAACGGCGTGTGACCGGCGGAGACACCGCCGGCGACGAGGTGATCGAGCTTACCGGGGTCGAGTTTTTTATTGGCGGCGCGTCTGGCGACCCAGAGGTGAAAACCGTCCGCGCGGCGGACCAGGCCATTGAGATGCACACCGACGCCGATGACGCCGAAGCTCGGCAGGGCGCCGCGGTCCAGCACGGCCAGGACGGGGCCTTCCGGGGTTTCGCGCACGTCAAAATTCTCGCTCCGCACTCGAATGCCGGCGGCGCGGGCGATATTGTTGAGGCCGGGCAGGGCCTCGGGCGCGATAGAGACGCTGTTTTGTGCGACGGTGATGGCCGGCGAGATGGCGGCAAGCTCGGCCGCGAGATCGGGGCGCAGGTAGCCGATATGATGCGGGCCGGACTGGAGCGGAAAGCGCGCGCCGGGGAGGTCCGCCGAATGACAGGCAGCGATGTGTGCGAGGAGCTTTGCAAGTCGTGCGTCAGATGCCATGTCCCGTGACATGACCCGTTCTGCTGCCCATGCCAACCCCCATCTTGCCCCTGCTCCCGGTAGCCCGAAAGCCCCGCGGGGATCCTGGTCCACCATATTGTCCCTTCTGCCGTATCTATGGCCGAAGCATGAGTTTGGCCTGCGCGTCCGGCTGGTGCTGGCGAGCATCGCCATGCTGCTGGCCAAGGTGGCGACGGTCTATGTGCCGATCCTGTATTCGCATGCGGTGGACCGGCTGTCGCATGGCGCAAATATCATCGTTGTTCCGGCCGCGATCATCGTTGCCTATGCCGGGGTGCGGATTGCCGCCGCCGGGTTTGGCGAGTTGCGGGATGCGATTTTCGCGGCGGTGCAGATGCGCGCCTCGCGCGTGGTGGCGCGCCAGACGTTTGAGCATTTGCACGGGCTTTCCATGCGCTTCCACCTGGACCGGCAGACCGGCGGGCTCTCCAATATCATCCTGCGCGGCACGCTGGGGATTCAGAATGTGCTGCGGCTGGCGACGTTCAATGTTCTGCCCACGGTCATCGAATTGCTGTTGACGGTTGGTATTCTCTGGCATCTGTTCAACTTCTGGTACGCGCTGATCACATTCGTGGCCGTGGGCTTCTACATGGTGTTCACGTTCACCTTCACCGCCTGGCGGACGAAATTCCGCCGCACGATGAACGAGACGGATAACGAGGCGCAGACAAAGGCGATTGATTCGCTGCTGAATTTCGAGACGGTGAAATACTTTGGCAACGAGGTTCATGAATCACGGCGTTTTGATGAGAGCCTGGCCAAGTTTGAGAAGGCTTCCGTAAAATCCCAGGTCTCGCTGAATGCGCTGAATATCGGGCAGGCGGTGATCATCTCCATCGCGCTGGCGGTTTTAATGTTGATGGCCGCATACGGCGTGGCGCACGGGACCATGACGGTCGGGCAGTTCGTGCTGGTGAACACCTACCTCATGCAGCTTTATGTGCCGCTGAATTTTCTGGGCTTTGTGTATCTCCAGGTTAACCAGGGCCTGATTGATATGGAGCAGATGTTCTCGCTGCTGCGGGTTAGTCATGAGGTCACCGACCGGCCGGGCGCGCGTGTGCTGGAGCCCCAGGGGCCGCCGGCGGAAGTGCGGTTCGAGGATGTGCATTTCGGCTATAATCCAGACCGCGATATCCTGAAGGGCGTGAGTTTTACGGTGGCGCCGGGGCGGAAAGTGGCGATTGTCGGGCCGACGGGTTCGGGCAAGTCCACGATCAGCCGGTTGCTGTTCCGGTTTTACGATACCGTGTCCGGGACCGTGCTGGTCGATGGCCACGATGTGCGCGACTACACCCAGCATTCCCTGCGCGCCGCAATCGGCGTGGTGCCGCAGGATACCGTGCTGTTCAACGATACGATCTACTACAACATCGCCTATGGCCGGCCGGGGGCAACGGTGGCGGAGATTGAGCAAGCGGCGCGGTTCGCGCAGATCCATGACTTTATCGTCTCGCTCCCGCAGGGGTACAAAACAAAGGTTGGAGAGCGCGGGTTAAAGCTCTCGGGCGGTGAGAAGCAGCGCGTGGCGATTGCGCGCACGATCTTGAAGAACCCGCGAATCCTGATTCTGGACGAGGCGACAAGCGCGCTGGATACCGCGACCGAACAGGAGATCAGCGCCGCGTTGCGGTCGATCGCCCGTGACCGCACGACGCTGGTGATTGCGCACAGGCTCTCGACCGTGACTGATGCCGATGAAATTCTGGTGCTGCGCGAGGGCCTGATTGTCGAGCGTGGCAGCCATGCGGGGCTGTTGGTGGCGGCTGGTGTCTATGCCGGGATGTGGGCGGCGCAGGTGGAGCTCGACGAGGCGGCCGAGATCGCGGGAATTGACCCCGTGCAGCTTCAAAAATCCGTGTCTGAGGCCGCGGAATAAGTTTTTATGTTGGTATCGCCGCATAAAATCGCCAAGTGAGATAGGGCGTTATGGAAAACCTGATGGAAAAGAGACAATCACCACCGGAGAAGGAACTGAACCAAGCCGGATCGGTTGTGGACAAGACGATTGAATATATGGTGGCGCAGAATATCAGCGCGCTCGCCATCGCTTCGGCCCTGCTGGGGGGAGCGATGGGCTTGCTGTCGCGTACGCTGCCTGATGCGGTGGTGGTGCAGATTTTGAACAACGCGATCGAGAGCGTGGAATCCGGCGAAATGCGCGGGACGGTGGGGAAGGACCACGCCGGCGAGGCTTGACCGGGGGAGGGGTTTTGGCCATAAGGCTGGGAGATTTCGGGCTGGCATCCGCCGGCCCGCTTTGCGTATTTGAGGATTGAGCTATGGCCCGCCGCTGTGAACTGACCGGAAAAACCGTGCAAGCTGGCAATAATGTCAGCCATGCGAATAACAAGACCCGCCGCCGGTTCCTGCCGAATTTGCAGGAAACCTCGCTGCTGTCCGACGTTCTGGGCAATATCCGGCTGCGCCTTTCAACCCGTGCCATCCGCACGATCGAGCATAATGGCGGGTTGGATGCGTATCTGCTGAGCCAGAACGACAGCAAGATGACGACCGAGGGCTTGGCGCTGAAGCGCCGCCTGGAGCGCGCCACCGCCAAGAAGGCCGCCAAAGCGGCCTGACGCTGCCGGGGCCGCAGGCAAGTGAGCCCCGATGTTTATTCAAGTTACGCCAAAACTCGGGATCAGCGAGGCTGATCTCGAGGAGAGCTTTATTTCGGCGTCTGGCCCAGGTGGCCAGAATGTCAATAAGGTCGCAACCGCCGTCCAATTGCGGTTTAATCTTCTAAAATGTGAATCGCTGCCCGGCCCGGTGAAAACCCGGATGCGGGTGCTGGCAGGACGGCGCCTGAGCAATGAGGGGGTGATCGTGATCACCGCCAACCGCTTCCGCACACAATTACAAAACCGGGAAGATGCGCGCGAGCGGCTGTTCGAGATGATCCGCGCGGCGGCGGTGGCGCCAGTGTTCCGCAAACCCACGCGGCCGACCAAAGCCTCCAAAACCCGGCGGCTGGACGCCAAGAGCCAGCGGGGCGAGACGAAGAAGCTGCGCCGGAGCCGGGATGACCTTTAAAATTCTGACCTCTTGCATGTCGCATGAGTAACGGTTTACCAAGAATTCAGATGACGGTGGCCCGAGAGGGCTGAAACGGGAATGCGGTATTAAAAATCCGCGGCTGCCCCCGCAACTGTAAGCGGCGAGTTCCGCGCCACAAGCCATTGCCCAAGCGGGCGAGAAGGCGGCGCAAGAGCAAAAACCCGCGAGCCAGGAGACCGGCCGGCATCGAGACATTTGCGCGTTTATGGGCGGGGTGCACCATGAATGGAAGGGAGAGAGACCCTGAGCCTCTGTCGCCATTTTAAAATGCCGCGTGTGGTGAATGCCATGCCGGCTTGGGCGGAGGGCATTATGCCAAGGACTAAATTATTCAGGGTTTTCCTCGCTGGCTTCGTTATTGCCGGTGGTGGCCTGGGCGGATGACACGCCGCAGGTAATTACGGTGACAGCGACCCGAATTGCGACGCCGGAGCAAAAAGTGCCGGCTGGCGTGACGGTGATCACGAAGGCGGATTTTAAGAAGCGTGGCTATACCACGCTGGCACAGGCGCTGAGTGCCGTGCCAGGCTTAGGCGTCGTGCAATCCGGTGGACCGGGTGCACAGACCAGCGTGTTCATCCGGGGGACGAATTCCGAGGATGTGCTGGTGTTGCTCGATGGCGTGCCGGTGAACGATCCGTCAGAGGCGAATGGCGCGTTCAATTTTGGTACTTATACGTTGAGCGACGTGGAACGCATCGAGGTGGTGCGCGGCGCCATGTCCGGCCTGTACGGCTCGAATGCCATTGGCGGCGTGATAAACATCATTACGGTGCAAGGTTCCGGCGCGCCGAAGGCCAGCATTGAGCTGGCCGGTGGCTGGCCGGCGCAGGGGCAGGGGAGTGCAACGATTTCCGGCTCCTCCGGCAAATTTGACTACGCGCTGAGCGGGGCCTTGGATGAGGAATCTGGGTTTGACTACACCGCGAAACGGATGAGCGTTTATACCGGGAACAAGGACCCGTTCCGCTCGAAACTGGGTTCGGTGAATTTGGGCTATACGCCGGTGGCGGGCACACGGGTCTCGCTGGTGCTGCGGGCGCAGCAGGTGGATGCCGGGATTCCTGATCTCGGCTATCCGATTTTTGATGATCCGAACGAGTTTGACCGCAACACAAATTATTTTGGCAAGCTCGGCGTGGTCAGCAATCTGTTCGAGGGCCTTCTGACAACGGAGTTGTTCATCGCCCGCGTGGACAACACGCTGCATAACACCAATTTGCTGGACGCGACGGACCCGAATCAGGCTCAGGCCGATGAAGTTTATCACGGCACCGGAACGATGCGCAGTGGAACAATACGGTGCATGTACCCGATGCAGGGATAAGCTCGGCGGCATCCGTGTTGTTCGGCGTTGAATATATCGATGACTCTTCGCATGAGACGGTGAACGATGCCTATTTTGGCGTACCGTATGTGGCATCGGTGCAGGCCACGCAGCGTACCTGGGCGGGGCATGTAGGCGCGCAGACGACATTGCTGAATCGTCTGACGCTGACGGGCGCGTTGCGCGACGATGCGGTATCGAGCTTCGGCAATGCGTTGACCTGGCGCATGGGCGGCGTGCTGGCGGTGCCGGAGGCGGATATGCACCTGAAGGTATCTTATGGCACCGGGTTTCTCGCACCGTCGTTGTTCGATTTATACGGGAGGGACAGCTCCGGAGGTTATAACTACGTTGGCAATCCGAACTTGAAAGCCGAGTATAGCACCGGGTTCGAGGCGGGGCCGCAATTCGATATTCCGGCCTTTGGACAGGATGATTTCGCGAATGTGTCGGCGACATATTTCCAGTCCAGCATCCGCAATCTGATCACTTATGTGTCGCTGCCGCCCAATTATACCAACTCCACGGAGGAGAATATCGGCCAGGCGAATATCAACGGGGTGGAAGCTGAGTTTGTGCTGAACCCCGCACCCTGGCTGACGGCGGATATAAACTACACCTATACGCGGGCGGTGGATGCGCAGAGTGGTGCCGCCTTGCTCCGCCGGCCGCAGAACGCGGGCTCCGCAACAGTGACGTTCATGCCCACACCCCGCCTGAGCATCGTGCCGCAGGTGCAATATATCGGGCGATTCATCGATTATCTCTATGATAATAACGGTTATCCTCTTGGCGTTGGCAGTGCCGACCCTGGGACAATCGTCAATCTGAACGTCGACTATAAAATCAGCGATAAGCTTAGTGTGTTTGCAACGGGCAAGAATATTCTCAGTTCAAATTTCGAGCCGGTGAATGGTTTGCAAATTGCAGGCGCCTCGCTTCTGATAGGCGTACGCGCGAGCATTCAGTAAAAACAAAAAGGGGCATCGTGTGATGCCCCTTTTTTCTGCGTGTAAAAATTCAAGTCAGAAGAGTTTAGTCAACCGCAATTCGAAGTTGCGATTCAAAGGCTGGCCATGGGCTGCAATGTCGTATGCGCCGACGGCCATGACCTGGAGCGTTGGTGAAAGGAAGGTCGCGGCGATGAGGCGCAGCTGCGTTTCGTTCGTGCGGTTGCCGGAATCCTCCTTCACGCCATTTCTCAGCGTGTAGGTCTGCTTGCCGCCGAAGGACTGGTAGAAGCCGGGGGCAATGAAGGCGCCCATGGAGGGAGCAAATTCATAGGGCAGGTAGACGCGGATTTCCTGGGAGGGCTGTTCATGGAAACTTGCCGGGGTGGCGGAGGCGGTTTGCAGCGGATTGGTGTCCGGGATCAGCCCGCCGCTCAGCACGTGATAAACGCTATAGATTGGTGGAATGTTGTTGGCGTACACCTCCGGCGAGACATAGGCCGAGTTGTTGTTGGCGCCGAAGAGGTAAGTTTCGCTCCAGAGTTCGATTGAGAAATTCCTCGGTTGTCGGGGTGCCAAGCAAGGTGGTGCGGAAGCCGAGCTCAAGCTCGTAGGTCCAGACATTCTGGGCCGGATTGAGAGAGTAATTCTTGTTAAAGCTGCTCACGGGCGGAGCAATCCAAGGAGCCACGACCCCGTAGGTGCCGGTTGCCGGATTGTTGATCAGGTATGAAAACAGGCCGATATTCGGCTGCCCGAAGCCACCATTGTGCGAGAGATTGGCGTGGCCCGCACCATAGGAAGGAAGCTGACCTCCCAGTGCAGGCACATAGGGGCCGGGGATATTGCTGATACCGGCCTCATCGCTGCCGATGAATGCGACGTAAGGCTCGTAAATCTGGGCGCCGGAGAGAAAACCCGCGATATCGAAGGTGCGGATGTATCGGGCCACGGAGATATTCGTGGGGATACGGGTACTATGGTCGTAACTTGTACCGTGGAGCGCGCCGATCTCATTCGCACTGGTAAATTCATTGTAAAACATGCCGATATTGACGTTCACCGGCGGCGCGATCCCATCGCCTGGGAGCGGATCCGATGCGAACGCGGCGTGTCCACCCAGGCAGGCCGCCAGGGGCAAGACGGCGCCGAGCAGGCTGGTACGTCGTTTTTTCCTAAGGTTTGACATCGGTTTATTTCCTCCAATCCTCGGTGCGAAAGCATTCGTGCCCCCACCTTACTTAGGCATGACATTCCCTCCATCAATTAATGTCAAACGCATATTAACGCTGACCTAAAAAGACAAACGTTCTGTATCATTTTCAACACATTACACGGACAAATTGTTGCTTTATGCGGGAAAGCCTTGCTACCAGTGACCGTGAAATCAATCCTGAAATTCGCGGCGGGCAGTATCGTTGTTGGCGTGCTGGTCTTTGCCGCCAAGTTTTTTGCGGCCCGGGTCAGCGGCAGTACGGCCTTGTTCTCCGACGCGCTGGAATCGCTGGTAAATGTGGCGGCGTCCTCGCTGGCGCTTTATGCACTCGTCGTGAGCGCCAAGCCGGCGGATAATGAACATCCCTACGGCCACGCCAAGGTGGAATTGTTGAGCGCCGTGGCGACCGGGGCGATGATCCTGGTTGCGGCCGTCCTGATTTTCGAGCGCGCCGTTGCCGTGATTTTGCATCCGGTGGCGCTGGCGCCGTTGAATAACGGGCTGGGGGCCGGTTTGCTCCTGAACGGGCTGGCAGGCGTGATCAACGCGCTATGGGCATATGTTTTGCACCGCGTGGGCCAGCGCGGGCGCTCGCCGGCCTTGCTCGCGGATGCACAGCACCTGATGACCGATGTGTTGACGACAATCGGCATTGTCGTGTCGCTAATGGGGGCGGCTTTGTTGCGCTTACCCATTCTTGACCCTTTGATCGCCATGGCGATTGCGGTGCAGGTGGCTGTGCTGGGGGGCAGGACAGTGCTGCGGTCATTGAGCGGGCTGCTCGACGAGGCGCCACCCCCGGCGATGACGGCGCGAATTCGGGACCTTGTACGCCAACATGCGACCGGCGCATTGGAGGTGCATGATTTGCGGACACGGCAGGCGGGTCCGGCGAGCTTTTTGGAATTCCATCTCGTTGTGCCGGGCGAGATGTCGGTGGCCGCGGCGCATGAAATCTGCGATCGGATCGAGGCGGCATTGAAGGCTGAGATGGCAGGCGTGGTGATCACCATTCACGTGGAGCCGGAAGTGAAAGCCAAGCACGAAGGCGTTCTGGTGCTGTGACACGCGCATGAGTGGGGCAGAAAGACCGCGTCTGACAAAGGATGTGCTGTCTCTGAGTGATATGGACGAGGTTTTGCCGGCGGCGGCTGACATATCGGCGTCGTGGAATGAAGATATCGCGATACCGCCGACCCAGGCTTATGCGACAACGCCAGCGATACGCCTATGGCGGGGACTCGCCATTGCGGCTGGCCTGCATCTTGCGGTCGTGGGTGCGGCGCTGTTGCTTCTCAAATGGCATATGCCATTGCCGCCGCCTACTGGACCAGTGATTTCCGTGGTGGTGGAGACGATGCCTCAGGGCAATACGACGCAAGCTGTAACCCAGCCGCAGGTGGCGCCACCGCCGCCGGCGCCACCGCACCCGGTTCAGCCCGTAACGCCCGTGCGGCAGGTTCAACCGCCACTGCCCATGATGGCATCGACGAGCAAGCCGGAGGCGCTGCCGCTGCCGGTACCGCCTCGCGCCCCCGCCCCCACCGGCGCCGGTGCAGAAAATCGCGCGGCCGCCAGCGCTGGTGCGGGGGATAAAAGCGCCTGAGCATAAAGTCGGGACCGAAGTGGTTGCGGCAAACCGGCCGGCACAGGCGGATGCGGGCAATGCGGTCCCCGCCTATTCCGTGCTTGAGCGCCAGTTGGGTGAGCAAGGTAAAGTGAACCTGAACGTGCTCGTTTTACCGAGTGGTCAGCCGGGGCGCGTCACAATCGTGACGAGTTCTGGATATCGGCGATTAGATAATACAGCGCGAGACGCTTTGCTGACTTGGCATTTTCAACCGGCATTGAAAAACGGCGTGCCTGTCGCGTCGGTCATGTCTTACTGGTTCAGGTTTGAATTGCAGTAGGGCGAGAAAAGCTCCCTGTGATGGGTTACGCTGCGCTAACCCATCCAACCGATCTGTTATAAAAAAAGGGGAGCCGAAGCTCCCCTTTTTGTTTAAGCCGCGTCGTCGGACTTGCGGTCGGCGCGTTTGCGGGCGTTGGGGTCGAGGTGTTTTTTGCGCAGGCGGATGGCCGACGGGGTGACTTCCACCAGCTCGTCGTCTTCCACGTAGGCGATCGCCTGTTCCAGCGTCATCTTGCGGGGGGGGACCAAAAGCAGGGCTTCGTCTTTGCCGGCGGCGCGGATGTTGGTGAGCTTCTTCTCGCGGACCGGATTGATGTCCAGGTCGTTCTCGCGGGAATGTTCGCCCAAAATCATGCCGACATACACCTTTTCGCCGGGGGAGACGAACAGCACGCCACGGTCCTGCAGCGCGAACAGTGAGTACTGCACGGCCTCGCCATCCTCGGAGGAGATCAGCGCGCCGTTGCGGCGGCCTTCGATCTTGCCCTTCCAGGGGCCGTAACCAGCGAACAGGCGGTTCATGACGCCGGTGCCGCGCGTGTCGGTGAGGAACTCCCCATGATAGCCGATGAGGCCACGCGAGGGGATGCGGAAGGTGAGGCGCTGCTTGCCGCCGCCGGACGGGCGGATGTCCGAGAGTTCGCCCTTGCGGCGGGACATTTTGTCCACCACGGCACCGGCATAGGGCTCGTCCACGTCGATCAGGACTTCCTCATACGGTTCCTCGCGCTCGCCGGTTTCCTCGTTCGTGCGCGTGAGGACACGGGGGCGGCCGATGGTGAGTTCGAAACCTTCGCGGCGCATCTGCTCGATGAGCACGCCGAGCTGGAGTTCGCCACGGCCGGAAACCTCGAATGCGTCGGTCTCGGAGCTGTCGGCCACCATGATGGCGACGTTGCCTTCGGCCTCGCGGTACAGGCGGTCACGGATCTGGCGCGAGGTCACCTTCTTGCCTTCACGGCCGGCCAGCGGGCTGTCGTTGATGCGGAAGGTCATGGAGAGGGTCGGCGGGTCGATCGGGGTGGCGGGCAGCGGGCCGGGGAGGTCCATCGAGCCGATGGTGTGCGGGATGGTGGCGTCGGTGAGGCCGGCCACGGCGATGATGTCGCCGGCGGAGACTTCGTCAACGGAAACACGGTCCAGGCCGCGGAAGGAGAGCAGCTTGGTCAGGCGGCCGGTTTCAACGACCGTGCCATCCAGGCGGTAGACCTTGACCGGCATGTTGACGGTGGCGCGGCCTTGCTCGACGCGGCCGGTGAGCACGCGGCCGAGGAAGGTGTCGGACTCGAGGATTGAGGCGACCATGCCGAAGGGCGCGTCGACATCCAGGTTCGGAGCCTTAACGTGGGAGAGGATGAGGTCGAATAGCGGGGTGAGGCTCTCGCGCGGGTCGGCGAGGTCTTTTACCGCCCAGCCCTGACGGCCGGAGGCGAAGAGCATCGGGAAGTCCAGCTGCTCCTCGTTGGCGTCCAGAGCCGCGAAAAGGTCGAACATCTCGTTATGCACATCGTCCGGGCGGGCGTCGCCACGGTCGATCTTGTTGACGACGACGATGGGCTTCAGGCCACGGGCCAGGGCCTTGCCGAGCACGAATTTGGTCTGCGGCAGCACGCCCTCGGCGGCGTCCACCAGGATGACCGCGCCGTCCACCATGTTAAGGATACGCTCCACCTCGCCGCCGAAGTCGGCGTGGCCGGGGGTATCGACGATGTTGATGCGCACGTCGTTCCAGACCACCGAGGCGACCTTGGCAAGAATGGTGATGCCGCGCTCTTTCTCTAAGTCGTTGCGGTCGAGCGCGCGCTCGGTGACAGCCTGGTGGGCCGCGTAGGCGCCGGACTGCTTGAGAAGCTGGTCGACAAGCGTGGTTTTACCATGGTCAACGTGTGCGATGATGGCGACGTTGCGGATTTTTGGAAGAGACATTTTGGCGGGCCTGACAGTTGAGAGCAATGTTTGGGCCGTTGCCTCGGGTGAACGGAGCAACGGCCCAAAAATCGCGCGGAAGATTTCCCGCCCCGCATAGCCATATTGCGCTGCAAAAGCGAGGGGTAAAACGGAATAGGCGCCCTGCGGCGGCCACGCAGCGGCGGTGATCTGGTGATTGGAGCGCGGGCAATGCCCGCCAACAACGGCAAACGCGGCCAAAGCCAGCCAAAACAGGCGCATTTTAGCGCTTTTTTAAGGGGATTTGGCGATTGATCTCGCAGTGGAACGCAAGGCGGCCGTTGGCGTGGGACAAGAATTTTGGCTCTCTTGGATATTAAATCCTCGTCATTGGCAGCGCGAATGCGTAATAGATTCAAAACGAATCGCGGGGCTTTGCGTGAAACGGTTGTTTGTGTGCGTGGCGCTGATGCTGGCGGCGAAGGACGCGCAGGCTGATGCGCCAGCCTCGCTTGCCTGCGGTATTGCGGCCAGGTTGGCCGAACAATCCGCGGCATTGCCGGCCAACCTGCTGATGTCGATCGGGATGGTGGAAAGCGGGCGGGTGGACCCGATGACAGGCCGGGTGGCGCCCTGGCCCTGGACTGTGAATGTGGACGGCGCCGGGCGATATTTTGCGAGCAAGGCGGATGCTGAGGCCTTTGTTCGCTTCGCCGAGTCCTCGGGGGTGCGGGATGTTGACGTTGGTTGTTTCCAGATCAGCCTGCAAAACCACCGGGATGCTTTCGCAACCCTGGACGAGGCGTTCGACCCGGCCGCGAACGCCAATTACGCGGCGGGGTTCCTGAACCAGCTTAAGGCGCAGACGGGATCATGGAATACGGCGATAGCGGATTATCATTCCGCAACGCCTGATCTGGGATTGCCCTATCAGCGGCGCGTACTCGCGGCATGGCATGGGTTGGGAAATGTGCCGTTGGGCATAAACGACGCGGCGTTCGCACAAGCCGATCCGGTGGTGATCATGCAGTCACCCCAGGCGCGGCTTGTGCATGTTTATACGATGGACGATCCGCCGGGGGCAGGCTTGGCTCCCGGATTACCAAAGGTGATTTCGCCCTAGAATCTGATCCGGCTCTAGTCGGCGTCGATTTGGGGCGCGGCAAGCTCGAACGTCACCGCGACAGTGATATGGTAAACGCGGCCGGCAAAGCCGTTGGGTGGGGCTGGATATTGCGCGATGCGGGCATCTTCGAGCGCTGCCGCATCCAGGAGCGGATAACCGCTTGAGCGCGTGATGGCGATGTTTGTGACGGCGCCGTTGAGATAGGTGAAGGTGAGCTGGGGGCTGCCGGCCTCATGCGCCATTTGCGCGGCCCGCGGATAGACTTCATTCGCATGGGCTTGCAACGCACGCTTGATGGCGGCGGAAAACGCATCGACCTGGCCGCCCGTGGGCGCTGCCGGAGCGGGCGGCGGTGGCGGCGTGGGTGGGGTTTGCGCGACCGGCTGCGGGGTGACCGGCGGCGGGGTTTGTACGTGAGGTTTCACATAATGCCGGACGACACGCTGTGCCGGGCGGGGGACCGGCGGTGGCGGGGGCATGGGAATCGGCGGCGCCACGGGCATTGGTGGTGGTGGTGGCGGCGGGACAACCGGTTTAGGCGGGACAGGGACGGGTTTGGGCGGTGGCGGCGCGGGCTTTTGGCGCGGGTGCCACGATGGAAAGCTTGACCACGGAGGGGGTGTCGGATGGGATTTCCTTATGCGCCATGATCGGCAGCAGGAGTAAAAGAGCGGAAAATTCCAGCAGCAGGCCCACGATTATGGCGACGGTGAAACGGCGGCCGTCTGCTGGTGGGTTGAGCCATTGAGAATTCATCGTGTCGGCCATCTTCATCGAGTCCATGGTTTTCTGGGGGGCTTGTAACGCAACAAGGCCCGGCTTGCGCCGGGCCTTGCCTTGAAATGTTACAGTTTCATTGAACTGTCACAGTTCTGACATCAGAAGTTGATCGGCACCGTCAGCGTCACGAAAGCAGACACACCTGGCAGCACGTAATACCAGAGCTGACCAGCGGCATCGGTGCCGTTGTCGAAGATAACCTGCTTCTGGTTCGTGATGTTGTCCACGTTAAGCTTCAGATTGATCTGGTTGAGGTTCGGGTTCAGGTGGTTGAACGTATATCCCGCCGCAACGTTCACGACGTTATACGGATCGTACCAGCCGCCAGGCGACTTGCCGCCGGACGGGCTGTTGCCATAGGCGCCGATGCCGTTGTTGCCGGAGTATTCGCCACCGGTCCACTGGTCCAAGATCGACCCGTAGATGCCATTCTTGTTGTAGATCACACCGAAATTTGCGGTGCCTTGCGGTGCCTGCTGAATAGTCACATTGGTCGAGGTCTTGAACGCCTGATTGTAGCCGGCGTTGGCGAAGAGGCTGATGCCGCTGTCGAAGGTGTAGGTCGCCTCGCCCTCGATGCCGCGATAGATCACGCCGCCTCTATTGAAGAAAATCTTATTGGATCCGCTGCCAGAGTGGTCGATGAAATTCTGGAAGTGGATGTTATAAATATCCCCGCCCAGTGCCAGATGCTGATCCTGATAGGCAAAACCAGTCTGAAAATTCAGCGTACTCTCGGGCTTCACGCTATTGATCGTAATTTGGTTCGTATAATAGGTGTTGAGATTTCGGAGCCAGGAAGCCTTCCGCTGCTTGCCCATAAACCGAGAGGTTCGGGTTAAAACTATACTTCACATCGAAAGAGGGCAGCATCTTGTCGTAATTATGCTGGTAACCCTGGGCTTGCCCGGTGCCCTGGTTCACCGGAGCATTGAGAGCGCGCTTGAAGAAAGCGTATTTCAAACCGGCGGTTAGCGTCAGGCCTTGGATCGGCACATAATCCACCTGCCCATAAGGCTGGAACGTGTAGAGCTGGTTGTGCTGCAGACGGTCGATCGGCTGCGTCCCGAAAATGTAGTTCAGCGCGTTGTTCGAGTTCAGGACCACTTCCTGTTGGAAGCGCGTGTTCACCTGATGATCGAACCAGAGGCCGGTTTTGATATCGCCCCAGTTGAAATCTTTCTGCAGGCGCTGGATGGTGCCGAGCGAACGGTAATCCATCTTCATCTGCTGGCCCGGCACGCCCGTAACCTGCGCACCGGATGGCGTATATTGCACGAGATTCGGCACCGCGCCCATGGCAACAAGCTGGTCATACTGCCCTGGCAGGCCCTGGCCGTTCGCATCCACGCCATTCAGCCCGTGGTGATAATAGCCGTAGGTGTAAATCTTGCCGTCATACAGCCAGCCACTGCCAAAATTCGACTGCACGTCGATATAGTTCATATCGGTTGTGATAT
This sequence comes from uncultured Alphaproteobacteria bacterium, assembly GCA_963740445.1. Taxonomy (GTDB): domain Bacteria; phylum Pseudomonadota; class Alphaproteobacteria; order Acetobacterales; family Acetobacteraceae; genus Acidocella. The sequence continues at coordinate 91,973 of CAVUED010000006.1, forward strand.
GGTCGGCGTTGTACTTGAAGTAGCTCTGCTGTGTCGGGTCGCCGCTATTGCCGTAACTCGGGCCAAAGAACGCGATCTGGTCGCTCGTCGCGCCGGTCATGAAGTTCTGGTAAAGCTTTTCATATTCGGACATCAGGGTGATGGTCGTGTTGTCGCCGACCGGGATCACGATTTTGCCGAAGAAATTGCTGCGCTCCTGCCCGGTATTGGTCAGCCCGCCATTGCTCTGAATATGTTCGGCATCCACCACCGCTGCTGTGCCGTTGGCGGACTGGATCGAGCCGGTGTCGTACCGGAGGCCACCGAGGTTGGTGCCGTAGCTGCCCCATTCGCCATAGGGCGTAATCGTCCGTGTCGCCCCCGGATTAATGGTCCGCATGGAAATCGTGCCGCCGAAGGTCGCATCGCCCACCGTCTCCGCCGAGCCGGGACCGCGGTCCACAATGACCTGGCCGATCTGCCCGGCGGTGAAGAATGAAGTGGAGTGATGGGTAAAGTCGTTGAAATCGCCGAAGGGAATGCCATCGAACGTGATGTTGTACTGACCATCCTGAAAGCCGCGGATCACCGGGCCATTGGCCTCCTGCAAGCCAGGGCCGTTCGGGCTGATGGCGGAAACGGACGGGGTGAGCTTGGCGATATCGGCATAGCTCGCCGTGCCGATGAATAGGTTTTTGATGGCCTGTTTGCTGACCACCGAGGTCGGCTGCGTGGCATGCAGCGGCGTGAGGGACGGCGCCTCATAAGGGGCGGTGCCCGGTGTGTTGATGAGATCGGCGTTGCCGCTCGTGCCGGTGGCAAGCACAGAGCCAAGGTCGAGGTTGACCGGCGCGGTGCTGGTTTGCGCGCAAGCCGGCGTGGCGGCGGCAAGTGCCAGGCCAAACCCGGCCAAGGCGAAGGCAAGGGTGCGATGTGAAGACGCGCGGTACAATCCGCGCCGAAGCGTGTTGCGATAAGCCATTATATGAAGCTCCCAGTTTTTAAAGCGCACCACTCGCAATGTAAGATTACGGCGATGTAACACGGGGCTGATTAACTTAAGTCACGGGAAATTGCGGTTTCATTTCAGTGAAAGATTTATGAAGGTTGTGTGTCACTTGAGCCGCAGCATTTAAAATATAATGGCAAATGCAGGAGTTTTTCGATGATCCTATGATGCGCAACAAAAAAGGCACCGGGGGTGATACCCACGATGCCTTTTTGAATGTTAAGATAAAGAAACGAGTTTAGTTTAGATTTCCAGCAGGAGGCGGCGAGGGTCTTCCAGGCTCTCCTTGACGCGGACCAGGAAGGAGACAGCCTCGCGGCCGTCGATAACGCGATGGTCGTAGGAGACGGCCAGATACATCATCGGGCGGATTTCGATTTTGCCCGCGATGGCCACGGGGCGCTCCTGGATTTTGTGCATCCCCAGAATGGCCGATTGGGGCGGGTTGAGGATGGGCGTGCTCATCAGCGAGCCGTAAACGCCGCCATTGGTGATGGAGAACGTGCCGCCCGAGAGCTCTTCGAGTTTCAGTGTGCCTTCGCGGGCGCGTTTGCCGAAATCGCTGATCTCAGCTTCGATTTGCGCGATGGTTTTCTGGTCGGCGTCACGGATGACAGGGACGACGAGGCCGGAAGCGCCGCCGATGGCGATGCCCATATGTACGAAATGCTTGTAGACGATGTCGTCACCGTCGATTTCGGCATTGACGGCGGGGAATTCGGCCAGGGCCGCAACCACGGCTTTGACGAAGAAGCCGTTGAAGCCGAGGCGGATACCGTTATGTTTTTTCTCGAAAGCCTCTTTGTACTCGCTGCGAAGCGCCATGATGGCGCTCATATCCACCTCGTTGAAGGTGGTGAGCATGGCGGCCGTGTTCTGCGCGTCCTTGAGGCGGGCGGCGATGGTCTTGCGCAGCCGGGTCATTTTCACGCGCTCTTCGCGGGCCTCAGCTAAGCGCGGGGGCTTGGGCGCGGCAGGTGACGGGGTAACAGGCGGCTTGTTGACGAAAGCCAGAACATCGCCCTTGGAGATGCGGCTGTCCTTGGCAGTACCTGCACCGATATCCGCGGCGGTGAGATGCTTTTCCTCCATCATTTTGGCGGCGGCCGGCAGGGCGGTGATACCTGGGCGCGCCACCGGGCCGGGCGGTGCTGGCGGCGGGTTAACGCCGGTGGCGGGACTCAGCGCCGGTTTGGCGTCTTCTTTTTTAGGGGCGGGTTTGGCAGCACTGCCGGCGGCATCGATGCGGCCGATCAGCGTTCCGACCTCAACCTCGGCACCCTCATCGGCGAGGATTTCCACGATCACGCCGGCTTCCGGCGCATTAACCTCGACGGTGACTTTATCGGTTTCGAGTTCGACAACCGCTTCGTCGGCGGCGACGGCATCGCCAGTTTTTTTGATCCAGCGGGCGATGGTCGCAGTGGAAACACTTTCGCCAAGCGTCGGGACTTTGATATCGGCGGCCATGACTGCTCCTAATTTTTAGATGCTGAGTCGATAAGATGAGGTGACGACTCGGTAAGGATTAGACGCTCAGCGCCTCATTCACCAGGGCTGCCTGTTCCGCAACATGTTTTTTGGCGAGACCGGTGGCCGGGCTGGCGGCGGCCTTGCGGCCGACATAGCGGGGCCGTTTGGCCACACCATCCAGACAGATGAGAGCAGCTTCGATCCGGCGGTCCACAAAGGTCCAGCCACCATTATTCTCGGGTTCTTCCTGACACCACACGACATCGGCTTTGGTGTAAGCCTCGATCGCGGCTTTCAGAGACTTGGCCGGGAACGGGTAGAGCTGCTCCAGGCGGATAATCGCCACATCCTTGATACCGCGCTCGCGGCGTTCCGCCAGCAGGTCGTAATAAACCTTGCCGGAGCAGATGACGACGCGCTTGACCTGATCGGGGGCGACCAGATCGTCCGTCTCGGGGATGACGAATTTGAAGCCCGAGCCATTGCTCATCTCGTGCAGGGATGAGACCGCGAGCTTGTGGCGCAGCAAGGATTTCGGCGTCATCAAGATCAGCGGCTTGCGGAAATTCCGCTTCAACTGGCGGCGCAGCGCATGGAAATAATTTGCCGGGGTGGTGAGGTTGCAAACCGTCATGTTGTGCTCGGCGCAAAGCTGGAGGTAGCGCTCAAGCCGGGCCGAGGAATGCTCGGGGCCCTGGCCCTCATGGCCGTGCGGCAATAATAAGGTCAGCCCGCACATGCGCAGCCATTTGGTCTCCCCGCTGGCCAGGAACTGGTCGATGATCACCTGGGCGCCATTCGCGAAATCACCGAACTGCGCTTCCCACAGCACAAGTACGCCGGGGTCGGCGATGGCGTAGCCATACTCAAACCCAAGCACGCCGGCTTCCGAGAGCAGCGAGTTGAAAATTTCGATCCGCGCCTGACCTTGCCGGATGTTGTTCAAGGGGACGTATTCGTTCTGATTGGTCTGGTCGATCAGCACGGCATGGCGCTGGCTGAAGGTGCCGCGCTGGCAGTCCTCACCCGAGAGACGCACGCGGTGGCCGTCCAGCATGAGCGTGCCGAAGGCAAGCGCCTCGCCGGTTGCCCAGTCGATGCCTTCGCCGGAATCGATCATCTGCTGCTTGGCCTCGAGCTGGCGCAGGATTTTCGGGTTGATGTCGAAATCGGCCGGCGGCTTGGAAAGCGCAGCGCCAACTTCGCGAAGCTGTTCAAGGCTGGCGGCGGTCGCCTGCTCTTCCTGCTCCTCCTCATCAGCCGCCTGGTTAAGGCCCGCCCAATGGCCTTCCAGCCAGTCGGCTTTGTTCACCTTATAGGATTGCGCACCCTGATAGGCGTCTTCGAGAGTCTGGTTATAGTCATCGGCGATGGCCTTGGCCTGTTCGGCGGTCACGCTGCCTTCCCTGGCCAGTTTTTCGGCATAGAGTGCCTGCGTGGTTTTGAGATTTTTGATCGCTTTATACATGATCGGCTGCGTGAACGCCGGTTCGTCGTTTTCGTTATGGCCGTGGCGGCGGTAGCAGACGAGGTCGATCACGACATCGACCGCGAATTCCATGCGGAACTCCGTGGCCAGACGGGCGGCGAAGACAACGGCTTCCGGGTTGTCGCCGTTTACGTGCAGGATGGGCGATTGCACGGATTTGGCGACGTCCGTGCAATACAGGCCGGAGAAGGCGTGCGCCGGAACGGTGGTGAAGCCGATCTGGTTGTTGACGACCAGATGCACGGAGCCGCCGGTGCGGTAGCCAATGAGCTGGCTCATCGCCAGGGTTTCGTAGACGAGTCCCTGGCCGGCGAAGGCGGCATCGCCGTGCATGATGATGCCCATGGCGGTGCGGCGGGTTTTGGTGTCGCCGGTCATGTCCTGGCGCGCGCGGATTTTGCCGACGACCACGGGGTCGACGGCCTCTAGATGCGAGGGGTTCGGCTGGAGTGAGAGATGTACCTGGTTGCCGTTGATGGAGATGTCCGTCGAGGTGCCAAGATGGTATTTGACGTCGCCGGAGCCTTGCACGTCCTCCGGTTTGGCGCTGGCGCCGCCGAATTCACTGAACAACGCCGTTAAAGGTTTTTGGACGATGTTGACCAGCGTGTTGAGCCGCCCGCGATGGGGCATGCCGATGGCGATCTCCTTGACGCCGCGTTCGGCGGCGGTCTCGATGATGGCATGTAGTGCTGGAATGGTGCTCTCGCCGCCCTCCAGGCCGAAACGCTTGGTCCCGACATAGCGGCGCTGGCAGAATGTTTCGAAGCTGTCCGCCTCCGTCAACTGGCGCAGGATTTTGGTCTTTTGCCCGGCATCAAAGGCCGTGAGCCACGGCGCTCCCTCGATCCGTTGCTGTATCCAGGATTTTTGCGCCGGGTCCTGGATGTGCATGAATTCGACGCCGATGGGCCCGCAATAACTGGCGCGCACGATGGCGAGAATTTCCCGCATGGTGGCGGTCTCGTGGCCCAGGACACCGTCGATGAAAATCGGCCGGTCCATGTCGGCTTCGCCGAAGCCATAGGTAGCGGGAGCAAGTTCGGTATAATTGCCGGGTGGTTTGAGGCCGAGCGGATCAAGCTGTGCCTCCAGATGCCCGCGGACGCGATAGACGCGGATGAGCATGAGGGCCCGGATTGTATCGAGCGTGGCGGCGCGCGTTTCCGCCGAGCCGGCTGCCGCGGTGGACCTGGCGGCCGTGCCCGTGGCGCTTGGCTGTTCGAACGCGACCGGCCTGGGCGCCCATGAGGCCCCTGTGGCGTCGGTCAGGACCGATTTGGCTTCGTCATCCAAAGCGGCGAAGAGTGCCGCGAAATCCGGGTCCACCGAATTGGGGGCGGAAACCCATTTAGCGTAAAGCTGTGCGATAAATTGGGCATTTGCCCCGTTCATGGCTGTTGCGATGACGTCTACGCCGGCCATACCGAAACCTATCCTCTGTAAAGTGTTCCTGGACCGCCCAACAAAACGGCGGTCAGGTAAGCAACCTGCTAGAGCCTGATCAATAAGTTAGAGCGCAATTGTGCCCTGGGTATGGCAGGCTGACGAACCCTGCGCGCATATAAGCCTCCTGGTCGGCGAGACCGTGATCCGGTTTGAAGGGGCAGGGTTGTTTTATGTGCATGAATGCCAGTTTACGCCCTTACCCCTTCCGAGTCGTTAAGCCCGCAGCACTCTAACCATTGTGCTACCGAGGGCGGCGGGACTGCCGGCGACGGCGATGCCGGCTTCTTTCATGGCGTCGATTTTGGCTTGCGCCGTGTCCTTGCCGCCGGAGATGACCGCGCCGGCATGGCCCATGCGGCGGCCAGGAGGAGCGGTGAGGCCGGCGATGAAGCCGACGGTCGGCTTTTTGATCTTGTGGCGGGCGAGGAATTCAGCCGCGTCGGTCTCAGACGGGCCGCCGATCTCACCAATCATGATGATCGCCTGGGTTTCAGGGTCGTGCAGGAACAGGTCAAGCACTTCGATGAAGTCGAGGCCTTTCACCGGATCGCCGCCAATGCCGACGCAGGTGGACTGGCCAAGCCCGGCCGCGGTGGTCTGCGCCACGGCTTCGTAGGTCAACGTGCCCGAGCGCGAGACAATCCCAATGCTGCCGCGTTTGTGGATATGGCCCGGCATGATGCCGATTTTGCACTCATCCGGGGTGATGACGCCGGGGCAATTCGGCCCGACCAGGGTGGATTTGGAGCCAGCCAAAGCCCGCTTGACCGCGAACCATGTCGAGCACCGGAATACCCTCGGTGATGCAGACGATCAGCTCGATCCCCGCATCGATCGCTTCCAGGATGAAGTCCGCGGCAAACGGCGGCGGCACATAGATGGCGGAAGCATTGGCGCCGGTCTTGGCACGCGCCTCGCCCACCGTGTTGAACACGGGCAGGTCCAGATGCGTGGACCCACCTTTGCCCGGCGTGACACCGCCGACGACCTTGGTGCCGTAGGCCAGCGCCTGTTCCGAGTGAAAGGTCCCCTGCGCGCCGGTGAAGCCCTGGGTGATGACCTTGGTGTTTTTGTTGACGAGAATGGCCATTACGCGGCTTCCTTCACGGCTTTGACAATTTTTTCAGCGGCGTCGGCGAGGTTGTCCGCCGGGATGATCGGCAGGCCGGATTTGGCCATGATGTCCTTGCCGAGCTGCACGTTCGTGCCTTCCAGCCGGACCACCAGGGGCACCGTGAGCGAGAGTTCACGCGCGGCGGCAACAACGCCCTCCGCGATCACGTCGCAGCGCATGATGCCGCCGAAGATGTTGACCAGAATACCTTCAACATTCGGATCCGAGAGAATGATCTTGAAAGCCGCGGTCACCCGCTCCTTGGTCGCGCCGCCGCCGACATCGAGGAAGTTGGCGGGTTCCGCGCCATAGAGCTTGATGATGTCCATCGTCGCCATGGCCAGGCCGGCGCCGTTGACCATGCAGCCGATGGAACCGTCCAGCGCCACGTAGTTGAGGCTATACTTGGCGGCTTCCAGCTCTTTCGGGTCTTCTTCGCTCTCATCGCGGAGCTTCTCGATTTCCGGATGACGGTAGAGCGCGTTGTCATCAAAGCTGACCTTGGCATCCAGCGCGATAATGTCGCCGGCGCCGGTCACGACCAGCGGGTTGATTTCCACGATGGCGCAGTCCAGCGCCACAAAAGCGTTGTACATGGCGGTGACAAACTTGGTGAAGGTCGCAACCTGCTTGCCCTCCAGGCCAAGGCCAAAGGCGAGCTTGCGGGCATGAAAACCAGAGATGCCCGAGGCCGGATCAACCGGAGCGCGCAGGATTTTCTCAGGGTGATGCGCAGCGACTTCCTCAATCTCCATCCCGCCTTCGGTCGAGGCGATGATCACCACCTCCGAGACCGAACGGTCGACAAGGAGCGAAAGATAGAGCTCGCGCTTGATGTCGCAGCCAGCCTCAACATAAATGCGGCGCACCATGCGACCAGCAGGGCCGGTCTGCTTCGTGATCAGCGTATGGCCGATCATCGCGGCGGCGGCTTCTTTTACCTCGTCGAGGGATTTGGCGAGGCGGACACCGCCTTTGCCTTCCGGCGCGTCCTTGAACTTGCCAGCACCGCGGCCACCAGCGTGAATTTGAGACTTTACAACGTAAACCGGGCCAGGAAGCTTCTTCGCAGCTTCAACCGCCTCCTCCGGGCTCCAGGCAACGTAACCATCAAGAACCGCTACCCCATAGGCTTTCAGCAGTTCCTTGCCCTGATATTCATGTATGTTCATTTGAAGCCCGCCCGACCTGATTCTGGAGTTAAAGTGGCATCTTTGGCTGCTACTCCAATCATCCGGGCCGGGCAAGAACTGATATCAGGGCGCGAAGTTGGCGCATTCTGCGCCGCCTTAAAACGTGAATCAGGCTCTATGTGAGGTGTGGGAGCCGCATGTAATCCTCGCTTTGCATCTCTTCCAGGCGCGAAGCGGTCCGCTCGAAGATTTTGGCCCCCACGCCGCCGCGGCACAACTCGTCGGGCGTGGCCGCCGCTGACGCGTAGAGTTTAACGCGGTGCTCGTAGAGGGCGTCGATGAGCGTTACGAAGCGACGTGCCTCGTTGAATTTATCGGGCAAAAGTTGTGGAATATTGTCGATCAGGATGGTCTGGTAATGCGTTGCCAGGGCCAGGTAGTCGCCTGGGCCGAGAGGTTGGCCGCACAGGGCATGGAAGTCGAATCGCGCGATGCCGGCAATGCTCAACGGCACGACGAGCTTGCGGCCTGAAACGACCAGGCTGTTTGGTTTAGGCATTGCGCCACCGGAAAGCTCAGAAAAAAGGTGCTCCATCGCAGCTTCGGCATGGCGATCGGCCGGCACATACCAGGAATTGAGCCCATTTAACCTTTCGCGGCGGTAGTCGCGGGCCGCATCCAGGACCAGGACGTCGAGGTTTTTTTTCAACAGGCTGATGAAGGGCAGAAAGGCGTCACGGCCGGATCTGCCCTTAAAAAGGTCATCGGGGAGCGTGTTGGAGGTTGCGACAACGACGACGAGGCGCGCGAATAAAGCCTCGAACAGCCGCCCGAGGATCATCGCATCGACGATGTCGTAAACCTGGAATTCGTCGAAGCATAAAAGGGCGGCTTCCTCGGCGATAAGGTCGGCAAGCGGGGGGATGGGATCGTCGATGTTCGGGTTGTCGCGCTTGATGGCGTGGAAGCGGCGGTGCACGTCCTGCATGAACTCGTGAAAATGGATGCGTTTTTTTCGGGGAACATCGGCGGCTTCAAAGAACAGATCCATCAGCATGGATTTGCCGCGACCGACCTCGCCGACGAGATACAAGCCATTTGGGTGGTCCTGAATGTCGTCAACCTGCTTGCGGCGCAGCAATTTGCCGACCCAGCCATTCGCCGGCGCCGTGGGATGGGGATTGTAGCCACGCAGCTTGGCCCAGAGATCTTGCAGGCGCTCGGCGGCGCGGGCCTGGGCAGGGTCGGAGATGATCGATCCGGCGGCAATACGCGCGCGATATTCTGGCATTACGCCAGGGGATGGGGTGGAAGCGCTGGACATAGTTTTGCTCACCCGTACCTTAGATGATTGTGCGGTGCAACAACAAGCCGGGAACATTGACGGCTCGGCTATGGTTCAATACGGATTTAACCCATGGATATCCTCGACTTCGATCGGTTGCGCTCATCCCAGGTCGCCAGCGACCCGTTCACGCATATTCTGTTGCCGCGTTTCGTAAAGCCGGAGGCGTTGCCGGAGGTTGTGGCGGCGCTGCCGGCGATGCGCGCGCGCGGCAGTTTTCCGATTGGCGCGTTGAAGCTGGGTGAGGCGGCGCGCGGCTTGATTGCCGGGTTGGAGGGCGAGGTTTTCCGGACCATTGTGGCGGAGAAGTTTGGCCTGGACCTCGAAGGCGCGCCCCTGATGACGACGTTGCGCGGCAATTCGGGCGAAAAAGACGGACAAATTCACACGGATTCCTCAGCCAAGCGGGTGACGATCCTGCTTTATTTAAATCCTGGCTCGGGCGAGGCCTGGGCGCGTCAGGAAGGATGCCTTCGGTTGCTGCGGAACGGGACGGATTTGGAAGATTATGCTGTCGAGGTGCCGCCAACCGATGGCGCGCTGCTCGTGTTCCCGAACGGGCCCACGACATTTCACGGGCATAAACAGTTCGTCGGGCAGCGTTATGTGGTGCAGATGAATTACATGACGACCAGTACAAAGGCCAAGGCCGAAATGCGCCGCCACCATTTTTCAGCATTCTTGAAACGCCTGACTTCGCGCCGCGTAAAAATGCCGGGGGATCGGCGGGTGACCGTGATCCTGACCGATGATCGAAGCAAGGACGAGACCGTTTAAGACAAGCGTTTTAAGTCTGAGGGACAAAAATCCAGGTGGATTGTGGCGCCGGGCAAAAATTGGGTTATTTTGCCGGATTTGACGTGAACAGTAAGCCGGTGCGGCGTGGCGCATTCAAGGCGCAGGCTGGCGCCATGTTCGCGGACTGAAATGATGGTGGCGGGGATGCCAGTCTCGACAATCTCGATGTCGGCGGCGCGAATGGCGAAAGATACGCCGTTTTCCTGCCAGATGTTCTCAAAACCCAGAAGCTCCGCGGCGGCGACTGATTGCGGGTTGTTAAATACGTCGCGCGGCGCCCCTTGCTGGATGATGTGGCGGTCTGTCAGAAGAACCAGCCAGTCGGCAAGCCCGGCAATGGCAGGGTCGTGCGTGGCGGCGAGTGTGGGAATCCCGCGGGCGGTGACGGTGTCGATCAGCCAGGTCAGCGTGGTGTCACGGGTGGTGGCATCAAGTGCGGCGGAGGGTTCATCGAGGAGAAGCAGTTTTGGCGCATGCGCTAGGGCCCTGGCCAGGGCGACGCGCTGCGCCTGGCCACCGGAGAGCGTGGTCGCGGGGCAGAGCGCAAATTCGCTTAAGCCCAGCTCGTCGAGCAAGGCTTGCGCCTTTGTGAAACGATCCGGGCCGCGAAGTGGATAGGCGACATTTTCCAGTACCGTGAGATGCGGAAACAAAGCGGCGTTTTGGGGTAGATAGCCGAGGGAACGCGCGTCTGGCGGCAAGCCCGCCCAGGGCGAGCCAGTGGCGGGGAGCAGGCCGGCTAGGGCTTTTAACAGCGAGGTTTTGCCGCTCCCGGAGCGGCCGAGCAAAGCGGTAAAGCCACGGATTTCGAATTGCACATGCAGTTCGACGGGCGTTTGCAGCCGGTAGTCGACGGCCATAAAACTCATTTTTGGGGCCTGGTGATGTCGCCGGCGATGCCGGAATTGAAGGAGGCGTGCTCAAATTCAGAACCGGATACGATCAGCCGTTGCATAAACCCTCTTAGGCGAGGCTGCGCCTGGCACGCAATCCAAGCCAGAGGGGAAGCGGCAGTGCGGCCGCCAAAAAAACCGCGAGCAGCGGGAAAACCGCCTGGATGCCGAGGTCCTGCATGTCGATCCAGAGGCGAACGGGCATGCCGGCGGGGAAATAGGCGATGATGAGGACGATACCGAATTCACCCAAAGCGCGGACCCAGCAAAGAGCCAGGGCGGCGGCGAGACCGCGCTGGGCGAGCGGCAAGGTGACACGGAAAAACACACGCAGCGGCGAATCGCCCAACGTGCGGGCAACCTGCTCGAACTCGCGCGGCACTTCGACCAGAGCCGAGCGGGCGGTGATGATGTATGTCGGTAGTGCGGCATAAAGTGCGGCCAGCACAAAGGCGGCGGGGGAGTTGGTGAGCAGCAGGCCGATGCGCGCGAAGACCGCGCCAACCGGTGCTGCCGGGCCATAGAACGAGGCAAGCAGAATACCCAGCGCCAGGGTTGGCATGAGCATCGGGATCAGCACCAGGGCTTCGGCGATGGCACTGATCCGGCCCGGTGTGCGCGCAAGATAGAGAGCGAGCGGTGTGCCGAAAAGAGCGATCAGCACCACGGCGCCACCGCCGCCGATGAGCGACGTGGCGATCGCCCGAAGGTCCTCAGGCGCCGAATTCTGGGGGTTCCAGTCGCCGCCGGTCAGCAATCCGAGCAGGGGCACGGACAGAAAGCCCAGGACCAGAAGCAGAAAAGCCGGCCGGGCGAGGGCGTAGATATTCAAATGTTTTTGCCTTTGCCGGGGCTGTAGCCGTATTGCGCCAAGATTTTCTGACCTTGGCTGCTGTTCAGGAAGGTGACGAAAGCCTGGGCGGCTTGCGGGTTGGCGGCGTTTTTCAGTACCGCGGCATAAAAAACCAACGGGCTCGGATGCAGGGTTTTGGCAGTGCCTTTTTTAGTCAGGGTTAACGAGGCTTTGCTGTACCAGTCCTTGGCAAATGCCGGTGTGCTGAAATTGATTTCCGGCGGCAGCAAGACGAAAGGCAGGTGTTGCGAAACGACAGCACTTTCATAGCTGAGCGTCGCGTCGATCTGGCCGTCCTGCAGCCGGGCCAGCAGCGAAGGTTCGGCAAAAATCTCGGCGGGGTTATCGGTGGCGCCGGCCACCTGCGCCGCGAAGCCGGGAAGTTTGTAATATTTTTCGGCGAGCTGAAGCGTGTAGAGCACATATTGGCCCTGCGGATCGACCGATGGATCCGTGCGGCCGAAACGCAGGCCCGGCGTGGTCAGGATTTTCGTCCAGTCACCGTTTTTGGCGGCGGCGAAGGTCGGCGCGAAGCGCGATTTTGGTGAATAGGCGAGCACCATGGACGTGCTGGCGACGGGGGTGGCGCTGGCGGTCAGGCCCGCTGCTTCGACCACCTTGATGGGTGCGGCGGAAACCGAGATGAAGACATCGGCGGCGATGGATTTGGCCACCAGCAGATGGGCGAGGCCCATGGCGGCCTGGCCCATGCCCTGGACCTGCGTTCCGGTGCTTGCCGTGAAGGCTGGGCCGAGGCCCCGGTCCATCACCGTGCCCATGGAGCCCGCGAAGGCAACAGTGATTTTGCCCCCGGCCTGGGCCGGGGCTATGCTGATTGCGAGCAGGCAGGTTGCGGCGGCGATCGTCCAGCGGCGAGACTTCAACATGCGTGCTCCGATATGTTTTTCAAGCGATATCGCTGTATGGCTATATCGTCAATCGGCGTCAATCATGCTTGTGTTGCGATATGAATACCGACTTCGCAACGCTTAGATCTGACCTTGCGGCTGCGCGTGTTGCGCGGCGGCGATGTCGTGATGGGGCCAGGGCGGGCGGATTTGCTGGCGCATATCGAGGCCACTGGTTCGATTGCCGCCGGCGGGCGGCGGATGAATATGAGCTACAAGCGCGCATGGGCGTTGGTGGAGGCGATGAATGCAACATTCAACGCCCCTTTGGTCGAGGCGGTGAAGGGCGGTGTCGGCGGCGGTGGTGCGCGGTTGACAGCGACCGGAATACAGGTGCTGTCGGCTTACCGCGGGCTGGAGCGTTCGATCGTTCGTTCAGGTGCTGAGTTTTTGGTGGAGCTGGAGACTGCTTTGGCGGTTCCGCCGGAGATAAAAGACAGGTAAGGTGCAAAGAATGATGAGCGATCTGCCAAATATTCTGACCTTATCGAGGATCGGCGCGATTCCTGTGCTGGTGCTGCTGGTGGCCATCGGCGCTGACTGGGCTGACCTGCTGGCCGCTCTGGTGTTTTTGGCGGCGGCAATCACCGATTACCTGGATGGACGGCTGGCGCGGGAGATGCTGCAACTCTCGGATTTTGGGCGCATGCTGGATCCGATTGCCGATAAATTATTGATCGGCGCGACGCTTATGGCGCTGGTCGGCTTTGGGCATTTGCCTGGCTGGGGCATTTACCCGGCTATCGTCATTATGCTGCGGGAGATTTTGGTGAGCGGATTGCGGGAATACCTGGCGGAAATAAGGATTGGGTTGCCTGTGACACGGCTCGCGAAATGGAAAACCGGGGTGCAGATGCTCGCCCTGGGACTGTTGCTGCTGGGTAGTGGCGGTGCGCATCTCATCGGGCTTGGCTGGTTGCCGATGGCCTGGATCGGCGGCACACTGCTATGGCTCGCGGCGGGCCTCACTTTGGTTACGGGCTGGGATTATCTGACTGCCGGGTTGCGGCATGCCAGCACGCCACGTCCGACAATCTGAGGATCGTCATGGTTGCCCTTGGTATTGTCGGCTGGTCCGGCAGCGGTAAAACGACTTTGCTGACCGCGTTGATCGCTATTTTCAGGCAGCGCCGCTTTTCCGTCTCCAGCGTCAAACATGCGCATCATGATCTGGCGTTCGACCGGCCAGGCAAAGACAGTTTCCGTCATGCGCAAGCTGGAGCGGAAGAGGTGATTCTCGCGTCTGATAACGGGTTTGCCTTGTTCTCGACGCAGGCACGGCCCGGGCTTCCTGCCTTGCTTGAACGCTTGGCGCCGGTTGATCTGGTGCTCGTGGAGGGGTTCAAGAGCTACAATATCCCGAAGCTCGAAGTTTATCGCCCCAGTCTCGGCCAGCCGCCTTTATGGGATCAGATGGACGTATTGGCGGTAGCCTCGGATGAGGCTTTGCCGGCATGCCCGGTACCTGTCATTAATCTACAGTCGCCAGGCGCGGTTGCGGATTTCCTCGTAACGGCACTTCGACTAAACAGCCTTTCACGTGCCACGGAGAGATGATTTTGCGATATTTTATGGCGATCGGCTTGATTTTGTTGCTGTCCGGCTGCGCAAGTGAGAGGCATTTTGCGGAGAGTTCTCTGTGGCCCTTTGGAAACCCGAATGCGCCCAAAACGACCAGCGAAACGGCTCAGCGCGCGCTCGGGAAGACGCCGGATGTGACGCCAATCGCGCCGCAGGCTGGCGATGTTTGGCCGGGCCCTGTGCGGCCCATGCCGACATTGAGCGAAATACAGAAGAATTCCAACTTGCCGCTGGGGCAGGCTTATACGCCGTCTCTCCCTTCGCCTTATCCGCCGGGACAGGCACCTGACCAGAACGCACCGGCCCCTGTGCCCGTGACGGGCGGATCCCTATATACAACGCAGCCAGGAGCGGCACCCCAGGTCGTACCGGCGGTACCAGGTGATGCGAGGTAGATGAAAATACGATATTTTGCATGGCTGCGCGAAAAAATCGGGGTCGGTGAGGAAGACTTGACCATCCCTGGCGACGTGCGGACGGTGCAGGACCTGATCGATTGGCTGAAATTGCAGACGCCGCGTCATGATGTGGCTTTTGAGAATGCCAGGCTGATCCGCTTTGCGATCGATCAGGAGTTCGCGACGGCGGATACGCCAATTGCGGCAGCGAGGGAAATCGCGTTTTTTCCGCCCGTCACGGGGGGTAACGTTGCGACGGATTGTTGTTCAGGCGCAGGATTTCGAACCGGGTGCGGAACTGGCAAAGCTCGTCGATGCGGCGGTTGGCGGGATTGCCAGTTTCATAGGGATTGTTCGTGTTGACCACGGCAATCCCCGGCGGGTGGCGGCACTCACCCTCGAACATTATCCAGGCATGACGGAAAAAGCGCTTGATCGGATTGCCGCCGAAGCGGAAAGCCGGTGGGAATTGACCGGTTGTACGGTCATTCATCGATTTGGCCGGTTGTTGCCCGGCGAGAATATTGTGTTTGTCGCCGCGGCGAGCCCGCACCGGGAGGCGGCGTTGCAGGCTACTGCGTTTTTGATCGACTGGTTGAAGACGAGCGCGCCTTTCTGGAAGGTCGAGGAGTTTGAGACCGGCGAGAGGGAGTGGGTTGCTGCCCGTGCGGCGGATGACGCGGCGGCGGCGGTCTGGAAGTTGTAAAGCTGTGTGTATCTGAAGGTTTGCCGGTTCGGTCGGGTCGGCTATAGACGCGGCATGGACCTGAAAGATCATATTCGCGGCATACCGGATTTCCCCAAGCCGGGGATCCTTTTTTATGACATCTCAACGCTGTTGCGCAACGCCGACGCCTGGCAGGTTGCGATGGGACGGTTGAGCAACCGGGTACGGGCTTACCACCCCACGGTGTTGGCGGGCGTTGAAAGCCGGGGATTTTTGCTGGCAGCACCGTTGGCGCTGAAGCTGGGCTGCGGGTTTATAATGCTCCGCAAACGCGGCAAACTGCCAGGATCGACCGTTGGGTTGGATTATGCGCTGGAATACGGCGCGGACCGTATCGAGATTCAGGCCGATGCCGTGGAGCCGGGAGCGCGCGTGGTTGTGGTTGACGATTTGCTGGCGACCGGTGGAACCATGGCTGCCGGTATTAAGCTGCTGCAGAATGTTGGCGCGGAAGTCGTGGCGGCGGCCTCGCTGATTGAACTGACGTTTTTGAACGGGCGTAACAAGTTCGATGTTCCGTTCGAGGCGCTCATTCAGTACGATAATTGATGTGACGCGGCCAGATTCAGAGATCGCGCATGTACTGTAAGAGGGTGGTGGTCCAATGAAACGCCGGCAGATCATGCGCGGGCTGGCCGCAATGTCCATGCTGCCGTTTGGGCAAGAGTTTGCCTGGGCTGATGCGGGCCCTTTGGCACTGCTGGTGGGCGGGCCGGATGGCGAACAGGCGAGCCGCTGGGGCAATGCCGTTGCGCTGGCGATGCAAGCTGGCTTCCCGGGCTCTCCGATGATTTTTACACGGCCGATCGGCGGGCTGGATGGTGTCACCGGGGCCAACAGGCTGGATGCGCTGGTCGTGCCGGATGGAAAAACCGCGGCGATTTTGCCGGGGGCGGCGCTCATTGCCTGGCTTACGGGTGACTCGCGCGTACATTTTAACCCGACGCGCTGGGTGCCGCTGATGGCCGGTTTTAATTCTGGCGTACTGGTGGTGCGGTTGCCGCGAGGTGCCGCGCCAAACTTGCAGAATTTGAAAGCGATGGCGCCTTTAAGGTTGGCGGCGGACCAGCCGCAAAGCAATGATCTCGCGGTGTTGCTGGCGCTCGCACGGCTTGGCGTGGCGACGGCGCCGATATTTGGACTGCGCGATATTGGCGCGAAGACCCGGGCTTTCATGGCTGGGGAAGTCAATGCGGTTTTTGTCTCCGGCGAGGGTGTGCCGGAAGATATTGCGCCATTGGCGGCCGGCGGCGCTGTGCCAGTGTTCTGCCTGGGGGTACCGGGGCCGGATGGGATTGTGACCAGTGATCCGCTTTTCCCGAACTTGCCGGATGTGATTGCGTTCAGTGGGAGTGCGACGCCGTTTCTTGATAAGGCGTATCGTGCCGCCGCTGCGGCTGCGCGGCTGGATTTTATCATTGTGCTGCCGAAGTTGACCGATCCTGGGGCTGTCGCGCAATGGCGGCAGGCGGCCAGCGGCGCGATTGCCGCGCCGGCTTTGGTGGCGGCGGCCAGCGCCAGTTCGGTCGTATTGCAGCCCGCACCGGCGCTCGCGGCAGCTTTGAACGCATTGAACCTGGTCAGGACCGATCAGACGGACTTGCAAGTATTCCTGACCAAAAGTTTTGGCTGGCAACCGAGCTGATTTGGCCAAGCCTGGGAAAAGCTTCGTTTGTTCGGCCTGTGGCAGTGTGTTCCCGAAATGGGCGGGGCGCTGCGAGGCTTGTGGCGCGTGGAATACCTTGGATGAGCAGGTGGCCAGGCCAGTGCTGCCCGGCGGCATGAAGGGTAACGCACAACGGGGCGGAAAAATAGAATTCGTTGGGTTGGCCGGGGTGTCGCCGCCGCCACCGCGGGTGCCGACAACCATTGCCGAGTTCGACCGTGTATTAGGGGGCGGGCTTGTGCCGGCATCGGTCGTGCTGGTCGGGGGCGATCCGGGGATTGGGAAGTCAACCTTATTGTTGCAGGCCGGTGCCGCGCTCGGCCGTGCCGGCAGCCAAGTGATTTATATTTCCGGCGAAGAGTTGGTTGACCAGATCAGGATGCGGGCCTCGCGGCTTGGCCTGACCAGCGCGCCTATGCACCTGGCCTCGACGACGCAGCTAGGGGATATTCTGGCGAGTTTGGCGCAGTTTCCCGAGGCGGCGCTGGTGGTGATCGATTCGATCCAGACCATGTGGACGGAGGGCGTGGAGTCGGCGCCCGGCAGCGTGACGCAGGTGAGGGCGGCGGCGTTTGAGTTGATCCGGGCGGCGAAGGCCCAGGGGTATGCGTTGATGCTCGTGGGGCATGTAACGAAAGAGGGAAATCTGGCCGGTCCGCGTGTGCTGGAGCACATGGTTGATGTGGTGATGCATTTTGAGGGCGACCGGGGGCACCAGTTCCGCATTCTGCGTGGCGTGAAAAACCGCTTTGGCGCGACCGATGAGATCGGCGTGTTCGAGATGACGGGCGGCGGGTTGGCGGAAGTTGCCAATCCTTCGGCTCTGTTTCTGGCGGAGCGGCGGGGCAATGTTTCCGGCAGCGCGGTGTTTGCCGGGCTGGAAGGCTCGCGGCCCGTGCTGGTGGAGATACAGGTGTTGCTGGCGCCAAACCCCGGCGGGTCGCCGCGCCGTTCCGTGATCGGGTGGGATTTCGGGGCGGTTGGCGATGCTTCTGGCCGTGCTGGAAACCCGCTGCGGGTTGAAGCTGGCGATGAATGACGTGTATTTGAACGTCGCTGGCGGCTTACGGGTAAGTGAGCCGGCGGCCGATCTCGCGGTGGCGGCGGCGCTGATTTCGGCGGCATCGGACGTGCCAACCGATCCATCGATGGTGTTTTTTGGGGAAATCGGGCTTTCGGGCGAATTGCGGCAGGTGGCGCAGGCGGAGTTACGGCTGAAAGAGGCCGCCAAGCTGGGGTTTGGGCAGGCCGCATGCCCGAAGCGTGTTGCCGGGGGCGCGGCGCGAATCGCGGTGCCGTCAACGCTAAAGCTCATTGAAATTGGGCATTTGACCGACCTTGTTGGTGTTGCGACCGCAGGGGTAAAACGGGCGTTGCAGAGCAAGGAGCAAAGATGACCTGGGTTGATGCCGCAGCAATTTTGATTGTCGTATTATCGGCGGCGTTTTCGATGGTCCGTGGCTTTGTGCGCGAGGTTTTGGGCGTTGGTGCCTGGATTGGGGCCGGTTTGGCGGCGATTAAATTTTATCCGCTCGTGCAGCCGGAGATCAGCAGCATTCTGCCGATGAAGAATCTGGTGGTTTATGCGGCGATGGCGGTGATTTTCATCGTCGTGTTGATTGTGCTGAGCCTGGTCAGTGCGTTGATCGGCGGGCTGGTGCGTGATTCCGCGCTTTCGGGGCTCGACCGCAGTCTTGGATTGGTGTTTGGCGCGGTTAGAGGCGCGTTGATTGTTTGTCTCGCCTATATTGCTCTGTCTGTTGGCGTTGCCGAGGCGCAATGGCCTGCACCGGTGGTGAAAGCCCGTTTTTTGCCAATGGCTTATCAGGGGGCAACCGCCTTGGTCAGTCTGCTGCCAAAACCCTATCAGCCGAAGATCGACCCCTTGCCGACCGCGCCGGCGCCAAGTGCGGGGACGTTGATGCAGCAGCCGGTGGCGGGCAGTGCTTTTGGATCGCAGTAGCAATGCGTTGCCTGTCCTCGACATCGGACTGTCACACGTCTAGTTGGTGCGTGAGCACTACAGGATAGGGGTAGAGGCTACCGTGATCGATGATGACAAGCCTCATGAGGAATGCGGCGTATTTGGTGCCTGGAACGTCACCGATTTCGGCGGCGATTACAGCACTGGGCCTGCATGCGTTGCAGCACCGTGGCCAGGAGGCTACCGGCATTGTTACGCATGATGGTGTGCGCTTCCATTCGCATAAAGGACTAGGGCTGGTCGGTGATAACTATGGCGATGCCAAAGTTATGGCGGGGCTGCCGGGGACGAGGGCAATTGGCCATAACCGCTATGCCACGACCGGCGAGACCGTGCTGCGCAACGTGCAGCCGTTATTCGCCGAGTTCGAGTTCGGCGGCTTTGCCGTAGGCCATAATGGCAACCTGACCAACGCACATACGCTGCGCAAGGCCCTGACCAAGCGCGGCTGCCTGTTCCAGAGCACGATGGACTCGGAAGTGTTCGTGCACCTGATCGCCATCAGCCTGTACTCCAACGTGATCGACCGGCTCATCGACGCGATCAAGCAGGTGATCGGCGCGTATTCACTGGTGGCGCTGACAAATGAACAGTTGATTGGCGTACGGGACCCGCTGGGTGTGCGGCCGCTGATCCTGGGCCGGTTGCATGGCGCGGATGGTAATGCGGGCTGGGTTCTGGCCTCCGAGACCTGTGCGCTCGACATTGTCGGCGCGGATTTTGTCCGGGATGTCGATCCCGGCGAGATTGTTGTGATTGATGATGCCGGGGTGCAGAGCATTAAACCTTTTGCCGTGCAGAGCCCGCGGTTTTGCGTATTCGAATATATTTATTTCGCGCGGCCGGATTCGGTCATGGAGGGAACGTCCGTTTATGCGGCGCGCAAGCTGATCGGCGCGCAACTGGCGAAAGAGGCCCCGGCCGAGGCAGATGTGATTGTGCCGGTGCCTGATTCCGGCGTGCCGGCGGCGATGGGGTTTGCCGAGGCCAGTGGAATTGCATTTGAGTTGGGGATTATCCGCAACCATTATGTCGGGCGGACATTTATCGAGCCGACGGACCAGATACGGCATCTTGGCGTGCGGCTGAAGCATTCGGCAAATCGTGCGGTCCTGGAGGGCAAGCGGGTTGTGCTGGTGGATGATTCGATCGTACGCGGCACCACAAGCCAGAAAATTGTTGAAATGGTGCGCGCGGCCGGCGCGGCGGAAGTGCATATGCGGATCGCCGGACCGCCAACCACACATTCGTGTTTTTATGGCATCGATACTCCCGAACGCGGCAAGCTGCTGGCGGCGCGAAATAGCGTAGAGGCGATGGCGCGATTGATTGGCGTGGATAGCCTTTCTTTCATCTCGATTGATGGGCTTTACCGCGCGCTAGGCCGGCCGGGAAGGAATGCCAAGGCGCCGGCATTTTGTGATGCGTGCTTTACCGGTGATTATCCGATTGCATTGACCGACCATATCGAACCGCGGGATGCCCAGCTAAGCCTGCTCGCCGAACTGAGTTGACATGGTATATTTATGGGTGGCCATTGGCGGCGCTTTAGGCAGTGTGGCGCGATTTTGGCTCGGCAATGCCATGGTGATGGTAATGGGCTCCGAATTTCCTTGGGGCACATTGCTCATTAATATCCTAGGCTCTTTTATCATCAGCTTTTTTGGGATGTTGACCGGAAGTGCTGACAGATTTCCTGTGCCCTATGAGGCACGGATTTTTGTAATGGTTGGAATTTGTGGCGGATTTACCACATTTTCGTCGTTTAGCTTGCAAACAATTGAATTAGCACATGCTGGGCAGGCCGGGCGCGCGGGAATTTACGTCGCGGTATCGGTAATTTTGTGTCTTGCGGCTTGCGCTTTAGGTTTTTGGACTGCGACAGCATTCAGTAACGCAATTGGTTCATCGCGCTCCGGCTGATTGTAATTCAGATTACAATCCTGAATAATCGTCTCTGTCTTAGTAATTTGTGTTATTTCAGCAACAGGAATGCTGCAAAGCGACAAATTTGTCTATTTTGACTGGCCGGACTGCCCCCTTGGCATGTAGATTGCGATTTCGTTACCGTGAGATGACGCGAAATCAGGTTTTTCTTCCTGGTTAGTGACGTATCAGGTTACGGTTTAGGCATTCACGCGCAATAAATGCGCATTCAGGAGGCATAATGATTACCATGCGTCGGCAACTTTTGGGACTGGGCTTTGTGGCCGCGTCCTCTATCTTGGCCATACATGCTGCCCAGGCCATGAGCGGCCCCACGGCAATCCAGATCGATGGCGGCCCGCTCGGCCCATTGCAACTCAGCGGTGGCGTTGATGGCTACGGCTATTACGTCAGCAACACACCAAGCGGCACTTTGTCCAACGGGATTAATGTTGCCAATGCGCTTGGTGGAATTGCAGAAAAACACTGGCGTTTTGCAGTTCACCATTGAAGTTGGCTCCAATGGCGGTGCTGTAACGGTTGGTACGAACAGGCCAGCCCAGACGTCAATCACCACCTTCTCGACCGGCCCGCTCTATGCCGGTTATGTCACCATTGCCCCGACCGATATGCCGTTTACGATTTCAGCGGGTCAGATCGGTTCGCTCGAAGGCTGGGAATCCGGTATCGACTGGGTCAATGCGTCCCAGCTGACCACCTCTATCTTCTATGTGCAGAACAGCCAGAGCCGCGGCGTCACCGGCACCTATACCGCTGGCCCGGTCAGCGCGACCTTGACCTTCGGTGATGGTTTCGACACCGGCGTGTGGAATTTCTTGCAGGGCTTGGTTTCCTACACGATCAACCCCACCAACACCGTCAGTGTCTATGCCGCAGGTAATCTTGGAAGAACCGGCCTGAACACCATTACCTATGGCGGGGTCACGACGGGTACGTACGGCGCCAATTTCGTCAATTCCGACATGATTGGCGGTTATTACAGCTACACGATGGGCAATCTGAATCTCGTTCCTGAAGTTCAGTACGTGTATGCCAAAGCGGATCAAGAGCTTGGTCTGACGAAATCGTCATCTAACTTTGGCGCCGCCGTGTTTGGTGATTACAGCTTTGGAACATCGCCTTACTCGGTCGGTGGCTGGTTGGAATACGAGAACAGCAATGGTCAGGATTTCTGGTTCGTTGGCCCAGGTTCAGAAGCGGTTGGCGCGGCTGTTTCGCCGACCTGGCAGTATAAGTACCTGTTTGCACGTGCAAACGTTGGTGCTTTGTATCTGCTGAATAACAAGCAATTCTCCACGGCAAGCTACGGTACCAGTGGCACCGATAAGTTCCAGTTCATCGGCACGCTCGAAGCCGGTCTGCTGTTCTAATAGACGGCGGATTGTTAGCAATGTGGCCGGACCTTCGGGTCCGGCCATTTTTGTTTGCTCACCCTAACTTATTGACTCCAGGTTTATGGCGTGTGCCGCTTTCGCGCCACCAAGCCGCAATGATTAACATGAGGGCAATCGCGAGGGTTGGCAAAGGCGGCAGGAGGGGCAGGTTACGTGTGCCGGTGACCTGCACGGCATGGCGGTGCTCCAGCAACGGACCAAGCTGAGGCGCCGGATTTTTGCCGAGCCAGATAATATTATGCGCGATGCCTCGCAGATTTGCGCTCGTGGCGGCGAGGTCCTCGTATTCCTTAGAGTTGCCGTTGGAGTTGGCAGCGTAGGCCGTCAGGCCTCCTTCATTAATCCTCCAGACGCCGGTTGCGGAATTTACAGCCAGGCTCGCGGTAAAGTGGCCTGGCGCGGTTTGTTTCAAAGCGAGGTTTTTGGTGGTGCCGTCGGGTGCTGTGAGGGTGGCGTCGCCGGGATAGGTTGGGGAGAGTGTTTGCCGGTCGATGCTCAAGGTTTGATTCGTGATGCTGGCTGTAAGGGATTCTGGTTCAAGAGCCGGTTCCCGGAGAAGAAAATGGACGATGCGCCGCAACAGTGGCAAAGCTGGCCCCTCATGGCTGCCGCCGCGCGTCCAGAGCCAGAGCTGATCGGATAATAGAATGCCGGAGCGCCCCTTCCCGGCTTTGGCAAGAATGAGCAGCGGAAGACCATTTGCCCCGGTCATCAGAACATCCCCGGTCTTTGCGGTTGCGGCTTCCATGCGGTACCAGGGCGGCAAATTTATATCGGCGAATGGGGCGGTGACCGGGTGACGCGCGCCGAGCGGCGTGACGACCGGAGAAAACATCTTCGTCACCGTGCCTGGTGCCGCCGGCATGGCCGGCAAAACCGGGCTGAGGGGCGAGAAGGCAAGACTGTCGGGTCCGGAAAACTCCGGCCCGACCTCGGTTAATAGCGCGCCGCCGTGTTCTACAAAGGTGGCGATGTTGGCAAGATACTCCGAGGGCAGCAGTCCATCGGCGTTAAAGCCATCGAGAATGATGAGGTCGAATTTGCCGATATCGGTCTCAAACAATTCGCGCACTGGAAATGGCACCAGGGCGATATCCCGCGGGTCGGCGTCGATGGGTTCACCGGGTGTGCGCAGGATGGTGAAATGGACAAGCTGGACGGCCGGGTCCGATTTGAGGAGGAGTCGCCAGGCACGCTCTCCCTGATCGGGGCTGCCGGAGATGAGAAGCACATTGAGACGCTTATGAATACCGGTGAGGGTGAAAGCTGCCTGGTCGTTGATCTGGCTGACCTCGCCGGGCAGCGGGGTGACGGCGGCGGTGATCACGATGGGGCCGGCATGGCGGACGGGCAGGTTGATCGTCAGGGGCTGACCGATGACAGCTTGCTGGCTTGCGACCTGGGTGCCGTCTTCTGATACGCTGACCGACGCGGTGGCACCGGAATCGTTTACCCCGTGATCGATGACGGTAAGCCTGAGTTTCTGGTTTTGACCGACGAGACCAAAAGATGGTGCGTCATTCAGCCGTAATTCACGATCGGTTTCCTCACCCTTGGCTGTAAGTAAAGCGGTGAACGGCACATGATGCGGCAGGGTAATGGTGCCGGAGATTTGCCCATCTGTAACGGCGATGATCCCGGCAAGTTGGTCCGGGGGAATGGTGGCAAGCGCATCGTGCAAACCGGGGGCGAGCGACGTACCGCCGGTGCCGGCGGGCGGTATGTCCACGATATCGAGTTGTGTGTTGCCCGCACTCGCGCGCAAGGCGGCCACGGCGCGGGCGGCCATGGCGTTGCGGGATCCGATATCCATCGATTGCGAGTGATCGACCAGGAGTAGCGCGATGTCCGGCAATGGCGTGACGGTATCCGCGGTCCATGCCGGGCCGGAGAGCACGGCAAGCAGGAGCAGAAACCCCAACAGGCGCAGGACGCTCCCACGGAGTTTTGTAATCAGGGGCAGCAGGCACGCGGCAATGACCAGAACGGCAAGTGCGGCTAAAACCGGCCAGGGGAGGGCTGGCGAAAATCCGATATGGCGGATCATTGGCCGAGTTTGTCCAGGAGCGCCGGCGCTGAATTCTGGTCGCCTTTGTAGTTGCCCGTGAGGGCGTACATGACGAGGTTGATGCCGAACCGGTCAGCGATGATCCGTTGGGTTTCCCCGCCGGGGATCGGCATTTGCTCTGGGGCGCCGGAGGCATCGCGCGCCCAGGCGCCCGCCCAATCGTTTTGACCGATGATGACAGGGCTTACGCCGTCGGCGTCGCGTGCCGCGGGTGCCGCGATGAATACCGGCGCGCCGGTGAAGCGGCCAGGGAAATCCGGAATGATATAAAAACTATGAGCGAGGACGCTGGTGGTGGCGAGCGCTTCCAGCGGTGGTAAGTCGAGACATGCGGTAACACGGGTGAAGGCGGCTCCCGCGCCGGGCAAGAAACCGGCGCCGGAGCCTTGGGCATTCGCATCGCCACCCGGCATATCGATGACCAAAAGCCCGCCGTGATTCATATATGAAACGAGCGCCGAACAAGCGGCTGGTGATGGTGTTGGTGCGGTGGGCAGGAGCGGCCAATAGATCAACGGGTAAAAGCTCAAATCGTCCTGGCCTGGGCTGAGGCCGGCCGGTGGACCGAGCTGGACGGAGGTGTGAGAGGACACATTCGCCGATAGATAGGCGAGGCCGTCGGCCGAAATCTGGTCGGTGGCCATGTTGTTGGTGATTATATAGCCAAGTTCGGTTTGTAGGGCCGCGGTTTGGGCCTTTGCTGTCACCGGGAGGCAAAACAGGATGATCAGGGCAAGGCGGCGGATGGGCAAGGCGCGTCGTACGAGCAATGATAATATGAGATCCAGGGTCAGAAGCAGAACCGCCAGCGTGATCAGGTCCGCGCCGAAATAGCGAGGTGGCGCCGGACTTCCCAGCGGCGCTGCGTTCGGTAGAGGTGCTGCCACGAGCGGTGGGATGTGCGTGGCGAGGTTGAGGGCGATAGCCCCGAAGCCAGTACCGTACAGGCCGGGCGGCTGGCTGGGCGATATGACGGCGTCGGCGCGCCGCGCCGGTGTGATTGAGGCTGTGACGCCGGGGCTGGTCAGAACGCCGAAAGCGTTCAGGGCGCTTTGCAATGGGAGAACAAGGTCTGGATTTTCAGGACCACCTTGAGCGAGAGTTGCGAGCCGCCCCAGAATGGCCGGATAAAGACCGGAAAGCGCGAGATTTGACCAGGCCGCGTTGGCGGTTGTGAGGATGTTGACGAGGTAGCCCCGGCCGATGGCCTTGCCCAAAATCAGAGGTGTGCCGTCATGAAGTGTGGCCCAGACGGTTGCGGGATCGAGAGTGGTGGGATTCGCGAGGATTTGTTGAGAGATTGTCGCCTTTGAGTCGGTTGGCAAGCCGGCGAAGGGGGCATTTTTTGGGAAGGGAGCAAGTTGTTCCGGGGTCGTCCAGGTCAGAGCAGCCGCCGAGCCGCCGATCTCCGGGCATCAATGGATCTGCTGACAGTGTGTCTGGTGCTTGCGCGGTTAATGGCCCGGCAAAACGGACCAGAATGCCGCCATTGGCAATAAAGGCCCGGGCGGCGGTTTGCTCGGTTTGGGTCAGAGGGGTGTCGGCTAAAAATATCAGGCTCGGTTTGCTGGCGGTTAAGCGAGAAAATGGCCCGGTGACGATTTTTATGGCCGGGGGCAAGGCGCGCCGCAGAAAGTAAAGTGTGCCGAGAAACGGGGATTCGGCGTTGGCGCTTCCGGTCGCCAGACCGGCCAGGGCGGTATGCATTGTGGAATCCGTGAGAACGGTGCTGCCAGCAGTGGTGGGACCATCCAGGACGAATTTTGTGATTTTCCGGGCGATTGGCATAGGCAAGCCGATGACCGCATTGCCGGCATGATCGAAGGATACACGCGCAAGAATGTCGCCGTTGGCGGATTCCGCGCGTAGACCCGCGTGCGATGGGTTGGAAATGGCGTGAACGACGAGGTCGCCATTGGGAGCGAGCGAAGGCGGGGCGAGTAGTGCCGGCATGATGAGCGGGCTCAGGATGCGGGAGGGGTGCAGGCGCTTTATGAATGATTGGAAGGCGGGACCATCCGTGATGCCGTCCGCTAAATAGAGGCGCGTTGTCTCAGAGGCTAATTGGAGCGCCTTTGCAGCGCCGATGCGATCCACGGGCCATGGTTCGGGCTGCATGGCGGAGACAATTTTCATGGCTGTCGCGGCGTCGAACACACCCTGGATATGACGGGCGGCGCCCGAAGGATCGCTTGCCGTGGCAAGTATGGCGACACCGCGATTTTGCGCTCTGGCCGCTGCCAGAATTGTCTTGGCGGCATTGATGAACTGCGGCCATGCGGAAGCGGAAGCCCAACCATTATCGATGACCAGGAGTATCGGGCCATTGCCTGGCAAAATGGCGGGAGGCCTTAATGTGGGGCCAGCAAAGCCGAGGATCAGAATGGTGATCGCCGCCAGGCGCAGCAAGAGCATCCAAAGCGGCAGGCGATGCGTGGTTTTTTCGCGCGTCAGGCAGGTTTTGTAGAAGTGCGACCGGCGGGAAGCGCAGCCGTCGCGGGGCTGGGGGCGTCAAACGCAGGATAAAAAAGAGCGGCGGCAGAATGGCGAGCCCGAGCAAGGCCAGCGGGCTTACGAACATCATTGTCGAAGCAAGGCCTGGTAGAGTGCTGAGAGCGCATGCGCCGGTGGCATGTCGGTGCGGTGAAAGAGCGGGGTTTGCCCAGCAGCCAAAGCGGCGCGCGCGACCGCGTCCCGTTGGGCTGTGATACGGGCACGATAGGCTGGTCCCCAGTCTTCGGCTTTTGCTGTTTCTATGTCGCGTTCATCGGAAAAACCTTCAAAGATGACACGCCCACGAAATGGAAAATCGCATTCGGCAGGGTCGAGAATATGCATGACGGCACCGCCTGGTGGGGGCGGAAAAACCGGATCAGGCTTTAAAAAATCTCCGAAACGGATGTGCCGGACTCTGGGGTCATGCTGCGCCAGGCCGCCGGTTATGAGTGCGTTAGCCAATGTATGAAGGGCGTTGTTGCCGGATACCGGTGGTGTGATGCCAGCCAAAGCCACGCGTTCCCCGGCCCGCAGGAGGATCGAAGCCAAGGCCAAAAGAAGCAGAACGGCGCGTTCGCGCTTGGTGGGCAGTGTTTTGTCGCTGCTGAAATCCAGGGTCGCGGTATTTTCGAGCGAGAGGGCGATGCTGGCCTGGGCCTCCCATTCACGTTCCTTGAAGTACAGGCGATCACCCTGGGCGCTGCGCCGCCAGTCGATCCGCCGGGCATCGTCGCCATTCTGCCAGTCGCGGAATTGCCAGAAGGAATCGCCCTGGCCGCCGCGCCGGCGGCCGTGCAGGCCGGGAGCCGCGACAAACGCCAACTGTTCAGCGGCCAATATGAGTTTTGGCAGCCGGTCTGCCAGCGATTGCGCCTGGTTGAGGTTGTTTGTGGCGTTCAAAGCCGGGCGACGAGGCGGTGAATGATGTCGTCGAGCGTATGGCCGGCGGCGCGCGCGGAGAAATTCAGCGACATCCGATGGCGCAAGGCAGGGACCGCCAGGGCGGCGACATCATCCAGGCTGGGGGCCAGCCGGTTATCGAGCAAAGCCCGCGCGCGAACAGCCAGCATGAGCGATTGCGCGGCGCGCGGGCCAGGACCCCAGGCAAGCTCAGAGCGAAGCTCCGGCCAGGCCGGCGTTTCCGGCCGGGCGCCGCGAACGAGGTTGAGGATAGCATCGACGACCGAGGCGCCAACCGGCATGGCACGGACGAGATACTGGGCTTCGAGCAATGCCTCGACGCTCATCACCGGGCGCGGCTTTGCGTTGGTGGTACCGGTGGTGGCGATGAGCATGGCTCGTTCATCCGCGGCAGCGGGATAGTCGATGCGGATGTCGAGCAGAAAGCGGTCGAGCTGCGCTTCGGGCAGTGGATAGGTTCCCTCCTGTTCCAATGGATTCTGCGTGGCGAGGACATGGAATGGTTGGGGTACGGGACGATTTTCACCCGCGACCGCGATATGGCCTTCCGCCATGGCCTGCAACAGCGCCGACTGGGTGCGGGGGCTGGCACGGTTGATCTCGTCGGCCATCAGGAGTTCGGTGAAAACCGGGCCGGGAATGAAGCGAAACCGCCGGCCGGCCGGGGTGTCGTCGAGCACCTCGCTTCCCAGGATGTCCGAAGGCATCAGATCCGGCGTGAACTGGATGCGGCGCGTAGCCAGGCCGAGCACAAGGCCGAGTGTTTCCACCAGGAGGGTTTTGCCAAGGCCGGGAACGCCCGTGATCAAGGCATGCCCGCCGCTCAAAATCGCGGTGAGAGCCAGATTTACGACTTCATCCTGTCCGATGATGATCTGGCTAACGACATCGCGCGCGGTGGAGACGGTTTCCATCGCGGTCTCCATCTGAAGGTTAATTGTGCTGGCATCCGCCATATCAACTCGCTTGCCCATTTGATTGCTTTATGATGCTACCTATATCTGACGTCCATGAGAACATCGGTGGCAAGGAAAAGCGCGATTGTGACTGAGAGGGGTGGGCCATGCAGTGCAAAGACCGGCCCAGTGCGAAGCATAGTCGACTGTGGAGATTTGCCGTTTTTGATCAAGCGTGATGGTACATGGATGTATCGTGGCAGCCCGATCACCCGAAAGCCCATGGTGTGCTTGTTCTCGACTGTTTTGCAGCGTGAAGCGGATGGCAGCTACCTGCTGGAAACGCCGGCGGAGCGGGGTAAGATCGAAGTCGAGGATGTGCCGTTCATTGCTGTGGAGATGGATTGGTCGGGTCATGGCCGTCAGCAGGTGTTGAGCTTTCGCACCAATGTTGATCAATGCATTACGGCCGGACCTGCGAATCCGATCAGGGTCAGGCATGATTTGCTGAATTGCGAGCCGACGCCGTATCTTCACGTCCGAGATGGCAAAGGACAGTTTCCAATTGAGGCGAGGATTAATCGCGCCACCTATTACGAGCTTGTGGCCTTGGCCGAGCCGGGGATGGTGCGTGGGCGGAAGGTTCTGGGCGTTTGGAGCGATGGCGCATTTTTCTCGTTGGGCGATCTGCCGCCAGGCTACAACAACAAGTAAATTTGTAGCGCGAAAGTTGGTTCGGTTATGACCGAAGCGGAACTTCGCCGTAAACTGCCGCCCGGCTTGGCCCATAACCGTTTGGCGCCGCCGGCCGATTATCGCCCCTCCGCCGTATTGGTTCCGCTCGAGCCTGGGCGCGGTGTTTGGTTGACGAGGCGCAGCGTGGATATGCCGAGCCATGCCGGTCAAGTGTCGTTTCCGGGCGGTAAGATTGAAAATTACGATATATCGACTGAAGCGGCGGCCTTGCGCGAGGCGGCGGAAGAGATCGGTCTCGACTCTGCGACAACAGAAATTCTCGGCCGGATGGATGATTTTATCACCGGGACGGGGTTTCATATTGCGCCGGTGGTCGCTTTGGTCCCAAGGGATGTCGTGTTTATCGCGGCCCCTGATGAGGTGCAGGAGGTGTTCTGCCTGCCCTTTGAAACGCTGTTGGATAGCAGTCTGCCGCGCCGCCGCCGCGCATTTTGGCGTGGCCGTGAGCGGGAGTTTTTGGTTTGGCCGCATGAATCGCATGTGGTTTGGGGGGCAACGGCGCAGATTTTGCTGGATCTGGCGCTGCGGCTGCGAGGCGAGGCATGATCGAGTTGCCTGGTGTGGCGGCACTTTGGGAGGCATTGCCGGAGGCGCGGATGGTGGGCGGTGCCGTCCGGGATATGCTGGCGGGATTGCCCGTCGCGGATGTGGATTTTGCGACACCGTTGGAACCCAAAGAGATAATGGCGCGTGTCCGGGCTGCCGGGTTGAAGGCCGTGCCGACTGGTCTGGCGCACGGTACAGTGACGGTGGTCGCTGAGGGGCGCGGGTTCGAGGTGACAACGCTGCGGCGGGATATTCAGACCGATGGCCGCCATGCGATGGTTGAATTTACCGATGACTGGAAAATGGATGCCAGCCGCCGGGATTTCACGATCAATGCGATGTCCGTCACAAGGGATGGCGAGGTTTTTGACTATTTCGGTGGTAAAGCCGACCTCCAGGCCGGGCGGGTGCGGTTTGTAGGTAAGGCGAGGGCGCGGATCGCCGAAGATTATTTGCGGATTTTTCGGTTTTTTCGGTTTTTGGCCCGTTACGGGCGGGGCGTACCGGACCAGGAAGCTGTGGCGGCGATCCGAGAGCTGCGGGATGGTGTGCAAATGCTCTCGGCCGAGCGGGTTTGGAGTGAGCTGAAGGGCATATTGCTGGCGGCGGACCCGCGGGCAACGGTAGCGTTGATGCAAGAAACGAGTGTGCTGACGATGGTGTTGCCGGGTGCAGATATCGAGCGGTTAAATGCGTTGATCGCAAGAGCCGCGCCCAATGATCCGTTGCTGCGTGTTGCGGCCATGTTGCGCGGCGATGTGGATGATTTTGCGCGGCGTTGGCGGCTGAGTGGCGCCGAGCATGAACGCCTCGCTGCCCTGAGCAAGCCTAATTTACTGACGCCTGATGCCGAGGACGATGATTTGCGGCGAGCCTTGGCGGAGGAGTCGGCCGAGACACTGGTATGCCGAACCTGGATTGGGCAGGATGACAGGCCCGGATGGGCGGCGTTGCGGGCGCGGCTTGTCGCAAGGGATCGCCCGGTTTTTCCGCTACAGGGGCGAGATCTATTGATGTTGGGTATTCCGCCAGGCCCGGATGTCGGTACAATTTTGGAAGATGTCCGGCGTTGGTGGATGGAGGGTGGGTGTGTGGCGGATGCGGCCGCCTGTTTGGCTGTTGGTAAAAGACGGATGGCTTCGCTCCGCTCGCGCTGACAGTTCTATATCGCGATGCGGACGCCGAGTTCCACCACGCGGTCACTCGGAATACGGAAAAACTCCGTAGCGGAAACAGCGTTACGGGCCATGAAGAGGAATAGCCAGCGCCGGATAAACCGTAGTTTCGGTACAGATGCTGGTACGACGGTTTCCCGTCCGACGAAGTAGCTGGTTTGCATCGGCTTGAATTCGATGCCTTGTCTGGAAAGACTTTCAAGCCCGCGGGGGACGTTCGGGCTTTCCATGAAGCCATAAAATAGAATGACCTTGTAGATGCCGGGTCCGACTTCCTCGGATGTCACTCGGTTTTCGGGTTCTGCCTGTGGAACATCCAGCGTGCGGACGTTCACGAAGAAAACCTGCTCATGCAGGACCTTGTTGTGTTTGAGGTTATGCAGCAACGCATTCGGGACGAAATCGAGGTTGCCGGTCATGAAGACGGCGGTGCCTGGTACACGGACGATGCGCGATTGCGGCAGGCGGCCGAGAAACGAGGCGAGTGGCAGACTGTCCTGAGCCCAACGCGCCAGGATGAGACCACGGCCGCGGCGCCAGGTTGTCATGATTAGCACGATGGTGAGACCAATCGCGAGCGGAACCCAGCCGCCATCGAAGATTTTAAGCGTATTGGAAGAGAAAAAGGCCAGATCTACAAGGCCGAAAAAGCCAAAAACGCTGATCGCCGCAGGACGCGACCAACCGAATTGGCGGCGGAAGACCACAACAGCGAGGATATTTGTGCAGAGGAAGGTGCCCGTGACGGCAATGCCGTAAGCCCAGGCAAGCGCACCGCTGGTTTTGAACGCTAATACGAGCAGGATAACGCCGATCGCGAGCAGGGCATTGATCTGAGGGACGTAGATCTGGCCTTCCTCGGTTTCGGAGGTGTGGCGCACTTCCATGCGGGGAAACAGGCCGAGCTGGATGCATTGCCGGGCCATCGAGAAGGCGCCGGTGATTACGGCTTGGCTGGCGATTACGGTCGCCATTGTAGAGAGGATAATCAATGGAATCTGCAGGACGTCGGGGGCCAGCTTGTAAAACGGATTGTCGATCGATGAAGGATTGCTGATGACCAGCGCGCCCTGGCCAAAGTAATTCAACAACAGGCAAGGCAGAACAAAATATGTCCAAGCCGCACGGATCGGCCGGCGGCCAAAATGGCTCATATCGGCGTACAAAGCTTCAGCGCCGGTGACCGCCAGCACCACGGCCCCGAGTGCTATGAAAGCCAGATAGTCATGGCGCAGAATGAAGTTGATGCCATAGCTAGGGATCAGTGCCTTCAGGACAAACGGATGAAGGAGAATCTGTATCAGGCCCAGGATGCCGATAACGATGAACCACACGACCATGATCGGGCCGAAGGCGCGGCCTATACTGCCGGTACCGCGCCGTTGCGACAGAAACAGGACAACGATGACGATGAGTGAAATGGGGTCGACGGCGGAGGTCAGCCCCGGCGAGACGACTTCCAGCCCCGCGATAGCCGACAAGACGGAGATGGCGGGCGTGATCATGCCGTCGCCAAAAAACAGGCCGGCGCCGACAATGCCGACTATGCCAAGAAAGGCACGGGTTTTTTCCGATTTGGTGACGCGCTGCGCCAGGGCCATGAGGGCAAGGATGCCGCCTTCCCCGTGGTTATCGGCGCGCATGACGAAGGTGACGTATTTCAGCGTGACAGTTATAATAAGTGCCCAGAAGATGAGAGAAAGGACCCCCAAAACATCGTCGTATTGCAGGCCGGATTTCGTGAAATAAGCCAGACTTGCCTGTAAGGCGTAAAGCGGGCTGGTGCCAATATCGCCATAAACGACACCGAGGACGCCAATAAGCGCACTGAAGCGCAGGCGTTCATGCGGGCCTTTCTGTTCGGGTGAAAGTGAGTTCACGCGGGCCAATATGTCGCCATAGCGCCGAGGCTTTAGCCGGTTGATGCGTGACAAGCAAGTAAGATTATTGGGCGGCCCCGGGTTTGCCGAGGGCAGAAATGTCCATGGTGATCCCCGCCAGCACCTCCGCGATGTGACGGACTTCAATGTTCGCACTTCCGCGTGAAAGCCGGCCCGCCATGTTCAACAGGCAACCCATATCGCCAGCCAGCAAAAGGTTGGCTTCGGTTGCTTCGATATCGGCGGCTTTGTTGGCAACCATGCGGGTGGAGATTTCGGGGTATTTTACACAGAAGGTGCCGCCGAACCCGCAGCAGATCTCCGGTTCGGTCATTTCGGCAAGTGTCAGGCCGGGTACGGTCGCAAGCAATGCCCTGGGTTGAGTTTTGAGCCCCAGTTCACGCAGGCCGGCGCATGCGTCGTGATAAGTTGCAATGGCGGCCAGTGGCGGTGGCGCCGGCACAAAATGCATGACATCCACAAGAAATGCCGTGAGTTCAAAGGTTTTGGCAGCCAGGGCGTCCGCCTGGGCGCGCAGGTTGGGATCGTCATCGAACAGATGCGGCATATGTTTGGAAAGCATCCCCGCGCACGAACCGGACGGGACGACGACATAATCATATGCCGCAAAGGCCGTGATGATGCCGAGAGCAAGCTCCCGGGCGGTTTTGCGGTCACCTGCGTTATAGGCAGGCTGTCCACAGCAGGTTTGCGCCCGTGGCACCTCGACCGTGCAGCCGGCGGCTTCAAGCAAGGACATGCTTGCAAAGCCGACACTTGGACGGTGCAGATCGACGAGGCAGGTTACAAAAAGGGCGACGCGAGGAGGGGAGGTCATGTTTTCGGGGTTGGCCTTGGCAGAAGCATATAAAGCTGTCCAGGTTGCTGCATGCGTCCCGCGATGGCTTCGGCTTGGGGACCAGCACCGAAGAAAAGGTCAGCCGCGGCGGCGCCGTGGATGCCGCCGCCAGTATCCTGAGCTATGGTGAGCCGGTCTATCGTGGCTTGCGTGATTGGATCTGTCGTTGCGAGAAATACCGGTAGGCCAAGCGGGATGACCGCAGTGTCGACAGCCAGGGAGCGTCCCGCTGTAAGGGGTACGCCGAGCGCGCCTGGCGCACCCTCATTGTCGGGCAATCCGCCAAGCGGCTTCAGATAAACATAGCGCGCGTTTTGCTCCATGATCCCTCGGGCTTGGCTTGGATGGGCCTTCAGCCAGGCCGAGATGCTTTGAAAGCTCACATCATTCGCGGCCAGGTCGCCGTTCGCGACCAGGATACGGCCGATGGGGGTATAGGGCTCGCCATTTTGTCCGTCGAAGCCGACGCGCAAGGTGCTTCCGTTGGGCAGCCGGATGCGCCCGGCCCCCTGGATTTGCAGCATGAAGGCATCGACCGGGTTGGTGAGGTAGGCGGTGACCGGCGCCTTGCGGTAGAGCGCGTTGTCGTCGATGGCGGCGCGGGGCAGGTTGGCAAGTTTAGCGTCGAAGGGTTTGGCATAGATGGGAACCGTATAACCCGGCGCATAGTTTTTTGAGCCAGGATACTCAGGTTCAAAATAGCCGGTAATTAAGGCGTTGCCATCGATTCTATAAGCGATGAAGTAGTCTTCAAAAAATTGACGGGCGGCGGCGGTATCGCCTGGAGTGACATCTTTGGCGCCTTGGCAGGCATTTTGCCATAAGCCTGCCTGGCCCGCGGTTTGCTTGGCGATACCAATGCCGCCGAGGGATTGGTCGGCCGGCATAAGGGCGAGGGCTTTGCAGCTTTGCACGAAGGTGGTGAGGGCTGCGGCTGTGTCATCGGAGGACCAGCCGGGTAGCGCCTCGACGGCCATTGCAGTGATGGGCGGTGCGCCCGGGGTTTGCTGGAGCGCGCCCATTTGCGGCTGCACACAGCCGGCCAGAACGAAAAGCGGCAGAAACCAAAGTAACCGCATGGCTCAGCCGCTGCGGGCAGCGGCCAGCCGCCAAGTTGGGTCCTTGACCTTCAGGTTACGCTCGAACGTCCACAGGTCAACAATTTCGGTAACGGCTTCCGTGCCGACGATGGGATTTCCGCTGGAATCTAAAGTAAGGTTGACCTGGTCGGAGGTAAAACGAACGATAACGGCCGCCTGGTCGCCGAGCACTTCAGCATCCTCGATTGTGGCCGAGAGAATGGCCTTGATTTCAGTGCGATGGCGCTCGTTGGCGGCTTCGCGGGCGGCAATGGCAGTATCGAAGGTGTGATAGACATTGTCGCTCAGCAAGGTTTTTAATGTGGCGCGGTCGCCGGCGGCGAAGGCGGTGACGATCATCCGAAAGGCCGTTTCCGCGCCATTCAGGAATTTTGGCGGGTCGAAATTCGGGTCCCGATTGACGATTTGCATGAGACGTTCGCCAAGGGCGGAGCGAGGGTCGGGGACGGGACGGCCGGTTTGCGGCGGGAGCGCCTGGCCCTCGATAATCGGTCCGGTGCCGAAGCCAGGCATCTGGCCGGGCGGGATTGGCGGCTTCTCGAAGCCGACACGCTTGCCCAGTACGCTACGTAACCGCAAGACGAGGAAGATCGCGATTCCAGCGAAAATGATCAGGGCGATCGGAAAATCCCCCAAGCCCTGTAACACGTTAGCCTTCACGGTACCCTCTACTTCCTTGATCAGGGGTCTGATTCACGCTTCAGGTTAAAGCGCAAAAACGCTTTAATCTTACACGATCAGCCTCTAGCCAATAGATGACTATTCTACGACATACGTCCATGTACGCGACCCGGCAACATTATCATACCTAAAGGACTGTTCATGTTTCTGCTCCGCCATGGACAAAGCTATTTTAATTTGCATTTCAGTGAGACCCGCGTGGACCCTGGAATCGAGGATCCTGAACTGACGCCCCTTGGGCATGAGCAGGCTTTGGCCGCCGCAGCCCTGTTGGCTGAGGCGAGAATAACCCGGATCATTATTTCACCCTACACGCGCGCATTGGAAACCGCGGAGCCGTTTCTTGCGGTTCATAAGGTGCCGGTCGATATCATGCATGAGGTTCGCGAACGCACGGCTTTCGTCTGCGATGTCGGGAGTAGCCGGAATTTGCTGGCGGACCGGTTTCCACATCATGATTTTGCCGATCTGCCGGAGCGGTGGTGGCATCATGGCGTTGAGTTGAAAGAAGACACAATCGCGCGGGCAGATGCTTTCCGGACACTGATGGCGGACCGCGACGATAGCGCGACGACCCTCTTGATCAGTCATTGGGGGTTCATTCTGGCGCTCACCGGGATTTCGGTCATGAATGGCGAAATTCTGGAATATGATCCAAAAAGCAGGGCGCCGGAGCGAATCGTCTGGCACCCATGATCAGGAGACCGCATGAGTTTGCTAGCTGATGACGAGCCGCCGCCGTTCAGCGTGGTTAATACCGCCGGCACGAGCCCTTTTCTACTGACGGCTGATCATGCCGGGCGGCTGATTCCGGGAGCTTTGGGTGATTTGGGGGTCAGCGAGGCCGATCTGGGCCGCCATATTGCCTGGGATATTGGTATCGCGGGTGTGACCAGGGGGCTCGCAGAGGCTCTGAATGCCACGGCGATCCTGCAAACCTATTCGCGTCTTGTGATTGATTGTAACCGGCAGCCCAGTGTCGCCAGCGCGTTCCCCGAAATGAGTGAGGCAACAAGAATTCCAGGCAATGCCGGTTTGAGCGAGGTTGACAAGCTGGCGAGACGCCGGGCGATTTTTGACCCATATCACCGGGAGGTCGCCCGTTTGGTGGCGGCACGGCCTGGCTCGGGACCAATCTATGTCGCCATGCACAGTTTCACGCCGGTTTATCTTGAGGTCGCACGGCCAATGCATGTGGCGGTTCTGTACAACCGGAATCCGCGCGCCTCGCGCCTGCTGGCGGCGTTGCTGCGCGAAGAGGCCGGTCTCGTGGTAGCGGAAAATGAGCCGTATCGCGTGACGGATGAGACGGATTACGGCGTTCCGGTCCATGCCGAAGGTGCCGGTCTTGACTATATCGAGATAGAAATCAGACAGGATTTGATCCAGGATAAAAACGGACAGTCGGAATGGAGCGATCGTCTGGCGCGGCTTTTGCCGTTAGTAAACGACAGGCTTCAGTCCGAGCGGGTACAGGGGAACGGCTTATGAAAAATTTTGGGCTTAACCGCAATATTCCGGTCGTGCCGGCCCAGACGGCATTATTGGTCATCGATGTGCAGAATTACACGATGGAGGATGGCGGCGAATATGTGGGCATGGACCGGGATGAGGTTGAAAGGAAATACGGCTTCTTTTTCCGTGAGATGAGAGGACGTGCGATACCTAACATGCAGAAGCTGCTGGCGGTATCCAGAGGCGCTGGTATCGAGGTGGTTTATACAGTGATGGCAAGCCTCACCGAGGATGGCCGGGATTTGAGCCTGGACTACAAGATATCGGGGCTATTCTGTCCTAAATCATCGCGTGATGCCCAGGTTTTGGATGAGGTGGCGCCGCACGGTGATGAGATCGTGCTGACCAAGACGTCGTCATCGGTGTTCATTTCGACAAACATTCATTATGTTCTGGGCAATCTCGGGAAAAAGCAGATCATCATTGCCGGGGCGCTGACCGATCAATGCGTTGATTCTGCTGTTCGCGATGCTTGTGATCTTGGGTATCTGGTGACACTCGTAACGGATGCCTGTGCAACCCAAAGCCAGGTGCGGCACGAGAGTTCGCTGGCGAATAACGCTGGATATTGCAGGCAGGTCACGACAGCGGCGTTGCTTGCCGAAATTGCGGCGGCGAGCTAGCGCGGCGAGATGGCAAAACGACCCGCGCGCGGTAACGTGACGCCGAAGCACAAGCCGATTGTTCCGCCTTCAGAGGCCAGTAAATTTCTGGGGTTTCTGGACCGCATTGACGAGGCCGGCCTGGGGGGGTGGGCAGTCGATTTCGCCCGCCCTGGCGCCAGTTTCCGAATGCGTATTCTGATTGATGACATCATTGTTGACGTCGTTAACTGTGACTTACATCGCGATGATGCCGTGCTGCTGAAACTTCCAACGAGCCGGATTGGATTTTATTACAACATTCCAATCGCGTTACCATGACGGCCTGCGGCATGTATTGAAATTTGCTGCGACTTGATGGTGCCCCGCTGAGGATGTCCTCGCGAACTGGCGCTGCGGTGGGGGAATTTCATTTTTGTCTGACAAAACCTGTTCGCGTTGAAGGTAGCGTTGACGGCATGATCGATGGGTTGATCCAAGGTTGGGCATTGAACATCGATGACCACGCCAAAACCAAACGAGGTGGCGTTAGAATATTGGTGACCACGGGTGGTCAGCCGGTTGCGAAGCTACTGGCCGACCAATACCGGGCGGACGTTGCTATTGCCGTGGACTGTGAGGCTACATGTGGCTTTAGCTTTTCGCCGCCGCCTGATTTGCGCAGCCGTAAGAGGGCGGAATTCAGGTTTTTTGCTATGCCAGGCCGGGAAGAGTTGAGTGGAAGCCCAGTTGAGATTGCCTTCCCGGAGGATAGCGAGCGTGAGCGGATCGCGGCGTTAATTACGCGTGCGGATGAATTGTTCACATTTGCTTATCATTTGCGTCGTGAACTCAAGGCAGCTTTACCAAGCGAGCGTTATTTGCTCAGTGATTATGGGCGTTGGGCCGCGAAATCTCTACCGCTGGCGCTGCCCCGAGCCATTGCCCGTTATGGCGCCCTGCCGGTGGAGAACCCGCTTATCTCGGTGGTTTGCCCGGTGTACCAGCCCGCGATTGGTGATTTTTTGACCGCGGTCGATTTCATTAGAGCCCAGAGCTACCCGAATTGGGAGCTGCTCCTGGTTGATGATGCCAGCAAGGATACGGCTCTTACCGAGGTGATGCAGCAACTGGCCGAAGTTGACGGACGGATCAGGCTTTTGACCCTGCCAAAGAACCGGGGAATTGCCGAGGCAACGAATGCGGCATTGAAAGAGGCGGTAGGAGATTTTATCGTTTTTTTCGATCATGATGACGTGCTTGAGCCGGCCGCGTTGGAGATTATGCTGCGTGCCCAAGCCGCCACCGGCGCAAAACTGCTATATTCGGACGAAGACAAGATTGATCGGTCTGGCGCGCTTTCTGAGCCGCATTTGAAACCTGACTTCAACTACCGATTTTTGTTGGAAGTTAATTATATCTGCCATCTTGTGTTTGCGGATGCTGACCTGATCCGGCAGGTGGGCATGCTGGATCGGCATTTGGATGGGGCGCAGGATCATGACCTTCTGCTGCGGATATGCGAGGTTGTGGCGCCGGAACAAATTCATCACGTGCCGGAAATTCTCTATCACTGGCGTAAATCGGCCGGTTCAACGGCAGCCGCTGGTTCGGCTGCCAAACCGGCGGCTGCCTTGGCTGGACAGGCAGCGGTCGCCGCACATTTGAAGCGGTGCAAGCGGCCGGCAGAGGTGGTGAGCCGGGCGGGGTTGACCTGTTATCAGGTTAAATGGAAGCCGCCGGTGGCGTTGAAGCGCGCGGCGCGCGTCTCGATCCTGATCCCCTTCCGCGACCATGTTGAGATGACCGCCGAATGTGTCGCGGCAATCCGAAAATACACCAAGGATGTGACATACGAGATCATTCTTCTGGACAACTGGTCTACGTCCCCGGAGGCAGAGATATTTACGGCTACGCAAGCCAATTTACCCGAAACTAGGGTTATCAGGATTGTTGAGCCCTTTAACTACTCCCGGATTAATAATTTGGGCGCCCAGGCGTCCCAATATGAATATCTGTTGTTTTTGAACAATGATGTGATCGTTAGCGAACCATTTTGGCTCCGAACGATGATTGATGAATGCCTTGTAAATGAGGGCGTGGGAGCGGTAGGGGCGAAGCTCTTATATCCAAGCGGCAAAGTGCAACATGCTGGCGTGGTGTTGGGGGTGGGTGGTGTCGCGGACCACGCATTTCGGGGCATCCCGGGACAAGCGCCCGGTTATGTTATGCGCGCCATGGTGGCGCAACAGATTTCGGCCGTGACGGCGGCCTGTATGCTGGTGCGCCGGAGCGCATTCGATGCTGTCGGCGGTTTCGATGAGACGGAGCTGCCCGTCGCTTTCAACGACGTCGACCTGTGCATCAAGCTGACGGGGGCGGGGTGGCAGATTATCTATACCCCCGACGCTGTGGCCGAGCACCGCGAGAGCATCAGCCGCGGGGATGATTTCGACGAAAGTAAGATAGCCAGGTTTGCGTTGGAGAATGAGGTCATGAGGCAGCGGCATGCGGCGGTTTTGCCCTATGACCCGTTTTATAACCAGCATTTTTCGCGGGAGGGCGCGGTGTATCGGGAGCTCAGGCTTTTAGGCCCGGCAGAACGATAATTCAGCTTCGCGCGAGGCGCCGGGCCGTGAGAAGCAGCATGCGGCGGTCTTCAGTGGAACAGGCGCGGTAGAGCCGCATAAGGGCCAATTCATCCCCCAGGAGTGAGCCGGTTTCGCCCGAAACGAGATAGCCAAGAGATGTGTTCAAGACCTTGGCAATCCGTTCCATGTTATCGCGAACCTGTCCGGCGCGGTCTGTTTCCCACTGGGCAATGGCTGACCGGGAGACATTCAGTTTTGCCGCAAATTCGTCCTGGGTCAGGTTGGCGGCGAGCCGTAAGGCTCTGATACGTGCGCCGACGGTCTCGGCTGGGGGCTGTTTTTTTGAGGCCATGAAGCATCCTAACACGGGGCGAGGTGCAACGCCATGTTAGTATTTCTTGACGTCGGACGTTAGTTATACTAACTAAATTTTGTCAGCAATTAGGGGGACATCGAAATGCCGCAGGCGAGGCAGTGGACAGAAAAGGCAGATTTTACGATTTGTCAGATGCGCGGGGGTGGGGCTACGTGGGCCGAGATCGGTCGCACGTTGGGGTTGTCGCGGAATACGGTGATTGAGCGCGGCAGACGGCTGCGGGCTGAAGCGCCGGTAAAGGTTGCGGTGACTGTAACGGAGGAGGTCGTCTCGGACGACCCTAACCGTGGAGCGTTAAGGGCAGGCCACCCGTTAACCTGGGGTTTGCTGACAAGCGAGCCATATCCGGAGGGCGATTTGCGATGAATAAGATGATTCGGACACTTCCGGCATCGGAAGTCTTACAGTCGGGTGTGAGGCCGGGTTCGGTGCCGAAGCGAACCGGACAGCGAAAGCCGCTAAATGCGGAAGAGGTTGTTGCAAGATTGGAAGCAGCGGGTGCGACGTTGCTGGCAATGCCATCACGCGGGTATTCGACACATTTGAGACAGATGAAATTTGACATCGTCCATACAGCTTTGGAGGCCTATGGCTGGCAAGCCGCGATGGCGCGCCCCCCGGTACCAAGCGCGTCCGACATTAGTTTAATGGATGAGGCGTTTGGCTGGTTGGCTTTGATCCCCGAGGCTCGCTACTTACTACGTCGGATACTGGGCGCGCGCGCTCTCGTTCATCCATTAACGGAGCGGCATCTATTTCCGTGGCGGCGGCTTGCGACCATGCTTGGTAGTGACCACAAGTCGGTCCAGCGGTGGCACGGCCAGGCGATTGCTCTGCTGGTCCAGGAACTCTCAGTCTAGTTTAAGGTGTATCAAACTGAGGCGCCAGGTAGTCACGCCTTGGCGAAGTGACGGCCAAAAGGAAAGGCCAGGATAGCGCCATAATTCATATTGGAGATGTTAAGATCCTATGTTTTGAGTTTTGTGTAATTAAATGTCTTGCGCGGAGTTTTGAAACAAAAAGCGGATTCAACCGCGGGGTGATTTCGACATGATTCCTTTAGTATTTAGCCTGCAATGGTAAAGGGACGAAAATGGCGTGAGTGACATAAAAATGCGGCGTAGTGTGGCATTTTTACGCTGTTTTTAAATGGCCGCTTTTGTTACGAACTACATGTTTTTAGACAGGAATTTGGTGATTTATGCGGGGATTCGGCTCTTCCCTCGGTGGAATGCTCGCACTGGTTGCGGCATTTTCAGCACATGCGGCGGCGCCGGCCATAACCGCGGCTGAAAGCTCGGTTCATCTCGGATTGACCGCTGGTTACGGCGGTTACGAAGAAAATATTCAACCACAAGACACGGAAGCGGGGGGCCTCGTGGGTTTTGAGGTGGGGATAAGCTCTCTAACCCCCAAGTCGTTTGGGCGCTTTGGTTGGCCCGATCTGTATGCCGGCATGAGCTATGATTTTTCGGCAGGTTTTTTGCGATATCACGGTAATCTGCAAAATTCTGGCAATACGCCCTATGTTGCGCAGGATGATAGCTATTATAACACGGCGGTCGTGCGGCTTGGCTTAGGGTGGTCCCCATTAAGTGGCACAGAACTAATTCCCTATGTGGCGGGTGGATATCAAAATTGGTATCGTAATGTTGGAGGGCCGGCCGGATATGGTGAATGTTATCAGACGGGCATGATCGGTGGTGGATTAAAATTCGATGTCGCGGCGTCCCCGCTGTTGGTTGTGAGCGCGGCCGCCGAAGGATTTGCCCTGATCGGCGGCATGGTTTCGGTGCCTTCGCAAGATTTTTCAGGTAAATTCGGTACCAGTGCGGAAGAACGGGTGTCTTTGGATGCAGACTATAGACTTAACAATGCCTGGCATGCGTTTGCAGGGGTTGGCGTCTCACATTACAGTTATTCTGGATCGAAGCCGAACGTAGTTGGAGTTTATGAGCCGCTAAGCACGACTTTGCAGATAAATTCCATGTTTGGTTTGGCATACGGGTTCTGACGGCAGAAACTTTTTTCTAACGTATTGTTATTTCTTCTTGCCCACATACCCCATTATGATATATACCTCTTGGCATACTGGTTCTTAACGCGCACAGACGGAAACTGCATTAAAAGTTATGACGGAGGTGGCGGGGTTTCTGGGCTTTGCCCGCCACGCAATGGCTCGTGTATCGAGAGTTCCGTCTCGGCACCATGAGTTGTTGATTACAAGGCTGCAGCAGGTGGCGGATGGACGATGTGACCGTCTTATGGTGCAGATGCCGCCTGGGTCAGCAAAGTCAACTTACGGTTCCATATTGTTTCCAGCTTATTTTTTAAGCAGTCATATTGATGGGC
Organism: uncultured Alphaproteobacteria bacterium; assembly: GCA_963740445.1. GTDB lineage: Bacteria > Pseudomonadota > Alphaproteobacteria > Acetobacterales > Acetobacteraceae > Acidocella. The sequence goes on from CAVUED010000006.1 coordinate 134,906, forward strand.
AGATTATCGCCACAGCGCATACCGCCTCCTTGGCAGATTATTTTGGCGGGCATGTTCGGAACACCATTGTTGAGCATGGCGATCTTCTTGGTTTGACACTTGCGAAGGAAAGCCGTGCGTCATCGCGGTTTTCAATAAAAGGTGGCGGTGAATATTTTGCAGCCGGCGTACGCGGTCCGATTACCGGGAGGCGCGCCGATCTGATCATCATCGATGATCCGGTTAAATCATGGGCGGAGGCGGAGAGTCAGGCAGCCCGCGATGCATTATACGATTGGTATCGTGCGGAGCTTTCGGCAAGACTTAAACCGGGTGGTCGTATTGTTCTGATTATGACGCGTTGGCATGAGGATGACCTCGCGGGCCGGTTGTTGTCCGGTGAATCCGAATGGTCATGTCTGACGCTCCCGGCAATTGCTGAAGCTGGTGATGCGCTGGGGCGGAACGCAGGCGAGGTGCTGTGGCCGGAATGGCAGGATGAGGCGGCGATTTTGCGCCGGCGCAAGGAGGTTGGAGAACGCACGTTTGCCGCAATGTACCAGCAGAATCCACGCCCGCCGGGCTCTGCTTTGTTTAAAGCAGAAAACATAAAGGTAATGGCGGAAGCGCCGATAATGGCGCGGACAATTCGTGCGTGGGATCTGGCGGCGAGTTTACCGACATCGGCCCGAAATCCGGATTATACCGTTGGTTTAAAACTTGGTATGACTTCCGATAGCCGGCTTGTCGTTCTTGATGTGATACGAATCCAAACATCACCTGCGCAGGTTGAGGCCCGGATTCAAGCGACAGCCAAAACCGATGGTGTCAATACGATTTTGGCTCTGCCGCAGGATCCTGGCCAAGCGGGTGCGGCACAAATTGCCATGTTAAGCCGAAGCCTGGCGGGGTTTCATGTTGTAGCGACGCCGGAGAGAGGAGCAAAAATTACACGTGCAATGCCGGTTGCAACACAAGTTGATGCTGGAAATCTTGGTCTATTGGCAGGGCCTTGGAATGAAAATTTTTTAGCCGAATTGCGGTCTTTTCCGGATTCAGAAAAAGATGACCAAGTTGATGCGCTCTCGCGCGCTGTGAACACCTTGATGACGGAGAATATCCAGACTGCGCGGCGCATGAGTGTGCCCCTGCTTGGGCGGTAATGACTTAAAACTAAATGTGAGGCGCCATGTTTGAGACGATTTGTGACACGCTGCCCACAGATGCCGGCATGCCGGCACGCGTGGCGCGGCTGGACATTCTGCGCCGTGTTCTGGATGGCACGATTTATGATAATTTACCGTATCAGTTCCATGAAGAACGCAACGGAGCAGGTGAGTATGTTCCGCTGAGACTGCGTAGACCTTCGGTACGATACAGTCTTTGCCGCATTGTCGTTGAAGATTCCGTAGCCTTGCTGTTCAGCGCCGCACATTTTCCAACAGTCGAATGTGGCGACACGGAAATGGCACGTCACATTGCCGATATTATATGTGAGACCCGTTTGAACGAAGTCATGATAGATGCCGCGATCCGTGGCTCTATTGGCTCGATTGCTCTACTGCTCCGGGTACTCAGTGGAAGAGTGTTTGTTTCCGTGATGGAAAGCCAATATTTGACGCCGGTCTGGAGTGTTCAGGCGCCAGATACCCTGAGCGAGGTAACGGAAAAATACAAAGTCAAGGGTGCTGATCTCTTGTCACAGGGTTACGTGAATGTTGATGCGGGAACGGTATATTGGTTCCAGAGAGTTCTGGAATGACCACGCGGAGATCTGGTATTTGCCGTGGGCTGTTAACGATCCCAGGGGACAGCCGATAAGGGATGACGAACGCAGCGTGACGCACGGCCTCGGATTTGTTCCCATTGTGTGGATTCGTAATTTGCCTGGTGGTGACGGCATTGATGGATCATGTACGTTTCGAGCGGCAATTGAGACAAGCATCGAGATCGACTATCAGTTAAGCCAAGCGGGGCGCGGATTGAAATACAGTTCTGATCCAACTCTGCTAATTAAAGAGCCAGCAACAAGTGATTCCGAAATTATTAAGGGTGCCGGAAATGCGCTGGTTGTTTCTGAAAAAGGTGACGCTAAACTGTTGGAGATTGGTGGAACGGCTTGTGAAGCCGTGATCTCCTACGTGCGCACGTTGCGTGAGTTCGCTTTGGAGAGCGTACACGGTAATCGCGCCAGTGCCGACCGCCTGACAGCCGCGCAATCAGGTCGGGCGTTGGAGATGATGAACCAGGGGCTCATCTGGCTCGCGGATAATCTGCGAATTTCCTACGGGAGTGGGGGAATTTTATCGTTGATAAGGATGGTTGTGCGCGCCTCGCAGGTTTTTCCATTGACGGTCATGGGCGAAATATTGCCACAACTGGATTCAACGCAGAGGTTAACGCTACGCTGGCCACGTTGGTATCCGCTTTCTGCCGATGATCGGTTGAAGGAGGCGCAAGCTGTCGCAACCTTAACAAATGCCGGACAACTCTCACGGGAGACGGCAGTGAAGACGATTGCAGCGTCGCACAGTATTGCGGACGTTGAAGCGGAGTTGAATGCCATTGATCAGGAAGCACCATGACAGATGAGATGAACGAATCCGAGGACTGGCAGGCCCGTGCCGAGACCGCAGAAGCGGCATTGAGCCGCGTACAGGCTGAGACGGATGCCAGGTTGATCCATGCTGAATTGAAGGCGGAAGCTCTTCGAGCCGGAATGGTTGATCTTGATGGCCTAAAGCTTTTGAATACCGCAGATATACGACTGACAGAGTCTGGAGAAGTTATTGATGCGGCGGTTTTACTGGCCAAGTTAAAGCGTGCCAAACCATGGTTGTTTGGCAGTGCGATGTCGTCATCGGCGGCGGCCAATCCACCACGACCGGAGCCGCTGCGGACGCGCCATGCCAATGAACTTAGCCATGAAGAGTGGGTAGCTGCTCGCGCGGCGCTACTACGGCGCCGCTAATCTAAATTCTGAATCGTGAAGGCCAAACCTTTGCGGATGGTCCATGGGGTAATGCCCTTTGGCCGTTGTTCAATCACGCCACAACATGAAGGACGTTTCGCCGATGGGTATCCAAAACTTTCCGACAGCATTGCAACCAATCATTCAACAAGGTTTTCTCGAGCGTGAGTTCGAAACCGCGCTTAAATCCCGCCTTGGCTACCGGTTGATCGCCGACCGTGAGGAGTTTTCTGTTGGCATTGGCGAAACCTTAACGAAGACTCGCGCCGGGTTGAAGCCAAGCGTGACTGTGCCGCTTGTGGCTTCCAGCAATACCAATCTGGATAACGGCTTAGTCTCTACGAACTGGGGTGTTGAGCAGTATACAATATCGCTGAATTTCTATGCGGCGACGCAAGACCTTAACATGGTTACGAGCCGCGTTGGGATCGCCAGTCAGTTTCTACAGAATGCAGCGACAAATGGCGAGCAGGCAGCGCGAAGCCTCGATGAGCTGGCGCGCAATGCGCTGTTTGCGCCGTATTTTGGCGGAAATACCCGCGTTGTCACGACGCTTAGCGCCGCGGGGCTAGTGTCGAAGTCGATGATATTCGCGGATTTCAAACGATATTTTCGAATGGCATACAGCAGACGGTATCATCGACATATCCGCTCGTGGTGACCGTTGGAGCCAATCTTTATACAGTAGTTGGTGTGGTGCCCGATGCGACAAATGTTTCAACGGCGCCGAATGGTGTTTCTGGACAGCTGCTCTTCTCGGGCAATGTGACGGTTGCGGATGGCACAGTTGGCAATGCGGTGCAGGCGGCGACAGCGAGTTCCATCGTGCGCCCGGCCAGCCGAGATACCACTGCGGCCTTGCAGGCGACAGATACTTTGACAATGGGAAATCTATTGGATGCGGTTGCTCTTCTGCGCCGCAATGCGGTGCCACTGGTTGATGGGGTGTACAACTGCTACCTTGATCCGGTATCGGCGCGGCAGCTCTTTTCCGACCCGGATTTCAAGCAGTTGTTCCAGGGTGCGACGTCATCGAACCCGGTGTTTCGCCAGGGCATGGTGAGTGACTTCCTGGGCCTTCGGTTTATTACCACAACGGAAGCGTATGTGCAGAGTCATCCGAGCATTGAAAATCTTTTCGTTCGTCGGCCGATTGTTTGCGGCCAGGGTGCGTTGATTGAAGGTGATTTTGCCGGCATGGCGGCCGATGATGTGGCGCCGAAGGATAGCCTCGTGAATATCATTGACAATGTGGCGATGGTAACACGTGAGCCAATTGATCGGTTGCAGCAGATTATTGCGCAGAGCTGGTATTGGATTGGCGGTTTCTGTGCGCCATCCGACACCACGACGACGCCGACGACGGTGCCAACGGCGACGAACGCAAATTACAAGCGCGCGGTGATGATCGAGCATATCGGTTAAGGAGTAGGGACGATGTCAACGGGTTCAACGCAACCATTTCGCCCTGCCGGGACGGCTAGCGTTGTCGCCACCACCACCGCAAATACGGTGGCATTGGTCGGCGGCGGCAACGCGGTACTGGTTTATAACGCGGCCAGCTCAACGGCCTTTATTCGGCTGGGAGGTGCCAGCGCGCTGACGGCGACGATATCCGACACGCCGGTTCCGGCGGGAACGCGGATATTGGTGGGCGGTGGTCCGTTCGTGAGTCACGCGGCGGTAATTCTCAGCACGGGCACCGGTACGGTTTATTTCACGCTAGGCGACGGGGATACTTATTGAAATGGGCAGCGCACCGACCTTTTTCACCGATGGTCAGAAAGCGGATATCCGGCGGTTTTGCGGATATCCGGCCTATGGGGCCGGTGCGTCAGGATTTAATTCCTGGCGATTTTTTCAGGCTTACGGCACGCTGGAATATCGGATGAACAATTTGGCGCCGGCGGAGATTGCGGTGACGTTGCAATATATTTCGACGCTTGCGACGCTTGAGGTGGCGGTACCGGCCACCTCAGAAAATCTTGATACAGAGAGCGCCGCCGCTTGGACTCATAACGCCAGTGAGATGCGCGACAGGTCCAATCTGTTCGATAGCTGGCGCCGGCGTTTATGTGGGTTTTTGGGCATCCCGGCAGGTCCGGCGCTCATGGACGCCGGCATCACATTGGTGGTCTGACATGGATGGTATGCGATTGGCGGACCGGCTTGCCTATGGTGCGGGCTGTGCGGCACGGCGCGTTGGGTTTTTGCACGATGCCTACCGGCCGGATGGCCCGGAGGCGCCTGTAGACCTTGCCAAGCGATTTCTTCGGTTATGTGTGGCTTTTGTCTTGCCGGGCGGGTCTGTGGCCGCTCCCAGCGGGTTTGGCGTGCCGTTTCGGCAGGCCTGGGCGGACTGGAGTTATTTGCAGGCGGGCGACTACCTGGCCGGACCAGAAGGCACGGCATTTGTCGCAACGATCGAGCCACCCAAGCCGATGCTGGTGGTGATGACCAATACGGTTGTGAAGTCTCGCACGGCCGGCACCTCCTGTTCTCGCAGGGTTAAATCAGTATGGTGCGGTGCTGCCTGGAACGCAGACCATCTTGATCGCCGGGTTTCCGGCGAGCCTGCTGGTGGGTGGCATTGGTGATCGTACGAAAGCAGGACTGCCGGATGATACCAAGGTGCCGGGATTTACGGCATTGCTGCCAGCGGTTGAAAGCGTCGAGCCGCATGTTGCCGACATTCTGATAGATGATCGGTCGGAACGTTTTATAGTCACTGCGGTTGAGCGGGTTCGACGGTATGGCGATTGTCCCTTGTGCAGGCGGTAAGCTGATGGCGGATCAGGCAGATGTAGAGACCGCACTTGCAACGATTGTCGCGAATACATTGTATCCAAACGGCACTACGGCGGCAAGTACTGTTGGTAATGTGTGCCGGGTGTATCGGGGGTTTCCGACGGCATCCGCGTTGGATGCCGATCTGGCGGTTGGAATTGTGCATGTCTCGATTGCCGCGGCGGAGGGGCCAGTTAAGAATGTTACCCGTTATCCGCGGCGATGGATTTCTGTCGCGCCGGTGGTACCGATACTGAGTGTCAGCGTTGCGCGGCAGTCTGCGACATTCTCCGGTAGTTGTGCGGTAGGGCAGCTTGCCGGCGTGATGGTGAATGATGTCATATTTCCATATGCGGTGCAGTCGAATGACAGTCCGTCGACTGTGGCGAGCAACCTGGCCGCGATGCTCCGCGCCGCCGGATGGCTGGTTGAGTATGCCGGGACGACGATCGGACTGCCTGAGGCGGAGCACTTTACGGCGCGCGTCGTAAGCACCGGCGCCGGTGCATTGCAAGAGATTAAGAGGCAAATACAGGAGTTTAAAATCACGTTGTGGTGCCCTGACCCGGCCTCACGCGATGCAACGGCCCCAGTGATTGATGCGGCGTTAGCGGAATTAAACTTTATTCCACTCGCTGATGGGTCGTATGCCCGGCTTTTGTTTGCGGGCACTGCTGCGCAGGACAACGCGGCGGACGCGACCTTGTACCGGCGCGATCTGACATATAGTGCCGAATATCCCACCACGCTGGCGCAGATAACGCCGCCCATGCTGTTCGGGACGGTAAGCATTTCAGCCAATGCCGCATTTGTTGAAAATCTTCAAGGTTAAAGGAAACATAATGACATTTCAGTTGGTGGTGCTGAAGCCATTTGCCGGGTTCAAACGCGGTGATTTGATTAGCGATAATGTGATGGTCGAAAAAATTCTGGCAGGCCCGCAAGCCGGTTCCGTCGTCCGCGTTACGTCCAAGGAGGGCTGAACAATGCCGATTGTACAACAAGGCGCGATTAATACGACCGCGCTGATCGTGCCTGATCTGTATGTGCAGATCGTACCGCCGCAGTCGCTGCTGCTGAATGGTGTACCCACGGATGTTCTGGGGGTTGTGGGTACGGCAAGCTGGGGTCCTGTGGGTGAGCCGACGATTATTGGCAGTATGAGCGATTATGCTGCCAGTTTTGGCCCGGTTATGGCCCGCAAATATGATTTGGGAACGCAGGTTGCGACCGCTGTTCAACAGGGTGCGGGTAACTTCCGATGCGTACGCGTCACGGATGGCACGGACAGTGCGGCGTCTCTTACCGTGCTGGGCGGAATTACTTTCACAGCCCTGTATACAGGGAGCTTGGGTTCACAGCTAAGCCTCACATTCTCGCCAGGGTCGGCGGCGAGCAGCTGGCGGCTGTCTGTTGCGCTGCCAGGCGACAGCCCGGAAGTGTATGATAATCTGACCGGTACTGGGCCAACATTCTGGGCCAATGTTGCAAATGCCGTAAACAACGGCAATGGCGCGTTGCGCGGACCATCGCAGTTGGTGGTTGCGACTGCGTTGGCGGGGACGACGACGCCGGCTGCAGGCGTATTTTTGTTCAGCTCAGGTACACCGGGAAGCGACGGGGCGAGCGGTGTGACGGCGGCGACTTTGGTGGGAAGCGATTCATTGCCACGGCTCGGGATGTATGCGTTGCGCTCGCAGGGATGCGCGATTGCATTGCTTGCGGATGCCGATGACGCGATGCAATGGAGCATACAGACCGCGTTTGGATTGTCTGAAAGTGTATATATGATCCTGACGGGACCCACGGGCGATAACATCGCGAATGCGGTTACCACGAAGGCTGAAGCCGGTGTTGATAGCTATGCCGCCAAGCTGATGTTCGGCGATTGGGTATACTGGTATGACCAAGCGAATGCGCTGACGCGGCTCGTGTCGCCGCAGGGCTTTGTCGCTGGCCGGCTGGCAAATCTTTCGCCCGAACAATCGTCTATGAACAAACAGCTTTATGGCGTGATTGGTACGCAAAAATCCGGGCAGCCCGGCGTTGGGACGGCGACGACTTATGCAAGTGCTGATCTATCGGTACTACTCAGTGCCGGTATCGACGTGATCGCTAATCCGCAACCCGGCGGCGCGTATTGGGGTGTACGTGGCGGCCATAATTCATCGTCGAATGCTGCGACGAATGGCGATAATTATACGCGGCTAACAAACTACATTGCCAGCACTCTGGCAAGTGGCATGGGTGCTTATGTGGGGCAGTTGGTCAATACGACATTATTCCAGAATATCCGTTCCACACTGCTGGCATTTTTAAATGGATTGCTGTCCCAGGGGCTGCTTGGCAGCACCACCGGCGCGCTGCCTTTCGCGGTTGTGTGTGACACAAGCAACAACCCGGCGAGTCGCACGGCACTGGGTTACGTGCAGGCTGACGTGCAGGTCCGGTACCAGGCAATCAACGAGAAATTTATCGTGAACGTTCAAGGTGGGCAGACTGTGCAGGTGAGCGTGCAGACCATCCCATCGAACGGTTGAGGTAGGGAGAAAAATTATGCCGTATAATACATTTTCTGTTGGCAGTGATTGCCAGATTGTGGTGATGGGACCCTTCGGCCGGGTGGATCTGGCGCATGTGACCGGATTTGAGGCGCGGCAGATGACTGTGGCGGTACGGGTAGACCGGCTGGATGGCGTACAGCTAGGCGCGGAATTGCCAAAAGGCTGGTCGGGTAGTTTTTCGCTCGACCGCGGATCTTCAGCGGCGGATGATTTTATCGCACAGATTGAGGCGGCTTATGTCGCCGGACAGACGGTCAACGCGGGAACATTGTATCAGTACGTTAACGAACCGGATGGCTCGACCTCGACCTATCAGTTCAACGGGGTTGTGTTCAAGCTGACCTCGGCTGGAATGTATAAGGGCGATGCGGCGGTGATGCAGCAGTTGGATTTTTATGCATCTGGCCGGACGCGCGTATGATGACCGAAATCGTGACGGATAAAGCCGGGCGCAAAATTCAGATGCGGCGGGTTGGAGTGCTTGAACAACTTCGGCTTTATAAGGCGCTAGGTCCGGAGCTATCGTTAAACGATCCGTATATGGACCTTGCGATTATCGCGGCGTCTGTCGCCATGATTGATGGCATTCCGGTTCCCTTTCCAGCCAATGAGGCAAGTTTAGAAGCGCTCCTGGATAAACTCGGCAGTGATGGCGTTGCGGCGGTGGATGGGGCGCTCCCGGCGCCGTCGCAAGAAGCGGTGGTAACCGAAGCGGGAAACTAGTCGGGCACCCGGCGCTGACTGATTGTTTATATCTGGTGCGGTGCGGGGTGCCTTATGATGTTGCGCTTGGCTTGGATGAGGCCGAGAGATTAGCTTATTTGGTTGTTTTTGGAGGTTTTGAGGGATTAACCTTTGATTGGAAGGCTTTGCGCTGGAAAGGTAGCTGAAGGTTGCTGTTGGTTGTGATCTGAGTTTGCGGGTTCGGCCGGCTATTAGAATGTTCGAAGTCAGGGACCGAAATGGTTATCGAAAGTGCGTGCGCGTTCCCGGTATATGAGACCGAGGGGCAACTACGCTGTTCTATTGTACTTATGCGGTAATCTCCCGGGAGCGGGACAGCAAAGGCCAGAAGTCCATAGTACCGGATATTAACGAGTAGTGAAATCAAAATGCAGGATCGAGAACCTCAGATGAATGATTTTGAGACATCTTCCGTCGGAATACGGCAGGCAGAATCGAGGGACGACCGCGGTAGTCTGGGAGCGGAGCCGAAGACGAGGACTTTCTCAACTCAACAGCTTGGTACACACCAGGTTGACGATGTTTTATCTACTGGTGCGGACCTTGGGGTCTCTGACAAAGCTTACAGAGCGGTTCATCGTTCCAAGATAGTCAAAATGCCTGGAAAAAAGCTTGTGGCTTGTTCGCGGAGACAGAGGCGTTCGTTTTCGCCAAGCCAGGAAAGACCAGGAGCTTCGAAGGTGCGAGCGCGTAATATGCAACATACGGACCGGGAACGGTCTACACTGACGATCGCTCGGCCGAGGTCACGGAGTTTTGCCCTTGCGGTGGCGCGGGTGGCGGATGGATTATCTCCAATTGGTAGAACAGTGCCAGGCCAAGGTGCTAAGGTACGCTTCTCCCAAGAGTTAAAAGTCGCTCGTCGCGTAAAGTTATCTTCCAAAATCGTTCAGGCGGAAACCAGTCGTAATGCGGGATTGGCAGGGCGTGACATGACGGGAAGATTGCACAAAAAAAGGGTCGCATCACGCCACGGCGTAATGGCGGAAAGCCTTGCGCCGATCGTCATAAATGGCATAGCACAAACGGGATTTGGAGATCCGCCGGCGGGGCGATATCCGGGTGATGCGTCAGGATTTGAAACTCGCAGCCGTCGATGGCGCGAGGAGGCATCTTCTGATACCGAAAGTGAATATAAAGTATCTGGTTTATCGGGCGCTGCGGTGACCTCACCGGTAAACTTTTCTCACATGTTGGACGACTATTTTATCCGTCAGGCGCGGTTGCCACCTTCGGGTGCGACGGCGTTCGACCCGCGACTTACTCCGGCCTGGGCAGGACTAAAACTGCCCATTTGAGGTTTTTATGAGCAATGTGATTTTTACCCTGGGCGGCGTGCCGTTCCAGGATATGGAAGTCCCTGAAAAAATTTCGTTTGGTGGTAAGCAGCGCGTTGCGGTCCAACAACTCATCGGCGGTGGCCGGGTGGTGGAAGCACTGGGGCTGGATGACGGGAAAATTTCATTTTCAGGAATTTTTTCTGGCAGCGACGCTGTAGGCCGTGCGCAGTTGCTGGATGCGGCGCGTGCCTTGGGTGCCCCCTTGCCGTTGGTGTGGGATGGATTTTTCTACACTGTCATCATCGAGGGGTTTTCGGCGGAATATCGCAAACGGAACCTGATCCCGTTCTCCATCACCTGCGTGGTGGTGAGTGATCCGCTGGCATCGCTCGCAGCTATGGCGGCACCTGTGGCAAACCTGATTGGAAATGATCTGACCGTGGCCAGTGCGTTCAGCGGCCAGGCGGGGTTTTCCCTGGGCGAGCTGAGTGCGACGAGCCTCGCTGAGATTTCCAGTGTGCAGGGCGTGTTGCGTTCTGCGATTGGCGGTGGTGGTATGGCACTCAGCGCGGCCACCTCCTCGCTGAATGGCGCGGCGGATGCAAGCACGGGCGTGGCTGCGATAAATGAGCTTAGTGGCGTGTCATCGCAGTTGGCGGCGCTCAGCGGCATGAGGGGTTATGTCAATCGTGCAGCAACCAATCTGGCAAGCGAGCTATTATGAGAAATCAGGTCATCACAGTCGCCGGTGGAAATCTTTTTGCTCTGGCCGCGAAATATCTCAATGATGCCACGCAATGGATACGCATCGCGCAGGCCAATGATCTGTCCGATCCACTTTTGCGCGGGATCAATACGTTGGTGATACCGCCTGTGAATGCAGCGGCGGGAGGTGGCATTGCCGGTTGAGCAACCCCGGTTGCGCCTGAGTATCGGCGGGGTGCCGGTGCCGGGTGCGGTTTCGCTCGAAATTGAATCAGTCGCTTATTTTGCCGCTGACAGGTTTCGGGTCGGCTGCGCCATCGGTGCCGCGCCATTTACCACCAGGGCCTATTTTAGTGCATTGGGGATGCAGACCATCACGATCGAGGCAGCGCTAGATGGCCTTGGTTATGTGACGCTGCTGACCGGGCAGATCGACAATATCCGGATTGACTTTCTGGAGAATATGGCGACGCTGACCGGGCGCGATTTGTCGGCAAGGTTGATCGATACAGAAATATCCGAGACGTTTGCGAACCAGACAGCGAGCCAGATTGCCACGACGATCGCATCACGTCATGGACTGACCGCTAATGCGGCCGTGACGACGACGCCGGTCGGTCAGTACTATGAGTTGGATCACACGCGCACCGCGCTGGGACTTAACTCACGCACGACAACCGAGTGGAATTTATTAGCAGCACTGGCACAAGCGGAGAACTTTGGATTATCGGTCGTAGGAACCACGCTTAATTTTGGACCATCATCATCGAGTTCGCCGGTATTTGTTACGCCCCGGAATTTCGTGGATCTGACGCTCGATATGGCGACCACATTGCCGACGGCAGCTACCGTGAGATCCTGGAACACCCGAAACAAGGCCGTGGTGTGCGAAGCCGAAGGCACGGGAATGGGGACGACGATCATCAGGCCGAACCTCACGACAGCGCAGGCTCAGAGAGTCGCAACGAACCATCTCGCGACGCTTGGACAACACGGCACGATTTTGGCCGGCACGATGCCGGCCGATGTTACGTTGGCTCCAGGAGACCAATTGGTGCTGACCGGGACCGATTCCCCGCTCGATCAAACATATACGGTTTTCGCAATGCTTAGGGCGTTGCGGGGACGGTCAGGCTTCACGCAAACAGTCCGCGCCTACGCCGCGACTTAAAGGATAAGCATGGATCAGTTCTGGAACTTGGTGAAGGCCCATGCTGGGGGCCTGGACGGACTTACGGGCGTGGCGCGCTTCGGCCTGGTCTCAAGCTTTGACCCCACGGCCTATGCGGCCAGGGTGCTCATCCAGCCTGAGAATGTGCTGAGTGGCTGGCTGCCGATCCTCTCCCCCTGGGTCGGTGCTGGGTGGGGGCTGGCGGCACCGCTTAATCCAGGTGCCCAGGTGCTTGTGATCGCGCAGGAAGGTGATGCCGAACAGGGCGTGATTATTGGGGCGGTCTGGTCGGCCGTGGATAAGCCGATGGCCGCACCGGCTGGCGAACTATGGTTAAGACACCAGAGCGGGAGTTTCCTGAAATTGCATAATGACGGAACGATTGCGCTACAGGCACCGGTCGTAAATGTAACCGGCAACCTGGTTGTGAGCGGTGATATCTCCGACCAGAATGGCGCACATGGCACGGTTGCTGCCTTGCGTAACGTATATGACACGCATACCCACGCGGACCCACAGGGTGGTGAGTTCGGCCTGCCTTCAGTGACCGTGTAATGGCGGACCTTGCTTTGCAATTTGGCGGAGATTTATCTGTAGGCCCAACCGGTGACTTGCTGCTGACGGATGGTGCGGCACTTACCCAGCAGCGTGTGCTGCTGCGCCTGCTCACCAATCCCGGCGATTACATTTGGCAACTTAGCTACGGTGCCGGGCTTGGGCAGTTCATTGGCCAGCCTGGTGCACCGGCTTCTATCACCGGTGTGGCGCGCGCGCAGATGTTATTGGAAGCAACGGTGGCGCTGACCCCTGCACCGGCGATCAATACGACGGTCGGCGATGATGGCATGGTGATGTTGTCATTGAGCTACGCGGACGCTTTGAGCGGACAGACCGCCCTCCTCACATTCACTCTGTAGGTTTTTATGAAATTATCGCTGCAAAATTTCTCCACGTTGGTGGAGGGAATGGCTGCCTCTGTGCAAGGCGCTGCGCAAAGCCTGCTGGATTTGACCGTTGGTTCCGTGTTGCGCGCGATTCTGGAGGCCAACGCCTCAATCGCGCTCTGGCTGCAATGGCTCATCGTGCAAGTATTGGCGACGACGCGGCTGGCAACCAGCCTGGGCGCGGATTGTGACAGTTTTGGCGCGGATTTCGGATTTTGCGCCTTGCCGCGGTGGCAGCAACCGGCCAGGTTACGTTCGCGCGTTTCACTCCCAGTATAGCGGCGTTCATTCCGCTTGGGACCGGTGTTTCCACCGCGGCCAACACGCAGGGGTTTATTGTGGTCGCTGATCCTGCCAATGCCGCCTATAGCGCAGCGGCTAGCGGCTATACACTGGCGGCCGGCGTCGCCAGCCTTAACGTGGCTGTGGCGGCAAGTGTTGCCGGCAGTGCCGGGAATGTGCAGCCGGGCGCCATCGCGTTGCTTGAGTTCTGCTGTCTCGGGTGTGGACACCGTGACCAACGCGGGGGCTTTGACCGGCGGTGTCGACGCTGAAAGCGATGCCGCCTTCCGCGCCCGGTTTGGCAATTACCTCGCAAGTCTCTCGCGCGCCACCAATCTTGCCATAGGTTCGGCCATCGCCGGTATTCAGCAGGGGTTGAGTTACGCGATCAACGAAAACATCAACCAGACCGGCGCCGCACAGTTGGGGAATTTTGTTGTGACGGTCGATGACGGATCGGGCCATCCGCCAGCGAGCCTGCTTGGCACCGTACAACAGGCCGTGGATGCCGTCCGCCCAATCGGTACCAGTTTTGCGGTACAGGGGCCTGTGGTCGCGCCGGCCGATGTTGCGGTCACGCTTATCACCGCCGCAGGAGCTTCTTCGCACACAGCCGCCATAGCCGCTGTTGCCACCGTGATTGAAACATATATTGCCAGCCTGCCGGTAGGCGCCACATTGAGCTATACGAGGCTTGCCCAGTTGGCTTACACAGCCTCTGGCGCCGTCAACAATCTTTCCGGCCTCCTCCTGAATGGCGGTGCTATGGATTTGGTGCCGCCGCTTTTCGGCGTGGTTCTCGCTGGCACCGTGACGGTGGCCTAAACATGACCGGCGATACCAATGACATGCTGGCGCGGTTGAAGCTGGTTCTGCCGGCACGCTGGTTCTCCGATACCACGCCTATTCTGGATGCCTTACTCAGGCCGTGGCGAGCGCCTGGAGCGGGTTATACGCTTCGTTAAGCTACGTGCGGTCCCAGAGCCGCATCGCGACCGCGTCTGGAATTTTTCTGGACATTGCGTCGACCGATTATCTGGGAGACGCCCGGCCACGCCGCGCCACCGAAGCGGACGCGGCTTATAGAGCGCGGATACGGAGTAATCTACTCAGTCCGCGAGCAACACGGGCAAGCCTGGTGCAGATGCTCATCAATCTGACCGGCAGGGCGCCGGTTATATTTGAACCGCTGAATGCGACGGATACCGGGGGCTATAATGTCAATCTCGGCTACAATATCTCTGGCGGGTATGGCAGCGCCAATCTTCCCTACCAATTCTTCCTCATGGCGTATCGCCCGAACAATACGCCGACTCGCAATGCCGGCGGCTACAGCACAGGACCAGGCGGCTATAATCAGGCGCCAATGTTTTATGCCGATACTGAGGAATTCGCCGGTACGGTGAGCGATGCCGAAATCTATGCCGCTGTAGCAGCGGTACTGCCCACTTCCAGCATCGCCTGGACGCAAATCTCCAACTGAGGATTATTCATGGACCGTAACATCGTGATGGCAAGTATCCCACTGGATACGGATATTCTGCATCCTAACCGCAACGCCATGGTGGGGATTGCGGCCCTGACCGCCGCTACACTCGGGAGCAACATGGTGGTGGATGGGCTTGCCTGCACACCATCCGCGCCTGCCTCGCTTACGGTAAATGTCGCGCCTGGCAGCATCACGCAGCTCTCGACCGTTGACGCCACAGCCTTCGGTTCTTGCGGTAGCGGATATCACGGACCAGATCATCAAGACCGGGATTAATCTGCAGACAACGAGTTTTA
>CAVUED010000007.1:0-122362 GCA_963740445.1 uncultured Alphaproteobacteria bacterium
GCGCCGAAGCTGGTTGGCGAGAATGAGGAGATTGCTGATCTTCTGGTGGGGCTGACGAATGCCAAGCGGAATTGGGGCTTTGGCCTGTGCTTTTTGTATTTGCGCAATGTTCGGGGCGGCTGTGGAACCATAAGCGCGTCTATCGCATTTACCGTGAGCTGGAGCTGAACCTGCGGATCAAGCCACGCCGGCGTCTGCAACGCGACAAGCCTGACGCTCTGGCTGTGCCTGAAGCCATGAATGTTTCATGGTCGATGGATTTCATGGCGGACCGGCTGGGAGATGGCCGGGCGTTCCGGCTTTTGAACGTGCTGGACGACTTCAATCGTGAAGGTTTGGGCATAGAGGTTGATTTTTCGTTGCCGGCCGAGCGCGTGATCCGCAGTTTGAAATCGGATCATCGAATGGCGCGGCAAGCCTGCGAGCATACGTGTTGACAATGGCCCTGAATATATTAGCGGAAAGTTGCTGGCCTGGGCTGAAAAGTTGAAGATCAACATCTGCCACATTCAGCCGGGAAAGCCGCAGCAGAATGCCTATGTCGAGCGCTACAACCGAACGGTCCGGCATGAGTGGCTGGACCAGAATATCATCGAAAGCATAGAGGAGGCACAGGATTACGCCACGCAATGGCTATGGACGTACAATAACGAACGGCCCAATATGGGCATCGGCGGGATCACACCCGCTCAGAAACTGAAACTCGCCGCGTGAATTCTACTGCCAAGCCCCGTTAAAAACGGGGGGATTGCCCTTCAGACCGAGACGACGCGCGGCGGAGTCTGGCGTGGATTACGGGGACAAGGCCGGACTGCACCGCTTCAAAAGCCTCAGCTTGGATGATAGCCGGGACATTGGTAACGACCCACCGACGAGCGGTCCTGGCAGGGTGAACGGGCGCCCGCCGTGCTATGCCGCCCTGGTGGCGAGTTGCACGTAACGCCTGCAGCGCCAAGGGCGTCAATGGAAGCTATTGAACCAGTTCAAGACGTTCTCGGAGCCGTCGAGCGTCGATGCGTCGCCGTAGAGGCCGGCGAGGAATGTGCCGCGATGGCTGCCGCCCGCCACCGGTACGCCGGTCACGAGCGTGCCACCCGCCGACAGCGCGGGAAGACCATGCGGGATGGATCGCCTCGTCGGCAAGTCCATACTCGAAGCGGATCGGGGCGTCGTACGCCCAGTAGGAGGCGCGATTGGCGGCGATTCCGAAGAAAGCGCGCTGTTCCGGGTGGTCAGTGAAGCTATCGAAGAATCCGGGGAAGCCCAGGGGATCCGCACCCGTCGGGAAGGGCTTGCTCTGGTCGAAGTCGGGCTTGTAGTCCCTCCAGTACTTCACAGCGAGATCATGGTATTCGGGCCGGATAGCGCGTTTATCAAATCGTTCACGCCGTACTGGAGTTCATAACTTCCCAGCGTGACGATCATGCAAAGCGATATCCAGTTCGGCAGCGCCGGATAGGACGTCACGCCCTCTGGCAGGGGGAAGGTTTGAGCGCCCGCCCAGAAACGCCAGCTTCATTGAGATCGTTGAACGGGCTGGCGACAGCCGTTCCCGCGATCGGACGCGACTGCATACGCAATGCCTGATGCAGCCATTGCGTATTGAGCGCGCCTTGTGACCAGCCATGCAGGAACAGCTTCGACGGCGAAAAGCCCAGCCTCCGCATGGCGGCCTGCCCGGCCGCCAGGATGTCGAGGCAGGTGCGAACGGTACCCCCTTGACCGCATAGGCTTCGCCGTGGCCATCGCGGAAGGGCCCTTTGCCGACATAGTCCGCAGCGATGACGGCATAACCTTGCCCGGCAAAGCGCTGAACATTGAAGAGCGTTTCCAGCAAATCCGCCTGCATCCGTCAGCTCACGGGCAGGGTCAGCCAGAAGCGTCAGGTTCGACGGCACCTGATCGAAGGACAAAATAGTGCCGTGCTGCCAGGAGACCAGAGGAACCTCTGTCCTTGTTCCAACTGGCAGCGCCAGAAGGCCGCTGATCTTGAGCTTTTCGCCGGTTTCAGCGGATTCACAGTAAAGGTAACAACGCGATGAAGGTCAACGTCGAAGCGTGCGCCGTGCGTGTTTGCGTCAAAGGCTGGCAGGATGGTCGGTTTATTGAACAGCGGATAGGCCATGGCCACCAGGTCATCCAACCGCTTGGCGCTAACGCGGCATGAACGATCGACACCAGACGTCCCGTAGTCACTGTCGGCCGGTGTGGCCGCAATCGCATCCTGCCATCCGGCCGCGAGTGCGCCGGCACCCAGCATCAGGGCACGCCGCAGCCCATCAACCTCGCCCCTCGGATTATCTCTTTGCTTCCGGTCAGACGAGCTGGCGACGGGCTTTGCAATAAACGTCATGCACAAATCCTTATGTACCGCGAGAGATCACTGATCTTGCCAAAGTCTGTGTAATTCGTAATGCGTCGCCCGTCGGTCCGACATCGATCCAAATCAAGGCGCGTTCTTCGCTCTTTCACATCATTTCGTATACGCGGAGCATGGCGATACTGGCGGTGACGGCGGGGGGGAACTGCTGTTAATCCTGCAGCTTCAATGGACGGGAAAACCTCAAGCCTATCTTCATTTTTTAAAGCCGCAGTAACCGCACGATTATGCCCATCAGCAATATGGCGGCCACCGCATTCAAACTCGATAATGCGCCCGAGCTTTTCCCCGGCGCGCAGACCACAAAATGTTCGAGTTGTCGTAGGTCCAATTGGGTCTCCGAAAAGCAATTAAGCACGGTCGATGATTAATCCGAGCAGAAAATTCTATTGGAATGCTGAGATAGGAATGACCACTTCCGCATTCAATTCCCATCACCAAAAGGACCAGCGATATGAGCGTGCAGCTGCAAACCACTAAATCCCTGCCGACCGTGCGATTAGGCCGGACCGGCATGAACATTACCCGCGTTGGCTTCGGGCTCTTGGGCCATTGGCGGCGACTGGGCCGTGGGCTGGGGCAGCCAGGATGACAACGCTTCGATCGCCGCAATCCGGCATGCGGTTGCCAGTGGCATTAACTGGATTGATACCGCCGCGATTTACGGCTTCGGGTCACTTTCAGAAGAGATTGTCGCAGCGGCACTTCAAGCCATTCCAAAAAGCGAGCGCCCTTACGTTTTTACCAAATGCGGGTTGATCGGCGATCCGAACAACCCGAAAGCAGGGCCGAGGCAGATCGGGGCACCGGCGAGTATCCGCCAGGAAGTTGAAGCGTCCCTGCGGCGATTGAAAGTCGAACGCATCGATCTTTACCAGATGCATTGGCCGGCCGAGGATGGCACGAAGCTCGAGGATTACTGGCGGACGCTGCTTGACCTGAAAGCTGCGGGCAAGGTCCGCGCGGTTGGCCTCTCCAACCATAATGTCGCGCAGCTCAGCGCGGCCGAGGCGCTCGGGCATGTGGATACGCTTCAGCCGCCATTTTCCGCGATCAAGCGTGAAGTGGGCGAGGCCGAGCTCGTTTGGTGCGAAGCGCATGAAACGGGCGTGATTGTTTACAGCCCGATGCAAGCCGGGCTGTTGAGCGGCGCATTCAGCAAAGAACGCGCGGCTTCGCTGCCCGCCAATGACTGGCGCGCGCGCAACGGTGAATTCACCGGCCAAAAACTCGAGCGCAATTTGCAAGTTGCCGCCGCTATCCAGGCGGTCGCGAACCGGTACAAAACGACGCCCGCCGCGGTTGCGGTGGCATGGACTTTGGCGTGGCCAGGTGTCACCGCAGCGATTGTGGGCGCGCGCAGTCCGGCCCAGGTGGATGGTTGGATGGATGCTGCAACGCTCGAATTGACCGCCTCCGACATGGACGAAATCGGCGCCGTGATCGAGCGCAGCGGTGCTGGCTACGGCCCCATAAAACCTTGAAATTTTGCGGCAAGGACACCGTCAAATGAAACCCACGTGCTGGGGGTTCCACCAGTGACAGTTGTGCCGGTTGTGGGCGGTAAGTATTTCCTGGTGTGCCGATTCTTTGCGTAGGCCGAAACTATGTTGTCTATGCCCGCGAAATCGTTCTCGTCGGCATCGGCGGTCAACCGGCCAGTGGCCAGATGGCTCGCGCAAGCGCACGCGAAGGCGGGGCAGCGTTTTCTTGGCGGCTGCTGGTCTGCTCGACGGCCGCAGGGTGACGACCCATTGGGTGATCGCCGAGCAGCTTCGGAGTAAAATCAACAACCGCCGTCTCCGCCCTGCGTGGCCTCATTGGCTTATGCGGTTTAAGGAAAGACCCATGATCGATTTCCGCGCCGCTTTCGTTTGTTCCCCCGCCGCATGAGCACGCGGATCGACCCCAGGCTGATGGCCGAAGGCCGGCGCACACGCGGGGCGCTGTATTTAAGCATCGGGCTGGGCGTGAGTGCCGCGCTGCTGGTGATCGCCCAGGCGGTGCTGCTGGCGCGGGTGGTCAACGGCGTGGTGTTCAGGCACCAGTCGCTTGGCCAGGTGGCGCCTTTGCTCTGGGGGCTGTCGGCGTTGTTTATCCTGCGCGCCGGACTTTCCTGGCTGAGTGAGATTACGGCCTTCAAGGCCAGCGGTGGGATAAAGACCTACCTCCGGCAGGAGCTGCTCGGCCATATTCTGCGGCGCGGCCCGGTGCATGCCGCCGATGAAAACAGCGCCGACCTGGCCGGTACCATGATCGAGGGCGTAGAAGCGCTGGAACCCTATTTCTCCCGCTATGTGCCGCAAATGGCGCTGGTGGTGGCCGTACCCCTGGCCATTCTGGCGCTGGTTTTTCCGCTGGACTGGATCAGCGGTCTGATCCTGCTTGTCACGGGCCCGCTGATCCCGGTGTTCATGGTGTTCATCGGCTACCGCGCGGAGGCGATCAACCAGCGGCAATGGCAGAAGCTGTTGCTGATGAGCTCGCATTTCCTCGATGTACTGCAAGGCATCACGACGCTGAAACTGTTTGGCCGGGCGCATGATGAAATTGAAATCGTCGCGCGGATTTCCGATGACTACCGCAAGACCACGATGGCCGGGGTCCGCATCGCCTTCCTCACCTCGGCGGCGCTGGAGTTTTTCTCCAGCCTGGCGATCGCCCTGGTCGCGGTGGTCTTTGGGGTGCGGCTGCTGCACGGCCATATCAATTTCTACCCGGCGTTTCTGGTGCTGCTGCTGGCGCCCGAATATTTCGTGCCCTTGCGCGGGCTCTCCACCCATTATCATGCCCGCATGACCGCGATTGCCGCGGCGCGGCGGATTTTCGAGCTGCTGGACGCTCCCGTCGCGGCACCGGCGGCGGTGCAGGTATTGCCGGAAAACGCCGGGATCGGGATCGCGTGTGAAAATCTCCATTTCGCCTACGCGAATGGCCTGCCGGTGCTGGACGGGCTGAGCTGCACATTTCCCGCGGGTAAAATCACCGCGTTGGTCGGCCCTAGCGGGGCGGGAAAAACCACGCTGGCGCGCGTGTTGCTTGGCTTTGTCGCGCCCCAGCAAGGCAGTGTGCGCATTAACGGCGCCGTCGATCTGGCAGGGGTGCCGGTGGAGTCCTGGTGGGAGACGCTGGCATGGATGCCGCAGAACCCGCGCCTGTTCCATGGCAGCATCGCGGAAAATCTGCGGCTTGGCAGGCCGGACGCGAATGCGGACGCCTTGCGCGCCGCTGCGCAAAAAGCCAGGGCGCTGGAGTTTATCGAGGCACTGCCCAACGGCTTCGAGACGGTCATCGGCGATCTCGGGCAGGGGCTCTCTGGCGGACAGATTCAGCGCATCGCGCTGGCGCGGGCGTTTTTGAAAGACCCGAAACTGCTGATCCTGGATGAAGCAACCGCAAATCTGGATATGGAAAGTGAGGCCCTGGTGATGGACGCCATCATGGAGCTGGCGGCCGGGCGCACGGTGATCATGATCGCGCATCGGCTGGCCATGGCCGAGCGCGCGGATTTAATTATGGTGCTGGAAGCGGGCCGCGTGGCCGAGACCGGAACGCCCGCGCAGTTGCGGGAGCGGGACGGGCTATATGCCGCGATGCAAGGCGCCGGGCGGGAAGAGGCGGAAGATTTATCATGCGCGACCTGATCCGCCTGCTGAAGATTTTTTCCACCTACCGGGGCTGGATGTTCGGCGGCGTCGCGCTGGCCTGCGTGACCGTGCTGGCAAATTTTGGCCTGCTGGCGTTATCGGGGTGGTTTTTGACGAGCGCCGCGATAACCGGCCTGGCGGGTTATGCCGCACAGAATGCGTTCAATTTTTTCAGTCCAGCGGCGGGCGTGCGGTTTTTTGCGACGGTTCGCGTGGTTTCGCGCTATCTTGAACGGTTGGTCACGCATGACGCGACATTCCGCCTGCTGGCCGAGTTGCGTGTGTGGTTCTACACAAAACTCGAACCCCTGGCCCCGGCGGCATTGCAGGGCTACCGCGCCAGCGACTTGTTGTCGCGCATTGTCGCCGATATCGACACGTTGAATCTGTTTTACCTGCGCGTATTAACGCCTTTTGCCGTGGCCTGCATCGCTGGCCTGGCCATGGTCCTGTTTTTTGCCGCCTTTTCCTGGCAGGCGGCTTTGGCGCTGGCGGTTGGCTTGGCGCTCACGGGCGTTGCGGTGCCGGTATTCGCGGTGTGGCGCGGTGCTGCCGCGGGCGCTGAAATAACCCGGTTGAACGCCGACCTGCGCGCGGAAATGGTCGATGCGGTGCAGGGCATGGGCGAGCTGCTGAGCTACAACGCCGCGCCCGCCTTGCAGGCCCGTGTGGCCGGGTTGAACGCGCGGCTGATCGGCAGACAGGTGGAAATGGCGCGCATTACCGGGCTGGGTGCCGCCGCTGCCGGCCTGCTCACCAATTTTACGCTGTTATTTGTCGTCATCGCCGCCACCAGGGCGCTTGGCGCGGGGCGACTGACCGCGGCGGAACTGCCGATGCTGGCCCTGGGCAGCCTGGCCGCGTTCGAGGCTGTGGCGCCATTGCCCGGGGCATTCCAGTTTATGGGGCAGATCCGCACGGCGGCGAGGCGCATTTTTCAACTCGCGGACAGCAAGCCGGCGATAGCGCCGCCATCGCGTCCCTCGCCGAGACCGGACAATTTCGACCTCGATCTGCGCGGGGTGTGTCTGCGCTATGCGCCGGATGCCGGCTGGGCCTTGAACGGCCTGGATTTGCACATAAAACAGGGTACCCATGTCGCGGTTATGGGCGGCACCGGCGCCGGAAAGACCAGCCTGATCAATGTCCTGCTCCGGTTTAACGAATATCAGGCGGGCACCGTGAAGTTTGGCGGGTTCGATCTGCGCGACTTTCATGCGGAAGATATCGCCGCCTATGTCAGTGTGGTGTCCCAGCGCAGCTATCTGTTCCACACGAGCATCCGCGACAATTTATTGCTGGCCAAGGGAAATGCGGGAGAGGACGAATTATGGCATGCGCTGGAGGTGGCGCAGCTCGCCGGTTTTGTCAGGGCGCAGCAAGCGGGGCTTGATACGATCGTTGGAGAGGCCGGAGTGAGGCTTTCCGGCGGCCAGGCGCGCCGGGTGGCGATCGCCCGCGCGGTCCTGAAGGCTACGCCGTGGCTAATTCTTGACGAACCTACCGAGGGGCTGGACACTGTGACCGAACGTGACCTCCTGCGCGACCTGCAGCCGGTTATGGCTGGTAAAACAGTGCTTTACATTACACATCGCCGGGCCGGGCTTGCCGCCATGGATGCCGTTTATACCCTAAAAGGCGGAAAAGTTGCGGCTCCCAGCCATTGTTAACCGTTGTCCATTATTCGTGCCGTGTTTTGACATAGATCAACCTTATTCCTCCGAGGGGCGCGTATAATGACTTTTGGTCGTTCGCCTAAACCGGTTGTCAGCAGGAGCCTTCATGATACCGCTTATAGATCCTACCGTCGTAGATTTGTCTCGCCTGCAATTTGCTTTGACGGCGCTATACCATTTTCTTTTCGTACCGTTGACGCTTGGGCTCACCATGCTGCTGGCGGCAATGGAGACCACCTACGTCATCACTGGCAAGCAGGTGTACAAGGAAATGACCCTGTTCTGGGGCAAGCTGTTTGGCATCAATTTTGCCATCGGCGTGGCCACCGGCCTGACCATGGAGTTTGAGTTTGGCACCAACTGGTCGATGTTTTCC
This sequence comes from uncultured Alphaproteobacteria bacterium, assembly GCA_963740445.1. Taxonomy (GTDB): domain Bacteria; phylum Pseudomonadota; class Alphaproteobacteria; order Acetobacterales; family Acetobacteraceae; genus Acidocella. The sequence continues at coordinate 8,080 of CAVUED010000007.1, forward strand.
CATTATGTCGGCGATGTGTTCGGCACGCCCCTGGCCATCGAAGGTTTGATGGCCTTTTTTATGGAGTTGACCTTTGTCGGCCTTATGTTCTTCGGTTGGGACCGTTTGAGCAAGCCGGCGCATCTGGCCGTAACCTATCTGGTTGCGCTGGGCTCCAATCTTTCGGCGTTATGGATTCTCATCGCCAATGGCTTCATGCAGGACCCGGAAGGTGCCAGCTTCAATCCGGACACGATGCGCATGCAGTTCAACAGCTTTATTAAGCTCGTGTTCAGCCAGGATGCGCAGGCGAAATTCGTGCATACCTCCATCGCCGGCTTCGTCGCCGGGGCGATGTTCATCATGGGTATCAGCGCCTATTACCTGCTCACCAACCGGCACAAGGAATTCGCGGCACGTTCCATCCGCATGGCCTCGGTGTTCGGCCTCATCTCGACGCTGGCCGTGGTGACGCTGGGCGATGCGCTGGGACGGTTGGACGATCTTTTGCAACCGACAAAAATCGCGGCGATTGAGGGCCTGTGGCACACCACGACCTCGCCCGCCGCGCCATGGCTGCTGGCGGCGTTGCCGAATGACAAAACCCAGAGCAATTCGTTTGAAATCGGTATTCCCTATGTGCTGACGCCGCTGATCACGCATTCGTTCACCAAGCCGATTCCGGGTCTTCTCGATCTAGAGGCCGCGGCGAAGCCAAAAATCCTCAACGGCATCAAGGCGATCAACGCGCTGCAACAATATGCCGCGACGCATGACCCGGTGGCTTTGACGACCTTCAAGCAGAATGAAGCCGATATGGGCTATGGCTTCCTCGCGCAGAAATTCGCCCCAGACCAGGATCTTACCGCGATTACGCCGGCCGACATGCCGGCGGTGCTGAACCAGACCGAACGCGACATCGTGCCGAATGTCTTCGTGACCTTCTGGTCGTTCCGGATCATGATGTTCCTGGGGTTCTACTTTGTCGCGATCTTTGCCTTCGCCGCTTACTATAGCCTGAAGAATCGGTTGGAAAAGCATCCCATTCTGCTCAAGTTGTGCATGTGGTCGATCCCGTTGCCGATACTGGCAACCGAGTTCGGCTGGATCACGGCGGAAGCCGGGCGCCAGCCCTGGACTGTGTTTGGCTGGCTGCCGACCTTCCAGTCCGCCTCCAGCCATAATGTTGGCTATATGGTCTTCTCGCTCGTTGGCTTTGCCCTGCTCTACAGCCTGTTTATCGCGGCGGAGCTGTATCTGATGTTCAAATTCGCCCGCCTGGGTCCGGAGACCCACACCCACGATCATGTAGCCCCATCCACGGGCCAAGGTGGGGCAACGCCAATCTTCGCCAAACCTGGTTTTGCCGCCAAGTCTTGGGAATAGAGCAGAGCCAACAGGAGACTCACATATGGAAATCTACGTCGTTCTCAAGGTTATCTGGGCTATTTTGCTGGGGGTTCTGCTCACTGGCTTGGCGGTGATGGTTGGCATGGACATGGGGATTGGCACGCTGCTCCGTTTCGTCGGTAAAACCGACGCGGAGCGCCGCAGCGCGCTCAACATGATTGGCCCGCACTGGGATGGCAATCAGGTGTGGTTCATCCTCGGCGGCGGCGCGATCTTCGCCGCCTTCCCGACGCTCTATGCGACCTCGTTCTCGGTGTTTTACGTGGTGATGATCCTGCTGTTGTTCAGCATGATCATGCGCCCCGTGGCCTTCGAATACCGTTCCAAGGTCGATGCCAGCCGCTGGCGGGAAACCTGGGACTGGGCCTTCCTGATCTCCGGCGCGTTGCCAATGATCATCTACGGCGCGGCCTTCGGCAATGTTCTTGAAGGTGTCGGGTTTCATTATGGCTGGGATGGCCAGTATTACCAGGATGAGTCCTTCGTCAGCTATCTGCTGAACCCGTTTGCCATCATGTGCGGCGTAATGGCGCTTGCCCTGAGCATCTATCAGGGAGGGACCTTCCTCATGCTGCGTGGGGTGGAGCCGATCTACAGCCGTGCCCGCAACTACGCGAGTCTGGGCGGGGTGGTTGCGACAGTTCTGTTCGCCGTTGGCGGGGTCTGGGTCTCGCATCTAAACGGCTTTGTGTTCACCGCCCCGGTGGACCCCGGCATGGCGGCGACCCCGCTTTCGGGGCCGGGGGTGGCGATGCAGGCAGGCGCCTGGCTGAATAACTACCGTGACTATCCAGTTTTGTGGCTGGCCCCGGCGGTGGGTTTCCTGGGGATGATCGCTGGTACGGCCGCTTTGCGCCTGAACCTGAAGGTGGTGGCCTGGTGGCTTGGGGTTCTGGCCTGGATCGGCACCATCAGCACGGTTGGAGCCGGGATGTTTCCCTTTCTCATGCCTTCGTCCACGAACCCGAGCCAGAGCCTTACGGTCTGGAATTCCACGGGCAGTGTTTATAACCTTAGCTGGATGCTGTTCTTCGCCGCGGTTTTCGTGCCGATCATTATCACCTATACATCATGGGCCTTTTACGTGATGCGGGGGAAAGTCAAACCTGAGGTCGTCGCAAACGACCCGCACAGCTACTAGGAGTTCGCGATGAAAACCCTTTTTAAATTTGCGGGCCTCGCGGCCATTGTGGCTTTTGCCATGGGGCTGGCGGTTGTCTGCGGTGACTACGGCCCCTGGTATTTTGCCTGGCTGGTTGGCACGACCATGATTATTCTTATTGCGGTTGCTGGGGGCGTTTTGTTTGAAACCCAGTTGGGCGAAACAGAGAGCGGGAGCTGACGATGCTTGGTGGCTTGGAAGGTCTGATCGTTTTTATTCCAATTCTGTATCTGGGGTTTTATTGGGTGGCCTATCGTTATACCCGGAAGAAATTTCCTTAGAGTACGATGATTTTAAGATGAACCAGTTATGGTTCATCTTAAAATCTGAATCGCCTCTATCCCGAGGTCCCACTTCCGTGCTCATCCACGGCTGGCTGCGCCTCGGTGGCTCATTGATCAATGATCAATGCATTACCACATGTGTTGTGTGACCAATGGGTCGTTCATCACCTGGGGTTTTCGATCGGAGGAAAAAGCAGTGCAAAATCGTTCATTTGCTGAGAGTCCGTTTCACAGCCGGTTGCGGATGTTTTCAGGCAGGCTTTTCTGGCTAGGATTGGCAATGGTGGTTTTGGGCATTGCCGCGATTGCCTTTCCGATCATCTCTACGCTCGTTGCGGCTGTTCTGGTAGGGTGGGTATTCTTAATCTCTGGCGCGTTGCTACTTTTTGGCGCATTTTCCATCCGCGGAACGGGCCCATTCTTCGGGGCAATTCTCCTCGGTCTTCTTTCTGTTGCGGCAGGGCTATTCCTGCTCGTCAATCCGCTTGCCGGCGCCGTTGCTCTCACGCTTATTGTCGGGGTAATCTTTGTATTTCAGGGCGCGTTCGACCTCTTTTTTGCTTTCGAAATGTATCCGCTGTCTGGTTGGATTAGCATGCTGATCTCTGGCATTGCCAGCGCCGTTATGGCCATTCTGATTGCAATTGGATGGCCAGCGATTTCCCTGATCGTTCTTGGCATTCTTTTAGGAATAAATTTTCTTACCACCGGTCTTGGTTATATTTTCGTATCCCGTGCGTTCAGATCATAGGGTTGCCCGGAGCTGATTAACAGACGAGCCGGCTGTCAGGAGATCAGTTCAAACCGGTCTGCATCGACTAGTCCCATGTCGGTAATTTTGAGGTGCGGAATAACCGGCAAGGGAAGGAACGCCAGTTGCAGGAATGGCTCAGCGAGCTTGCAGCCCATGGCGGTGGTGGCCTTGCGTAACAATGTGAGCTCTTCGCGAACCTCCGGAAAGGATTTGAGCGAAATCAGACCCGCCATCGGCAGAGCGATTTCACCCACAATCGTGCCATTTGAAACAGCGACGAAGCCGCCACCGAGTTCGATAATCCGGTTTACCGCGCGGGCCATGGATTTATCATCCGTGCCGACCACGCAGACATTATGACTGTCATGCCCCACGGACGAGGCAAGCGCGCCGTTTTTAAACCCGAAGCCCTTTACAAAACCTCTGCCGATGTTGCGGTTTTTGCCGTGGCGGGCCAGCACGGCGACTTTGAGCACGTCATTGTCGAGGTCCACCCGCCGCACGCCATTCCTGTAAGGCAGACTCATCGTGAGGTGCTGGGTCACGATTTTTCCGGGATCGATACCAATGACGGGACCTGTGGGGCCACTCGCCGGCGTGATGAAATCCTTAGGCTCGACGGGATCGAGCTTCATGCTGGCAAGGCCGATCGGCGCCGGTCCGCGGCGGGCGGAAAAGTTGATCTCTTCCACGAGTTGGCCAGCGCTGATCACCGATTTCACGGCGCAGTGTTCGAGATCTTCCAACAGAACGATATCGGCCCGCTTGCCGGCGCAACGAGTTCGCGATCCCGCAGGCCAAAACCCTGAGCGGCGGAAAAACTGGCGGCGCGGTAGGCGTGCAGCATGGGAACGCCATTTTTAATGGCCGTGCGGATCAGAAAATTTATATGGCCTTCCTCGAAAATATCGAGCGGGTTGCGGTCATCGGTGCAGAAGCCGCAAAGCAGCGAGGTCTCCGCCGTAAGCGCAGGGCTTAAGGTTTTTACATCCTTGGCGACCGATCCTTCGCGAATGAGAAGTTGCATCCCCTTGCGCAGTTTTTCCCGCGCTTCGCTGAGCGAGGTCGTTTCATGGCAGTTGCGGATGCCGCAGGCGAGATAGGCATTCAGCTCACGCCCGGACACCAGCGGCGCGTGGCCGTCTATCTGTTCGCCCTGAAACGCGTAGAGCTTATCCATGACATCCGGCGACTTTGCGAAAACACCAGGAAAATTCATGAACTCCGCGAGGCCAATAACTTTTGGATGAGACTTGAAGGGCAAAAGATCGGCGGCAAGAAGCTCCGCTCCCGAGGTTTCCAGCGGAGAGGCCGGCACGCAGGAGGAAAGCTGAACCCGCAGATCCATCGCCGTGGCGGCAGCGCTTTCGACGAAATAGTTCAGCCCCGCCGTGCCAAGAACATTACAGATTTCGTGCGGGTCGCAGATCGCCGTCGTGGTGCCATAGGGCAGCACGCATCGGTCGAACTCCGCTGGTGTGATCAGCGTGGATTCGCAATGGACATGGGTGTCGATAAATCCGGGCACGGCAATAAGGCCGCGCCCGTCGATCTCACGTTTGCCGCGATAGGATTCATAGGTGCCGGTGATCCGGTCTCCGGTGATCGCAATGTCGCCCTCCGCGATCTCACCTGTGATGAGGTTGAAGAAGCGCGTGTTCTTGATGACCAGATCGGCTGGCTCTCGCCCCAAAGCCTGGTCTATGCAGTGCTCAAGAAATCCCGGCTTCACGGCGGTGGGCGTCATGCCGGATATTGGCAGGGAATGGCTGGTATTGTCCACCATGTGTTCATTAATCCTCTAAATCGCCGATTTCTTCATGAATTTCCCCGATCAGATCAATTCGCCGCTGCGCCGGCAGGCCGAGGCGCTGCGCCATTACGGCGATCAATATCTGCCCGACACTCAGGAAGCTGGTGTACGATTTTTGCGCGAAGCGGCTGCCGGTGCGGCAGGGGAGCACAAACGCGCCGCTGCGCCGGGCCCAGGCGGCTGAGTCGGGGGCGGTTAGATGCACGATCCGTGTGCGTGTGGTTTTGAGATAGGAGATGACCCGGTCGAAGCTGCGCGGCCGCGGCCGCGTCGAGATGACGAGCACCGCATCGCGCGGCCCGACCATGGCGAGGTCTTCCGCCAGCCCGTCGCCCTCGACCAGCAGCCGGACATTGCCGCGATGGCGCGCCAGCACCAGACGCAGATGCCGTGCCAGCCCCTGTTCGGCCGTCCCGCCCAGCAGCCAGACGGTCGTCGCCTCCGCTATGGCGGCCGCCGCCTGGGCAAGGTCGTCGGCGCGGATCAGCTCCAGGGAGCGCGTGACATTTTCCGCCTCCAGCCGGACATAGGCATCGACCCCGGTCTCTGGCGCCGGCAGTGCGACGGGTGCGCGCTCGCGATGGTCGGGGGCGATCCGGTTGCGCTCCTCGCGTGCCTGCAACCGCACCTCGGTAAAGTCCTGGTAGCCGAGATGCCGGAAAAAACGCGTTGCGGTGGCTTTCGAGACACCGCAAAGCCGCGCCAACTCCGCCGCCGAATGGGACAGCACATCGTCTTCCCGCTCCAACAGCAAATTTGCCAGGCTCCGCTCGCTGGCCGAGAGCTGCGGCAGGCAGTCCTGTATTCGCAGGCTCAGACGGGTCGGCATTGAACTGCCCGTAAAATAGCCTTGGCGGTGAATTTATGGGCGGAATTGCTCAAGCGACAACCATATGAAACGTTTCATAATTCTCTGTAGCATATGAAACGCACGTTTCATATGCGTTTTTTCCGCGCGCTGAACTTGGCACAGTCCTTGCTCAATTCAAAACAACCCTAAGGAGTTCTCATGACACCCGCCAGCATTATCCGGCAAAAAATCTGGTCGCGCCTGACCGCCGTCGCGTTGCCGGATTCGCGGTTTCACCTCACCTTCTCCGAGGTGATACCTGACTTCCAGAACAGCGCCGAGGCCACCGACCGGATCATGGCGCTGCCTTTCGTTGCTGCCGGAAAATACGCCTTCGTCACACCGGATAACTGCCTGGTGGAATTGCGCCGCCGGCTGCTGCAGGCTGGTGTGACGCTGGTGGTCTCGAGCTACGGTATTTTTCGTGGTTTTTTTCTGCTGGAGCCCGAGAAAATTCCGCCCGGCCAGGAGCTTTTCGCGGCCTGGCTCGACGGACTTGAACATTTCGGCCGGCAGGTGACTCTGGCGGAGATCGGCGCGCGGGGGAAATTCGATTTTCTGGTGACCGGCGCCTCGGCGGTCTCGCTGGAAGGTGTGCGCTTCGGCAAGGGCCATGGGTTTTTCGACCTGGAATGGGGCATGTTCACCGATATCGGCATTGTCGATGAAGCCTCGCCGGTCGTCGCGATCGTGCATGACGTGCAGGTGGTGGAGGACAAACTTATCCCGTCGCCCACCGATATCATCGTGGACTACATCGCCACTCCATCCGCACTGCATAAAGTAAAGCGCACGCATACCAGGCCACGTGGGGTCAGTTGGCAATTGCTGGATGAAAAAACCATCGCCACGACACCTCCGCTCAAAGAATTGCAAGCCATGCGCGGCCTCGCCGCATCTTAATCGAAAAGGAACAACCAATGACCACGACGCGCCGCACCATCATCAAAGCCGCTCTCGCCGCTCCCGCTTTGCTCGGGACCAGAAACGCATTCGCGGCCACGCCGCTGTCGCTGCAAGCCTCCTGGGTGAATGATGCCGAGTTCCTGGGCTATTTCGTGGCCATGGACAGCAAGCTTTACGACAAAGCCGGCCTGTCGCTGAATTATATTCCTGGCGGCCCGGACGTGATTCCCGAAAGCACGCTGCTGGCGGGCAAGGCCGATATCGCGCTGACCACGCCGGACACCACGATCAAGGCCATTACCGATTCCGGCGCGCAGTTTCGCATCATCGGCGCGCAGTATCAGAAGAATCCGCTGGGGGTCATCAGCCTCGCGAAATCCAACATCAATAAGCCTGCCGACCTTGTCGGCAAGATTCTCGCCGTGCCGCCGGTCAATACGCTTTCGGTCAATGCCATGTTCAAAATGAACGGTATTGATCCGTCGAGCGTGAAGATTGTGCCTTATGAATACGACCCGACGCCGCTGATAAAAGGCGAGGTGGACGCGACGATCGATTTCGCGACCGACGTGCCGTTTACCATCAAGCAAGCTGGTGTCGAGCCTGCTTCATTCCTGCTCTATGACTACGGATTTACGATATATAACGACACGGTGGTCGTGACGCTCGATACGTTAAAAACGAAGCGCGCCGCGTTGGTGAAATTTCTGCGTGCGAGCCGCGCCGGCTGGCAGGAGAATTTCAAGGACCCTGCCGCCTACCCGCCGAAATTCGCCAACAGCTATTTCCAGGGCACCGGGCGCACTACCGCCAACGATGTATATACCAACACCGCCGACAAGCCGCTGATCGATACACCAAAGGGCATCTACGCCATGACGGAGGCAGACATAGCAGCCAACATCAAGGCGCTCGAATCGATCGGCATCAAGGCGAAGCGGGAATATTTCGATACCTCGCTACTCGCGGAGGTATGATTTTGGAGCAGCCCGAGATCGGAATTTCGGGCCTGAACAAGCGTTTCAGCGTGGCGGGGCGGCAGGTTGCCGCCCTCCAGGATGTTTCGCTTGACTGTCGCGGCGGCTCGTTCACGGCGTTGATCGGGCCGTCGGGCTGCGGGAAATCAACGCTGCTGCGGATTATTGCCGGGCTGGAAACGCCGAGCGGCGGCACCGTTCTGGTCGGCGGCTCGACGCCCGATGCGCTGCGCCGCGCCGGGGCTCTTGGGATCGCGTTTCAGGATGCGGCTCTGCTGCCCTGGCGCAATGTCTGGCGCAATATTGCGTTGCCGTTCGATGTGCTGGGCCGGCGTCCGGCTGACTGGCGGGCGCGTGTCGATGCGTTGATCCAACTGGTCGGATTGTCCGGTTTCGCGGGCGCCTTGCCGGCGCAATTGTCGGGCGGCATGCGGCAACGGGCTTCGATCGCGCGCGCGCTGGTCACCGGCCCGTCGCTGCTTCTGCTCGATGAGCCGTTTGGCGCGCTCGATGAAATATTACGCCGGAGCATGAATCTGGAGCTGCAGCGCATCTGGATGGAGCGGCCGGCCACCACCGTGCTCGTCACGCACGATATCGAGGAGGCGGTGTTTCTGGCCGACCGCGTGGTGGTGATGCAGGCGAGCCCAGGGCGGATCGCCGAGACGCTGGATATTCCGTTTGCCCGGCCGCGCGAGCGCGCGCTCACCCGCAGCCCGGAATTTCACAAGCTGGTCGATAAACTCAGCGGTCTTCTGGAAATCCCTTGAGACAGCTCTCACGGCATGGCACGGCGGCCGGCATCGGCCTGGTCCTGATTCTATGGGAGGCCGCTGGTCTCAACGGGTGGGTCGCGCAAGGCGTATTGCCTGCGCCCTCCACCGTGCTGCTCCGAATGTTCGCCGACCGGGCGGAATATTGGCCGCATATCTGGGCTACCGCTCAGGCCGCCGCCCTTGGCTTTCTCTATGGCAACATCGCCGCACTCACCGTTGCCATGCTGATACTCCGCTGGCCCAGGCTGGAAGGTTGGACATCAGGGGTCAACATCGCGATTTTCTCCGTGCCGCCGATCGCCGTTGTTCCGGTGCTGCTGATCTTGCTCGACGCAAATACCGAACGCGTGGTTCTGGCAGCGCTTACGGTCTACTACCCCAGTCTCGTCGCTGCCGTGCTTGGCCTGCGTGGCGCGGATGCGCGGATGGTCGATGTGGTCCATGCCTATGGCGGCGGCGCTGCCTCGGTAATGCGGTGGGTACGGCTACGCGCCGGCCTGCCGACCATCCTCGCAGGCATGCGCATCGCGGCACCAAACGCCGTGCTCGGCGCCATTCTGGGTGAATTTGGCAGCGGTTTACGATGGGGGCTTGGGAGTTTCCTGCTCGGATCGATGGGCCGCGCGGATCCGGTGCGGCTCTGGGGCATCGGTCTGGCGGCCACCGCCCTGGCGGGGACGGCGTATTTCGCGACCTGGGTGGTGGCACGGCTCGCGACCAGCGGCGCGGTTCCCGCAACGCTGGCACCGGGGGCCGCGCCCATTGGCCACGAGTCCCTTAGTGTACGCTATGTTTTGAAGCTTTTGCTGATCGTGCTGATCCCCTTCGCGGTCTGGTGGGGATTGCTGGCCGGCGCCGGGTTGTCTCCCATCATCGCAAAAACGCCCGCCGGTATTTTTGACTATCTTTTCCTGGCCAATGGTGCCGCAGATTTCACGCGCCGCACTCGCCGCGGCGCTTGCCGTCACGCTGCCCCATGCGTTCCTCGGGCTTGGACTTGGCATCCTGTTCGCCTTTGCGCTTGCCGTTACGGGCGTGCTGGCCCCATGGCTGGTCCGTAGCTTCATGCCGGTTGCGCTTGTTTCACAAACCATGCCGCTGGTCGCGCTCACGCCGCTCATCGTTCTGCTGCTCGGCCGCGGGTTGGCCGCGACCATCGCGATCACCATATCCGTCACCTTCTTCCCGGCATTTGTCACAATCTCGCAGGGGCTGGCCGAAGTGCCGGCGGTTGCTTTCGATGTTGTGCGCAGCTACGGCGCTGGTCCCATCAAGCGGCTTTTCCTTGTGGCGATACCCGCCGCCCTGCCGCACAGCCTGGCCGCCGCGCGTCTGGCAGCGCCACGCGCCATGCTCGGCGTGATGATCGCGGAATGGATGGCCACCGGAGACGGGCTGGGCGGCTTGCTCGACCAATCCCGTGGGATGCTTGATTACGGCATGATCTGGTCCGTTGCATTCGTCGCCGTCGCCGTTGCGGCGGCATTTTATAGCGCGGTCGCCATTATGGAGAGACGATTAAGCCGATAGGCCAACACCGATGATGACCTGGGGACAGGGACCGCAGCGCGCTGCGTGTCTGAACGGATCGCGCTCTATTGCACCGCGATCGCGACACCGTTTTTGATGCGGTCGTTCGGGTAGAGCACGACGCGCTGGCCGGCTGTGAGCCCGCTGCGAACCTCCGCGGCGAAACTGTTCCGCTCACCGATTTCGACCTGACGCAGCCGCGCCTTTCCATGATCGTCGAGATAGACCGCCCAGCCATCGCCATCGCGGAAAAGCGCACCGGCCGGCACCTGCAACACGTCACCCTGGAACAGGATCACGCGCACATCAACGCGATAGCCATCGCCGAGCTTCTGCCACGCGGATGGCGGATCGGTGAAGTCCAGCACGATATTGACCCGCTGCTCCTCGATCCCGAGCGCGGAAACCTTCATCTGCCCGACCGGATCGACCCGCCGCACGACGGCATCGAGGTCGGGCCCGCCCCAGCCCGTGATCAACGCCTTCTGGCCCACATACATTTTTACGGCATCATCCGAGAGGGGATCGGCGACGACCTCCAGATTGCGTGGATCGCCGATATCGAGCAGCGGTGTGCCTGCCTCGACGATACCGGCGCTGCGCCGGATGACCCGCAGCACGACGCCGCTGACCGGCGCGGTAACAGTGACGGCTTCGGTACTGGCCTGCGGCGCGGATTCAGGGCCGCGCGGCAGCAGCCGGGAGCGGGCCACGGCGAGTTCATGGGTGCGCATGTCGAGCGCCGCCTGGGCTGAGGCGAGGTCGGCCTGAGCCACGCTCCAGGCGCGTTCGGCGTCATCCAGAGTGCGTTGCGAAATCGTCCGGCTCGAGATGAGTTTCCGGGCGCGGTCACGCTCGGTGGTGGCGTAAGCGAGGCTTGCTTTGGCCCGCGACACATCGGCCGCGGCCAAAGTTTGCGCGGCCTGCGCGGCGTTGACTGCCGCCTGGCGCTCGGCCTCGGTGCGAAGATCGAGCATCGCCGGCGGCGCCGGTTCGATCCGCGCTAGTTCGGTGCGGCCGGCTTCCACCGGATCGCCCGGATCGGCCGATATGCGCAGGACGTTCCCGGTCAGCGGGGCATAGAGCGTGTACACATCGCGCACGCGTGTTGTGCCGTCGTCGTTAATCGTGACGCGCAGGAGGGTCTTCCGCACTGTTGCAAGATCGACCGGCACCGGACGAGGCAGGAAACTGTAGCCGATGCCTGCGGCAAGTAACGCCACAAGCACGCCCCAGATTATCAGTCTGCGTCCTATGACACTCATTTCAGCATTACTCCCGGGTTTTCAGCACGGCGATCATATCCAGCCGGTCAAGCCGCCGGCGCAGCACCGCGGCGCAGGCGAGCGCGGTCGCCAGTGTGATCAGCGCGGCCTTGCCATAGGTCGCATCGTGGATCACGAGCGGCACACGGAACAATTCGGTCTCGAAGGCGCTGGTCATATACCAGGCCAGACCGGCGCCAATGGCGCAGCCAAGCGGGATCGCCAGCCAGGTGAGAATGCCGATCTCGCCGAGCAAAATGTAGGCGACTTCCGAGCGGCTGAAGCCAAGGACACGGAGCGTCGCCAGTTCGCGCGCCCGTTCGGAGAGTGCGATGCGGATGGAATTGTAGATCACGCCGACCGAAAGCGCCGATGCGAAGGAAACAAAAAAGCCGATGAAAATGAATATCGTCTCGCCCATCGTGGCGTAGAACATCTCGATCGCGGCACTGCGGAACTGGATCGCGGCGATGTTGGGAAGGGTTTTGAGCCGTGCGAGAAATGCTGCGCGGGCCGGTGCATCGATCGTGACATGGAGGCCGGTCAGTACGCGCCCGTCGCGCATCAGCCGGTTGAGCGCCGCGAGATTCATGAAGGCAGGCTTGCCGATATAGGTGTCGAAGATTCGCGTGACCGGCAGGGTCACGCTCAGCCTCCGGCCTTCGAGAAGATCCACCGTGACCGGATCGCCGATCCGCACGTTCAGCAGGCTGGCGAGCGTGCGCGACAGCAGCAGACCATCCTGCGGCACGTCGATCGGCCCGGCATCGATATCATAGACGGGGCTCAACCCGGCGCCTGCGGGTACACCCATGACAGCCTCGCGTTCGTCCCGTGCCCCGCTTACGAACCGTGCGGGCACGACGCGGAACGGCTCGGCCGCCAGCACGCCGGGAAGGCGCTGGACGGCGCCGATCATGGTGTTGGGCTGTAGATCGGCAAAGGAAATCGTCGCGTCCTGATGCTGGCCCCGGACGTAATAGGTGCTCGACCAGGGGAATGGATCGAGTTCATCCATTGCAGCGCCACGACAAGGACACCTACCGACATGGCAATGCCCGCGCTGGCGAGAAAGGCGCGGACCGGCGCAGCGCAGCAGGCGGCGGAAGATCATGCGGGAGGGTCCGTCCAGCGCCCGGGCAAATGCGGTACGGGAGAGCCAGCCGCGGCGATAGACAGGAGGTGCGGCTTGCTGCATCGCGGTTGCTGGCGGCAGGCTGACCGCCTGCCGAACCGCGCCGATGCCGCCGGCGAGCGATGCTGCGAGGCTGATCAGCGCGGCGGTGACGAAGCTCTCTGGACCCGGCCGGTACAGCAGGAACGGAAAACGGAAGAATTCGGCATAGAGCCTGGTATTCCAGCCACCGATCGCCGCGCCGATCGCCGCGCCGAGGACAATGCCGATCGCGCTGAATGCCAGCACCATCTTCATGTAATGCCAGCCGATCTCCCAGTTGCCGTAGCCAAACGCCTTGAGCAGGCCGATCTCGCGCCGCTCGGTCGCGATCAGCCGGGCCATCACCATGTTGGTGAGAAAGGCGGCGACGGCGAGAAAGATCGTCGGCATCAGCCGGGACATGGTCTTCTGCTGGGCGATCTCGTTGGTGAGGAACCAGTTCGACACCTGCACGGCGCGGGCATAGGCGCCCGTGCCGCCATAAGGTGCCAGCAGTTGGTCCAGCTGTGGGATCACCGCCTCCGGCCTGGTTCCGCGCGCCAGGCCGAGTGCGACATTGTTGAAGGCGCTCTTCAGCCCATAGGCGGCGGCGAGTGCATCACGCCCCATCCAGAGTACGGCGAAGCGCCGATTGTCTGGCATCAGGCCGCCGGGCGGAATTTCGTAGACGAATTCCGGGCTGAGCGCGGTGCCAACGATGACCAGGGTCCGTTTGCGCCCACGCAGGATCGCATCCAGCGTATCGCCGGGCCGGAGGTGATGCGCCTCGGCGAAAGGCTCGCTTACCACCACCTCGTCCGGCTTGCTCGGACTCGGCAGCCGGCCCGAGCGCAAGGCGAGCACGTTGAGCAACTGCGGCCCGTATTCCGGCAGCGAAAGCAACTGCCCAACGACCGGCTCGCTATAGCCGCGCACATCCAGCAGCCCGGTTTCGACGATCCGGGTCTCGGCAATACTGACGCCAGGGATCGAGGCAATTTCGCGGAGCAGCGAATCCGGTGCGCGCCTGACCGTGGCGAAGACATCGGCGAAGCGGTAGCGCTCGTAATAGGCGTCCGTCGTCGCCTGCAGCGCCGCCGCCGAGGTGAGCGCCATCACCAGCAGGCCGACGCCCGAGGCGATGACGAGGGCGATCGCCAGAGCCTGCGCCCGCAGCCGCCAGAGGTCGCGCAGAAGTTTGCGGTTGAGGCTGCTCATGCGCCCGCTACCATACGAGGTCGGACGGCGTGCGCCGCGTCTCGTTGATCCGCGTTCCGGCGATCCGTCCGTCCGCAAAGGTGAGGACACGGTGGGCAATATCGGCGATGACCGCGTTGTGGGTGATGAGCACGGTGGTTGTGCCCAATTCCTGGTTTACCCGGAGGATGGCCTCCAGCACCAGTATGCCCGTTTTACTGTCGAGCGCGCCTGTCGGTTCGTCACAGAACAGCAGATCCGGCCGCTTGGCGATGGCGCGCGCGATCGCGACGCGTTGCTGCTCGCCGCCGGAAAGCTGTGCTGGAAAATGGTCGAGACGGTGCTCGAGCCCGACCAGCGCGAGCGCCTCCTCCGGCGTCATCGGATTGGTTGCGATTTCGGTCACCAGCGCGACATTCTCCCGCGCTGTCAGGCTGGCGATCAGGTTATAGAACTGGAAGACGAAGCCGACATGGTGGCGGCGATAGAGGCTGAGCCCCCGGTCCCCGCCACGCGCGATGTCGGCGCCGCGAAACCGCACCTCGCCGCTGCTCGGTGCATCCAGCCCGCCCAGGATATTGAGAAGTGTCGACTTTCCGCTGCCGGACGGGCCGAGCAGCACAACCAGTTCGCCGTCATACAGGTCCAGATCGACATCGCGCAAAGCCTGCACCTCGACCGTGCCCATGCGATAGAGCTTGCCAAGGTTTCGCGCCGTGAGCGCAACTTGCTTGCCTGCGCCGGTCTCGACCTGTTGCGTTAGCCCTGTCACCAGTGAGGCTCCCTCCCGAGTAGAGCCGGATGACATTTGATGGAATCGCTCAGCGATCCCATCGAATGTCTGAATCCGCCTCTACTCATATGTTTAGAGGGCAATTCAGATTTTAAGATGAACCATAACTGGTTCGTCTTAAAATCATCGCGCTCTAGCCCGTAGCCTAGATCAGAATGGCATGATGCTCATTGATATCAGTCAAGCATAAGTGGAACTTTATGGTTCTTATACCAGCGGCCCGAGATGATAACTCATCATCGAGGGGTGTTGGTATCGCGCGCGGGGCTGGCGGGGCGGCCGCGCGCCAAATAAAGGGTAATACCAAGGGTCGTTCTTAAAGGCCCTTGGTATTATCGGGGGCAGTTTGGAATTTGGTCAGTCCCTCCCGCTTCCTTCCTGCTTGCGCGCACGGCTTCTGAACAACAGGAAACCGAACCGATTTGCGAGGAGTTGGGGCAAATCGCTTTGTAAGTTCCGTCCCGGTCATTTTGATCCGAAGCCGCGATCAACGATCGCTCAAATCCGATCGCAGAACCCATTCGTCACCTGCTTTGCGATACCGCCGCTTAACGGCAGCCCACGCGACGCGATGAGCGGTTTCTTCCTGTGCCCCGTATTCGGTCCAGGCATTGTTAAAGGCGCTGCAATAGATCTCCTGTGCGTGCAACGGCAGATGGGACTTCACCGAGGCGGGAAGATCTTCGATTGAGGCGTAGGGCATGGAGAAATCCTCCTGCAGGGTTGCACCCGCTCGCCGATCGCGCCGAATGTCCGGTTTGAACACGCGCAGATGTTTTGCGGACCATCTCGTGGCTTGAGGATAAATGTGTTTGGCGATAGCGACAAGAATGACGGAAATGAGCAGCAATGTGCTGCAATCCATGTCATATCAAATCACAAAATTCGCGTCCGTTGGCGTTGGTGTTCGCAGGACCTGCTTCCGGGCTTTTTTGACCATTTTAGCTGGAAAATTCCAGTTTATGGTTAAATGCCGGAAGCAGGAGCAAACGCTTATTGTTTAGAGAGCGAGGGCATTCTCAGCCGGTTCCAGGGCAAGCCCAAGCGCCGCGGCCACAGCCGGATGAGTGATCTTACCGGCATGCACATTCAGACCGTCGCGCAGATGGCGGTCATCTGCAAGGGCCTTTTTCCAGCCTTTGTCGGCCAAGGCCAGCACGAAGGGCAGCGTGGCATTGTTGAGCGCGAAGGTCGAGGTACGCGCGACACCGCCTGGCATGTTGGCGACGCAATAATGCACCACGCCGTCGACCACATAGGTCGGGTTGGAATGGGTCGTGGCGCGGGATGTTTCGGTGCAGCCGCCCTGATCGATGGCGACGTCGACAATGACGGAGCCTTTCTTCATTGTTTGCAGCAGCGCGCGGGTGACGAGTTTGGGCGCTGCGGCACCGGGGATCAGCACCGTGCCGATGACGAGGTCGGCTTTGGCGATCTCGGTCGCAATCGCATCATGGGTGGAGTAGAGGGTTTTGATGCGCGTGCCGAACTGGGCGACCAGGCGGCGCAGGACGTCAAGCGAGCGATCCACCACGGTTACCTCTGCACCCATGCCGATGGCGATGAGGGCGGCATTTGCCCCGGAAACACCACCGCCGAGGATGAGCACCTCAGCCGGCGCCACGCCGGGTACGCCGCCCAGCAGAATGCCACGGCCGGCATTGGCGTTTTCCAGATAATGCGCGCCAACCTGCACGGCCATGCGCCCGGCGACTTCCGACATCGGGGTGAGCAGCGGCAGCGCCCCTGTGGGGCTGGTGACGGTCTCATAGGCGATGCAGGTGGCACCGGAGGCAATGAGGTCTTTCGCCTGCTCGGGGTCTGGCGCCAAATGCAGATAGGTGAAGAGGAGCTGGCCGGGACGCAGTTTTTTGCGCTCCACGGCAAGCGGCTCTTTCACCTTGATGATCATCTCGGCCTTGGCCCAGATATCGTCCACCTGCGCGACGATGACGGCGCCTGCGGTTGAGTAGTCGGCGTCGGTGACGCCGATGCCATGCCCGGCCCCTTGTTCGACCCAGACCTCGTGGCCTCTATGGGTCAGTTCGCGCACTGATGCGGGCACCAGCCCGACGCGGTCTTCATGATCCTTGATTTCCTTCGGTACGCCGATACGCATGAAACATTCCTCTACCTTGAACCGGCCGACCAGTTCGACCGTTAGATGTGGATTTTAACGGGTTTTTGTGAAATTATTCACGAATATCATGTAGACTTTCGCAAATTAATGAAGAATAATTCTAATATGATCAAAAATATTCGTGGTTTATATCAATGAACGCGCTCGACGAGCGGGATGTGCAGATTCTGAACGCGTTGCAGAATGACGGCCGGCTCTCCAATGCCGATCTGGCGGATAAAGTGGCGCTGTCGCCCTCGGCCTGTTTGCGCCGGCTGCATCTGCTGATGCAGGGGGATCTGGTCGCCGGTACGCATCTGGTGCTGGACCAGGCGGCGGCCGGTTATCCGGGGACGGCCTATGTGTTCATCACGCTCGATGGCCAGGACCGCAAAAAGCTCGATGCGTTTGAGGCCCGGGTGAACCTCGTGCCGCAAATTCAGGAATGTTATTTGTTGGCGGGCCAGTCGGACTACCTGTTGCGTGTTATTTTCCGCGATATGGAAGATCTGGAACGGCTGCACTCGGAGGTGTTGACGAGTGTGCCTGGGGTCAGCCGTGTGCAATCCACACTCACGCTGCGCACCGTGAAGCGCACGGCAAAATTGCCGCTGTGACCGCTGGCTCCGGAGATGCTTCAGGCGGTGCTTCCGCAGGCAGTGATGTCGTCGTCTAGGAGCCTGTCCTGGTAACGGTTAAATTTGCTCGACAAACTGGTAGCCGTGATTCTGTCTGCCGATGAGCAAAGTGTTTCGTCCGTGGAAGACTGATGAGGTCTGGCTACTTCCCCCTTCGGTGGAGGACTTCGTCCCAGCCGGTCATCCGGCCCACCTGATCCGCGATTTGGTCAGTGAAGAGCTTGATCTTTCCACGATCATGGTCGCCTACGACCTGAGGTGAAGGGTATCCGCTATCATCCGGCAATGATGGTCGCGCTGCTGCTCTACGCCTATCGCAGTGGCGCTGATTCATCGCGCCGGATTGCGCGCGGTTGCGAGGAGCGGCTGGATTTCCAGGCGGTGACCGCGCTCAATCAGCCAGATTTCCGCACCATCAGCGAATTCCGCCGGCGCCACCTTGATGCATTGGCCGGCCTGTTCGTGCGAGGTGCTGGCGCTGTGCCGCAAGGCGGGTCGGGCTGGCTTGATCATGTCGCTGTTGACGGCACCAAGATCAAAGCCAACGCCTCCAAGCATAAGGCGATGAGCTACGCCCGCATGGTTGAAGCCGATGCTGAGCTTACCCGCGAGGTGGACGAGTGGCTGGCGCGCGCCGCGGCCGAGGATGCGACCGAAGATGTCGTCGCACGGCAGCACGCGCCGCGGTGACGAACCGCCTGACTGGATGCGTGACAAGCAGGCGCGGCTGGCGCGCATCCGCGCCGCCCGTGCCGAGCTTGAAGCCGAAGCCCGCGCCGCTGAAGCGGCCCGGCCGCCGGCGCCATCAAACCCTGACGGCAGCCCCAAACCCCGACCGGGCAGAACCCCAAAACACGAGCCAGGCAAACCAAAGCCCAAGGCGCAGCGCAATTTCACCGATCCGCAAAGCCGGATCATGAAAGGCCGTGATGGCTTCATCCAGGCGTATAATGCGCAGGCTGCGGTCGATGCCGACGGCAGATCATCGTGGCGCATCGCCTCACCAACAATGGCTCTGATCAGGACGCCCTGCTGGCATTGCTCGATGCAGTCGAGGCCAATACCGGCGAGATGCCGAACGAAGTTTCCGCCGAGAACGGCTTTTGTTCAGAAGCCAATCTCGAGGGCCTCAACGCGCGCACGGTTCGCGGCTATGTGGCGGCCGGGCGCGCAAGCAAGCCCAGGCAGCGGCAAAAAGGGCGGCAAGCTGGTTCAGGCCATGCGCGCCGACTTCGCAAAGGTGGACATCAGAGCCGATACCGTATCCGAAAATACACAGTCGAACCCGTGTTTGGACACATCAAGCAGGCCGAGGCTTCCGACAATTCCTCCTCCGCGGGATCGACAAGGCAAAAAGCGAATGGGCAATGATCTGCACTGCCCACAACCTCGCAAAACTCACCGCTTGAGGATCGGCGCCGCCAACCAAAGCCCGTAGCCGACACCATCAAATGGAACCAAAAAGATTACCGGGACACGCTCCTAAACTTTAGGCCGCAGCGAAGACAGGACAAGCTCGAGATGGTCTATGTCGACCATTATGTCCTTTCCAAATCTGTACGGAAAATGCTCTGCGTGGAGTGGAACGATCTGGTTGTAGTCGTGCTGCATCGCCAGACAAAGTTGAATCACACTCGGGTTGATATAATTGGGTGAGAATATCTCTATTACTTCCCGTCGCATTGCCATGAAACCGCAGTGTACGAACGCCGAGCCGTGTGGCCCCAGCATGACGTCCATGTCCCTGTCGATCGCAATTTGCTTTTTAAGGTTATGCTCACCGTAATCCACCGAAACAAATCCGTGCTTCCTGATACACGCGTACACTTCTTCCTTGTTGATAACATCACGTCCGGTGGCATTTTTCCCGCGTTCGATCCATATGCGGTCACCATTGCCCGCCTCTCCGGCGGCAGCCTCATACAGCCGGTCTCTAAGGCCGAATACGACCCCTGGAAATTTATGAGCCGTGTAGTGACTAATCGTTGTCGTAAAGAAGGCAGCTTTGTAAATTGTCGGCTTAGTCACGGATAAGATTTGCGTTTTCGGAATTCCAAGCAATGCAAAAGATTCATGAGAAAAACCCGGATACCATTCGGGAATTACATATGGACCATCGAAGCCGAACGCCTCGAGCACAACGACCTTAAGGAGTTCTTCTGCCCAGTGCCCAAACACATGAGAATAGATATTCCCAAGAATACAGACTTCTTCTCCCGACCTATCGATTAACGCTGGGTTTGCGATACGGTCGCTAGCACTGGGCAGAGTCTCGACCAGGCTTTCGGCCTAACCGTACGTCCAGATGTAAATCGAAATTAATTGCTTCTTCCGGAACAAACCCATTGCACACCGGAATTCCATAATCAGGGAGATAGAGGACGTCACGAGCCCTAAAGATGTCAACTCCCTCAGCCCAACCGGTCAGTTTGCCAACCTGAATCTTATTGTCAGTGTCCTTTGCAATGCTCAGACATTTTAACTGGTTCAGATCAAGGCCAACGGAAGACTCAGCGGAGGTGCCAAAAGGACCACGGGAGCCATTTGGCTGGTTCACTGGATGCTCCACACGCATGAGGTTTCGCAAAGAACGGTCAACTTGCTGGCACGACGATGCAAGCTGCGCGGAAGGCTGTCAACTGAGATGGAGCCTGGATGATATGTTCGATTCCGCCTGCTCCTCTGTTCTTGGTATCCGGTTCCTCTCGCGGGGGATACCAACCCTCCAGCGCATTTTTCCACGTGTGCGTTGCCATGGTCATCCTTAGGTTGAAAATTCCCATGCGGATCGCTCAAATTGGAGTCTTTACGCGACTATCGGATGGGCTGTGAGTGGCGGGTTTGAGCCTCCGGGAGGCTAATATCCGCTGTTGACGGATACTCGTGAGCCAGCCGAGGCCATTGAATGGCCAGGATTTTACCCTTCCGCGACGCTTGGTCGAGAGTCAGTCAATGACCGGAATGGATCGTCCCCGTGATAAAACCGAAGGCTTAACATTAGGGGATTGTCGTTATACAAAATATTTCATATGCTGATTGGGGCTACCAGCCTCGTGATCCAGCACTAAAAAACAAACCAGGAAACCAGTATAATGAAGAAGCTTTTTTTTGCGTCATGCGCGGTAATTGGATTGGCGACTATCATTGCGCAGCCTGCTAAGGCCGATAACACGCCTGGAACAGCGTCAGCCGTGGCTTCCGCTTTTAGCGGTGTGACAAGTCAGAATTACA
Source organism: uncultured Alphaproteobacteria bacterium (assembly GCA_963740445.1). Lineage (GTDB taxonomy): Bacteria > Pseudomonadota > Alphaproteobacteria > Acetobacterales > Acetobacteraceae > Acidocella. Next base: position 28,920 of record CAVUED010000007.1, read on the forward strand.
CCGTATATGTCCTGCCGGGTGATATGGGCTTCATGGGGCCGAGCAACCGGCATCACGACACCATTGCTCCGTCGAGCTTCGTCCTCAAGGTCGGCGTGCCGGTTACCTTCACAGTGGTCAACTTCGACGATGGCGGTCACTCGATGACGTCTACCGGGTTGGGCATGAACATCATGATCAAGCCTGGCACCGATGAAGCCGATGGCAGCATCAAGCCGACTGTGACCACTTATACCTTTACCCCAACCAAGAAGGGCGCGTTCCACTGGAATTGCATGGAAAGGTGCGATGGCCCTGATCATTGGGCGATGTCCACCGCCCCCAACGGAAATCCAGGCCGCGACGGCTACATGGGTGGCTGGATCCGGGTACTCTGATCTAGTTATTTTTCGTTACGGCAGGGGCGGGCTTCGTCGGCCCCTGCCGTGGCGGAAACGTTCCAATTTGAACGATATTATCCTTGCGCGGGTTTTCCTGGTACGCGCGCGAATATCGACTTTGGCAGCAGATTACCGAACCGCGCGAAGGCTGCGAACCACCAGGGGAATGTTATAAATCTCTGCCCCTTCTCGATGCCGGTGATGATGATCCTTGCAGCCTGTTCGGCGTCCATCAGCCCTGGCATGGTATAGGGGTTTTTTGCGGTCATCGGTGTGCGGACGAATCCTGGCCGCACCAGTGTCAGCGCAATGCCATCGCGCGCCGCACCGGGTGCCGCGGCCCGCACCCAGAAATCCAAAGTGGCTTTCGCGGCCGAATAGGACGGCGAGGTCGGCAGCGCGATCAGCCCGGCGATCGAGCCGATGATCACGATTCGCGACGTTCCGCGCGCCATTGCCGGCAGCACAGTGTTGAACACGCCATCCACATTGGTAGCGAACACCGTGCGCAGTTGCGCGGCGGTTTCCTGGTTGGCTTTGCCCGGCCCCGCCGAGACTCCCGCATTGGCGATCACCAGCTCAAGCTCGGCATGGCCCAGAACCCAGGCTTCCATCGCGGGCGCGTCGGTCACATCCATAATCGTTTCGCTGGCTTGCGCACCCTGGGCGCGTGCCGCACGAGCAACCTCCGCCAGCCGGACGGCATCGCGCCCCGTCAGATGCAGAACGGCACCCGGCCGTGCGAAGCCCAGGGCCAAAGCCCGCCCAAGCCCGCTGGACGCCCCGGTAATCGCGATGTGCTGATAATACGGCATATGGGCAGCGTAGCAGCCTCCTGCTAAGAGGCCAGCCTATGGACAAGAAAACATTAATCGCCTCGATGACCGGCTTTGCCCGCGCGCAAGGGCAGGCCGGAGCCGTCTCCTGGATATGGGAGCTGCGCAGTGTCAACGGCCGTGGCTTGGACATCAAACTGCGCCTGGCTCAAGGGCTGGATGCGCTCGAACTGCCGCTGCGTGACTTGGCGGCCAAGCGCCTGAAGCGGGGTAATGTCTCCGGTACGCTGACCTTGAAACGCGAAGTGGCTTCCGGCCTCACGACCGACCTTGTGGCGCTGGAACGGGTGAAGGAACTGGCCATCGACCTGGCCGATAATATCCCCGGCGCGCTGCCGCCGCGCGCTGAGCTGCTGCTGGCACTTCCTGGTGTGATGCGCAGCACCGGCGCACAGGATGACACCGAGGAGGAACAGGCAGCACTCGCCGAGGCGGTGCGCAACGGTTTTGCCGCCGCGCTGGATGGGCTGGTAGCCGCGCGGGCGGGGGAGGGGGCCAGGCTCGCCGGCATCGTCTCGGCGCTGCTCGAGGAGATCGCGGCATTGCACGAGGCGGCTGGCGTGGAGGCCGCGATGCAGCCGGCTTTGCACAAGGCAAAGCTGACCGCTCAACTGGCGGAAATCCTGGGCAGCACGCCGGCGCTGCCGGAGGACAAAATCGCGCAGGAAATCGCTTTGCTGGCCACGAAATCGGACGTGCGCGAAGAGCTTGACCGCCTGCGCGCGCATATTTTTGCCGCCAGCGCTTTGCTGGCCGAAGGCGTTGGCGTTGGCCGCAAACTCGACTTCCTGATGCAGGAATTCAACCGCGAGGCCAACACGCTATGCAGCAAATCCGCCTCGCTGCCGCTCACCTCCATCGGCCTGGCGTTGAAAGCCGTCATCGAGCAATTGCGCGAGCAGGTACAAAACATTGAGTAAGCGCCGCGGTCTTTGCCTGGTGCTGGCGGCACCCTCAGGGGCGGGCAAAACGACGCTCTCGCGCGCGCTGCTGGCCGAGGAGCCTGGCGTCACTCTCTCCGTCAGTGTCACCACCCGCGACCCACGCATCGCCGAAGTCCCTGGAAAACACTATATTTTTATCAGCCAACCTGAATTCGACGCGATGGTGGCCGAGCAAAAGCTGCTGGAACATGCGTATGTATTCGGCCGTTCCTACGGCACGCCGCGCGCCCCGGTGGAGCAGGCGCTGGCGGAGTCGCGGGATATCCTCTTCGACATCGATTGGCAGGGCTACCGGCAATTGCGCGCCGCATTGCCCGACGATGTCGTTGGCATTTTCATAAAACCCCCTTCGCTCGACGTGCTGCACGCGCGTTTGCTGCGCCGGGGGGATGATGCCACGCTCATCGCGCAGCGCATGGCGCATGCCCAGGATGAAATTTCCCATGCCGGCGAGTTCGATTTCATCGTGGAAAACGAGGATTTTGACACAGCGCTGGCGGATTTAAGAGCTATCCTGCGCGCCAGCCGTCTGGCCTCGTCGCGGCAACTTTATTAGCCGGGAAACTGAGTCGGCGCGGAGAACGGCGGATTTTGCCGTCCAGGTTTGTAAATATGACAGGTTTATGCTATATACCGCCTGGAACTCAGGATAAAACTCTTAATGATATCAGTGTGTTACGCCCCGTGCAGTGAGTTTTTTGCTGCACTTTTCCGCCTTTGTCTGACCTGACATGAGCGACACCACCGATGAATTCGGCGGCGGCGGACCAGAATCGCCGCGCGGGATGGAGCCTGTCTCGATCGAGCAGGAGATGCGCAAATCCTATCTCGATTACGCCATGTCCGTTATCGTCAGCCGGGCTTTGCCGGATGCGCGGGACGGGCTGAAACCGGTCCACCGGCGTATCCTCTACGCCATGAACGAAGCGGGCAATACGCCCGACAAACCCTACCGTAAATCCGCGCGCATGACCGGCGACGTGATGGGTACATACCATCCGCATGGCGATAGCGCGATCTATCTCGCGGCTGTGCGTATGGCGCAGGATTTCTCGATGCGCCTGCCGCTCATCGACGGCCAGGGCAATTTCGGCTCCATCGACGGCGATATGCCCGCCGCCATGCGTTATACCGAGATGCGCCTGGCGCCCTCTGCAATGCTGCTGCTGGGTGATATCGACAAGGACACGGTCGATTTCCAGCCGAATTACGACGAGAGCGAGACGGAACCGAAGGTGCTCCCCGCCGCGTTCCCCAACCTGCTCATCAACGGCTCCAACGGCATCGCCGTCGGCATGGCGACCAATATTCCGCCGCATAACCCGACCGAGATCATGGACGCCACGTTGGCGCTCATCGAGAACCCCGAGATCACGCTCGAAGAGCTGATGGCCATTGTCCCCGGCCCGGACTTCCCCACTGCCGGCATCATCCTCGGCCGTTCCGGCATCCGTTCCGCGTTCGAGACCGGGCGCGGCTCCATCACCATCCGCGCCCGCGCCGGCATCGAACAGATTCGCAAGGACCGCGACGCCATCGTGGTCACGGAAATCCCGTATCAGGTAAACAAATCCGCTCTGCTGGAGCGCATCGCGGAACTCGTGCGCGCGAAAGACATCGAGGGCATCGCGGATTTGCGCGATGAGAGCGACCGCGACGGCATGCGGATCGTCATCGAACTCAAGCGCGACGCCACCGGTGAGGTGGTGCTGAACCAGCTCTACCGCTTCACCAATCTGCAAACGAGTTTTGGCATCAACATGCTGGCGCTGGACAAGGGCAAGCCGCGCCAGATGGGCCTGAAAGAGCTGCTCACCTGCTTCGTGGAATTCCGCGAGGAGGTCATTTTGCGCCGCGCGCGGTTCGAGCTGAACAAGGCGCGTGACCGGGCGCATCTGCTCATCGGCCTGGCCACCGCCGTTGCCAACATCGATGAAGTTATCAGGATCATTCGCGGCAGCCCGGATTCCAACACGGCGCGCGTTGCTTTGATGGAACGTGACTGGCCGGCGGAAAATGTGGCGCCTTTGCTTGCCCTCATCGACGACGTGGGCAACACGATAGCCGCCGATAACACGATGCGCCTGACGGATGCGCAGGCGCGCGGCATTCTGGAACTGCGCCTGGCCCGCCTCACCGGCCTGGAGCGCGATAAAATCCAGGCCGAGCTTACCGAAGTTGCGCAGAAAATCGCTGAGCTTCTGGAGATCATCGGGTCGCGGATCCGCCGGCTTGAAGTGATGCGCGATGAGTTGATCGCCGCAAAAATCAAAATCCAATCGGTGCGCAAATCCACCATCGAGGATCTGGACACCGACCAGGACGATGAAAGCCTGATCGAGCCCGGCCAGATGGTCGTGACGATCACGCGCGACGGCTTTATCAAGCGTACCCCGCTCGAAGTTTTTCGCGCGCAAAACCGGGGTGGGAGAGGGCGTTCCGCCACGTCCACACGCGGGGACGATGTCGTGACGCGCAGCTTCAATGCGCATACGCATCAATTCGTGTTGTTCTTCTCCTCCGGCGGTAAAGCTTTTCGCGAAAAAGTGTGGAGGCTGCCAGAGGCGACCACAACGGCAAAAGGGCGCGCGCTCATCAACCTGCTGCCGGAGTTGGGCAAGGACGAGATCACCGCCGTGCTGCCTTTGCCGCAGGATGAATCCCTGTGGGAAAACCTGCATCTGGTCTTCGCCACCGCCAGCGGCGGCGTGCGCCGCAACAAGCTCGCGGATTTCAAAAACGTCCGCGCCGCGGGTCTAATCGCCATGAAGCTGGAAGAAGGCGACCGCCTGATCGGTGTCGCCACCTGCCGCGACGGCGATGATGTGTTTCTGGCGACCAAGCTCGGCCGGTGCATCCGCTTCCAGATCACGGATGAAAACCTGCGCGTGTTTTCAGGCCGTGATTCCGCCGGCGTGCGCGGGATCAAACTGGGCAAGGACGATGAGGTGATGAGCCTGTCGGTGCTGCGTCATGTCGAGGCAACGCCGGATGAGCGCGCGGCGTATCTGAAATACGCTTCCGCGCAACGCCGCAGCGGCGATGAGGAAACCGAGACCAGCGATTTCGGAAGAGCCGGTGGCCGATATTGCCCTCTCCGAAGCGCGCATCGCCGAGCTGGCGGCGGCGGAGGAGATTTTGCTCACGGTGACGGATTCCGGCTTTGGCAAGCGCTCCTCGGCTTATGAATACCGCGTGACGGGCCGTGGCGGGCAGGGCATTGCCAACATCACGCTCAGCGCCAAGCGCAATGGCAAGGCGGTGGCTGCCAGCTTCCAGGTACGCGAGGGCGACGATGTCATGCTGGTCACCGATGGCGGGCGTCTCATCCGTGTTCCGGTCGATCAGGTGCGCATCACTGGCCGCTCGGTCATGGGCGTCACGCTCTTCCGGCTGGATGATGACGAGCGCGTCACCAGCGTGTTTCCTGTGTTAGAGCAGGAGGCTGAAGATGCCTGAAGCCCGTATCGCGCTCTATCCCGGAACGTTCGACCCCATCACCAATGGGCATGTGGACATCATCGCGCGCGCCGCGCGGCTGGTGGATAAGCTCGTGATTGGTGTGGCCATGAATGACGGGAAGGGCCCGCTATTTTCGCTTGACGAGCGCGTCGAGCTGGTTCGCGCGGAAACCGACCTTATCGCCGCCAAAAACGGTACGATCATCGAGGTGCGGCCGTTCAATACGCTGCTGATCTCTTTCGCGCACGAGGTAGGCGCCAAGATGATCGTGCGGGGCCTGCGCGCTGTCTCGGATTTCGATTATGAATTCCAGATGGCGGGCATGAATTACCGGCTCGATTTCAACATCGAAACCGTGTTTCTCATGGCGAGCGAGCGCCACCAGTTCATCTCCTCGCGCTTCGTAAAGGATATCGCATCGCTGGGAGGTGACATTTCCTCCTTCGTGCCGAAGCTGACCCATGAACGTGTCTTGGCAAAACTAAGGAAATGACCATGCTGAAACGCCGATTTTTCACCGCCGCCGCTGCTCTAACCCCTTTTGTATCGGAACTAGCCATGACTGAACCCGCCGCCGCCGCAGACACCTCCAACACAGTGATGATGGAGCTGAAATATGGCATGGTGACCATCGTGCTGCGCCCGGATATCGCCCCGCTTGCCTCCCAGCGCATCAAAACCCTCACCGCGCAGGGGTTTTACGACGGCTGCAAATTTTTCCGCGTGATCGCTGGTTTCATGGCGCAGACCGGCGATCCGACCAATACCGGCATGCATGGGTCGTCCCTGCCCAACCTGCCGGCCGAATTCACCAATGATGCGAGCTTTCTCACCGGCACGGTGGGCATGGCCCGCACTTCTGACCCCAACTCCGCCAACAGCCAGTTTTTTATCTGCTTTGCGCCGGCGACATTCCTGGATGGGCAATACACCATCGTGGGCCAGGTCACCGCGGGCATGGATGCCGTGCAGCAGATTAAAAAAGGCGTCGGGCAGAGCGGCTCGGTCTCAGACCCGGATTCTGATTATCAAAATGACACTTGCGGCCTGAACCACTCAAGGAGGCTGATTTAGGTCTTAAACGAAATCGGGAGACCGATTTCATTTAAGACGGTCAGACTCTTGCTTCTGTCTATTGACGGCGGGGGGCTAAATCTGGTTCACCTCCCCCCAGGAGAGCCTGTAGCTCAGTGGTAGAGCATTCGACTTTTAATCGAATGGCCGTGGGTTCGACCCCCACCGGGCTCACCAATCTTTTCAAAGGGTTGGAGGCTGTTTCAGCCTCGCCCCTTAATTTACTGATAGAGCCTGATGGTCGATCAGACTCTAGACGATCTTCGATCGTGTGACGAAATCGCCAAAGCCTTCGCCAGCTTCCCGCCCCTTGGCGTAATCCGCGAACATTGGCGCCAGAATGCCCAGAATCGTGTCCTCGTCAGCGTCTTCCCGATACAGCCGGTTCAGCCGCGAGCCGTCGAACGCGCCACCCAGATGCAGATTATATTTGCCGGGATTGCGCCCGACAAACCCGATCTCGGCGATATACGGCCGCGCGCAGCCATTCGGGCAGCCAGTCATCCGCACCGTGATCGCCTGTTTGTCCAGTCCGTTTTCGGCCAGCAGCGCGTCGAGTTTGGTGATCAGGCTCGGCAGATAACGCTCGCTCTCGGTCAGAGCCAAAGTGCAGGTCGGCAGCGCCACGCAGGCAATCGCCGCTTCCCGTAAGGTCGAGGCGCGCAGCGGTACGCCATGGGCCGTGAGCGTCGCCTCAATGGCGGTCTGTCGCCGCCGTCGTGGCCCGCGCGATGATGATATTCTGGTTCGGGGTAATAATGAAGGATACGTCATGCGACTTCGCGATATCCTTCAGCGCGGATTTCAGCCGCCAGTCGCCGGCATCGGCCACACGGCCATTTTCGATGAACAGCGTGAGGTGGTGAAGGCCATCCTCGGAGGTGTGCCAGCCCATCCGGTCGCCATTGCCGGTGAATTTATATGGCTTGGCCGGTTGCAGTTTTTGCCCGAGCCGTGCGTTTACCTCACCCACGAACCAGTCCAATCCGCGATCCACGATCGTGTATTTCAGCCGCGCGCGGCGGCGGTTGGAGCGGTTGCCGTAATCGCGCTGCGTCGTCACCACGGCTTCGGCCACCGCCACGGCGTTTTCCACCGTGCAGAACCCGATCACATCGCCCACGCGCGGAAATGTTTCCGCATCGCCATGCGTCGCGCCCATGCCGCCGCCGATGACAACATTGTAGCCCACAAGCGCACCGTTCTCGACAATCGCGATATATGAGAGATCGTGCGCGAACACATCGACGTCGTTTTGCGGCGGGACGGCGATGGCGACCTTGAATTTGCGTGGCAAATAGGTGGCGCCGTAGATCGGCTCTTCCTCAAGCGCCTCGGTGACTTTTTCATCGTTGATGAAAATCTCGCGCCAGGCGCCGGAGCGGGGCAGGAGGTGGTTCGAGATATCTTCGCCCGTGCGTAATGCCTGGGCATAGACAGGGCCTAGCGAATTCATTGGGCGTGACCATCACGTTGCGGTTCACGTCGCCGCAGGCGGCGATTGTGTCCAGCAACACGCTGTCGATCTGGCGCAATGCGGGGCGGAGATTGGTTTTAATCACAGCCATGGAACTGGATGGACTGGCGCGTGGTGAGGCGGAGCGTTTCATTTCCGCGCTCATCGGCGAGTTTATCCATCGCCAGATATTGCCCGGCAGACAAAACACCGCCCGGCACGCGCAGCCGCGCCATGAAGCTGTAGGCTTTATCCAGTTTGCGCTTGGCCCGTTCGGGCCGCAGGTCGCGGTCGTCCTGCAAGTAAATTCCGTGGAATTTAATGAGCTGCTGATCATCATCCGAGATCGCGCCGGTCGCAGCCTCGGCCAGGCCCTCTTTCAGTGTGCCGCGCAACAAGCGGCTATTGGTTTTAATTGTCTCATTATGGGCGAGTTTCGGTGTGTCGGTCATGGAAAATCCAATTGCTGGCAGGCTGCGCCCTGCATTCGATCAGGGCGTGCCGCTTCCTGATATCATCATAAAGGCCAACTCAACGAGAGCCGGCCGGAGTTTAAATCCCGTCGCCCGCGAATACCAGAGCGCCGCCTTGCGTACGCGGCATGTGGATGCCGCATTCGGTCTTGTCCAGCCCGGCCCAGCGGCCGGAGCGTTTATCCTCCCCGGGCCTTGGTTTGAGCGTGCAGGTCGCACAGCCGATCGAGGTATAGCCTTCCGCCTGCAGCGGGTGACGGGGCAGGTTGTGCCGGACAAAATACGCCTCGATCCGCGCATCATCCCAAAAGGCCAGCGGGTTCACGGTCATGCGGCCATCCGGGCCGGTTTCCACAATCTCGATGCTCGAGCGCATGCCGCCCTGGGCGCGCTTGCGTCCGGTGATCCAGGCCTCAAACCCCGCCAAAGCTTCGTCCAGCGGGTTGGTTTTGCGGATCGCGCAGCACAGATCAACATCCTTCTGCCAGAGTCTTCCGTCCGGGTCCCAGGCGGCGAGCTGCGCGCCGCTGGGGCGGATATTGCGCACGCCGGTCAAACCCAGGCGCGCCACCAGTTCATCGCGATACGCCAGCGTCTCGGGAAACAGTTTGCCGGTGTCCAGAAAAATAATTGGCGTCGACTTATCGATTTCCGAGATCATGTGCAGCAGAATCGCGGAGCTCAGTCCCGAACGAGGATACCAGCGCGATCTTGCCGCGAAATCTGCCGGTAATCGTTTCTTCCAGCACGGTCCCGGCGGAGGAAGATTCGATGAAATCCAGCATTAATAAACATCCTTTTTGTAGCGCCCGGCGCTGATGAGCGCGTCCAGGGCAGCCTGGCCGCTGCCGCCATCCTTGCCTTCGGAGAGGATGCGCATCAGCGTGGCATCCACATCGCGGGCCATGTGCTTGGCATCGCCGCACAGATACAGTGTCGCGCCGTTATCGAGTTTCTCGCGCAGTATTTTGCGCTGTTCCCAAAGTGTGTGCTGCACGTAACGCTTCTCGGGCTGGTCGCGCGAGGAGGCGAGATCGAGCCGCCCCAGCACGCCCGATTTGAGCCAGTCCTGAATCTCCAGTTGATACAGGAAGTCGTAGAGGAAATGCCGGTGGCCAAAGACCAGCCAGGTATCGTTGCCAGCCCCCGTCGCCTCCAGCTCCTGCAAAAAACCACGATACGGCGCCACACCAGTCCCGGCGCCGATCATCACGACCGGTGTACTGGCACCCGGCGGCAGCCGGAAATGCGGATTCGGTTTCACGAACACATTGGCGGTATCGCCGGCGCGCAGCCGGTCCGCGACCATGCCGGAAGCAACCCCGAGCCGCTCCCGCCCGGCGGAGCGGTAGGCGAGCCGCGCGATGGTGAGATGCGCTTCCTCGCCCACCAGTTTCTGGCTCGACGCGATGGAGTAATAGCGCGGCGCCAGCGGACGGAGGAGCGAGGTGAATTTTTCAGCCTCGAGCTGGTGCGGGAAGGTCTCCAGCAGGTCGATGAGGTGCCGGCCCGCCAGAAATTCAGCGCGTTTGGCGGCATCCTCGGCCAGCGCGCCAAGCGTCTTATCGCCGGTGAGAGCGGCGTAATCCCTCATCTGCTTGCCCGTCAGCGTGGAGATGTCATAGCTTTTGGTCAGCGCCTCGGTCAGTGCCGCATCACCTGTTAAGCCGGCGGCCTTTCTGCACGGCGGCAACGGCGGAAAAGTCGTTTTCAGGCACAATCGCCAGGGCATCGCCGGGTTCGTAAACCAGACCGGAGCCGGCCAGCGAGAGCTCGACATGATAGGTCTCGCCTTCCGCCCGCTCGGAGGTAAGTTTGCCATGCGCGGTGATCTCGGCGGCGAATGGCGCCGTCTTGGAAACGGGCGCCGCGGCGGGTTTCTGGAAATCGACATGAATGACCGAACCGGCCTCTTTCGGCGCGAGACCTTCCAGCGTCGTGTTCAGCCAGGTTTTGGCGCTGGCCTCGTAATCCAGGTCGAGTTCGATCCTATCGGCGGCGCGGGTCGCCCCCAGGGCGGCCAGCCGCTCGTCAAATAGCCGGCCGGTCTCGCAGAACTGCGCGTAGGAGGAATCGCCCAGCGCGAGGGTGGCAAATTTCACGCCGTCCAGCCTCGGTGCGGCGTCGCTCATGAGCGCGCGGAAGAACGGTGCCGCGCGCTGCGGCGGCTCGCCATCGCCCCAGGTGGAGACAATCGCGATGATCGTGCCGGCGGATTTCAGGTTCTGCACATCCGCATCGGCCATATCCAGCACACGCGCTGCAAAACCGCGTTTCGCCGCATCCTGCTTCGCGCGGGTCGCGAGTGCTTCGGAATTGCCGGACTCGGTGGCGTATAGAATGAGCAGTTTCGGCTTCGGCTCGGACGATGCTGCGGCGGGGGCGGATTTACCTTCGGCGGCATCCAGCCCGGCGAGAAAGCCGGAGAGCCAGCTACGCTGCACGGCCGAGGCAGCGCCGATCACCAGGTCCAGGGCGGCAATCTGCTCAGGCGCGAACGGTGCGGTTTGCGGGAGGGCAAGCGGTTTGGACATTTTTGCAACCTAAAAGGGGAGGGGGATTTATTGGGGTTTCGGGCAGGAGAACCAACAGCGCTCATCCACGATGACGTCGATCCGCCGCGCGGCCTCGGCCATGGACACGCCCTCTGCGCGCCAGGTTTGCCGCAAAGCCGCGATTTCATTCACCCGTTCCGCCCATTCCGGCGCAAAACAGGCCTCCAGATTGCGGCGGATCGCGCCAGCCAGACCCGGTGCCGCGCCATTGGTGGAGATGGTGAGCAGCAAATCGCCGCGCCGGACCTCCGCGACCGAATGGAAATCGCAAAACGCCGGAACGTCTTCGACATTCACCAGCACACGTAAGGCCCGCGCCGTGGTGGCAAGCGCTGCCGCGGCTTCTGGATCGAGGTCCGCGATATAGAGAATATGCAGCGAGCCGAGAGCCGCCTCGCCGGGGAGCTCGTCGCGGAGATACGCGCCGGCCTCGGCGGCAAGGTCAGAAGCTGGGCGCATCGGCGAACAGCAGCACATCCGTTGCACCGGCGTAGCGTAGCGCGCGCAGCCGGCGCAGGGCCAGCGCGCCATTACCTGCAATGGCGATATTTACATGTTTCGGGTCGATTGCCAGTGGTATCATGTGACTTTAGAAGATGATTTTTCTACTGAGATCAATATGACAAGAAAAATAAACATATTCTCCTTCGTATGCGCTCCAAAGCAAAATTATTTTTTGTTTTTGGCGGCGTTGCCGCAAAGTGAAACTCACAAATATCCAATGGGTCGAGTCAGCCCTGGTTTAAATCCGCCTTCAAATCTTGTGTTTCGCTGACTGCCAGTTCCATCACGAACACCGTGCCGCGCGGGCCGGTTTGCGCCAGCACCAGGTCTCCCGCCATGCGCGCGGATCAGGTCACGGGCAATCGCGAGGCCCAGCCCCGTGCCGCCATGCCGGCCCGATCCGGTAAACGGCTTGAACAGATTGTCCTGTACGCGCAGCGGCAAGCCGGGACCGTTATCGCTCACCTTCATACGCGTGATGCCGTTCTCGCACTCGACTGAGAGCGTAATCCGGTCGGCGCCTGCTTCCACTGCGTTGCGCATTAAATTCACCAGCACACGGTATATCTGCGCGCGGTCCAGCGGCAGCACCAGATTACCGGGCACCAGGTTTTCGATCACGATACCCACATCGTCCGGCCGGATCACCAATGCTGCCTCATCAACCAGATCCCTCACCACCACGGCTGAGCGGGTGATGGCTGGCGGCCCCTCGCGCGCGAAATCCACTGTCCGGCTCACCAGTTGTGCTGCGCGTTCCACCGCCGGGATCAGTGTGCGCGCGGCGCGCTTGGCGGTCGGGTCGGAGGTCTCCTGCAGCCGGTCCGCGACCAGCAGCGCCGAGCTTAAAATATTGCGCAAATCATGACTGATCTTGGCCACCGCCGTGCCCACGGCGGCCAGGCGCGCATTGCGCCAGAGGGCAGCGCGCATCTCATCCTGCATCACCTTCAGTTCGCGCGCCGCACGCGAAATTTCGTCATCTCGACGCTGCGCAAGCCAGGCCAGATCGCTCTGCCCGTCCTGTTCGGGGTCCTGCCGGAACCCGACGATGCTCGCGGTCATAATCCGCATGGGGCGTACCAGAAGGTGGTCGAGCACCGCGAATACCAGCAGCCCGGTGACCAGCGCGGTAATCACCGATAGCACCGCGACATGGGCAGCGTAGGTCCGCAGAGACATGGCCAGATCATCGCCGTTCACGATGATATCGAGCGTGGTGTTCTGTTGCAGTGGACTTGGCGCGATGACTTCCAGCCGCTTGCTTCCCAGCCCGAGCATGTCCATGTCCGCGCGCCATGTACCGTAGAACAGCGTCTCGGTCCCCAGATAAATTGTCCGGTCCGGCGCCAAGGGCTGGTCAGGTTGCAGCAGCAGGATTTTTTGCCCCGGTTCGATCAGCTTGATCGATTCCGTGTTGGAGAGTTGAAGCAGCGCCTTCCGTGTTGCGTCATCCAGTGTGCCGTCGCTTGTTTGCGCTGCGGAAAATGCGGCCAGATGCGCCTGGGTCACACGTGCCCACAGCCAGGCCTCGCGTTCGCGCCCCAGGCTCGGCATCAGAGTCGCCAGTTCCACCAGCAGGATAACGCTAACCGTCAGCCACAGCACGCGCGCGGAGAGGCTGCGGCCGAACAGTTCGAATTTGAAATCACGGAATGGATTCAGTTGCCGGAGCAGCTTCATGCGGCCAGAACCGTACCGGCAGCCTCCCGGCCCGCGGTGAACAGAATATCGAGGAAGGATTTCTCGGTGTTCATTTTAGACGTCAGCGGATGCGGCATCAGTGCGGCGTCGGCGGAAATGTCCAGCAAGCGCACCTGCTTTGGTAAAAGTGCCAGTTCACTATCCAGCGGCGCCTGAAACGCGATTTCATGCAGCCGGTGCACGATATCGGCGGTCGTGTTGGGTACCCCCTTGCGCGCGCGCGGCTGCGCGCGGATCAGCACAAGCTGCTCGGGGCGCGGGCTAAGCACGGGCGCCAGCGCCGGGTTGCAGGAATAGCCGCCATCCCAGTAGAATCGCCCGCCGATATTCACAGCGGGGAACATCATCGGGATACAGGCCGAAGCCAGGAGCACATCGACGCTGATTTCCGCGTTGCTGAAAATTTTTGCCTGGCCGGATTCGACATCCGTCGCCGCCACGAACAGGCGTGGCGCGCCGGAATCGCGGATGGCATCGGTATCCAGCAGGTCTTCCAGCAACGGACCCAGCGGGTTCTGGCCGAACGGGTTGAGCTGACCGGGGCTGAACATGCGCAAGGCATTGGTAATCCCGGCCCAGGCCATCTCGTTGCCGAGTTCCATCCCCTTATCCCAGCCCCACATCCAGTCCAGCGAAGACGAGACGTTGCCGAAAACATGCGCTTCGGCCACGCGGCTCCAAAGCCGGCTCACCGCCGCGCGCGCGCCCTCATGGCCGTTATGCACAAAACCCTGCACCGCCATGGCGGCGATCATCGCGCCGGAGGAGACGCCGGTGACGGCGGAGAATGTCAGTCTTTCTTCCAATAGCCGGTCGAGCGCCCCCCAGGTGAAGGCGCCATGCGCGCCGCCGCCTTGCAGGGCCAGAACGGTGCGCGACCAAGTCGTGGGCGAAAGAAGCATAAATCTACGCTGCACGTAGTCGTGAGTTACGGCAAGCGCCTCAACACATTGTCGTGAGTTGCAGCAGGCGCCCCAACCCCAGGCGATCCGGCGCTGAGCGGCTTCGTCTCGTGATCGGCGCATTCCTCAGCCGCCTTGCATTGACGCCACCCCGCCACCCCGCCTATACGGCCTCAACGCGCTGAACCGGGGACGGTTCGGCTCAAAGCTGTTTTTATCGCCTGACCCCGGAGTGCTTAACGTGAAACGGACCTATCAACCTTCCAAACTTGTCCGCAAGCGCCGGCATGGCTTTCGCGCCCGCATGGCAACTGTTGGCGGCCGCAAGGTCATTGCCAATCGCCGTGCCAAAGGCCGCGCCAAACTTTCTGCCTGATTTTTGCCCCCGCGCGCGTTAAAGGTCTGACGTGCTCGCATTATCTCACCCGGAGACTTTGTCTCCCCCGGAAACGCTCAAACGCCGCGCGGAATTTCTGCGCCTGGCGGGGCACGGGCGCAAAATCGCCAAACCGGGCTTTGTGATGCAGATCATGACCAGCGAAAGCCAAGCGCCGTTGCGCGTGGGTTACACCGCCACCAAAAAACTGGGCAATGCCGTGGCGCGCAACCGGGCGCGGCGGCGGCTGAAAGAGGCGGCGCGGCTGACCCTCGCCGGCCGCGATCTCATCGGTGTCGAACTTGTTCTGATCTGCCGGCGGGAAACCGCGACGCTGCCATTCCCCAAACTCTGCGAGAGGCTGGATGCGGCGCTGGCCGAGGCCGTCATCGCGCGCGATGCTGATGCGGCGGCCCCGCGCCAGGAAAACAATCAAGGATCGGTGGCATGAGCCCGGCCGCGCACGCGCTCTCCGGCGCCATCCGGGTTTACCAGCTCACGCTGCGCCCCCTCATTGGCGCCAATTGCCGATTTTACCCCTCTTGCAGCGCCTATGCGCGGGAGGCGATCTGCACGCATGGCGCCGGGCGCGGCAGCCTGCTCGCCGGGCGCCGGATATTGCGCTGTCATCCCTGGCATCCGGGCGGTTACGACCCGGTTCCCACTCAGAAGGATTAATAAAGGCCCATGGACCAGAAGCGCCTGATGCTCGCCCTCGCCCTGTCACTCGGCATCATGCTGGTGTTTCAGTTCGTGTTCTCGAAATATCTGCCGCATCCGGCCCCTGGCCCGACGCAAACCACGGCGCAGACCCAGCAGGCCGCAGGCACCACGCCGCAGGCCGCGGGCGCACCTGGCGCGACTGGCACCGCACAGGCCCGCCCAAGTACCCGGCCCACGCCTGGCCGTTGATGCGCCGAAAATCTCCGGCAGCATCGCGCTCACCGGTGCGATGTTCGATGATGTGGTGTTGAAGGATTACCACGAGACCACCGCCAAAAACTCCCCGCTGGTGCAGGTCATGGGCCGGCCAGGCAGCAGCAAGCCGTCTTACGCGCAGTTTGGCTGGACAGCGGTCGGCAGTCGTCAAAGTGCCGGATGATCTGACCCCGTGGACCGCGACCAAAGGCCCGCTCACGCCCGCAAAACCCCGTCACGCTTTCCTGGGATAATGGCCAGGGCCTGACCTTCCAGCTTCTGCTCTCGGTCGATGACAATTATATGTTTTCCGTCCAGCAGCAGGTCGTCAACCACACAGGCGCTGCGGTAAAACTCTATCCCTGGTCGCGCGTGGTGCGCGACTATGTGCCGGAGGGGCCGACCTCCTACATCCTGTTCGACGGCCCGCTCGGCGTGTTCAACAACACGCTGAAGCAGGTATCCTATAAAACCATCAAATCCGACGGTCAGAAAGCGCCTAACGGTCAGGCTTTCACCGAGACCAGCCCCGGCGGGTGGATCGGCATTACCGATAAATACTGGCTGACCGCAATCGCCCCCGATCAGTCCGCCAACCTCACCGGCTCCATGAGTTATGGCACCGCGACGGATGGCGATGGCGGTGCCTACCAGACCTCGTTCATCACCGCCGCCCCGCTTACGATTGCCCCTGGGGCTACGGGGAGTTTGGGCAGCCATCTCTTCACCGGCGCCAAGGTGGTGAAAATCCTGGACGCCTATCAGTCCCAGTACGGCATTCCCAATCTCTACAAGGCGGTCGATTTCGGCCATCTCTACATTATCACCAAGCCGATCTTCTTCGCGCTCGACTGGCTGAACTCGTTGCTCGGCAATTTTGGCCTCGCGATCATGGTTTTCACGGTCGGGGTTAAACTCCTGTTTTTCCCGCTTGCCAGCTATTCCTATCGCTCGATGGGCAAGATGAAGCTTGTACAGCCGAAAATCAAAGCCATCCGCGAGCGGCTGAAGGACGACAATGCCAAGCAGCAGCAAGAGATTATGGCGCTCTACAAGGAAGAGAAGATCAACCCCGCCTCCGGTTGCTTGCCGATGCTGGTGCAGATCCCGGTATTCTTTTCGCTCTATAAGGTCATTTTTATCACCATCGAGATGCGTCAGGCGCCGTTCTATGGCTGGATACATGACCTCTCCGCGCCAGACCCAACCAATCTGTTCAATCTGTTCGGGCTGCTTCCCTTTGACCCGACAATGATATCGCCGTTGCTGCATCTGGGCGCGTTGCCAATCATCATGGGCTTCACCATGTTCCTGCAACAACGCCTCAACCCGGCCCCGGCGGACCCGGTACAGGCACGCATGTTCCAGTTCATGCCGATTATTTTCACCTTCGTGCTGGCGCGCTCGCCGGCCGGGCTCGTGCTATACTGGGCCTGGAACAATCTTCTCTCGGTAGGACAACAATGGCTGATCATGCGCCAGGCGGGGACCCCAAAGCGGACGGCGCTGGCGAAGAGCTAGTTTTTGGGGGCGACGCGTTCAGCCCCGAACAACTGGAGGCCGGACGTAAGCTTTTTGCGTCACATTGCGAGTTTTTCTACGCGGCGCAGGCGCTGGAACATTTGCCGGAGCCGCGCGGAATCGAGATCGCGTTCGCGGGGCGCTCCAATGTCGGCAAATCCTCGCTACTCAATGCGCTAACCGGGCGCAAGGCGCTCGCGCGTGTCTCGCACCAGCCCGGCCGGACCCGCCAGCTCAATTTCTTCCAGGTGGAAGCCGCGCCGATCGTGCTGGTGGACATGCCGGGCTACGGCTATGCCGAGGCGCCCAAATCCATCAAGCGCGACTGGCAGGGGCTGATGCTCGACTATCTGCGCGGCCGGCCAAACCTGCGCCGGGTTTTTCTGCTCCTTGATTCACGCATCGAGATCAAAACCGCCGATGAGGTGGTGATGGAATTGCTCGACCAATCCGCCGTCGCGTACCAGCTCGTGCTGACCAAGGCCGACGATGTCAAAGCCGCGGCCTTGCGTGCCAAGCAGGATGAGGTAAGGGCGCTGGCGAAAAACCATCCGGCAGCTCTTGCGGCCATCATCACCACGTCGAGTACAACAGGGCTGGGCATGGATGAGCTGCGTGCCAGTATCGCTGGGTTTGTCTGAAGAAGTCGCGAGGAGCCACATGGACACCGAGGAGCAAAAAACCGCCGCCGCCCAGGCGCACACCGTTGCCCGCGCGCTGCCCTATCTGCGCCGCTATGCAGGTGCCACCATCGTGGTGAAATATGGCGGCCACGCCATGGGACAGGATCACCTGGCCTCGGAATTCGGCCGGGACATAGCGCTGCTCAAGCAGGTCGGCATCAACCCCGTGGTGGTGCATGGCGGCGGACCGCAGATCAACGCCATGCTGGCGCGGCTTGCGATCAAATCCAGTTTCATCGACGGCCTGCGCGTGACGGATGCGGCGATGGTCGAGGTTGTGGAAATGGTGCTGGCTGGCACCGTGAACAAACAGGTGGCCGCACTCATCAACCGCGCCGGCGCGCTGGCAGTGGGAGATCTCGGGCAAGGATGGCGGGCTGATCCGCGCGCGTAAATTGCAGCGGACCAGGAAAGACCCAGGGTCGAACATCGAGAGCGCGCTCGACCTCGGCTTCGTCGGCGAGCCTGCCTTTATCGATACGCGGGTCATCCACGCCCTCACCGGTGCTGGGCTCATCCCCGTTATCGCACCCGTTGGGACGGGTGAAGATGGTGAAACCTACAATATCAACGCCGACACCGCCGCTGGCGCCATAGCCGGCGCGCTCAACGCCCAGCGCCTGCTGATGTTGACCGACGTACCGGGCGTCCTGGACGCCAACAAACAACTGATGCCCGATCTCTCGCTGGCGCAGATCAAAGACCTCATTGCCGATGGCACGATCTCCGGCGGCATGATCCCGAAGGTGGAGACCTGCATGGAAGCCGTGACCCTGGGGGTGAAGGGTGCCACCATCCTCGATGGCCGCGTACCGCACGCGCTGCTGCTGGAATTATTCACCGAGGGCGGTATCGGGACGATGATCCACAAATAGGGCAGGGGCTACGCCTCAAACGACACGGCTGCTCATGAGTATATAGTAGAGACGGATTCAGATTTTTTATTGCACCGCAGAGCGATTCAATAAAAGTCATCCGGCTCTAAAACAAACTCATCTGCATAACCTCCCGCGCCGCATGCGGCACGGAGAATTTCGATGTGTCCAGTTTTTGCCGCGCGCCATCCAGCCCGAATTGCCGCGCCGCCCGCGCAAACCGCTGGGTCAGCAATTCCGCATAGGGTCCGGCGCCGGTAAAGCGCGTGTGAAAACTGAATTCGTTCAATTGCCCGGCCCGGCTCTGGCGGATCAGGCTCAGCACATGGTTCGCACGCTCGGGCAGATGCGTGTGCAGCCAGTCGGTGAACAACGCCCCCAACTCATGCGGCAGGCGCAGTAGCTGGAAATGCGCGTTGCTCGCCCCGGCTTTCGCCGCCGCCGCCAAAATGTTCTCAAGCTCGGCATCGTTCAGCCCGGGAATCATCGGTGAGGCGAGCACCCCGGCCGGTATACCAGCCTGCACCAGCGCGGTGATCGCCGCCAGCCGGCGGGCCGGGGAGGCGGCGCGCGGCTCCATCGCGCGGGCCAAGCCTGAGTCCAGCGTGGTGATCGAAATATACACCTGCGCGAGATCCTTTGCCGCCATCCGGCTTAAGATATCCACATCGCGCAGCACGCCGGCGGACTTGGTCACGATGCTGACCGGATGGTTGAAGCGCTCCAGGACCTCAAGCAAAGACCGTGTAATGCTCAAGTTGCGCTCCACCGGCTGGTACGGGTCGGTATTCGAGCCCAGTACGATCGTCTCCGCCTTGTAGCCGGGGCGGGAGAGTTCCTTCTCCAATAGCCTGGCCGCCTCCGGCTTGAAGATGATTTTGGTCTCGAAATCCAACCCTGCCGAGTATCCGAGATACGCATGGGTTGGCCGCGCGAAGCAGTAGATGCAGCCATGCTCACAACCCCGGTACGGGTTCACGCTTCGGTCGAAGGGAATGTCTGGACTGTCATTGCGCGCGATGATGCTGCGGGTTGCATCGCGAATCAGGCTGGTCTGCGGCCTTGCTTCATCCCGCGGCAGGTCCCAGCCATCATCGAACGCCTCCACCCGTTCCCGCTCAAACCTGTTGGCAGGGTTCTGCGCGGTGCCGCGCCCTTTCAGCTCACCGTGTTTCGACGCGTTGTTGATTTGTAGCCGGGAGGCTGGCACCATGATGTTCATGCTCCGTTCTAGAATATTAAAGTCATTTCATGTTCGAAGTGTCAAGAACAAATTAAGAACATTCGTATAAAAAACACGTTTCCATTGTCGTCCCGCGTTGAACGCGGCCGCGCCGGTGCTCAATCACGGCGACGCGGTCTTCGGCCCCTTGTGCATGACGGCGGTTATTATCTCGTGATGATGGGTGCCCGTCGTCCGGCGCGGCCGTTTGCGAAGGTCAGCTGGCCGAGCGAACGCGCTCTAGCTGACACGCTTCACAATTTTACAGATTTCCGTGTTGGTTTTAGCCGTGTTTTAGACGACGACAACAGGGCGGAAGATTTGCGGGGCCTCTAACCCTTCAAATGCTCATTCAACCTTGGCATCAGCTCTACCAGGTTGCAGGGAAGGTGCCGCGAATCCAGCTGGTAGAGCAGAATGCCGTCCCAGCCATCCTTTACCGCTCCAGGGCTGCCGGGCAGCGCGAACAGATAGGTTCCCCCTGCCACGCCGCCAATGGCGCGCGACTGGATCGTCGAGGTCCCGATTTTCTGGTAGGACAGCATGCGGAACAGCTCGCCAAATCCCTCGATCGTTTTATCCAGCACACGGGCAAAGGCTTCGGGCGTCACGTCCCGGCCAGTCACGCCAGTGCCGCCAGTGGTTATCACCACATCAATCGCCTGTATCCGCAATCCATGCGCGTAGCGCCGTCTCGATCACATCCGCATCGTCGCGCAAAATCGCTCGTGCCACTACCTTGTGCCCTGCACCCGCAACGCGCGCCGCCAGCGTGTCCCCTGACGTATCATTGGTCGCGTCCCGCGTGTCGGAAATTGTCGCCACCGCGATATTCACGGGGCGAAATACGGCAGTCTCGTCTATTCGGTGCATTTGTCTCAATTGGCCGAAGCGCTATAGAAATTCAAGCTGAGCTTTGGGAAATTACCTTCCGCCAGTTCGTTCAGGCTGTCGGGTTTCAGGCCGATCTCCTCGGCATACAGCCAGCTATCAGCCAGCACCTGGTGCACGAAGCGCCTGGTCTCGTTATTCGGGATGGTCTCGATAAACAGCAGAGGATCGCTGTCATCCTTGAGCAGGCTGTACCAGGCCGACGCCGCGCCGGGGCCGGCATTATAGCTCGCCAGAATCGCCAGGAGATTATTGTCGATCCCCGGCTGCTGGCTAAGATAGCGGATATAATATTGGCCGAGCGCGAGATTCGCCGAGGGATTGTCGAGCGAGCCGGTCATGCCTCCCATGCGGCGGACATAGGATGCGGTGACCGGCATCAGTTGCATCAGCCCCCGCGCCCCGCAACGCGACACCGCATTGGCGTCAAACCCCGATTCCGTGCGCGCCAGCGCGTAAACCAACGCTGGATTAACCGTGAACCCGCCGTCCGGGTGCAACGAAGGCAGCGGCAGCCGGGCGCCGGCGATCTCGTCCACGGGGCTGGACACTTTGCCGGCGATCGCAATCGTTACATCCACCAGCCCGGCTCGCGCCGCCACCGCCATAACCGCGCGGCCAAGATCCGGATTGGCCTGGATATCCGGCCAGAGCGCGCGCAACGCCGTCTCGGCCTGGTCCGTCTCGCCCACTTGCAGCAGCGCGAAAGCCAGGTGGCCATCCGGCGTGGCATCCACGGCCGTGATATCGGCTTCCGTCAGCGTCGCGGCGATCCCTGTTGGCCCAAAACCCTGGCCGAGCAGGCGGCCAGCCAGCATTCCGTAGAACGTGTCGCCAGCCCAGGCGGCCTGGTGCAGCCAGTTCAGATAGGTCTCCGGCTGCTGCAGCCGCAGAGCCGCGCGCGCCGCCCAGAACTCGCTGGCGGCCCGGTTGTCGCTGGAAATCCCGGCCATACGCGCCGTGGCATCGAAGCTCGCGGCGGCGGCGGTAAGATTGCCGCTCCTCCAGGCGCTGATCCCCGTCATGAAACGACTGCGCCAAACCGAACTATTCGGTGCTGAAACTGTTCTTGCCGCCGCACCGGCTGTAATGGTGGCCTCCGGCAATAGGGATATTTGCGGGGCCGCCGGCAATTTGCTGCGTGGCAGCTTCTTTTGCATGAGCGCATAGACCGCCGGCGCCTCCGGCTGGCTGCTATATTGCGCGTACCAGGCCGTCAGCTCTGCCGGTGACGTGTCATACTTCGGTCCCAAATAGCGCTCCGCCAGAATTGGGCCAACCAGAGTGGTGTTATCCAGCCTGCTGATCAGATGGTCTGCCTTGCTGAAATCGCCGGCATTCTGCAAGGCGATGATACGCTGGTACATTGCCACGTCACTTGGCGGCAACGGCTCGGGCAGCACGATTTCCACATCTGGCGAGGGCGCGTTGCGGGGCACCGCATAGGCGACGCTATCCCCGCCTGACGCGCTAAGCGGCGCTGAGGGGGGCGGCATCGGTCCCGAACCTTGTCCCGGAAAAGGGGACTTCGCCGAGGCACTCGTGGGATCCACAAGCCCAAAGGCAAAAACAGACACCGTGGCCAAAGTGAGCACGGTGCTGTTCAGGCGGGAGAGCATGTTGAGGGCTCCTCGCATAACGGAAGCCCCTACACAGCACGGCCATGAGATGCAAGCGTTGTGGGTGAGACGTGTCTCATATATTAAGACGTTTTGAGTAGATTCTGAGTGTTAACAGATGGTTTAGCGGCTACGTTATCTGCTGTTTTTTGTGAATTGGCGTTAAAATCCACCCTCTAATCGTTCGCGAAGTGTGAGCAGATCGTTCCAGGACTTGGCTTTGGCCGCCGGCATGCGCAGCAAATAGGCCGGGTGGTAGCTCGGCAAGCAGGGCAGCGGGGCGTCCAGCCCTGGAATGTTTACTTGCCGCCAAGTGCCGCGCAGCCGCCTGATTCCCAGATTGCGGTCCGGTTCCGGCAATATCGCCTTGGCGGCGACCGCACCCAGTAAAAACAGCACCTGCGGCCGCACCAGGGCAATCTGCCGGAGCAAAAACGGCAGGCAGACCGCGACCTCGCTCTCGGTCGGGTTGCGGTTGCCCGGCGGCCGCCAGGGCACGACATTGGCCATCCTTACTTTGCCGCGGTCCAGGCCGATGCTGGCGAGCATCCGGTCCAGCAATTGCCCGGCGGGTCCCACGAAGGGTTTGCCGGCGCGGTCTTCCTCGCCGCCCGGCGCCTCGCCGACCAAAAAGACCTTTGCGTCCGCCGCGCCATCGGCAAACACCAGTTGTGTCGCGGTATCGCGCAGGGCGCAGCCGGTGAAGCTGCCAAGGGCTTGTTCCAGTTCCTCCAGCGTGGCGCATTCATTGGCGATGCGCGCCGCCTCGGCCGGGCCGGCCGGCAGGACGGCGGCAGCGCGCGCGACCGGCCTTGGAGCGGCGGCCGGCTTGGGGTTAGCAGCTGGGGTTGCGGCGCGCCGGTCCTGCCGGTCGTCCAGCAGCGCCTCGTCCGCCCCCCATTCCACTTGCAGCCGCAATGCCTCGACCAGATCCATGAATCCCATACTTACCCATACCGGCGGTGATTGAAATGAGCGCTGATATGTTTTTAAGCGATCGCGCGCTAACCGTTTGCTCTATACGACAGTGACCAGATCAGGAGGGACCAGCATGTCAGACCAAATTGAGCCACGCGAGGCGATGGAATTCGACGTGCTGGTGGTCGGCGCCGGCCCTGGGGGTCTGTCCGCCGCGATCAAACTCAAACAGCTCAACCCGGAGCTTTCCGTCTGCGTCGTGGAGAAGGGCGGCGAGATCGGTGCGCATATCCTCTCCGGCGCGGTGCTGGAACCCCGCGCGCTCAAGGAACTCTTCCCCGAATGCGACCCGGCACTGATCCCGCTCGCCACCCCGGTGAGCGATGACCGCTTCATGTTCCTCACCGAGACCAAATCCTACAAACTCCCGACCCCGCCGCAGATGCATAACCAGGGCAATTACGTCGTCTCGCTCGGCAATGTCGTGCGCTGGCTCGGCACCCAAGCCGAGGAACTCGGTGTGGAAATCTATCCAGGTTTCGCCGCCGCGGAGGTGCTGATGGATGATGGCCGTGTCGTTGGTGTCGCCACCGGCGATATGGGCATCGGCAAGGATGGCCAGCCCACCGGCAATTACCAGCGCGGCATGGAGTTGCGCGCCACTTACACCATTTTCGCTGAAGGCTGCCGCGGGTCGCTCTCCAAGCAATTGATGAAGGTTTTTGACCTGAACGCCAGTAATGACCCGCAGACCTATGCCATCGGCATCAAGGAACTTTGGGAAGTGAAGCCGGAGAATTTTCATAAGGGTCTGACCATCCACAGTGTCGGCTGGCCTCTTAAACCCGACACTTATGGCGGCTCGGCAATTTATTTCCTGGGCGAAAACCTGATGGCATATAGCTTTGTTGTCGGGCTGGACTACAAAAATCCGTTCCTCTCGCCCTTCGAGGAAATGCAGCGCTACAAAACACATCCCGCGATCAAACCGTATTTTGAAGGGGCTAAACGTATCTCCTACGGTGCGCGCGCGCTGAATGAGGGCGGCTTCCAGTCGCTCCCCAAACTAACATTCCCCGGCGGTATGCTCATCGGCTGCGCCGCCGGTACGCTGAACGTGCCAAAGATCAAAGGCACGCATACCGCGATGAAATCCGGCATGGTGGCGGCCGAGGCGATCGCCGAAGCCCTTGCCGGTGACCGCCCGGCGGAAGTCACCGCCTATAGCGACAAACTGAAAGAGAGCTGGGTCTGGCCGGAACTTTACGCCGTGCGCAACGTGCGCCCAGGCTTCGCCAAATTCGGCTTCTATGGCGGCATGGTCAACGCGGCGATCGACACCTATGTTTTTCGCGGCAAGGCGCCGTGGACTTTCAAAAACCACAACGATTACGAGCAACTCACCAAAGCGAAAGACGCGACACCGATCGTCTACCCCAAGCCCGACGGCAAACTCACTTTCGACCGGCTTTCCTCGGTGTTCATCTCGAACACCAATCACGAGGAAAACCAGCCTCCGCATCTGACATTGCTCGATCCATCCAAGGCGATCAGCGTAAATTACAACGAATACCGCAGCCCGGAAACGCGCTACTGCCCCGCCGGCGTGTACGAGATCGTGGGCGAGGAAGCGGGCAATCCGCAACTGCAAATCAACGCGCAGAACTGCGTGCATTGCAAAACCTGCGACATCAAGGACCCGACGCAAAACATCAACTGGGTCGTGCCGGAAGGTGGCGGCGGTCCAAACTATCCGGGCGGGATGTAACGCACCAAAAGTTCTTTAACCATCCACCCTCATTAACGCCGGGGCAGCGGCGGTGTGCGCGCGGTGTTCCACCAGCGGCAGCCACTGCCCGCCGCGCAGGATCTCGCTCGGGCGGAATTTCGCCTTGTAGGCCATCTTGCGGCTCTCCTCGACCCAGTAGCCGAGATAGACATGCGGCAGTTCCAACTCCAGGGCGCGGGTGATGAGCCAGAGGACGGCGTAAGTACCGAGCGAGCGCTCGTCCATATCGACGCTGAAAAAACTATACACGGCCGAAAGCCCATCCCCCACACGGTCGGTGAGGCAGGCGCCGACCAGTGTGCCATTGCTTAAGCGGAATTCGACGATCGAGGTCTCGATCGGCGTGTCCTCGACCATCGCCCGGTAATCATAGAAGTTCATCGTCGCCATATCGCCATCGCCGTGGCGGATCCGCTGGTAGCACTGGAACAGCTGGAATTGTTCCGCGGTGGCGCGCGGGGGCATTTCCTGGACGGTCAGGTCCGCGTTGACGCGCGCGATGCGTTTTTGCGTGCGGTTGGGCATAAAATTTTCCGCGCGAATACGAATTGGCACACAGGCATTGCAGGACGGGCAGACCGGCGCGTAGGCGATGTTGTGGCTGCGGCGGAAACCGCCACGCGAGAGCCGGTCATGCAGGCTTTCAGCCGAGACGCCGGCAAGCTCGGTCACCACTTTACGCTCCGTGCGGCCGGCCACGTAAGGGCAAGGCAGCGGGGCTGTCGTGTAGAAAAAATGCGGACGGCGGGCGGGTTTGAAGCTCATTATGTCTATGTTTGGGTGTTCGCTGCCTGCCGTCAATAACTGATTTGCGGCTGGCGTATGATAACCAGCCCTGAGAGCAGGTCATGCGCCGCGCGGTGGCGCGGACCGGCCAAAGCCAGCAGGAAGGGCACGCAGGCTAACACGAAACTGACCCAGAGCAGCAAGGTCCAGACCAGAGCCTGCGCCATGGTGGGGGGCGAGAGGTCGATATCCTGCCGGACCGCGATCCCAAAGGCGCGCTGGCCGGGGGTGGCACCCTCGCTGCCCACCAGGAGTGTGTAATAAAACAGTGGCAACCAGGGAATGATGTGGAAAGCCAGCCAGCCGAGCCCAAGCGTAAAAACGCCCAAAATAACGATGAAAATGGCCAGTGCCCAGCCAAGGATGGTTATGAGCACAACGTCAACCAGCAGTGCTAGGAACCGGCGGGTAAGAACGCCGCGCGTCAGCAACCAGTCAGGGTTGGTTTGCGGGTACAGGGATTGGCTCATCGGCCATTATTGCGCCTTTTGGCTGGGCCAGCGCAAGCGCGATGATGGTCGCGAAGAGCAGGGCTTCGGGGATGGCATACAAGAACCAGTGATGTGCCGGGGTCAGCAAAACGAGCGGCGCCAGGTACACGGCACAGCCCAGCAGCACCTGCCAGAGCGGCGTTTTGGCGTGCAGACAGAGCGCCATGGCGGCGGTGAGCGTGATCGAATTATACGCATAGGCGTGCGGCACGGCGAGGAAACTGCCGGTCAGCAAGGCCGCCACGGCGAGCGGATATGGGCCGCGCCGTGTGCTAACGAAAACCAGGGAAGCGACGATGAGGCCGCACAGGCTTTGCAACGCCCAGGCGGCTGCGGGCGGGACACCGAGTGTAATGAGGTTCGCGGCCGGGGTGACGATGATATTGAGGTTCAAACCGGAGCCGCGAAATATTGGCTCTGGTAGGCGGGCAAACTATGAAGCCAGAGCAGCCAGAGACTGGGCGGGAAGGCGATGCAGGAGAGGGCGATGAGCCCACCGGCGGTGAGGCTGGCGGTGAGGATGGCGGTCCAGTCGCCACGGGCCAGCAGCAGTATGGGGATGAGCACGCCCAATTGCGGTTTGAGCGTCAGCAGGCCGAAGGCGATACCGGCAAGAGCCGGGCTTGTGGGCAGTGTAGCGAAGCCGAAGAACAGGAGGCCGGAGGTGAAGTAGGCGGTCTCGCCGGTCATGATATTCAGCAGCGAGGCCGGGCTGGCCAGCAGAGCTATCAGCGTCACCAAACGGTATTTGGGAAACATTTTCGCGCTGGCGGCGATAAAAAGGGCCAGCCCGGCGAGCGTCCAGACGATTTGCGCCGGTCCAAACGCCAGATATCTGAGCCACCAACTGCTGAGCAGAAATGTCGGCGGGTAGAGATAGGGATAAAAACTGCCGAACCCGGATAGAGGGTTTTCTGATACGCCTGGAGTGCAGGCGGCGTTATAAATCTGGCCGATGGGATGGCTGGCGGCAAAGCGCGGAAACGACCAGAACGCCATGAAATCGCTGTTGAGCGATGGCGGGTGCAGGAGAACCAGCGCCAGGATGGCAATGGTCAACGCGGCGCAAAACCCCACCACGCCGGCGATAATGTATTGTTGCGGCTTGGTTGTGGCGAGTTGCGGCATCATTTAAGCCTAATATAGCAATGCTGGGCGGTCGATGGCTGCACACGAATGAAGGATGTACGATGGCGCGGGCGAATTCGGTTAACTATCTGCTCGGCACGAAATTCCACAAAATGGCCTATGTTGAATTCGGCAATCCGGCAGCGCCCGCGGTGCTGTGTGTGCATGGGCTCACGCGTAACGGGCGGGATTTCGATACGCTGGCCGAGGCGCTGGCGGACCGGTTCCATGTGATCTGCCCGGACTTACCGGGGCGGGGCAAATCCGACTGGCTGCCCGAGGCCATGGCCTACCAGCCGGCCAGTTATGTGGTCGCACTGGCGCATCTGCTGGCGGCTCTGGGCAAGCCGGTATCCTGGGTTGGCACTTCGCTCGGCGGCATTTGCGGCATGATGGTCGCCGCCGCGCAGAACACGCCGATCACGCGCCTGGTGCTGAACGATGTCGGCCCGCATATTCCCGCGGCGGCGCTCAAGCGTATCCGCGATTACATGGCGGCTGCTCCGGAGCGTTTCACCTCCATGGCGGCGCTTGAAGCGTATTTGCGCAAGATTCACGCGTCGTTCGGCAGATTGAGCGATGCGCAATGGGCGCATCTGGCAAAATTCTCGGCCCGGCCGGTGCTGGACCAGACCGGGCATGGCGCGTTTGCCATGCATTATGACCCAAAAATCGTCGAGCCGCTGCGCGATGCCGTGCCGCTGGATGTGGATATGTGGCCGCTCTGGGAGATGATCAAAGTGCCGGTCCTCGCAATAAGAGGCGCGCAAAGCGACCTGCTGCGGGAAGACACGTTCGAGCGGATGCAGGCGGAGCGGGCGGATGGCTATGTGGTGGAGGATGCCGGGCACGCGCCGGCGTTGATGGATGCGGCATCGATCGAGGTGATCCGGGCGTTTTTGTTGCGCGCGTAATTTTCTTACGGCGTCATTACATTTTTGTGCCGATGCCGTGACGCGATTGCTCGACTCGCGAAAAGCCGTAGAACTCAGCGCATGATCGGTAAGGTTTTAGATCGCGCGCATATTCCATTGTTGAAACGAGCGCTGGTGGCGGCTGGGTATGCCACGGCGACGCAACGTGTTTCCCTGGTGGCGGCGGGCTGCGCCTTTTATGCCACGCTGGCATTGTTCCCAACCATCACCATGCTGATCTCGCTCTATGGCATGGTCTACAATCCGGATACGGTGCAGCCGCAACTGCATTACCTGGAGAGTTTCATGCCTCCGGCGGCGTTTTCGCTGATTTCAGACCGGATACAGAGCCTGGTGTCGGAGCCTGCAAAAGGGCTCGGAATCAGCTTCATCATCAGCCTGCTGATCTCGTTCTGGTCGTCCTCCACCGGCACCAAATCCATCCTGAACGCGCTGACTCTGGCCTATAACGAAAAAGAGACGCGCGGCATGATAAAATTCCAACTCGTGTCGCTGGGCATGACGCTGGTGGCGATCATCGGCGCGGCGCTTGCCATCGGCATTCTGGTGCTCATACCGGTCGTAATCGCGCTTATCGGGCTGTCTGAATATGCCAAAATCCTGGTCGCATCTTTAAGTTTTTTGGCGATGATTGCCTTCGTGGTGATCGCATTGGGGCTGCTCTACCGCTATGGGCCAGCCGGTACGGGCCGCACATTCTATGCGCCGGGGGCTGGCATTGCCACCGTGGTGTGGTTGCTGGGGTCTTGGGCGTTCGGCCTTTATGTCGGCAATTTCGCGGCCTACAGTGTCACCTATGGCCCGCTCGCGACCCTCATCGGGTTGATGATGTGGTTTTATCTGACCGCCTATGTCGTGCTGTTCGGCGCCGAGGTGAACGCGGCACTGGACCGGGAGTGGGAGAAGACGAAATCCCGCAGCACCGCGGCTGGGGTCGCGTCCTAACTTTGTTTCTTCAAAAATGCGCCAAAAGCCCTTAGCGTGGCGGGCGAGATATGGTGTTCGATGCCCTCCGCGTCCTGCTCCGCGGCTTCCGGCGGTACGCCGATGGCCGTGAGCACGGCGACCACGAGCCGGTGCCTGGCGCGGGTTTTTTGCGCCAGCGCGTCGCCCGCCGGGGTGAGGAACACGCCGCGATAGGGCTGGGACGTGGCCAGCCCTTCGCGCTTCAACCGGCCGATGGTTTTGATCGCGGTGGCATGGGACACGCCAAGCCGGCGCGCGATGTCGGTGGGGCGCGCCTCTCCATCACATGCCAGAAGGTCCGCGATGAGTTCCGCATAATCCTCCAGCAGCGCGTAGCTCTGCGCGATGCGGGCTTTACCGAAGCGTTTGGCCTGCGAGGTCTCTGCCGGCATCAGCGCCGGGGCGGGGGCTTTTTGCGTTGGGCTGGGGGGCAAAGCGGCACGTCTCCGGTGGAAACATGAATCTGGCCGAATTTCGGGGCTCTTGCAAGGTTGACAAAAGTGTAGCCAAGGCTACATCTTGGAGCACGATGAACACACGCGCGGAAACCTCCGATCTTTCGCTGAGCGATGTGCATGGCAGCGTGCGCGCACCCGCTGGCACGTCGAAATGGCGGCGCTGGCTGGCGGCGTTCGGTCCGGGTTATATCATCGCGGTCGGGTATATGGACCCCGGCAATTGGGCGACGGATCTCGCCGCCGGTTCGGCCTATGGCTATGCGCTGCTGGCTGTGGTGCTGCTGGCGAGCGTGATGGCGATGGTGCTGCAGGCGCTCTCCGCCTGGCTGGGTCTTGCGACGGGACGCGACCTCGCACAGCTTACGCGCGCCGCGATCTCTCCGTTCTGGGGCGTGGTGATGTGGGTTTTCGCGCAGAGTGCGATCATCGCCTGCGACGTGGCGGAGGTCATCGGCGGGGCCATCGCGCTGAAACTG
Source organism: uncultured Alphaproteobacteria bacterium (assembly GCA_963740445.1). Classification (GTDB taxonomy): domain Bacteria; phylum Pseudomonadota; class Alphaproteobacteria; order Acetobacterales; family Acetobacteraceae; genus Acidocella. The sequence continues at coordinate 59,262 of CAVUED010000007.1, forward strand.
CTGTTTCATATCCCGCTGATGCTGGGCGCGGTTTTAACCATACTCGATGCTTTTGTCGTATTGCTCCTGTTGCGCCGGGGCATGCGCCTGCTGGAGGCCGCGGTGATCGGGCTTTGCGCGGTGATCGCGGTTTCGCTGTTTGCGGAAATTTACATGGCGCGGCCAGAACTGGCGCCGATGTTCGTGGGAATGCTGCCACATGCGGCACTGCTCACCAATCCAGGCATGTTATATATCGGGGTGGGGATCATCGGCGCTACGGTTATGCCGCATAATCTCTATCTCCACTCCGCCCTGGTGCAGACGCGCGCGGTGGATAAGGGCGAGGCCGCGCGCAGAAATGCGATTTTCTGGGCCTTGGTGGATAGCTGCGCCGCCCTGGTTTTCGCATTCCTGGTGAACGCGGCGATTCTGGTGATGGCCAGCAGCGTGTTCCATGCGCATGGGCAGAATAACGTGCAGGATCTGGGCAGCGCGTTCGCGCTGATCTCGCCAATTCTGGGCAATCATGTGGCCCCGATCATCTTCGCGGTGGCTCTGCTGGGCGCGGGATTGAACGCCACGGTGACCGGCACACTGGCCGGGCAGGTGGTGATGGAGGGGTTTTTGCGCATGAAACTCCCCGTCGCAGTGCGCCGCGTGCTCACGCGCGGACTGGCGGTGCTGCCTGTTCTGGGGGTGCTGGCGGTGGCGGGGCCGGCTGCTGTGAACAGCCTGCTGGTGCTGAGCCAGGTGGTCCTGTCCCTGCAACTACCCTTTGCCATGCTGCCGCTGATGTTCTTTGTGGTGCGGCTCAAAAAACTCCGCCCGCCGGCCTGGCTGCGCGGCGCTGGTTGGGTGGTGACAGGGCTGATCCTGGTGTTCAACTTTGCGTTGTTGTGGAGCATTGTTTAGGCAAGGCTGGTTTGCTTGGCCAGAACCCCTTGCACTTGTTGTCGCGGCGCACAAACTCGATATAATCTGGCTAACCGGCTTCGTGCGCCACGCAGAAGCCGGTCAACTCGGGCTTTTAGGATTTTATAAACTCAATCATCGTCAAATAGACGACAAAAATAAAGGATAACCGCCGTGGCCAACGAAAAATCGCAGAATGTGCAGGATGTGTTCCTGAATCATGTGCGCAAGAGCAAAACACCGGTAACGGTGTTTCTTGTGAATGGCGTGAAATTGCAGGGCGTTATCACCTGGTTTGATAATTTCTCGGTGCTGCTTCGCCGGGATGGGCATACGCAATTGGTTTATAAGCACGCCATCAGCACCGTGATGCCCGGTGCGCCGATCATGCTGTTCGACGCCTCGAAGGCCGAGGGTGCTGCCCCGCCGGTGGACACCACGGGCACGCTGAAATTGCAGCGTTCGGAAGCGCAATACAACCCGGAATTGGAAGGCTGACGAGGCGCGTGGGGCTGGTGGGGCGGCCACCTGCCCCATGAAAGACACCGCGCCGCCGCCCAACCGGGCGGCCATTTTACTGCCCTGGGATAAATCCCTCGCCCGGCTGAGTGCGGCCTCGCGCTCAGCCGAGGCGCGGCTGGCGGAGGCCGTTGGCTTGGCGGCGTCCATCGGGCTCGTGGTGGTGTATGAACACGTGTTTGTCACGCGCAGCATCACGCCTGCCACCTTGTTCGGTAAGGGCCAGGTGGAGTTGGCGCGCGCGGCTTTGCACGAGGCGGATGTGGGGGTTGTGGTGGTGGATGCCACGCTGACGCCGGTGCAGCAGCGCAACCTGGAGACAGCCTGGGGTGCGAAAGTGATCGACCGGACGGGCTTGATCCTGGACATATTCGGCGCCCGCGCGCGGACCCGTGAAGGCAGCTTGCAGGTCGAGCTGGCGCATCTGGAGTATCAGCGTTCGCGGCTTGTGCGCTCCTGGACGCATCTGGAGCGCCAGCGCGGCGGCTTCGGGTTTTTGGGCGGGCCGGGCGAGACGCAGATCGAGGCGGACAGGCGCCTGATCGGGGACCGCATCACGCGGCTTCGAACAGAGCTGGAAGATGTGCGGCGCACACGCGGGCTGCATCGCGGCGCGCGCAAGCGCGTGCCATACCCGGTGGTCGCCCTTGTGGGTTACACGAATGCCGGCAAGTCCACATTGTTCAACACGCTGACCGGTGCCACCGTGATGGCCGAGGACCAGTTGTTCGCGACGCTGGACCCGACGATGCGCGGGGTGACGCTGCCATCTGGCAGGCAGATCATTCTTTCCGACACTGTGGGGTTCATCTCGGACCTGCCGACCGAGCTGGTGGCGGCGTTCCGCGCCACGCTGGAGGAGGTGGCGGAAGCTGATCTGCTCCTCCATGTGCGCGATGTGGCGCACCCGGACAGCGCGGCGCAGGCGGCGGATGTGCGCGCCGTGCTGAACCGCATGGCCAAGGATGGCACGTTGGATGAAGCCTGGCAGGACCGCACACTGGAAGTGCTGAACAAGGCGGATCTTTTGGGCGGCGTGGCCGGGGTGGTGCAGGGCGAGGGCATTGCCGTCTCGGCGCTCACGGGCGAGGGGCTGGACCGGCTGCTGGCGGAAATCGACGCCAGGCTGGCGGCGCTGATGGAGGTTCTGGAGGTGGATATTCCTGTCACCGATGGCGCGAAGCTGGCCTGGTTATACCGCCATGGCGAGGTGCTGCACCGCGATGACGACGACGCGCATGTGCATTTGCAGGTCCGCCTGAGCGCCACCGATAAAGCGAGATTCGAACAATTATGACTGAAGACGAAATCACGGCGGTCATCGCGCTCCTGCGCGATGTCGCGGCCGCCGAAATCATGCCGCGCTTCCGGCGCCTTGGCGCAGGCGATGTGCGGACAAAGTCGGGTCCGCTGGACCCGGTGACAGTGGCCGATGAGGCCGCTGAGCGCGCGCTGGACGCGGGGTTGCGGGCGCTGTTTCCGGGCGACGACGTGCTGGGCGAGGAGGCGGTTTCCGCCGATATGTCGCTTTTGCAGCGGCTGCGAGCGCCGGGACGGGTGTGGATTATCGACCCGATCGACGGCACCGCGAATTACGCCGCCGAGCTACCGCTGTTCGGCGTGATGGCGGCCTTGGTGGAAGATGACAAAATTCTCGCCGGATTCATCCATGACCCGGTGGGTGATGACACCGCCGTGGCAATTGCCGGCGGCGGGGCCTGGATGGTGGGACAAGATGGCACGCGCCGGCGGCTGCGCGTGGCGAAGCCCGTGCCGGTGAAGCAGATGGTCGGCTCGATATCCTGGCGCTACATGGAAGAACCCTTGCGCAGCCAAGTGCTTCAGCGGTTGGATCTGCTGGCATCCGTCACGGATTATCGCTGTGCGGCGCATCAGTACCGGATGCTGGCCGCTGGGCATTGCCATGCGCAGATGTTCCGCAAATTGATGCCATGGGACCATGCGGCGGGATTTTTACTGCACCAGGAAGCGGGTGGGTACGCGCGGCATTTCGATGGCAGCGAATATGTTCCCTCGGCGGTCGATGGCGGGTTGCTGCTGACACCCGATGCGGCGAGCTGGGAAGAACTGGCAGCGGCGATTTTGCGGTAAAGGCGGCTCGCTCAGAAGTCGCCGGAGCGTGAACACTTGCGCCAGGGATGCCTCGATCGCGGCGCCGTGGGCTGCATCGCGGGCCTCGATCATCACCTCGAGCTGCGCATCCTGCACGCTTGGTGACGAAAATAACCGGTGGTGAGAAACCTCGATGATGTTGCCGCCCAGCGCACCGATGCGCGAGGCGACCTCGGCCAGCATGCCCGGCCGGTCCGGCATTTCCACCACCACGCGCAGCAGGCGTCCATCGCGCAGCAAATTACGCATCAGCGTGTTGGCGAGGATGCGAGAGTCGATATTGGCCCCGCATAGCGCGATGCCAACTTTTTTGCCGCGGAAGCGCTCAGGGTAGGCCAGCACGGCGGCGAGGCCCGCGGCGCCGGCACCTTCCGCCACCTGCTTGGCGCTCTCCACCAGCAGCGCAATCGCACTCTCGACATGATGTTCGGTGACGACCAGCACTTCGATGTTCAGGGCGCGCAGCACTTCCAGCGGGTTCTGGCCGATATCGCGCACGGCGATACCCTCAGCGACGGTCGGGCCGCCGACACTGATCGGCTTACCGGCAAGCACCTGGGCGAAGGCGGAATAATTTTCCACCTCAACACCAAAAACCTCCATCTGCGGGCGCAGCGCCCGCGCGACGGTGGCGCAGCCGGAGAGCAAGCCGCCACCGCCTGTCGCGATAGCCATCGCGTCCAGGTCGGGCACATCGGCCAGCATCTCCAGGGCCATGGTGCCCTGGCCGGCCATAACGGCTTCGTCGTCATAAGGGTGGATAAAGAACAGCCCGTCGCGCGCCGCGAGTTCATGCGCATGGGCGGCGGCTTCGGCCAGGGTCTCGCCATGCAGCACGACTTTCGCCCCCCAGGAAGCGGTGCGTGTCACCTTGGTCGAGGGGGTATGCCGGGGCATGACGATGGTGGCGGCAATGCCGGCCAGTTGCGCGTGGCGCGCCACCGCCTGGGCGTGGTTCCCGGCGGACATCGCCACCACCCCCGCCTTGCGCTCCTCCAGCGTTAACAGCGCGATCCGGTTGGCCGCCCCGCGCTCCTTAAATGCGCCGGTCGCCTGCAAATGGTCGTATTTGAGGTAAATTTCAGCGCCGGTCAGGCGCGATAGCCCGTCCGAGCGCAGAAACGGCGAGCGCAGCACAGCACCCTCTATCCGCCGGGCGGCGGCCTGCACATCCGCGAGGCTGATCATGTCAGCCTCAGCCGTAGGTGATTCTGAGGATTTCGTAGGAGCGGTCGCCGCCCGGGGCGGGCACGGCCACCGTATCCCCCACACGCTTGGCGATCAGCGCTTTCGCCAGCGGTGACGTAATGGAGAGCCTCGCCTGCTTCACATCCGCCTCATGCGTGCCGACGATCTGGTAGCTGAACTCTTTTTCGGTATCCTCGTCCACGATCAACACGCTCGCGCCGAACATGACGGTGTCACCCGGACAGGGCGGCGGGGTCGATCACCTCGGCTGCCGAGGTGATCTCCTCCAGCTCGGCGATCCGGCCTTCCACGAAGGATTGGCGCTCGCGCGCGGCATGGTATTCGGCGTTTTCCGACAAATCACCATGGCTGCGGGCTTCCGCAATGGCGCGGATGATGGCGGAGCGTTCCTGGCCTTTGAGGAACCGCAACTCCTCTTCAAGCGCGGCAAGCCCGGCGGCGGTCATAGGAAATTTCTGCACTGCATCTCCTCGAGGCGAAGCCCGATGGGGTTAGAGTTAAACGACACGCAGCGCCGGCACCGGTCAGGTGCCAGCGTGCGCTTAGAATGGTTGTGGAAAGTACGACTGAAGCGGCGCAACTTCAAGACTGCCCGAAATCAGGGCAGCAATGGCGTGTGCGGTGGCGCGCGCGGCGGCGATGGTGGTGAAATTCGGGATGCCATGGGTCAGGGCGGACCGGCGGATGTCGAAACTATCGGTCACCGACTGCGCGCCATGGGCGGTGTTGATGACCAGTTGGATTTCGCCCGAGCGGATGGCGTCCACGCAATGCGGCCGGCCTTCCAGCACCTTGTTCACGCGTTTCACCGGGATTCCGGCGGCGGCGATATGCCGTGCGGTGCCGGCTGTCGCCATGATATTGAAGCCCAGCTCCGCCAGACGCCGCGCCACGGGGACGATGGCGGCTTTGTCGGATTCCTTCACCGACAGAAACGCCGTGCCCGAGAGCGGCAGTGTAACCCCGGCGCCCAACTGGGCCTTGGCGAAGGCGCGGGCGAAATTGGTATCCAGCCCCATCACCTCGCCGGTGGATTTCATCTCCGGCCCCAGCAGCGTGTCGACATTCGGGAAGCGGGCGAACGGGAACACCGCTTCCTTCACGGCAACGTGGCGCAGGGCGACCGAATCATCGAGCTTGAACGAGGCCAGCTTCTCGCCGGCCATCACCCGCGCGCCGATTTTGGCAACCGCAACGCCGGTGGCCTTGGCGACGAACGGCACGGTACGCGAGGCGCGCGGGTTGACCTCCAGCACATAGATCAAATCGTTCTGGATGGCGTATTGCACGTTCATCAACCCCACCACGCCCAGCGCCTTGGCCATGGCCTCGGTCTCCGCCCGCAATTCCGCGACAATGGCGGGGGAGAGCGAATAAGGCGGGATGGAGCAGGCGGAATCACCCGAATGGATGCCCGCTTCCTCGATATGCTCCATCACACCCGCGACATACACGGTCTCGCCATCGCAGATGCAATCCACATCCACTTCCGAGGCTTCGTTGAGGTAACGGTCGATCAGTATCGGGTTTTCACCCGACGCGCGCACGACCTCGCGCATGTAACGTGCCAGGCCGGTGCGGTCGTATACAATCTCCATCGCGCGGCCGCCCAGCACATAAGAGGGCCGGATGATGACAGGGTAGCCGATGCGCTCGGCGATGGCCTCCGCCTGCTCGGCCGAACGGGCAATGCCGTTTTCCGGCTGGCGCAGCCCGAGTTTTTGCAGGAGCACCTGGAAGCGCTCGCGGTCCTCGGCAATGTCGATCGCGTCCGCCGAGGTGCCGAGGATCGGGATTTTGGCTTCTTCCAGCGCCTGGGAGAGTTTTAAGGGGGTTTGCCCGCCATATTGCACGATGCAGCCCAGAAGCGTGCCGTTTTGTTGCTCGGCGCGGATCAGCGAGATCACATCCTCGTTGAACAGCGGCTCGAAATACAGCCGGTCGGAGGTGTCGTAATCGGTGGAGACCGTCTCCGGATTGCAGTTGACCATGATGGTCTCGTACCCGGCTTCGCGCAGCGCATAGGCCGCGTGGACGCAGCAATAATCGAACTCGATCCCCTGGCCGATGCGGTTCGGCCCGCCGCCGAGGATGATGATTTTGTTGCGCGCCGTGGGGTTGGATTCACAGACCGGCTGGCCGAAGGAGCCTTCATACGTGCCATACATATACGCGGCCTGGGAGGAGAATTCGCCGCCGGAGGTGTCGATGCGCTTGTACACCGGCGTCACGCCGAGCTTGAGCCGCGCGGCGGTGACGGCGGATTCCTTTTGGCCAATGAGCTCGCCCAGGCGCTTGTCGGCAAAGCCTAAGGATTTCAGCTTGCGGAAGCCAAAAACATCGCGCGGCAGGCCGTTTTTCTTCACCTCGTTTTCGGCGGCGATGATGTCCTGCATCTGGCGCAGATACCAGGGGTCGTATTTGCAGGCGGCAAAAATGTCCTCGACGCTCACACCCGCGCGCAAAGCCTGTGCGGCAATGAGCAGACGGTCCGGGCGTGGGGTGGAGAGTGCGGCGCGGAAGGCATCCGCCGTGCCGTCGCCGGGCGGGGTGATTTCATCGAGGCCCGACAAGCCTGTTTCCAGCGAGCGCAAACCCTTTTGCAGCGCCTCGGCGAAATTGCGGCCAATGGCCATGGCCTCGCCGACCGACTTCATGGAGGTGGAAAGCAAAGCCGGCGTGCCGGGAAATTTCTCGAAGGTAAACCGTGGGTATTTTGATAACCACGTAGTCGATGACCGGCTCGAAACTTGCCGGCGTGGCCTTGGTGATGTCGTTTTGCAGCTCGTCCAGCGTGTACCCGACCGCGAGCTTGGCGGCGATTTTGGCGATGGGAAAGCCCGTGGCTTTCGAGGCCAGCGCGGAGGAACGCGAGACGCGCGGATTCATCTCGATGACCACCATGCGGCCATCTTCGGGGTTGATGCCGAACTGCACGTTGGAGCCGCCGGTATCCACGCCAATGCGGCGCAGGCAGGCGATGGAAGCATCGCGCATGATCTGGTATTCTTTATCGGTGAGCGTCAGCGCCGGGGCGACGGTGACGGAATCCCCCGTATGCACGCCCATCGGGTCGATATTCTCGATGGAGCAGACGATGATGCAGTTATCGGCGCAATCGCGCACCACCTCCATCTCGTATTCTTTCCAGCCCAGCACGGATTCCTCGACAAGGACTTCGTTGGTCGGCGAAGCGTCGATGCCCGAGAGCACGATCTCGAAAAATTCCTCGCGGTTATACGCAATCCCGCCGCCGGTGCCGCCGAGCGTGAAGGAGGGGCGAATAACGGCGGGCAGGCCGACGAATTCCAGCGCCGCGGTGGCTTCCTCGCGGTTATGCGCGATGGCGGATTTGGGACCGGCAATGCCGATCTCCGCCATCGCATCGCGGAATTTCAAACGGTCCTCGGCGCGGTCGATCACATCCGCTTTCGCGCCGATGAGCTCCACGCCCAACCGCTCCAGCACGCCGGATTTGGCGAGCGTCATGGCGGTATTCAGCGCGGTCTGCCCGCCCATGGTGGGCAGCAGCGCGTCGGGCTTTTCGCGGATGATGATTTTTTCCACCATCTCCGGCGTGATCGGCTCGATATAGGTGGCGTCCGCCAGCGACGGGTCGGTCATGATCGTCGCGGGATTGGAATTGACCAGAATGACCCGGTAGCCTTCCTCGCGCAGCGCCTTGCACGCCTGCGCGCCGGAATAGTCGAACTCGCAGGCCTGGCCAATGACAATCGGCCCCGCGCCGATGATCATGATGGATTTTATGTCAGTGCGTTTGGGCATGGGTTGTCCTTACTCGAAGCCGGGGAGGGCGATTTTATGTGCGTCAATGAGCGCACGGAATTCGGGAGAGATATTGTGCAAATCGACGAGGTCGACCTTGTAGGCGAGGGGTGCTTCCTCGAACGCATCGGCCAGATGCGCTGCCATGGCGGGCGGCAGCGGCGCGCCGTTGTCTATGGCGAGGTCAAGATCGGAACCGCGTCTGGTGGTGCCCTTGGCGCGCGAGCCGAAGACCCACACTTTGGCGCTGGGAATTTGCGCGCGCAGTATGGTTTGCACGCAGGGCCAGTTCGTCTTGGGTGATGCTGATCATTTTTGCCGGGCTTCAATCTGCGCGGCCAAAAACCGCGCGGCAGCGGCGAATTCGGGGATTTTTTCCACGACTTCACGGGCCTTGGTTTCGTCATAGGCATGGCTGGTGGCGTTGCGGGCGTCACGGAATTTCGTCCAGACATCCCAGCTTTGCGCCAGCAATCCGCGCTCGTAGCCCAGCCGGATGAGGTCAGGGAATGACAGCTCATGAACACCCGCCGGCTCGGCGGCCACGAGATAGCGACGCAGCATCTTGTGTGCCAGCTCATAGGAATATTCGAAGCGCTGGATGCAGGCGTCGCGGATGAATTTATCCTCCGGCGCGCGGGCGCGGGCTGTCAGGGCCTCGTCCAGCGTGGCGAGAGCCTGGCGTAGCGAGGAAATGTCGATCATGTCAGGCTCCTTTCATTTGTGACGTTAAGATCAGGTCTGCTCTGTAACGCCGGATGCTGAGGGCCAGGGCCCTCGGAAGTTTTGATGGCTGATTACATTACGAAGTTAAAAACTGTGAGACTCGACAGCAGTCATTGCAAGCCATGGCAGCCGGCTGGCAATGACGTGTGGACAAAATCACCCCATCATCTCGACAAACCGCTTGAACAGATACGCGCTATCGCTCGGCCCCGGTGATGCCTCCGGGTGGTACTGCACCGAAAACACGCGCTTCGCCTTGCACGCAATCCCCTCATTCGAGCCGTCGAACAGCGACACATGCGTCACTTCCACGCCCTCCGGCAGCGATTTTTCATCCACGGCAAACCCATGGTTCTGCGAGGTGATTTCCACCTTGCCGGTCGCGAGGTCCTTCACCGGCTGGTTGGCGCCGCGATGCCCGCGCTCCAGCTTATAGGTCTTGCCGCCCAGCGCGGTGCGCCAGGAGCTGGTGGCCCAGGCAGATGCCGAAAATCGGCATTCCTACTTGCATCAGCCGTTGCAGCGTCGGCACGGCGTATTTCGCCGTCGCCGCCGGGTCGCCCGGGCCGTTGGAGAGGAACACGCCGTCGGGCGCATAGCCCATCACCTGCTCAAACGTCGCGGTGGCGGGCACCACGGTCACCTGGCAGCCGGCCGAGGCCAGACTGCGCAGAATATTGCGCTTCGCCCCGTAATCGATGGCCACCACGCGCTTGCCAGCCCCGGTCTTCGCAAAGCCGTGCTCCCAGCTCCATGTGCCGCCGGTCCAGTTATAGGCCTGGGTGCAGGAAACCTCTTTCGCGAGGTCCAGCCCATCCAGCCCGCCCCAGGCAGCCGCCGTGGCGGCCAGGGCGGCGATGTCGAACTTGCCGTCAGCGGGGTAGGAAAGCACGGCATTCGGCGCGCCGAGGTCGCGGATGCGCAAAGTGATCGCGCGGGTGTCCACGCCGGAAATGCCGGGTGTGCCCATGCGCTTGAGCCAGGCTATCAAGGTCCGAGGTGGCGCGGTAGTTGGAAGGCGCGGTGATGTCTTCCTTCACCACCAGGCCGCGCGCGAAAATCTGCGCCGCCTCGCAATCCTCCGCATTCGCCCCGACATTGCCGATATGCGGGAAGGTGAAGGTGATGATCTGCCCGGCATAGGAGGGGTCGGTCAGTGTTTCCTGGTATCCGGTCATGCCGGTGTTGAAGCAAAGCTCCGCCGGAACGCTGGTGCCATGCGCGCCAAAGCCGCGCCCCCAGAACACGCTGCCATCAGCCAGCACCAGGGCGGCGGTCGCGCCGGGCGGTGTATCGCTTTCCATTGCGGCGCGGGGTAGATCGTTCATGGCCAGCCCCGTGGCGGCCATGATGGCGGGCCAGTGGCGCGATGGAATGGCGTTGGCGCTGCGCCATTTTCTGATGGCTTCGGTCGTCACGCCTGTTAAAGTGGCGGCGGCATCGGCGCCGCCCAGAAGGTCGATGAGGTCTGCAATGGAAATGGGCATGAAAACCGTGTATCGGAAATTTTATCCGGAACTCAACGCATTTCGCGCTGGCCGGAAACTGTTTCCATGGAGGGACGTAAAATGAGTCTGCGCGAAGATATTACCGCCGCCGTAAAAACCGCCATGCTGGCGCGCGATGCGGAGCGTACCTCCACATTGCGGATGATCCAGGCGAAACTGAAGGATACGGATATCGCGGCGCGCCCGAAGGGCATTACCGCCGTGCCGGATGACGAGATTTATTCCATGCTGCGCTCCATGATCAAATCCCGCCGCGATGCCGTGGTGCTGTATCGCCAGGGCGGACGCGAGGAGCTTGCCGCGAAGGAAGAGACGGAAATTGCTGTTATTGAAGAATTTTTACCCCAGACCTTGAGCGGTGCCGCGCTCGATGCCGCGATAAAAGACGCCATTGCCACCACCGGAGCGGCGTCGGCCAAGGATATGGGCAAGGTCATCGGCGCGCTGAAAGCCAAGCATGGCGCGGCGCTGGATATGGGTGCCGTGTCGGCCGCGGTGAAAGCCATATTGAGCTAAATGGCCTTACCCGCCAATTTTCTCGACGAGCTGCGCGCCCGTACGCCGATCGCCGCGGTGATCGGGCGCAGCGTAAAGCTCACGCGCTCGGGCCGGGAGACGAAAGGCTGCTGCCCGTTCCACGGCGAGAAAACGCCGTCCTTCTATGTTTATGACGACCATTTCCATTGTTTTGGCTGCGGCGAGCATGGAGATGTCATCACCTTTGTGATGAAATCCACGGGCGCGGGCTTCATGGAGGCGGTGGAAACCCTCAGCGCGGAGGCTGGGCTCGAAGTTCCCAAACCTAGCCCGCAGGCCGCCGAGGCGGAACAAAAACGCGCCAGCATCGCGGAGGTGCTGGAGGAGGCCGCCAAAACCTACCAGAAATGGCTTTTTGCGCCTGAGGGCAAGCCCGCCCTCGACTACCTCCATGGCCGTGGCCTGACCGACGAGACCATCAAAAAATTCGGCCTCGGCTGGTCGGGTGAGGGCAGGGGCGCGCTTGGCGCCGCCTTGCGGGGGCAGAACATCAAACCCGAACAGCTCATCGAAGCCGGGCTGATGAAACAGGGTGAGCGCGGCCCTGTGGATATGTTTTTCTCCCGCGTCATGTTCCCGATCCGCGACCGGCGCGGGAGCATGATCAGTTTCGGCGGCCGGATCATGGGCGATGGCCAGCCGAAATACGTCAACGGCCCGGAAACCGCGGTGTTTTCCAAGCGCCGCTCACTCTACGGGCTGAATCTGGCGCGCGAGGCGGTGCGTAAAGGTGCGTCGCTCATCGTCGTGGAAGGCTATATGGATGTCATCGCCCTGGCCCAGGCAGGTTTTGGCGGCGCCGTCGCACCGCTCGGCACGGCGCTGACCGAGGACCATCTGGCGGAAATCTGGCGGCTCAGCCCGGAGCCGGTGATCTGCTTCGATGCCGATAATGCGGGTCGCCGCGCCGCACTCAAAACCGTGGACTTCGCACTCACCGCTTTGGCTCCTGACCGGTCGCTTAAATTTTTAAGTCTGCCGGAGAAGGACGACCCCGACAGCCTTATCCGCCGCGAAGGTCCAAAAACCTTTGCCTCCCGGTTGGACGGCGCCAAGCCGATATCAGCGGCACTTTACGACATGCTGGCCGAAGGCACGGTCCGCACCACGCCGGAAGCACGCGCCGCGTTCAGGCAGCGACTGATCGAGGTCTCGAACCGTATCCCGGATAAAACCCTGGCGGCGGAATACCGCTCCATGCTGCTGGAACGGTTTTTCGCCGAACGCCGTGGCAAGCCGGGCCATAAATTGCAGAAGCCGGCTGTTTATACACGCGTTTCTGGGCCGCCTGATGCTGAAGACGCCAACTTCCGCCGGGGCCGGCTCATGCTTGTTACGCTCCTGAGCCACCCGGCGCTGATCCCCGACGTGGAGGAGGCCTTCGCCCGCGTGAAATTGCCTGAGACCGAAGGCAGGCTGCGGGACACGTTAAACAGTTTCGCCGCCGGGGCAAAAACCCTTGACACGGAGAGCCTGTTCACCCACTTGAGCGACCTTGGATTAGCCGAGGAGGCAAGGCTTATCGAGGCCCTCGCTGCCGAGGACCACCGCCCCGACCCCGATGCAAGCCCGGCCCAGGTCGCCGAAAAATGGTGGAGTTGGTACATACTGATGGATTTCAGCATTGAGATGTTGCGTACGCAACGCGATGAAACGTTACAGCTTTTCAACGCTCATAGCGACGATGCGGGCATCTTGCAGCGGCTCATTAAATATAACGAGCTGCTGAAACAGGCCATGGCCGGTGAGTATGGCGGAACAGAAATCTGACTAAAATTTGGCAAGGTTCTTGCCTACATAACGAATAGTAAAATAATACAGCCCGAATATTCCCGGAGTACCGCCTGACCATGGCAATAAAGCCCGCGACCGCCGCTACAAATGAGACCCCCGCCCCCGAAGCCGAAGCTGATGCCAATGTGCTCGACACGCAGTCCGCTTCCGTAAAGCGCCTGATCGCCAAGGGCAAGGAGCGCGGCTACATCACCTTCGATGAACTGAACGCTGTTTTGCCGGCGGAGCAGAACTCCTCCGAGCAGATCGAGGACATCATGGCGATGCTCTCGGAGATGGGCATCCAGGTGGTGGAGAGCGAGGAAGGTGAGGACGCTGAGGCCGCCGCCGCCCCCAAGGAAGAGGTAGCCGAGGACGAAGAGGCCCCCGCCGGCAATATTTCCGAGAGTTCCGTCAGCCGGACAGACGACCCGGTGCGCATGTATCTGCGCGAGATGGGCACGGTGGAACTGCTCTCGCGCGAGGGCGAGATCGCGATTGCCAAGCGGATAGAAGCCGGGCGGGATATGATGATCCGGGGCTTGTGCGAGAGCCCGCTGACCTTCCGCGCGATTATCGCCTGGCATGAGGCGTTGAATAACGGCCGGATGCTGCTGCGTGACGTCGTCGACCTGGAGGCCATGCAGGCCGGCAACGAGCCCGGTGTGGCCGAAGGTTTTGCCGCTGCTGAGGAGATCGACGACGACGAGGACGGTGAGGGTGTGGGGATGTCCCTCGCGGCTCTGGAAGAGAAGCTGAAGCCGGAAATCTTCACCTATTTCGAGGATATCGAGAAGCTTTACGAGAAACTGGCGAAAATCCAGCAGAAGCGGCTGGATAACCTGACCGCCGGCGGTGATGTGAATTCGCGTTCCGAGAAAGCCTACGAGAAGCTGCGCGACGAGCTGGTCGCCAAGGTGGAGCAGGTGCGGCTGCATAATAACCGCATTGAGGAGCTGGTGGCGCAGCTCAAAGTGCTGAACCAGCGCCTGAACGGGCTGGAGGGCCAGATACTGCGCCTCGCCGAAAGCGCCAAGGTCTCGCGCGACGAGTTTTTACAGCATTACCGGGGCCGCGAGATGGACCCGAACTGGATGAATTATGTCTCCACCTTGCCCGGCAAGGTTTGGAAGGAGTTCGTTAAAAAATTCACCCCGCAAGTGGCTGAATTACGCGTCCAGATCGGCAAGGTGGCGAGCGAAGGCGGGTTGCCGATCGAGGAGTTCCGGCGCGTCTACACCACCGTCTCTCGCGGCGAGCGTGACTCCACCCGTGCGAAGAAGGAGATGATCGAGGCCAATCTGCGTCTCGTGATCTCGATTGCCAAAAAATACACCAATCGTGGCCTGCAATTCCTGGATCTGATCCAGGAAGGCAATATCGGGCTGATGAAGGCGGTGGATAAGTTCGAGTATCGCCGCGGCTATAAATTCTCCACCTACGCGACATGGTGGATCCGCCAGGCGATCACCCGCTCCATTGCCGACCAGGCGCGCACCATCCGTATTCCGGTGCATATGATCGAGACGATCAACAAGCTGGTGCGCACCTCGCGCCAGATGCTGCATGAGATCGGCCGTGAGCCGACGCCTGAGGAGCTGGCGGAAAAACTCGGCATGCCGCTGGAGAAAGTCCGCAAGGTGCTGAAGATCGCCAAGGAGCCGATTTCGCTCGAAACCCCTATTGGTGACGAGGAAGATTCCCACCTGGGCGATTTCATCGAGGACAAGGGCGCGATCATCCCGCTCGATGCCGCCGTGCAGGCCAATCTGCGCGAAGCCGCGACGCGCGTGCTCTCCTCCCTCACCCCGCGCGAGGAGCGGGTGCTGCGCATGCGCTTTGGCATCGGCATGAACACCGACCACACGCTGGAAGAGGTCGGCCAGCAGTTCAACGTGACGCGTGAGCGTATCCGGCAGATCGAGGCGAAAGCCTTGCGCAAGCTCAAGCACCCATCGCGGAGCCGCAAGCTGCGCAGCTTCCTGGACGATTGATCGGGCCATGCTGGACTACGCCCGACCGCTGCCGGGTGAGGCGACCGACCGCGCGGTTGTGACCGTGGTGTTTTTGCGCATGAACCAACGGCCGGCGCGCCCGCTTGCGGTGCTGCCGGCTGGTGCAATGCTGCGGGCCGAACGGCTGAGTGTGGCTGACTACCGCGCGCTTTATAACGAGATCGGCGCACCCTGGCTGTGGTGGCTGCGGCGGATCATGCCGGATGAATTGCTGCGCCAGCATCTGGTGAGTTCCATCGGTTGCGATTCATTTGCTGCGCATCGACGGCAAGGTGGCGGGGTTTTTTGAGACCGATGCCGGCCATTGGCCGGATGTGAATCTGAATTATTTCGGTCTGATGCCAGGGGCAATCGGCAAAGGGCTGGGCAAAATTCTGTTGGATGCCGCGATCGACAGCGTATTTGTGGGCGCAGCCGGCCTGCGCGGGATGACGCTGAACACCTGCTCGGCGGACCATCCGCGCGCGCTGCCGAATTACCTGGCCGCCGGGTTCAGAGAGGTCCGGCGCGTTAAGGAAACATGGGACATTCCCACCCGCCTCGGCCTGCAAGTGCCTGAGCATCTGCGCGGTTGATCGCGCCGGACGTTCTGCTCCGGGACAAGCGCTTTCTGGTCATTAACAAGCCGGCGGGGCTGCCGGTGCATCAGGGGCGTGCCGGCGGGCCGAGCGTGGAGGATTTTTTCCCCGACTGGAGGGCCGGTAAAAACGGCCCCTGGCTGGTGCACCGGCTGGACCAGGACACTGCGGGGTGCCTCGTCATAGCGCTTAAAAAATCCGCGCTCCTGGAGGCGCAAAAGCTTTTTGCCAGCGCGGCCGCGGAGAAAACCTATTGGGCCGTGGTGCGCGGCGTGCCAGCGCTGCAAAGCGGGGTTATTGATCTGCCTCTGGGCAAAACCACCAAAGGCCACGCCTGGAAAATGGCGCCGGACAAAACCGCGCTGCCGGCGGTGACGCATTGGCGCCTCATGGGGCACAGCAACAACCTCTCCTGGCTGGAATTTTCACCGAAAACCGGCCGTACGCACCAGATACGCGCGCATGCCGCCGCCATTGGCCACCCGATCCTCGGCGATGCCGTGTATGGCGGCGGGCAGGGGGCGCTGCACCTCCTGGCGCGGCGTATTCTGCTCCCCCTCGACCCGGTTCTGAGCGCCGAGGCGCCGGTGCCTGCGCATATGGCGGCACATATGAAGGATTGTGGGTATGCGGCGTTCTGAGTTCGAACCGGGCGCCTATGTCCGCCACCCTAAACAGCCTGAATGGGGGCTTGGCCAAGTGCAGAGCGCTATCGGAAACCGTGTGACGGTCATGTTCGAGCACGCCGGCAAGGTGTGGTCGATACCGATGTCGTGACGCTGGACAGGGTTGAAGCCTCCTAGCTTGCAACCGAAGCCTAACCGTCCGAAATAGGCTGTATGATCGATCCGTTTGGCCGTGCCGTTACCTATCTCCGCGTCTCGGTGACAGACCGCTGCGATTTCCGTTGCGTGTACTGCATGGCCGAAGACATGGTGTTTCTCCCGAAATCCGATTTGCTGACCCTGGAGGAGCTGGAGCGGCTATGCGGCGCCTTCATCCGCCATGGCGTCACCAAATTACGCCTGACCGGCGGCGAGCCGCTGGTGCGGCGCGATGTGATGTGGCTGATCAACCGGTTGGGCGAGCGGCTGGGCAACGGCCTGGAGGAGCTTACGCTCACCACCAATGGCAGCCAGCTCGCAAAACACGCGGACGCGCTGGCGCGCGCCGGAATTAAACGCATCAATGTCAGCATCGACACGCTGGAAGCTGATAAATTCGCTGAAATCACCCGTTGGGGCCGGCTTCCCCAGGTGCTCGAAGGCGTCATGGCGGCCAAGGCCGCTGGCCTTGCCATCAAGATAAACGCCGTCGCGCTCAAGGGCGTGAATGAGCACGAGTTCGATACCATGATCGATTGGTGCGGGCGGCATGGGTTTGACCTCTGCCTGATCGAGACCATGCCGATGGGCGACATCGGCGCCGACCGGACCGAAAATTATCTGCCGCTCAGCCAGGTCCGCACCCGCCTTGCTCAAAACTGGACGCTCACACCCACCGATTACGCCACCGGCGGCCCGGCCCGCTACGTCACCATCGAGGAAACCGGCCAGCGCCTCGGCTTCATCACCCCGCTCACGCATAATTTCTGCGAGGGCTGCAACCGTGTTCGCCTCACCTGCACCGGCACACTTTATATGTGCCTTGGTCAGGACGATGCGGCCGATCTGCGTAATCCACTGCGTGCCAGCGGGACAGATGAAGTCCTTGACCACGCCATTCTGGAAGCCATCGCGCGCAAACCCAAAGGCCATGACTTTGTCATTGGCCGGCAGGACCAGCGCCCCGCCGTGGCGCGGCATATGTCGGTGACCGGGGGGTAAGCCCCAGGATCTATTTAGATTCTTTAGTCTCCCGGCACCCGGCCAGGAATATGTCCACAGCGCTGCGGACGCGATTTTCCAGCGCGAGTTTGCTGGGGGCGGAGCGGAAGCCGATCAGCACACCGAGATGGAATTCACCGATAGCCATGCCGAACAGCATGGCGGCCATTTCTTTCGGATCGATGGTATGGCAGTTATATTTGGCCGCGATATCCGCGAGGCAGTCTTCCAGCTTCATTTTGGATCTGGTGACGCGGTTGCGTAGAAACAGGCGGCCGAGTTCGGGGCTGTGCGTATATTCCGCCATGATCAGCCGCAGAATGGCGATCTGGTCTGGCGAGAGCAGAAAGCGCGCCAGGGCCAGTAAATTAGCATTCAATATGTCACGGATCGTCCAGCCGGGCTCGGGGGTTGGAAATTTCAGCAGTGATTGATGGTGCCCAAGCAGGGCCGCGAACAGCTGGGCCTTTGATTTGATCAGGTTATAGACGGTTTTTTTTGACATGCCCGCGGCTTTCGCCACGTCGCTCATTGTCGCCGCATGATATCCCTTGGAGAGAAAAATAGATTCCGCCGCTTCGATTAATTCAAGCATGCGTGGCACACCGCCGGATTCGGTCCGTTCGGCGGCTTTTGGCGCAGTTACTTTGAGTGGTCTTACGTTCAGGCTATGTCCCACCATGCCGGTATCATAGGAAGATTTTAGAAACTTGCAAGTTTCCTGAACGTAAAAAACGATTTTTTCTTGTTCTTGACGAGGGTTGAAAACACCGGTAGCTGGGGCTTATGAAACCAACGGGTTTCCTTAGTGGAATTTTTGCTTTTCCGTTCGCCAGGACGCTGCCTGTTGGCGTTTTGGCGCTATCGGCTTGTGCTGTCGGTCCCAATTTTCATCCGCCGGCGCCACCTTCCGTTCCGTTGACCTCAACGGCCTTGCCGGCGGCCACGCAAAGCGCCGATGGCAAGGTCCAGACATTCGTGTCGGCCGCGGATATTTCCGGTGAGTGGTGGACCTTGTTCCACAGTCCGGAACTGAACACGCTGATAAATGCCGCACTCGCCAACAACCCCAGCCTGCAGGCTGCCCAAGCAACGTTGCGTGAGGCGGAAGAGAATGTCCGGGCGGGTCAGGCGGCGTTTTTCCCCAGCCTGTCGGCGAGTTTTCAAGCCCAGCATGAGCAGACCTCTTCGGCTTCCCTGGCGAGCTTTGGCGCCGGCGGCGCGGGCAACAATAGAATTCTCCCGCCCTTCACGCTGTACAATGCGTCGCTGAACGTATCCTACGCACCCGATGTATTCGGTGGCACACGCCGGCAGGTTGAGGGGCTGGTAGCGCAGGCCGAATATCAACGCTACGAACTGGAAGCCGCTTATCTAACATTGACCGCGAATATCGTGACTTCGGCGGTCGCGCAGGCTTCGTTTGCGAGCGCAGATCGATGCCACCAATCAGGTGATCGCGGCCGAGCAGCGGCAATTGGCAATTTTGAACAGCCAGGTCAGCCTGGGCGGCGCGGCGGAGGCCAATGTGCTGAGCGAACAGGCGATACTTGCCGCATCGCAAGCCACGCTGCCGCCGCTGGAATCGCAATTGGCACAAGCGCGTAACCAGTTGGCTGCTTATGTCGGCGCATTTCCGGGCAATTTTCACGCGGCGGACTTCACGCTGGGCGGATTGCAGTTGCCGGAAGCGCTCCCCGTAAGCCTGCCTTCGGCGATTATCGTGCAGCGGCCGGACATTGCCGCCGCTGCGGCGCAGTTGCACCAGGCGTCGGCCAATGTTGGCGTCGCCGACGCCAACATGTTGCCGCAGATCTCCCTCACCGCCGATCTTGGGCATTCGGCGCTGACAGCGGCAACCTTGTTTACGCCTGAGACCATGCTGTGGAGTTCTGGTTGCTGGAATCACCCAGCCGATTTTTGAAGCCGGTAAGCTCTCCGCCCAACGCAAGGCGGCCCTGGCGGCGTTGCAGGCATCCGGTGCGCAGTACCAGAGCACGGTGATCTCCGCTTTTCAGAATGTCGCGGACGCACTGACCATTTTGCAATATGACGCGATCACGCTGAAGGCGGCGCAGACCGCGGCGGATGCGGCGGCGCAAAGCCTTAGCGTGACAGAAAATGCGTATCAGCTGGGTGCCCAGCCGTTCACTGCCGTGCTTACCGCACAGACAAATTACCAGAACGCCCTGATTACGCAGGTGAAAGCCAACGCCGCCCGGCTGGCGGATACGGCGGCGCTGTTCCAGGCGCTGGGCGGCGGCTGGTGGCACCGCAACGACGTTTCCGCGACCTGCTGCGGGATAATTCCATGAGGATCGCAATATCATGAGTATGACTCGGACCATGACGGTGCGGATGATCGTGATGCTGGTGGTTGTCGGCATCCTGTTCGGAGGCATCTTCGGTTACGGCGCGGTGCGCAGCTACTTCATTGCCAAGTTCCTCGCTGGTTTTGGAAACCAGACGCAGACCGTGGCAACGCTCATTGCCGAAACGACCCCCTGGCAGTCGAGCTTGAATTCTGTCGGAAGCGTCGTCGCGGTGAACGGCGCCAATCTCTCGGCGGAAATCGCCGGCATCGTGGATAAAATATATTTTGAATCCGGCACGGATGTGCCGGCGGGCGCATTGCTGCTCACGTTGCGGCCCAATAACGACCCGGCCGTGCTGGCGCAATTGCAGGCGGTGGCGGAACTGGATCAGGTCACCTATGACCGTGACCTGAAACAATTCCAGGCCAAGGCAATCGCCAAGGCGCAGGTCGATACCGACCGCGCCAATCTCGCGGCGGCGCAAGCCCAGGTGCAGGGGCAGCAGGCGCTCATCGCGGAGAAGCAGATACGCGCGCCTTTCGCCGGCCGGCTCGGCATACGCAATGTCAATGTCGGCCAGTACCTCCCGGTCGGTACGCAGATCGTGACATTGCAACAACTCAACCCGCTGTATGTGGATTTCTACCTGCCGCAGCAGGCGCTGGCCCAGCTCAATGTTGGCCAAAAGGTGGATGTCAGCATCGACGCGTTTCCGGGCAAAAAGTTTAGTGGTACGATTTCCGCGATCAACGCCGTGGTCGATAGCGCGACCCGCAATGTTCAAGTGCGCGCCACGCTGCCCAATGATAACCTGGCGCTCCGGCCAGGCATGTTTGTGACCGTGAATGTCAATGTGGGGGCTCCGCGCAGCCTGGTCACGCTGCCGCAGACGGCGATCTCCTATAATCCTTATGGGGACACGGTGTTTGTTGTCAGCCACGGCAAGGACGCAACAGGCAAGGCTGAACTCACCGTCCATCAGGTCTTCGTCACCACTGGCGATACCCGCGGCGACCAGGTGGCTATATTGACCGGTGTGAAGCCTGGCGATGAAGTGGTGACCGCGGGGCAGCTCAAATTGCGCAATGGCGCCTTGGTGACCGTGAACAACAGCGTGCAGCCTTCGAATAACCCGAACCCCAACCCACCGAACGAATAACGCGATGAAACGCTTTACCGACCTCTTCATCGCCCGGCCTGTACTTGCCATCGCGGTGAGCATCCTTGTCCTGGTGCTGGGCCTGCGGGCCGTTGTTTCGCTGCCGGTCCAGCAATATCCAGAGACGGAAAACGCCACCATCACCATCACCACCGTTTATCCGGGCGCTTCGCCAGATACGGTGGCGGGTTTCATTACCACGCCGATCGAAAACGCTGTCGCCCAGGTCAACGGCATCGACTACATGACCTCGACGAGCCAGACCAGCACGAGCAGTATCACCGTCAACCTGGTGCTGAACCACAACCCCGATGCAGCGCTGACAGAAATCAGCGCCAAGGTGAATTCGGTACTCAATCAGTTGCCGTCTGGCACGCAACAGCCGGTGCTCGTGCTGCAGGTCGGCCAGACCATCGATGCAATGTACATCGCCTTCCGCAGCACGGATCTCTCGGCCAACCAGATCACCGATTACGTCACGCGCGTGGTGCAACCGCAGTTGCAGGCGGTGAAAGGTGTGCAAACCGCTGAGATCCTTGGCGCGCAGAATTTCGCGATGCGCGTCTGGCTGAACCCGCAGAAACTGGCGGCCTATGGGCTCACCGCATCGGATGTCTACGCCGCTCTGGGCAACAACGATTTCATCGCGCCGCTGGGCAATACCAAAGGCCAGATGACGCAAATCGCGCTCACCGCCACCACCGGCCTGCACAGCGTAAAAGAATTTGAAGACCTGATCCTGAAACACGCAAATGGTGCGATCATCCGGCTGAAGGACGTGGCCACCGTCGCCCTGGGGTCGGATAGCTATGAGCAGCACGTTACCTTCGATAACAAACAGGGTGTGTATATCGGCATCAAGGTCGCGCCGAATGCCAATCTGCTCGGCGTGATCTCTGGTGTGCGCAAGGTGTTCCCCTCCGTCCAGGCCAATCTTCCGAGTGGCCTGACCGGCACGATTGTGTACGATTCAACTGAATTCGTGAACGCCTCAATCCATGAGGTGATCCTCGCGCTGATCGAGGCATTGGTGATCGTCACCTTCGTGGTGTTCGCCTTCCTGGGTACGCCGCGCTCGGTGTTGATCCCTGTGATCGCGATCCCGCTTTCACTCATCGGCGCGTTTGCGATGATGCTGGCCTTTGGGTTTTCGATCAATCTGCTGACGCTGCTGGCTCTTGTGCTGGCCATTGGCCTGGTGGTGGATGACGCCATTATCGTGGTGGAAAACGTCAACCGGCATCTCGATCTTGGCGAAACGCCCCTGGGCGCGGCGCGGGCCGCCGCCGGTGAACTCGCTGGACCGATCGTCGCCATGACCGCGGTGCTGATCGCGGTCTACGTGCCGATCGGCTTCCAGTCCGGCCTGACCGGCGCGCTGTTCACCGAATTTGCCTTCACCCTGGCGGGTTCGGTGACGATCTCCGCGATCATCGCGCTCACCCTGACGCCGATGCTGAGTTCACGGTTCCTGAAACCGATCGACCGCGCGCATCCCAACTGGGAAAGCAAAATCGTTATCATTATCGACCGGAACTTCGACAAGGTTCACCGGCTGTATACACGGTTGCTACATGGCAGCTTGAATACCGTGCCTGTGACCCTCGTTTTCGCCGGTATCATCCTGTGCAGCATCTTCTTCCTGGCAAAGGGCTCCGCGAGCGAACTCGCCCCGCAGGAGGATGAAGGCGTGGTGATCATGTTCGCAACGCCGGCACCCGATGCGACGATGACGCAGAACAAGATGTGGGATTCCCATCTGAACGCTCTGGTGCTGAAGACGCCTGAAGTCGAACATACTTTCCAGATCGACGTACCGGGCAGGGATATCCTGGGCGCGGTGCTAAAGCCGTGGGGCCAGCGCAGCAAATCCGCCACTGTGCTGCAGAACGAGTTGCAAAAGATCGCGAACACGGAAGATGCCGGCCAGCAGGTTGGCGCTGCCCAATTGCCGCCGCTTCCCGGCTCTTCGGGCTTTCCCGTGCAATTCGTGATTAAATCCACAGATAATTTTTCGCGGATATATCCGGTCTCGCAGCAGCTCCTGGCCGCGGCACTGAAGAGCGGAAAGTTCCTGTTTCTGCAGAGCGACCTGAAAATCGACCAGCCGCAGGCGACCATCACCATCGATCGCGCCAAGGCTTCGGCACTTGGTCTGAATATGGCCGATGTCGGCGCCGTCCTGGCACAGGCGCTGGGCGGCGGGTATGTGAATTATTTCAGCCTCGATGGTCGCTCCTACAAGGTCATCCCGCAGGTCGAACGCAAGGCGCGGCTGAATGTCGCGGATTTGAAGAATTACTATGTGACCTCGATAAACGGCGTCAACGTGCCGCTCTCCTCCATCGCGACGATTTCCACCAGCGTCATTCCGGAATCCATCAATCACTTCCAGCAACAGAATTCCGCCACCATCCAGGGTGTGCCCGCACCGGGCGTGACGGAGGCGACCGCGTTGCAAACCTTGCAGGAACTCTCGGCCAAAATTCTCTCCCCCAGTGACACGATCGATTACGGTGGCGCGATGCGGCAATTCGTGCAGCAGAGCAGCGGGTTCATCTTCACTTTTGCTTTTGCCGTCGTCATTATTTTCCTGGCCCTTTCAGCCTTGTTCAACTCGTTTCGTGACCCGCTGATCATTCTGGTCTCGGTCCCGATGTCGATCGCCGGCGCGATGATCTTCATCTATCTCGGTTTCGGCGGGCTGACTCTCAACATCTATACCGAAGTCGGGCTGACGACGCTGATGGGCCTGGTGAGCAAGCATGGCATCCTCATGGTCGAGGTGGCGAACGAGGCCCGGCTTGCCGGAAAATCCAAACGCGCCGCGATCGAATACGCCGCCAACATCCGGTTGCGTCCGATTCTCATGACGACCGCCGCCATGGTGCTGGGTGTACTCCCGCTTATCCTGGCGACAGGTGCCGGGGCCGCGGCGCGCTTCAACATGGGCATGGTGATTGCCGCCGGGTTGTCCATAGGCACGATGTTCACGCTCTTCGTGGTGCCGGCGGTGTATCTGGTGCTGTCTGGCGAACACCACCAGGCAACAGGTTCGGCTCCCCAGCAGGAAGGCGCGGCGCCGACGGCGTCATAAGCCAGGTTTCTGCGCGGGGCGCGGCGGCGTTTTCAGCCTGCCACGCTAAATGTGAATGGAACGAAGGCGAACTTAACCTTTTCTTCAGCCTGTGCTAATGGCACGTTCTGCGTGTTATGAGAAAAAAGAAATCAACCACAGGTTTTGCCGATGCGACCTTGTTGGACACGCTTTCCCCGGAAATCCGTCCCGCAAAACTCGCCGTTGGGGTGGATGGGCATCGCGCCCGCCTGCGCGCGCGCTTCCTGAGCGGCGGGCCGGATGCCGTGGCCGAGCACGAGCTGATCGAAATGGTGCTGTTCCTGGGCGTACCGCGGCGCGACACCAAACCGATCGCGCGTGCGCTGCTCTCACGGTTCGGCTCGTATGCGGGGGCAATCTCGGCCAGTGTGCCGGACCTGCTAGGCATCGATGGGCTGGGTGAAGCCGGTGTCGCGGCGCTGAAAATCGTACAGGCTGCCGCGCAACGCCTGGCCAAGGCCGAGGTGTTGTACCGCCCGGTCCTGAGCAACTGGGACCGGCTGATGGAATACCTCCAGGCCGTGCTCGCGCGCGAGCAGATCGAGCAGTTCCGTGTGCTGTTTCTGGACAATCGCAACCGGCTATTGGCCGATGAGGTTTTGAGCACGGGCACGGTGAACCACACGCCCGTCTACCCGCGCGAGGTGGTAAAGCGCGCGCTGGAACTGAATTCCACGGCCTTTATTCTGGTCCACAACCATCCCAGCGGCGACCCATCGCCCAGTGGCGAGGATATCGACATGACCAAGGAGATCAAACACGCAGCCAACGCACTCTCGATCGTGCTGCACGACCATGTCATCGTCGGCAACGGGCGCTGGCTGAGTTTCAGGAAAGCCGGACTCCTATAATGCGCATTATGAATTCCAGCCGGTCAGCACCGCCATGCGGAGCATAACGGCGAATTCTTTCGCCCCGCATCGGCAGCCGGGCCAGTGCGGCGGGAAACAGGTCGCGCCGCGCGAATTTTTTGCTCCGCGCCAGGACGGCATTGGTCTCCCCGGCATCGCGCAGCTCGTGCAGGAGCGCCAAGGGGTTGGCATATAAAAATTCGATGTCCTCGACATCCGCGACCGGGAGCGCGAAACCGGCGCGTTGCAACAGCCCGGCGCAGTCACGCAAATCCGGAAACGGCGATACGCGCGGGCTAACGCCGCCGGTGAGCAATTCCTCGGTCTCCAGCAATGCTGTGCGCAATGCGGCCAATGTGCCGAGCACTGGCACGCTGGCGAGCAGCAATCCCTCAGGTTTCAGCGCCCGGCGTAGTTGGATGAGGGCACCCGGCAGATCGTTGATCCAGTGCAGCGAGAGATGCGCCATCACCAGATCGAATTTTTGTGTCCCCAGCTCGAAATTTTCGCTGCCGATCACCAATGGCGTGCCGCCCGCGCGGGCGGCCATGGGGGCGGAAATATCGGCCGATACCACGTCCATCCCGCGCGCGATCAGCGCCGGGGCGATGGCCCCGCGTCCGCCAAAATCCAAAGCCGTGGCAAAATTCCGGTTGGTGTCATCCAGCCGGTCGAGCAGCCGCGCCGCCAGCTCATCGAGCACCGGGGCGATATTTTCCAGGCGACTTGCTGCCCGGTCCCGGTGCTGGCGGACGGCGGAGAGATCAAAAATTTGTTCCACGTAAAATCCTTCTTCGCGCGTATCCTCGATACGCTGCTGCCGCCCAACTGTCTCGCCTGCGATACGCCGGTGGAGGCTGACGGGCAGTTCTGCCTGAGCTGTTTCCGCGCCGCCAATTTTGTGACCGCCCCGTTTTGCGCGCAATGCGGCGTGCCGCTGCCATTTGGCGAGGCCGCCGGGGCAGGGGGGCTATGTGGACGCTGCGTGGCGGCACCGCCGGCCTTCACCCAGGCGCGCGCCGCCTTGCGCTACGACGAGACCGCGCAGCGTCTCATCCTGCCGTTCAAATATGCCGATCGGACCGAGGCGGCGCGGGGCATCGCACGGCTCATGCTGCGTCCGGGGACCAAAATGCTGGCGGCGGCGGATATTCTGCTCCCCGTGCCGCTGCATAAATCCCGGTTGCGTGCGCGGCGCTACAACCAGGCCGCACTTCTGGCGGCCGAGCTGGCCCGGCTGGCAAAGCGGCCTTATACCCAGGACGCGCTGATCCGGAACCGCGCCACCGCCCCAATGGAGCGCATGGGCTTGGCCGCGCGCCAGGCGGAAATGCGGGACGCGATTTTGGTCCGTCCCGGTTTTCAGGCCAGGGGAAAATATATCCTGCTCATTGATGACGTGATGACGTCCGGCACCACGGCGAATACCTGTGCCGCGGCATTGCTGGAAGCCGGAGCAAAGCGGGTGGATGTGCTCACCGCCGCGCGCGTGGCCGATCCGCGTTTGGAAGCATAGGGTGCGGGACTGGTGGGGCGGCCGCGCGCCAAAATCAGGTTAAAGCCCTTGCATAAATGGTGCTCTCGGCTAATTGGACAGACATGCCCAAGATCGAAGTCTATACCCAGTCCTTCTGCCCTTATTGCACGCGGGCGCTCAAAATCTTGCGGGCAAAGGGTGTGGAATTTCAGGAAATCGACGCCCCCGGCGGCTCACCTGCCCGAGCCCAGGCCAGGGAGCGTTCGGGCGGCAAAACCACCGTGCCGCAGATTTTCGTGGACGGCACGAGCCTCGGCGGCTGCGATGAGTTGGTCGCTCTGGACCGCGCCGGCAAGCTGGATGCTTTGTTACACATATGATCCATTATCAGTTGCGTTGTCACGGGGGCCACGAGTTCGATGGCTGGTTCAAGGATAGCGGGGCATTCGAGGGCCAGGCCGGGCGCGGGCTGATCGCCTGCCCTGTTTGTGCGGATACGAATGTCACCCGCGCGTTGATGGCGCCGGGCATTCCCCGGAAGGGCCGCACGGAGATTGTGGCCGAGCTGGCGCCCGCGCCTGTCAAATCCGCGACCGGCGGCGTGGTGCCGGACGCGGTGCGCGCGGTACTGCAAAAACTCCGCCAGGAAGTTGAAAAACATTGCGACTATGTCGGTAGCGATTTTGCCGAGGAGGCGCGCCGCATCCATAACGGAGACGCCGAACAGCGCGGCATTTACGGCGAGAGCACGGATGAAGAGGCGGAGTCGCTGGCCGATGAGGGCATCGACATCGCCCGCATCCCCTGGGTCCCGCGCACGGATAGTTAATCCGGCGCCTAAAACGGTCGCACTCTAAACCGCCAGCCTCACCCTTGCCGCTGCGTATTCACGCTTGAGCCGCGCCACCAGTTCGGCTGCCGGCACTACATTCTTCACGGCCCCGATGCCCTGGCCGGAACCCCAGATGTCTTTCCACGCCTTGGCCATCCGCCTCGTGAAAATTCATGTCTTTGGCGCTGCCCTCGGCCAGATTATCCGGGTCGAGCCCCGCCGCGATGATGCTCGGGCGCAGGTAATTGCCGTGCACGCCGGTGAACAGGCTGGAATACACGATATCGGCCGCCGTACCATCGACGATCGCCTGCTTATAGGCCGCTGACGCATTGGCCTCCGCCGTCGCGATAAAGGCCGAGCCGATATAGGCCAGATCCGCCCCGCAGGCCTGCGCCGCCAGTACCGCGGCACCGGTCGCAATCGCGCCCGAGAGCACCAGCGGCCCGGCGAACCATTCGCGGATTTCCTGCACCAGCGCGAAGGGCGAGATGGTTCCGGCATGGCCGCCCGCGCCCGCCGCCACGGCGATCAGCCCGTCCGCGCCCTTTTCCACGGCTTTTTTCGCGAATTCATTGTTGATCACGTCATGCAGCACGATGCCGCCATAGGCATGGATGGCCTCGAACACATCCGTCCGCGCGCCAAGTGAGGTGATGACGACCGGCACCTTGAATTTTACGCAGAGTTCAAGGTCGTGCAGCAGCCGCTCATTGGAGCGGTGGACGATCAGGTTTACCGCATAGGGCGCCGATGGCTGTTCAGGGTGCGTCGCGTCCCACGCTGCCAGAGCCGTGGTGATCTGCTGCAACCAGTCCGCCAGTTTTTCCGCCGGCCTGGCGTTGAGCGAGGGAAACGAGCCGACCACCCCGCTGGTGCATTGCGCGATCACCAGGTTGGGGTTGGAGATGATGAACAAAGGCGCGCCAATGACGGGGAGCGACAGCCGTCCGAAAACCTCTGGCAATGACATTTCTTGTCCTTGAAGTTAACCTATACGTCAACCATTGCCGATAATCACGCCCGTGGCAAATACCAGCGCGCCACCGAGTGCCACCTGGAGCGTCGCGCGGACCGGCGAGGTATCCATGAATTGCCACCGCACCCAGGAAATTACCGCCAGTTCCACCACCACGACGCAGAACGCCACGATGAGCGCCAGATGCAGGTTTGGTATGAGGAACGGCAAGGTATGGCCGATCCCGCCCAATGTCGTCATCAGCCCGGTGATGACACCGCGAAGAATTGGCGCGCCGCGGCCCGTCAGGCTTCCGTCATCGGATAAAGCCTCGGCAAACCCCATGGAAATACCAGCGCCGATCGAGGCCGCGGCACCGACAATGAAGGCGTCGTAGGTACGCCCGGTGGAAAACGCCGCCGCGAATATCGGGGCCAGCGTGGAGACAGATCCATCCATCAGCCCGACCAGCCCCGGCTGGATATATTGCAGCATGAAGGCGCGCTCGGCGTGCACGTCCTCCGCCTTGCGGGTTTTGTCCGTCAGGTTTTTGGCGGAGAGTTCATCCGCGCGCTGTTCATGCTCGGCTTCAGCCACCGCCAGATCGCCTAATAATTTACGGATCGAAACATCGGTCGCGCGCGAGGCCGCCTGGCGGTAAAAACGCTGAGTTTCGTGTTCCATGCTCTCGGCCAGCTTGCGTACATCGTCGATGCTGGGTTTGGGAAGCTGCCAGACTGGCTTGCGCGAGAGGAACCCGCGCACATCCTGCCGGCGGATCAGCGGAATATGCTCGCCGAATTTCTCGCGGTAGAGGTCCAGCAGCCTGTGCCGGTGCTCGTTCTCCTCAACGGCCATTTCCGTAAAAACTTTCGCCGAGGCCGGATACTCCTCGCGCAGCCGCTCGGCTACGTCGTTATAGATGCGGCCATCCTCTTCCTCGGCGCCGATGGCAAGCGCCAGAACCTCGCGCTCGGAAAGCTCGGAGAAATCGCGCATAAGACACTCCTCTGATTGAGTTTCATGTGACGGCACATGCCGGTTTGGTCAAGGGAATCCAGCGCATATAAGGATCCGCTGCGTTGCCGGAGCGGTTAAAGCGGGTAATAGTAATATACGCAGGGACAACGAAACGGCATGAGACGGTGACGGAACAAAATTTGGGCACTGGCTTATGCGCGTGTGGCAGCGGTCTGCGCCGGGTGCGTTGCTGCGAGGCTGATGAGGCAGCGTTGCCGGAGCAGGACGGCGTTACGCTGCTCGATGCCCAGGCGCAGGACGCCACAAAATTCTTCAACGAAAAGAAATACGCCGAGGCCGAGGCGCTGGTGTTGAAGCTGCTCGACCTCGCGCCGAACCAGCGGCTGGCGCTGCGTGTGCTGTTCGAAATCCGCAAGGCGCAGAACCGCCCCAAAGCCGCCGAGGTACTGGCCCGCCGCTTGGCTGCCTTGCCGGGTCCGGCGGCCATCCGCGCTGCCGCCAATTCACAACTCGCGCAATTTCTCATCGGGCAGGGGCGCCACGCGGATGCGCGGGCGCCGGCCGCCGCGGCGCTGATGGCGGCACCGAAAGACCCGACCGCGCATCATGTCATGGGCGTGGTGCTGACCGAAACCGGGCAGTTGCTGTCCGGCGAGCGGCATTACCGGCGCGCGGCGGTGCTGCTCGGCCGCGATGACGGTCTCGTGCTGGCCAATACCGCCTGGAACCTGAAATTGCAGGGCCGGCTGCATGAGGCATCGGCGCTTTATGAAAAGGCACTGGCGTTGCGGCCGGATAACAGGCGCGGCCTCGGCGGCTATGCCCAGGTGGAGTTTTTGCGCGGCGAACCGGCGCGCGCCATCGCCATTCTCGATGGCGGGCTGGTCCGCTGGCAGAATGACCGCACCTTGCGCCTGCTGCGTGCGCTGGCCGATTTGAGCCTTGGCAATGCGGAGGACGTTCTGGGTCGCCTGTCCGATCCGCCAGAAAACCTGCTCCCAGCCGAGCTTTGCGCACGCGGCCAGGCGCTGGCCCGGTTGGACCGGCCGGCCGAGGCGGTGATGCATTACGCGCGCGCCAAAAAAATCCTGCGAGAGCATAATGGGCAGGTCTATCAGCACGATGTTTTTATCAAAAAATCAGAGGATTATAAGTCATACTTCACGTCTGATCGTATCCTGCCACTGCCTCGCGCCGAGGCCGCAGCCGGTCCGCAGCCGGTTTTTCTGCTCGGTTTTCCGCGTTCTGGGACCGCGTTGCTTGAGCAGTTGCTGGCACAAATCCCCGGTTTTGCCCCCGGCGATGAGTTTGCGCCTGTCGCGGACCTCGCCGATCTCATCCCGGCTTTGTCAGGCTCCGGTAAATCCTACCCGGAAGCGCTGGATCACGCGCTGGTAGCCGATGGCTGGACACTGCCGGACCATCTGCGCGCACGCTATGCGCAGGCGCGGGCGCAAATTGGCCTCGCACGGCCCGGTGTGCAGTTCATCACCGACCGGGCGTCATCCAATGCCTGGCAGCTCGGATTGATAAAACTGCTGTTTCCGGAAGCACCGATCATCCATGTGGTCCGCCACCCGCTGGACCTCATGCTCTCAAATCTCAGCCAGGGCCGCCGGCTGGAAGCCAATTGCCATGTCTCCATGCTGGCTACGGCGCGGCACTACGCGCTTACCATGAGCATGATCAAGCATTATCGCGGGCATCTCACTTTGCGCTATTTTCCTCTCCGCTATGAGGATCTGGCTCTGGATACCGGCCCGGCGCTGGCCCGGGTGCTGGCGTTCATCGGCGCGGGCATGGATGCAGTGCCGCAAGAGACCTCATTGCGCGCCAATACCGCCAGGCCGGCCGACCCAACGCCTGCGCATTATGCAGGGCTTGAAGCGGTGCATGAGCGCGGCGTTTATCGCTACCGGGAATATCAAAAAGTCATGCCGAAGCTGTTCTGCCGACGTGAGGACACCCTGAATCCCTGGATATCCGAACTCGGCTACGAAGGCGCGGAGACATGAGCGGCGCGGCTCCGGGCAAAAAAGTCCTCCCGCTGAGCGAGGCTCTATCGCAGCTCGCCTCGCTCGAACAGGCCAACAAACTGGCCGAGGCCGATGACCTCGCCAATCGTATGCTGGCCGCCATGCCGGAGCACCCGCATATTTTGCACTTGGCGGGCATCGTCGCCTACCGCAACGGGCGGACGATCCAGGCACTTGAGCGCATGGAAAAATCCCAATCGCTGGCGCCGGATGTAGCGCTGTACCCGCGTAATATGTGCGAGGTGTATCGCGGCGCCGGCCGGTTGGATGATGCGTTAAGGGCCGGGCGGCGCGCCATCGAGCTTGCCCCCAACGACGCCCGTACCTATTTCAACCTGGCGCTGATCCATTACGAGCGGCTGGAACTGGACGAGGCGGTGGCGGTGGCGGATCGGGCGCTGGCGCTGGACCCGGATTTCGCCGAGGCGCATTTCGAAAAGGCCGAGGCGCTGCTGCTTGCCGGCCGCTTGTTGGAAGGCTGGGAGAGCTATGAATGGCGATTTAAGCTCAAACAGGCCGAGGGGATGCTCCCCAAAACCGAAAAGCCGCAATGGGATGGAAAACCCCTGCCACCCGGAAAGCTTCTGATTATCGGCGATCAGGGGTTTGGCGACTGCATCCAGTTCGGCCGGCTTATCCCGTGGGCCGCCAGCCTCTGCCCCGAGCCGGTCCTGGCCTGTAGCGGCGAGCTGACACCGCTCCTGCGGCAGATCCCCGGCATCGGCAAAATGGTCACGCGCTGGGAGGATACCGGAGATTACGAGGCGTTTATACCGCTCTCCGGTCTGCCTCGTCTGGCTGGCATCGGCACGGATAACGTGCCGGCGGACAACTACCTCGCCACCAATCCAGCGCTCGTCGCCGCCTGGGGTGAAAAACTCGACCGCCTGGTGCCTGCGGGCAAACGCCGCATCGCGCTGGTCTGGGCTGGCCGGCCGACGCATAAAAACGACCGAAAGCGCACAATGCGGCTCGCGCAATTCGCGCCCTTATTCGCGCGCGACGACCTCGCGATCCTCACCGTGCAAAAGGGCGAGCAGACAGCGCAGGTCGGCGGCTATTACGGCCGCGCGCCGTTGCTCAATCTGGGCGCTGAAATCTCGGACTTTGGCGATACCATGGCGATCCTTCGGCATGTCGAGCGGCTCGTCACGATCGACACATCGGTTGCGCATGTTGCCGGCGCCATGGGCGTGCCGACCGCCCTTGTGCTGCCCTTTGCCCCGGATTGGCGCTGGCTGCTGGGGCGCGATGACACGCCATGGTACCGCTCGGTGCGGTTGTTCCGGCAGCAAAACGCCTATGACTGGTCCGGCGTGATCGAACGGGTTTCGGCGTCGATTTAGGGTAATGCTTTAGGGGGCGATCCCGCCATTAACCCCGTTGGTCGACGGGCACGTAGTCGCGTGCCGGTGCGCCGGTATAGATCTGCCGCGGCCGGCCGATGCGCTGTTGCGGGTCTTCGATCATTTCCATCCACTGGCTGACCCAGCCGACGGTGCGGGCCAGCGCGAAGATGGGGGTGAACATGGTGGTGGGGAAGCCCATGGCTTTCAGGATGATGCCTGAGTAGAAATCGACGTTCGGATAGAGTTTCCGCTCGACGAAATAGGGGTCTTCCAAAGCGATTTTTTCCAGCTCCATGGCGAGGTCGAGCATCGGCTCATCCTTGATGCCGAGTTCTTCGAGCACTTCGTAGCAGGTGCGCTGCATGATTTTGGCGCGGGGGTCGTAGTTTTTGTAAACCCGGTGGCCAAAGCCCATCAGTTTCACGTTGCTGTTTTTGTCTTTCACCTGCGCGATGAAATCTGGAATGTTGTCTTTGTGGCCGATTTCGGCGAGCATTTTCAGTACCGCCTCGTTGGCGCCGCCATGGGCCGGGCCCCAGAGCGAGGCGATACCGGCCGCAATGCAGGCGAAAGGATTGGCGCCCGTGGAGCCGGCGAGGCGGACGGTGGAGGTTGAGGCGTTTTGCTCGTGGTCGGCATGGAGGATGAAAATACGGTCCATGGCGCGCGCCAGAATCGGGTTCTGCTTGTAGGGTTCCGTCGGCACGGCGTGGAACATGTTCAGGAAGTTTTCTGAATAGCTCAGGCCGTTCTGTGGGTAGATGAAGGGTTGCCCGACATTGTATTTATAGGCCCAGGCGGTGATGGTCGGGATTTTGGCGACCATCCGGAAGGCGCTGATTTCACGCTGTTTCGGGTCGTGGATGTCGATGCTGTCCGGGTAGAAGGCGGACATGGCGCCGACCACGGAGCAGAGCATGGCCATCGGGTGCGCGTCGCGCCTGAAACCGTCCCAGAAGCGCCTGATCTGTTCATGCAGCATGGTGTGACGGGTGATGCCGGAAGTGAATTCAGTGAGTTCACCCGCGGTGGGAAGTTCGCCGTAAAACAGCAGGTAAGCAACCTCGAGGAAGGTGGCGTGTTCAGCCAGTTGTTCGATCGGGTAGCCGCGATAGAGCAGTATGCCTTCGTCGCCATCGATATAGGTGATGGAACTTTCACATGAGGCGGTGGCACCGTAGCTCGGGTCGAAGGTGAAGATGCCAAGATCGCTTTGGATCTTGCGGATATCAACGCAGGCGGGACCGAGTGAGCCCGCCAGCAGCGGCAGGGTCGCCGTTTTGCCGCCATGAGTTGAGCGTCGCTGTGCCGACCTGCTTGCTTGTTGCGGTTTGAGTCATCCGGATTCACTTTCTAATCAGTTTTTAGATAGATAGCCTGGCATGGCACGGTTGAGGACAGGGTTATTAAAACATTCGTCATATGTAAAGCCGAGCCTTCGCGCTTGCAGCAATCTGATTACGGCTCAGTTTCGCGCAACGATCATAAAACATCAGCCGGTTGCAGAAAGCGCTGGAGGGAGGCCGTACTCGGGCCTAAGCGCCGCCAGGGGGATGTGACCAAAAACGCGGCGAGCGAGGCAGTGGGAAAGCTATCGCTCAGGCGCGCCAGTTCCGGCTGCGGATTTTCGGGCTTGGCGAGTGAGACTGCCAGTTCATGCAGGCCGGGATTGTGGCCAATCACCAATGCGCTGCGCACGGTCTCAGGCAGTTCCCGCAGAAGGTCGCGTATCTGGCTCGATGTCGCCATGTACAAAGCCGGCAAGGTGTCGGTGTTCGGCCATTCCTCCCACACGGCGGCGTTCTCCAGCGCCTGAAATGTTTGCTGGGTGCGCAGGGCAGAGGAGACAAGCACGACATCGGGTGCCAGACCTGCCTTGCGCATGGCCTGGCCGATGGCGGCGGCAGCCCGCTGGCCAGCCTTCGTCAAAGGCCGATCATGGTCCGAGCTGCCGGCAATTTCGGGCGCCGCTTTGGCGTGGCGGAGCAGAATCAACTGATGCATAACTATATTGTGCCATGGCGCGTTCGATATGTCGCCCCTATCTTCAGCAAAGACGTTCAGTGATATCCTGAGCGGGTTGGACGCGGGCAGGATATCATAGCGTTTCGGGGCGGGTTATCCTGGCCGCTTCGTTTCCTGCGGACGTTACCGGTGCCGGTATATTTCGCTTTGGTTTCGAGATTCTCGAAGTGGTAGTTTTTTGTCTCGAAAAACGACTAGGTTCTACTCATATGTTTAGAGGGCAATTCAGATTTTAAGGCGAACCATAATTGGTTCATCTTAAAATCATCGCCGCTCTAGCCAAAATTCTTTTCAGGGTGGCGGAGGTGCCAGAGGCGCTCATGCGCGGCTACCAGGCTTTCGATATTTTTACGGCGGTTGGCATCCGGGGGCACGGTACGGCGCGTCAGCATCGTTTCAAGCATGTGCAGTAACTGCTCAGCGATTTCATAGTCACCCTGATCACAGGCGTGATGGAAAGCAAGGAGTATCTTGTCCGACAAACGGCGACTGTATCGCGGCGCAGCCAAGCTTTGCTTGGGAGTATTGTCCACTTCGTCCTCTGTGTCTGTCACGCTGGCCATTACATTTAGATCCGATACTAGGGGGCGGCTATCCGATAAACATCAATCGTTCTGCTGGTTTACTCGTCGTATTCGATGACTTTATAAGGTTTAAACAATTGTTATGATAGGTTTGTGTTGCATTCTATAAGACCTGAGCCATTGACGGTTCAGGTCTTATCAGGATTTGAGACTAGATAACCTATCTTACATAGGCTTAACAATAACTGATCTCTACTCGGCCGGCAAAATATTGGCAGGATCGGCGGTTGCGAAGTCGGAGAAAGCTTCCTCCCAGCTGCCGGTGGTGGAGGCTTTGCTGTATTCGGTGGAGCGGTTTTCGAAGAAGTTGGCGTGCTCGACGGCGTTCAGCATCTCGTCCAGCCAGGGCAGCGGGTTCTTGTCGACGTGGTAGAGCGGCTGCAGGCCGAGCTGGGTCAGCCGCCGGTCGGCGATGTAGCGGATGTAGCGCTTCACCTCGGCCGCGGTCAGGCCCTCGACGCCGCCCAGCTCGAAGGCGAGGTCGATGAAGGCGTCCTCGTGGTCGACGATGGTGGCAGCAGGCGAGGTAGAGCTCGCGCTGCAGCTCCTCGGTCCAGATTTCCGGGTTCTCCTGCACGAAGGTGCGGAACAGCTTGATGATCGAATTGGCAGTGCAGCGTCTCGTCGCGCACCGACCAGGTGACGATCTGGCCCATGCCCTTCATCTTGTTGAAGCGCGGGAAGTTCATCAGCATCGCGAAGGAGGCGAAGAGCTGCAGGCCCTCGGTGAAGGCGCCGAACACGGCCAGCGTCTTGGCGATGTCGGGCTTCGACTGTCGACGTGAGAAGCCGCTGCATGTAGTCGTACTTGTCCTTCATCTCCTTGTACTTGAGGAAGGCGGTGTATTCGGTCTCGGGCATGCCGATGGTGTCGAGCAGATGGCTGAATAGGCGGCGATGTGCACCGTCTCGATGTTCGAGAAGGCGGCCAGCATCATCTGCACTTCGGTCGGTTTGAACACCCGGCGAATAGTGCTTCATGTAGCAGTTGTTCACCTCGACATCGGCCTGGGTGAAGAAGCGGAAGATCTGCGTCAGCAGGTTGCGCTCGGAGTCGCGTGAGCTTGTTGCGCCAGTCCTTCACGTCGTCGGCGAGCGGCACTTCCTCGGGCAGCCAGTGGATGCGCTGCTGCGTCAGCCAGGCGTCGTAGGCCCAGGGGTAGCGGAACGGCTTGTAGATCGGGTTCTCGGTGAGCAGGTCGACATGGGGCGGGACTCGCTCATGGGCATGGCTGAAGATCAGAGACAAAATCGCTCGTGCATCCGGCAGCTGGAGCCGAGCGCGACGCAGGCCCGCGACGCTACTGGCAGCAAGGCACTCTTCGTAGTCGTTGGCCAGCCGCGACCCAGGCTGCGGAATCTTGCTGGCGGCCAGGCACTCTGCGAATTCGTCGAGCCGGGCGCTTGCACCGCGGCGGCGTTCGGCCGAGAGGTCGCGTGATCGCCAGCCGGTCGGCCATGGCCTCGTCCGAGACGTTGTCGGCGCGCTGGATCGAGAGCGAGCGGCAGTAGTAGAGGCTCTTCACGCCGCGCTTCCAGGCCATCATGTGGATCTGGTGCAGGTCGCGCTTGTGCACGTCGGCCGGCAGGAAGATATTGAGCGACTGGCTCTGGCAGATGTAGGGCGTGCGGTCGGCGGCGTGCTCGATCAGCCAGCGCTGGTCGATCTCGAAGGCGGTCTTGAACACCGCCTTCTCGTGGTCGTCGAGGAAGTCGAGATGCTGCACCGAGCCCTTGGTGGTGGTGATCGAGGTCCAGGTGTCCTCGTCGTTGCTGCCCTTCTGGCCAGCAGCTTCTCGAGGTACGGGTTGCGCACGACGAACGAGCCCGACAGGGTCTTGTGGTTGTAGACGTTGGCCGCGACGGCTCGATGCCGGGCGAGGCGCCGCCGCAGATGATCGAGATCGAGGCGGTCGGCGCGATCGCCAGCTTGTTGGAGAAGCGCTCCTCGATGCCGAAGTCGGCGGCGTCCGGGCAGGCGCCGCGCTCCTGCGGCCAGCGTCTTCGACGCGTCGTCGCACTGGCCGCGGATGTGCTTGAACATCTTCTTGTTCCACACCTTGGCCATCACCGATTCGAGCGGGATGTTCTGGCCTGCAGGAAGGAGTGGAAGCCCATGACGCCGAGGCCGACCGAGCGCTCGCGCATGGCGGCGTAGGTGGCGCGGGCGAAGTCGGTGCCGGCGCGTTGTCGATGAAGCCCTGCAGCACGTTGTCGAGGAAGCGCATCACGTCCTCGATGAAGGTCGGATGCTCGTGCCACTCGAGATAGGTCTCGAGGTTGAGCGAGGACAGGCAGCACACGGCGGTGCGCTGCTTGCCGTGATGGTCGATGCCGGTCGGCAGCGTGATCTCGCTGCACAGGTTCGAGGTCTTGACCTCGAGGCCGGCCAGCTTGTGGTGCTCGGGCCGGGCGTTGTTCACGTGGTCGACGAAGATCAGGTAGGGCTCGCCGGTCTCGATGCGCGCGGTCAGGATGCGGATCCAGAGCGCGCGGGCCGAGATCTTGCGCAGCACGGCGCCGTCCTTGGGGCTGAGCCAGCGCCCATTCCTCGTCGTTCTCGACCGCGCGCATGAAGGCGTCGGAGATGAGGAGGCCGTGATGCAGGTTGAGCGCCTTGCGGTTGGGATCGCCGCCGGTCGGGCGGCGGATCTCGATGAATTCCTCGATCTCGGGATGGTTGACCGGCAGGTAGCACGGCGGCCGAGCCGCGGCGCAGCGAGCCCTGGCTGATGGCCAGCGTCAGCGAGTCCATGACGCGGATGAACGGCACGACGCCGGAGGTCTTGCCGTTCATGCCGACCTTCTCGCCGATCGAGCGCAGATTGCCCCAGTAGGAGCCGATGCCGCCGCCGCGGGCCGCCAGCCAGACATTCTCGTTCCACAGGCCCGACGATGCCTTCGAGCGAATCGTTGGCCTCGTTCAGGAAGCAGGAGATCGGCAGGCCGCGGCTGGTGCCGCCATTGCGACAGCACCGGCGTCGCCGGCATGAACCACAGATTGCTGATGTAGTCGTAGAGCCGCTGGGCATGGCCGTCGTCGTCGGCATAGGGAGGCGACGCGGGCGAACATGTCCTGGTAGCTCTCGCCGGGCAGCAGGTAGCGGTCGTCGAGCGTGGCCTTGCCGAAATCGGTCAGCAGCGAGTCGCGGGAGCGGTCGATATGCACCTGATACCGGCCGCGCATCTGGATGGCATCATCAAGCAGCACGGCTTCAGGCTTTGTCATCATATTCATCTGGCCAGACCCCAATTCCTAAACGCAAGTGAACATACAACATCTAGTCGTAAATGAAAGCAATCAATACTAGATGTGTCTGCGCGAGATTTTTTTCTAGGCGCGGATTCCGGCCGAGTCATGGTTAAGGCAATCCGCCAGTGTTTCTATTATGTTCTCAAACGATGGTTATGCGCAATGCCGCAAGCATTCGCGTGATGGATGGCGACTCCGGTTTTGCCGTATTTCGTTAACATGGCCGACCGCGCTTTTACGCATGAAGAAATCCTCCCCGTCATCCGCGGTGTGGCTCTGTGCATTCTGCTTGCGGCACTCGACCAGACCATCATCGTGCCGGCGGTGCCGCGCATGGCGTACGATCTGGGTGGCGGGCATCATATCGCTTGGATCGTCTCGGCCTATCTGCTGACCGGCACGGCGGCAACGCCGATTTTCGGCAAGCTCTCGGATATTTACGGCCGCCGCCGGCTGATGCAGCCCGCGCTCATCATCCTCTTGCGCGGCCTCGCTGGGATGCGCGGCTCGGGCAATTTCTGGCAGATCGTGTTGTTTCGCGCGATCCAGGGGGTCGGCGGCGCCGGGTTGATGACCATTGCGCAGACGGCGATTTCTGACGTTGCCCCGCCGCGCGGACGGTCGCAGCTGCCCAGATATATATGAGCGGCATGTGGGGCATTGCCGTATTTCCCGGACCTATGCTCGGCGGGGCGCTCACTAACTCGCTCTCCTGGCGCGGGATTTTCTCGATGAACCTGCCGCTGGGCGCCTTGGCCTGGGTATTGAGCAGCCGCGCGCTGCGCGTGCTGCCGCCATGAAAGCGGGGATAGGAAGATCGATTACCTCGGGGCCGCCCTGCTGACCTGCGCGGTGACTGCCTGGCTCGTACTTTGTTCCTACGCAGGCCGGGCGGGATTTTGCCTGGGCGTCGAAGACGTCCGGCTTCCTGGTGGCGGCCGGGCTATATTGCGCCAGGCACTACGGTTTGGGTGGAGCATTTTGCGCCGGCGCCGATGCTGCCTTTGCGGCTGTTCAGCAATGGCACGGTACTGGGCGGGCTGCTGCTCTCGGCCACCAATGCGCTTTGTACTTTTGGCGCCTCGCTGCTGTTGCCGCTGTATTTTCAATACATCAAGCATACCAATGCGGCCGTGTCCGGATTGCTGACGACGCCGTTCCTCCTGTCACATTGTGATCATGTCCTATGCCGGGGGCCGCATTTCGCGCGCGATCGGCCGTACCCGGCCGACCGTGTGTGGCGGCCTTGGCCCTATGCGTGGTGGGGCTGGGTTTGCTCGCGACGATGGGGCAGGGCACACCCTTTGTTCTATCTGATCTCTACAGCGTGATCCTGGGCGGTGGCATCGGCCTGGTGCAACCCAACATCACCGTTGCTATCCAGAATGCGGCGGAGCGCCGGGATGTTGGCGTCGCGACGGGCTGCATGTTGCTGTTCCGCGCCATTGGCGGTGCGTTCGGCGCAACGCTGGCAGCGGTGATGCTGCTGGGTAGGGCTTGGCGCTCGGGTTTGGCGCCTGCGCGGTGGTTGCGGTGGTGACCGTGCTGATCGCCGCAACGATGCAGGATGCGGTGCTGAGATCGTAGGATACGCTGGCCCGTCCATCATAAGATTACGTTTATGCTTCGAACATTGCTTTCAACGGGAGATGTCATTTGGGAATTCTCGGCTCTATTAATCGGATTTTTGGCCGTCAAACGACAGTCGCACCAACAGCCGCCGAAGCGCCGGTGGAAGCAAAAATCCGGTTCGCAGATTATCGCGGAATATCCGCCCGATGAGTTGATCCCTGCCTGTTTGATCAGCGCGACGTCGGCAGAAAATCGGCCCTGACCCCGGCGCAGGCCGCGTGGCGGCGCGATGGCGTCCTGCATCTGCCCGGTTTCATCCCGGATGAAGTGACCGAGCCGTATGTGCAGCGCCGGGCGGTGCACCCCAAGGCTCATGGCTGGCTGATCGCGACACCTTATATGTACGTCGCGGAATTCGGGACCTCGCGCTCTATCCGCCGTTGATGGCAAAAATGAAAGAGGTGATCGGCGAGGACATGCTGCTGCGATCTCTGCCTCACCGGCTGGTGAGCTCGCAGCGGGGCTGGCATCAGGATGACTATCTCAATCCGGGTTTCGTCAACTCCTGGTACGCGGCGGTGTGGATCGCTCTGGGCGATTTCACCCCGATAGCGGGCCGTTTGAATACATTCCCGGCTCGCATCGCTGGCCGTTGCTGCGCGGCGAGAAGGTGCGCCAGTTCCTCAGACCGAGGAGGAGTTATCCCGCCGTGCGCCGGGCACCGGGATCAATCATCGGGAAAAATACGCCGAGCGCTTCGTTTTTAATCCGGCGATTGATAGCGAGATCGCAGCCTTCGGCCAGCCGGCCGTGCCGTTTTCGCAAGCGCGGCGAGTGCTGATCTGGCATGGGCGGCTGATCCATCGCGGCTCCAATCCAAACGTGCCGGGCATGGAACGGCGTTCCCTCATCTCGCATTATTCGGGCATCAATCACCGGCAGGACATGGTCGAGCGCGCGCAGGACCAGAATGGCGAGAATTACGCCGTGTTCCATACGCCGCTCGTGGATTGACCATCCCGCAGGACGGCCTGGGCGGCAGCGGTAATTCCGGCATCATCGTGCAGCACGAGCCCTGGCAGCACGCAGTCAGGGCTTTTAGACCCCTTGCGCGCGGAGATGATAACGATTTTCGCGGCCAGGCCGGCGCGGGGCCAGAGCGGAAACAGGGTGATCCCGCCGCAGCCCTGGGCGCATAACTGCGCGGCTGCTTGCGCGAAGGAGGCGGCGGGCAGAATCATCGAGATGCTGCCTTTGGTGCGCAACATGGCGGTGAGCGAGGCTATCCACTCGCCAAGCAGTTTTGGGCCTGCCTGGTGGGCGAGCGCACGTTTCTGGTCTGGTGAGGCCGTGCTTTTTTCGTCGAACCATGGCGGGTTGGCCAGCACATGGTCGAATTTTTGGGGGCCGAAGGGCATCTGGCGTGCATCACCCTGCAAGCAAAAAATATTTGATAAGTTGTTGAGTTTAAAGTTTTCATTTGCAAGTCGGGCGAGCGCCGCATCAATCTCGACCCCAACGCCGATGACACCCGGCACCCGCGCGGCCAGGCAGAGCAGCGCCGCTCCGGCGCCGGTGCCGGCTTCGAGCACAAGCTCACCTGGTTTGGCTGGCACGCTCGCAGCCAGAAGCACCGGCTCAAACCCTGTCCGGTGCCCGGTGGAGAACTGCCGATATGTCACGCGGCCGCCCAATAATCCGCCTGTGGTAAACTCCGCCATACCCCCCGCCTTGACCCTTCTTATTCTCCGCCCGATATGGTGGGTAACGTAATTCATGCTGGCAGGTTAGGCGAAAAATTTGGATGGGGCGACGCCTTTGACGACCGATGCTCTGGTTCGGCTCACCGCGATGCTGGAGCCGGCATTGCAGGCGACCAACCAGGCCATCGTTGCCCGGATGGACAGCCCGGTTGCGCTTATTCCCCAGCTTGCCGCGCATCTGGTGGCCGCCGGCGGCAAGCGGCTGCGTCCGCTGCTTACATTGGCTTCCGCGAAGCTGTGCGAATACGAGGGCACACGGCAGATCAACCTGGCGGCCTGCGTGGAGTTTATCCATACCGCGACCCTGCTGCATGACGATGTGGTGGACGAATCCATCCTCCGGCGCGGCTATGCCAGCGCCAATGCGGTGTTCGGCAACAAGGCGTCCGTGCTGGTTGGCGATTTCCTGTTCGCCAGGGCGTTTCAGCTCATGGTGGACGATGGTTCGCTGGAGGTGTTGCGCATCCTCTCCGCTGCCGCCGCGACGATCGCCGAGGGCGAGGTGCTCCAGCTCACCACGCAAAACGATCTGGCGACGACCGAGGAAAAATATTTCGAGGTTATCCGGGGCAAGACCGCGGCTTTGTTCGCGGCGGCCTGCGAGGTTGGCGGCGTGATCGCGGACCGGCCGGCGGCGCAATGCGCGGCGCTGGCGCGGTTCGGTATGGATCTGGGCATGGCCTTCCAGCTTGTGGACGATGCGCTGGATTACAGCGCCGATGAGGCGGAATTGGGCAAGACGGTGGGCGATGATTTCCGCGAAGGCAAGCTGACCTACCCCGTACTGCTGGCGATCGCCGCGGCCGATGCGCAGGAATTGGCTTTCTGGACCCGCACGATAGGCGCTGGCGAGCAGACTGATACCGACCTTGGGACCGCGCTGACACTCATGACGAAGCATGATGTGACACCGCGCAGCCTGGCCCGCGCCGGAGCGTTTGTGGAATCGGCCTGCGCCGCGCTCGCCGTGTTCCCCGCCAGCCCGATGCGCGAGGCCCTGATGGACGTGGCGCGCTACACCACGGCCAGGCGGTTTTAGGGCGGCGCGGAATGCGCCATCCGAACTCTAGACCTTATCGTTCGCCGGTTCCGGCGTCAGCACGGAGGTAATGGTCGCGCGCACCACGCTCACGATCACATTCGGTGAAATTTCCACATCCACCTCGGTGGCGCCGTCCGTTACCTTCTTCACCACGCCCAATATGCCGCCGGCGGTCACCACCTTGTCGCCGCGTTTGAGAGCGGCGAGCCTGGCTTTCAATTTTTTCTGCTGCACCTGGGTCGGCCGGAACGCGACAAAATAGATGATGGCGAACATTGCCAGCAATGGCGCGAACTGGATGAGAGAGGAGGTAAGGCCGCCGGCGCTGGCGCCCGAGACGGTCTGCGCAAAGGCTGGTGTAATAAACATTTTTGCTCCTGGTTGCCGTGGATTGCGGCGGACCATAGGTTGCGCGGCGATGCAGTCAACTGGGAGACCGAATGAATGGACGAAACGCTTCTCCGCCGGATCGCCGAGGCGCTGGAACGGCTGGCCCCGCCGGTGCCCGCTACGCCGGATTTAAGCGCCGCGGACGCGTTTGTCTGGCATCCTGAACGCGGCGTCCTTGCGCCGGTCGCCAAAGTTTCACGGGTGGACATCGGCTTGTTGCGGGGGATTGAGCAGCAGAAGGGGATTTTGCTCGAAAATACGCAACGCTTTGCCGCCGGCCTGCCGGCCAACAATGCCATGCTCTGGGGGGCCCGCGGCATGGGCAAATCCTCGGTGGTCAAAGCCGTGCATGCCGAGGTGAATCGCCAAACCCCAGGCGTGCTGGTGCTGATCGAAATCCATCGGGAGGATATCCGCACCCTGCCGGAGCTGCTCGAACTCCCTGCGGCTCCAGGAGCGGCGCTGCGTCGATTCTCTGCGATGACCTGTCCTTCGAGCGCGAAGACGCCGACTACAAGGCGCTGAAATCGGTGCTCGATGGCGGCATCGAGGGCCGGCCGGAGAATGTGCTGTTTTATGCGACCTCCAACCGCCGGCATCTGATGCCGCGAGACATGATGGAAAATGAACGCGCGACCGCGATCAATCCTGGTGAGGCGGTGGAGGAAAAAGTCTCGCTCTCGGACCGCTTCGGCATCTGGCTCGGCTTTCACAACGGCGACCAGGAGACTTTCTTTGCGATGATCGAAGGCTATGCCGCCGCCTATAACCTGCCCATCACACAGGAGGCGTTGCGCGCCGCGGCGGTGGAATGGTCGGTCACGCGCGGCGGGCGCTCCGGCCGCGTGGCCTGGCAGTTCATCCAGGATATCGCCGGACGGCTGGGTGTGCGTTTAATCGCTTAATTATGATCTGAGAAAACGGTTCCCTCAGGCGTGGGGGTATGGTTTTAGTGTGTTATGAATATTCCGCTTACACAAAAACACCGTTTTGAGACGATGGACGAGGCACTCCGCGACGATATCCGTCTGCTGGGGCGGATTTTGGGCGAGACGATCCTTGCGCTCGAAGGTGCTGAAACCTACGATCTGATCGAGACCATCCGTCAGCTTGCCGTTCGCTTTCACCGGGATCACGACCAGAACGCGCAGGCGGAGTTTGAAAGGATACTCGCGGATCTGTCCGAAGGGCAGATCAACAGGATCATACGCGCCTTCGGCTACTTCTCCGTCCTCGCCAATATTGCGGAAGACCATCATCATACAAGGCGCTGGCGTGCGCATCTGGTCGCCGGCTCCCCGCCGCGCGAGGGCAGCCTTGCCGCCGGGATCGCGCGGGCGCGGGCGAATGGGTCCGATACTGAGGCGTTACGGAATTTTTTCACCAGCGCCTACATAGCCCCGGT
This sequence comes from uncultured Alphaproteobacteria bacterium, assembly GCA_963740445.1. Lineage (GTDB taxonomy): Bacteria > Pseudomonadota > Alphaproteobacteria > Acetobacterales > Acetobacteraceae > Acidocella. Next base: position 103,876 of record CAVUED010000007.1, read on the forward strand.
GCTGACCGCGCACCCTACTGAGGTGCAGCGGCGGAGCATCCTGGACAATCTCAACTCCATCGCCGCCCTTCTCAACCGGCGCGACCGCATCGCGGGGACCGAAGAGGAACTCGCGAGGATCGATGTCGAACTTCGAAGCCTGGTTCTCACCCTATGGCAAACGCGCATGCTGCGCCCGACGAAGCTTTCCGTGCTCGATGAAGTGGAAAACGCGCTCAGCTATTTTGATGCAACCTTCTTCGCCGAGGTGCCAAAACTTTACACCGCGGTCGAGACGCGCTGGGAGTGGAGGCCGAGCAACTCCCGGCCTTCCTCGAGATCGGCAGTTGGATCGGTCGGCGACCGCGACGGCAATCCGTTTGTGGACGCGACCGTGCTTACCGAGGCGCTGACCCGGCAGGTTCAGCGCGCGCTCGGCTTCTATCTGGCCGAGGCCCGCAAGCTCCGCCGTGAGCTCTCGCTCACCTCCTTGCTTGTCTCTGTCACGCCGGAACTGCAATCGCTCGCGGAGCGCTCTCCGGACCGTTCCGCGCACCAGGCCGACGAGCCGTACCGGATGGCCCTGGCAACAATTCAGGCCCGGCTCACGGCGACCCATGCCGTCCTGCTTGGCAGCCTGCCCGTCGAGCGGATTCCGGCCGTGAGCGATGCCGCGATGGCGCCTTATGAGACTCCCGAGGCGTTCGCGGCCGATCTTGCGATCATCGGACACTCGCTGCGCAGCCACGGCTCGACGCTGCTTGCGCAAGGCGAGGCTCGGCACTCTGCTGAACGCCGCGCGCATCTTCGGCTGGACGCTGGCGCCGATCGACCTGCGGCAAAATTCCGCCGTGCACGAACGAACAATCGCCGAGCTGTTCGAGGTTGCGTGTCCGGGCACCAATTATCTCGGGCTTGAGGAAGACGCGCGCATTGCACTCCTGCTCAGCGAGCTGGCAACCAGCCGCCCGCTCGTTTCCAGGCATATCACCTACGGCGAGGAGACAACAAAAGAACTCGCGATCTTCGATGCGGCGCGCACGGCGCATCTGCGGTACGGCAAGCGCGCCATTCGCAACGTCATTATTTCCAAGACGGACGGTGTCTCGGATATGCTCGAGCTCGCCGTGCTGCTCAAGGAGGCGGGTCTGCTCCGCCCCAGCGAACAGGCTCTGGACGTCAATATCGTCCCATTGTTCGAGACGATCGCGGATTTGCGCGCGGCCGCGCACAGCATGGACGTATTATTGTCGCTTCCTCTCTATCGCGCGTTGCTCGTTGGCCGTGCCGAAACGCAGGAGGTGATGCTTGGCTATTCCGATAGCAATAAGGATGGCGGCTTCCTGACCTCTGGCTGGGAGCTTTATCGCGCCGAGGTCGGGCTGGTGGAGACATTCGCCCGCCACGGGGTGCGGCTGCGCTTGTTTCATGGTCGCGGCGGATCGGTCGGGCGCGGCGGCGGCCCCAGCTACCAGGCGATCCTGGCACAGCCCAGAGGCGCCGTGCAGGGCCAGATACGCCTCACCGAGCAGGGCGAGGTGATCGCGGCGAAATATGGCAATCCCGAGGTCGGCAAGCGCAACTTGGAAGTTCTTGTCTCTGCCACGCTGGCGGCAACCACCGAGCCGGCGCTCGCCGAGCCGTTGACGCCGGCCTTCCCGGAGGCGCTGGCCGAACTCTCCGATGCTGCCTACGCCGCCTATAGGAACCTCGTCTATGAAACGCCCGGTTTCGAGGATTATTTCTGGCAGTCGACCGTCATTACGGAAATCGCTGGCCTCAATCTTGGCAGCCGCCCGGCCTCGCGCGCCAAGGGACAATCAATCGAAGATCTCCGCGCCATTCCCTGGGTGTTTTCCTGGGCGCAATGCCGGGTCATGCTGCCGGGCTGGTTCGGGTTTGGCACGGCGGTCGATGCTTTGATCGCGAAGCGCGGTGAGCGCGGACTCTGGCTGCTGCAATCGATGTTCCAGGAATGGCCGGTGTTCTCCACGTTGTTGCTCAACATGGATATGGTGCTGGCCAAGGTGGATATGGATATCGCCGCGCGTTACGCGCTGCTGGTGGAGGACGAGGCGCTGCGTGATCGCATCTTCCCGCGCATCAAGGCGGAATACGAGCGGACGCGCACGCATCTGCTGGCGATCACCGGCCAGGGCGCCTTGCTCGACCGTAATCCGGTCATGCGCCGTTCGATCGTCTACCGTTTTCCTTATCTCGACCCGCTCAACCACGTCCAGGTCGAGATGCTGCGCCGGTATCGAGACCAGACCGTGCAGGGTAGCGAGGAAGAGGTGAGCGGGCGCATCCGCCGCAGTGTGCATATCTCGATCAACGGCATTGCCTCGGCGTTGCGCAACAGCGGCTAGGGTGCGATCCAGGCTGGTGAAGACGAGCGAAATCCACCTTGATTATTTTGCCGAGACAGAGCAGGAAGCGGCCCGGCATGACGAAAACGAGGCCGTGATCGAGTGGTCACGAATCCGTCCACAGCGTTGTGCCAGAGGCTGGTAGACGATTGACTTTTGGTAAAAAAGTCAATCTAAAACAAAGCCTTAGAGAGCGGGAAGGGTGGCCGAGTGGTTTAAGGCAGCGGTCTTGAAAACCGCCGTGCGTGAAAGCGTACCGTGGGTTCGAATCTCACCTCTTCCGCCAGTGGTTTTTGATTGTTGACCAAAATACAGCAATAATCAAAATCGATAAATTTCGTGGATACATGTATCTGGCTACACCAGGGCGGCGCATGAGGCGTACGGGGCGGACAAGAACCTAATATCGTGCCAACATAAATAAGTAAGTAATACTGACCTATTTTGCTCGTTTTTCACGCGCGAGGGTATGGAGAGGGTGATTACACCCCCATGGATCGCAAAAATCATATTTAAGGAGTTACCCCTGCTAAAGTCGCTAAAACTGCTAATCCGCCCCGGATCGCAAAGTGCTAATTTGAGCGTGCGCCCCACCCAATTGTACGGTACTGTTCTGCGGGTGGCTGGCTCTTGGGGTGGAAGAAAGGGAGTTTAACTTCATGAAAATTCATGTTTATGTGATAGGATTGGTTGTCTTTATGGGGTTCCCTGGACTTGCTGCAGCCCAAAACGATCAAGGGACTGCGGAATCGTCGATTATAGTTCAATCTCTTGTTTGCCATACGGACCAAGGAAGCTCTGAGGTCGATGGAATATTGGTAAATTCTCTGGGAGAAACTACTCATAACCTTGAGATCGAAGCAGTTTTTAGATCGAAAGATGCAACGTTTTTGAGTTCCGATAGTTATCCAGTACAGTACGACCCTGTAGAAGGGGGCGATAGTCCATTCAGGCAGACTTAGACGCACAAAATGCATCTTTCGTTGTGGTAACAGCATTTGCGATTAACGGCCCGTCCCTTCTTACATCAGGCACGACAAAAGTAGATTGCCAACAGGACTGATAAACAGGAAAAATATATGCTCATGGTTAGGGTTTGTCTTGCCGCCGACGGCTTCGAGGTGTTGATCGGAGCTTCTGCATATAATGAAACCACCACTATATTTCAGCAGTTAGAAGGAGCCGTAATCGGATGCTTCGGTATACTAACCATCACAATATCCTTGGCGGCTAGAGCAATTGTGACGGTTATCAAAGACCGCTCCTCCCCATAAAACTATTCAACATAGATCCTTCTAACCCCGCACCGGGGGGCCTTTTGTACTCCCATGCGCCGCTCCCGCCCCTCCAGGTCAGCACGGCCGCGACAAACGGAAAACCCTCCCGGGCGTTGGACCGGGAGGGGCGGGGCCTTTATGGAAATGGCACTCGCTCAGATGCCAAATCCGGCCACGCCCAGTTGGTGCAGAACCAGCGGCAACGTGATCAGCGAGGTCAGCAGTTGCAACGCGCGCTGCACCAGCCCGGCGCCGGAGGCGAAGATGATGCGGCGGTTGCGGAGGCTGGCCATTACGCCTGTATGGCGGCATTTTCCGTAGCTTGTGACTAGCCCACCTCTCGTACCCAACCCGAGATACAGCCAAGAGACGCGCCCGGCATTGGTGTTCGAGACGCTCAAGGGGTAAGCAGTGCTGCGTTTCCCTGTCGTTTTTTGAATGAGGCTCGACCGAATGTCATCGTTGTTTTCGTCGTTTTCGCTGAAGGACGTTACACTGCGCAACCGCATCGCGGTGCCGCCAATGTGCCAATACATGGCCTCGGACGGGTTCATCACCGACTGGCATGAGGTGCATTATGCCGGCATTGCCCGCGGCGGCGCCGGGCTGGTCATCGTTGAGGCCACCGCCGTCGCGCCGGAAGGGCGCATCACCCCGGGCTGCGCTGGCCTGTGGGACGACGCCCATATGGAGGGCATGGCCCGCATCGCCGCTGCCATCAAGAAGGCCGGGGCTGTTCCGGGCATTCAGATCGCCCATGCCGGGCGCAAGGCCAGTTCCAACCGTCCCTGGGAGGGGGATGACCATATCCCAGAGGGTGATCCGCGCGCCTGGCAGCCAATCGCACCTTCCGCGATTGCATTTGGCGCCAACATGCCGCGCGTGCCCCGGGAGATGACGAAGGCTGATATCACCCGCGTGCGAGAGGCCTTCGCCGCCACCGCTCGCCGGGCGCGGGAGGCCGGGTTCGAGTGGCTGGAACTGCATATGGCGCATGGCTATCTCGGCCAGAGCTTCTTCTCCAGTCATTCCAACCGCCGCGGTGACGAATATGGCGGGAACCTTGCCGGACGCAGCCGCTTCCTGCTGGAGACGCTGGCCGCCGCGCGAGCAGAATGGCCAGAACGCCTGCCGCTGACGGCGCGCCTCGGCGTCATCGAGTATGACGGGCGGGATGAGGAGACGCTGGCGGAATCGATCGAGCTGGCGAGGAATTTTCGTGCTGGCGGGCTCGACCTGCTCAACGTGAGCGTCGGCTTCTCGACGCCGGAGGCGAACATCCCCTGGGCGCCGGCCTTTCTGGCGCCGATCGCCGGGCGGGTGAAGCGCGAGACCGGGCTGCCAGTGGCTTCGGCCTGGGGAATCCATGATCCTGCCATTGCCAACCGCACTGTCGCCGAAGGTAATTTGGATCTGGTGATGGTCGGGCGGGCGCATCTGGCTAATCCGCATTACCCTTACCACGCCGCCAAGGTGCTGGGTAAGGACCGTCCCTCTTGGGTACTGCCCGCGCCTTATGCACATTGGCTGGAACGGTACGAGTAAAACGACAACCCGTCGGGCAAGCCCCAAACCTAAACTGGAATTTTCCAATTCAAAATAGTCCAGAAAACAGCAAGCAGGTCGTATGCGGTAAGGTATTTTAGGTAGCACCGTCTGGTGGAGATTACATACCGGACAAATTCGAAGGACGGTTTATGAGAGAACAAACACTGGGCAGTTTCTCGAAGGAGCCTTTTTTAGCCGCAGAGGCAAAGGGATTCGATGCTCTTGCCGAGCTTGCCCTGGATATGCGTTCGTCGTGGAATCACGCCACGGATCGAGTGTGGCGTGAGCTTGACCCCGTATTGTGGGAGCTCACGCATAACCCTTGGGTCGTGCTGCAAACAGTCTCGCGGGAGAAACTTCGGCGCGTTTTAGCCGATCCCGATTTCTGCAAAGATATTCACGGTTTGGTGCAAACGAGGCGGGATGCCGCGCGGGCGCCCGCGTGGTTCCAGCAAACTTATCCGCAATCTCCACTAAGCTGTGTTGCGTATTTCAGTATGGAATTCATGTTGAGCGAAGCCTTGCCGATCTACTCCGGCGGGCTTGGCAACGTGGCCGGCGATCAGCTCAAGGCCGCTAGTGATCTGGGCGTACCCGTGGTCGGCGTGGGGTTGCTATATCAGCAAGGCTATTTTCATCAGGTAATTAACAAAGACGGAGAGCAACAGGCCATTTTCCCTTACAACGATCCCGGACAGTTGCCGGTCACGCCTTTGCGCCAGGCGAACGGCGAGTGGTTGCGGTTGGAAATCACCTTGCCTGGTTACTCGGTCTGGCTCCGTTGCTGGCAGGTCCAGGTCGGCAGAGTGAAGCTTTACTTGCTTGACACCAACGATGCCGCGAATTTCCCCGCGTATCGAGGGATTACCAGCGAGCTCTATGGCGGCGGGCCGGAATTGCGCCTGAAGCAAGAGTTGCTCCTCGGGATTGGCGGATGGCGATTGCTCGAAGCCATTGGAATCCATCCTGAAGTCTGTCACGTGAATGAAGGGCATGCGGCCTTCGCCGTGCTGGAACGCGCACGGAGTTTCATGCACGCTACCGCGCAGCCTTTCGAGGTTGCGCTGGCCATAACACGGGCGGGGAATCTCTTCACCACCCACACGGCAGTGGCTGCCGGCTTTGACCGTTTCGCTCCGTCTCTCATCGAGCAATACCTTGGTGGTTATGCTGAGAAAGTTTTCGGCATAACGCCACATGATTTGCTGGCTTTGGGTCGTCAGAACCCGAATGATCCGTCAGAAAATTTCAACATGGCATATCTGGCGGTCCGCGGGTGCGGAACGGTCAATGGTGTGAGTCGCTTGCATGGGAAAGTAAGCCGGCACATTTTTGAACCGCTCTTTCCGCGCTGGCCGCAGGACGAAATCCCGATCGGACATGTAACGAATGGTGTCCACGTGCCAAGCTGGGATTCAGCCCCAGCCGATGAGCTTTGGACGGCGGTTTGTGGCAAAGACCGCTGGCTCGGGACGGCGGAAACGGTCGAGAAGGACATTCGCGGCGTCTCCGGCGCCAGTCTCTGGCAGCTTCGTAACGATTCAAGAACGGTACTTGTTAAATACGCTCGCGAACGATTGTCCAAGCAATTAGTCGTGTCAGGCGCATCGAGCGAAGCGGTTGAAGCTGCGAAGTATTTGTTTGATCCCAACGTTTTGACGCTGGGTTTTGCCCGTCGCTTTGCGACCTACAAGAGACCGGACTTGTTGCTGCATGACCGGGCGCGTCTGCAGCGCCTTTTGAGCAATCCTGACCGCCCGGTGCAACTCATCATCGCCGGCAAGGCCCATCCGGAGGACCAGGCAGGCCAAGCCTTAATCCGGGAATGGATCCAATTCATCCGGCGGCCGGAAGTGCGCCCGCATGCGATTTTCCTCAGCGACTATGACATGTTGTTAACGGAGCAACTGGTGCAGGGGGTGGATGTGTGGCTCAACACGCCAAGGCGTCCCTGGGAGGCGTGTGGAACGAGCGGCATGAAGGTGCTCGTTAATGGCGGCATCAATGTCTCGGAATTGGACGGCTGGTGGGCGGAAGCCTACACGCCTGAAGTGGGGTGGGCGTTGGGCGACGGCCAGGAGCATGACAGCGATCCTGCCTGGGACGCGGTCGAAGCCGAGGCGCTCTACAACCTGCTCGAAGACGAGGTGATCCCGGAGTTTTACACCCGAGACGAGAACGGCATTCCCACTGCCTGGGTCAAGCGTATGAAGGAAAGCATGGCGCGGTTGACGCCCCGCTTCTCCACCAACCGCTCGGTGCGTGAATACACCGAGCAACACTACCTTCCGGCGGCCGCCGCCTATCGCTCGCGCAGTGCGAATAATGGTGCAATTGGCCGGCAAATGGTCGATTGGCGGCACAGCCTGGAAGAGAAATGGACGTCAGTACGCTTCGGCGAAGTGAAACTTGAGACCGATGGCGGCAACCACATATTTGAAGTGCAAGTGTATCTCGGTGACCTCGACCCCAAGGCTGTGCGGGTAGAGCTTTACGCAGACGGCTTCATGGGCGGTGCTCCCGTGAGGCAGGAGATGAAGCGCATCCGACCGGAGGCTGACGCGACGGGCAGCTACGTTTACAGCACTGCCGTGTCTGCATCTCGCCCGATAGCGGATTTTACGCGCGCGATTGATACCATATTACGACGGCATCGCGATCCCACTGGAAGAGGCACGAATTCTGTGGCAACGGTGAGGTTTGCCAAATTGTCCGCCGTCGATGATTTGAGACAGTTTGTGTGTGAAACAGCGCCGAATGGAATCTGCGTGCCAATGTTAACCACTCACTTGATCGATCTGCCCAAGAACGGCGCTTGCTCGTTTGTTCAACGAATCCTAAGATCGTGACTAACCCGCTGAACAGCAGCAGGTGGCATTGGTTTCAAGCGTCTGGAAGTGATTGAGATGACGTTCAAATGCAGCATCCCTGCCGTGCCGACCCTACAACGGGATGACGCGACGGTTCGTATTACGCGCTGGGACTTCGAACCCGGCGCGGCGACAGGTTGGCACAGCCATGGCTGGGCGTATTTTGTGGTGATGCTGACTGACGGGTTGATGCGGGTCCATGACGGGGACAAAATCTCGGAGGTGCGCCGAAAACTGGGCGATACCTATCAGCGCCCCGCCGGCATCGAGCATGATGTCATGAATGGATCAGATGAACCGATGGCGTTCATTGAAATTGAGATCAAAAGTCCCGCCGCTTTGATATAGCCGTTTGCCCCGAGGATATTCCTGAACAAATTAGAAACTCCACTAGGAGCGAGCTGGGTTGCAGTATCGACGATGGGAAGCGGACGTGCCTACGCAACTATAGCTGCCGCAGTCATCAACGGTCATAGGCTTGCCAAGGGGCCATCCCGCCCAACCTGACGGTGAATCTTTCCTGTGCTTATGCGAAGGGGCGGGCCGCTTCTGTATAAGGGGAAAGATTTCGCGTACAAATTGGGGGTGATTTCGGCAATTCAGTTCCCAGATATATCCCGGAATGCTGCGCCAAGGCGATCAACGCCCTAACATCCAGGAAGCGAGGCAAAATCATGTTCAGAAGCGTCAATCCCGCCACGGGGGAAGTGTTCGCAACTTATCCGGAATTGAGCAAAGCCGAAGTCGATGCCAAGCTCGACAAAGCCATGTCGGCTTTTCGTTCCTGGCGAAAAACCGGCCTTGCCGAGCGCACCGGACTGCTTGGCCGCATCGCGGATCGCTATGACGCGAACAAGGACCGGCTGGCGCGGATGGCCACCGCGGAAATGGGCAAGACCTATGCATCGGCCGTCGCCGAGGTTGAGAAATGCGCGTCTGCCTTCCGCCACTATGCGAAGAACGGCCCGGCTATGCTGGAGCCGAAGCGCTGCGAACTGGGTAATGGCGGTAGCGCCGAGCTTTACTGGCTGCCGCAAGGGCCGGTGCTGGCGATCATGCCGTGGAATTTTCCGTTCTGGCAGGCTGTCCGCTTTCTGGCGCCGACGATTTTGGCGGGCAATGTTGGTCTGTTAAAGCACGCCAGCATCGTCCAGGGTGTTGCCGGGCTCATGGAGGAGATGGTGCTTAGCGCCGGCGGACCGGAGGGGCTGTTCCAGAACCTGGCTATAAAGTCCGGTATGGTCGCTGATATCATCGCGGACGATCGCGTCGTCGCGGTCACGCTCACGGGGAGCGAGGGTGCCGGCATTGCGGTCGCGGAGCAGGCCGGGCACAACCTTAAAAAGGTGGTGCTGGAACTTGGCGGTTCGGACCCGTTCGTGGTCATGCCATCTGCCGATATGGACAAGGCGGTAGCCGAAGCCGTCAAAGCGCGCATTCAGAACACTGGCCAGTCTTGCATCTGCGCCAAGCGCATGATCGTGCATACGGAGGTCTACGACGTCTTTCTGGAGAAATTCTCGGCCGCGATGAAGGCGGTGAAGGCGGGCGATCCGCTGGACCCGGATACGGATATGGGGCCGTTGTCGAGCATCGAACAGCGCGACACGGTGCTCGGGCAGATCGAGGAAGCAAAGCAAGCGGGGGCCAAACTGTTGTTTGGCGGTGAGAAGCTGAAAGGCCCGGGGGCCTATCTCTCCGCAGGAATTCTTACCGACGTGCCCCCCGACAGCCCACTGATGCACGAAGAGATTTTCGGCCCCATTGCGATGGTCTTCCGCGCGGCCGACATCGACGAGGCTATCCGCCTCGCCAACGACATCCCCTTCGGGCTCGGGTCGTCGGTCTGGACCAATGACGCAGCCGAGCAGAAGCGTTTCATCCGCGACATCGAGGCTGGGATGACGGCGATCAACCAGATGGTCGCTTCATCGCCGGAGGCTCCGTTTGGCGGCATCAAGCGGTCCGGCCATGGCCGCGAGCTCGGATCTTACGGCCTTCACGAATTCATGGATCTGAAGACGGTGCTGCGACCAGGACGTTCGTCCGGGAGTTCCAGCGCGGTCGAGTAACAACAAATTAATCAAACACAAAACCAATTCAATCGATTTGTTATAATCATCGATTTCCGTGTTTGTTACCAAATGTAATTAATTATATGTATGTGCTCTGAAGAAACCAAAAAATATAGGAGGAACCATGCACAAGGCCCTCGCATCTGATTACGATCGTGCCGTCGCCTCGCGGCGCTCTCTCTTAAAAGCGGGCATCGCGCTGGGCGCGGCCGGTGTTTTAGCCAAGCCTAATCTTGCCTCGGCGGATACGGATCCGGAAAACACGGTAACGCTGCCCTTCACCAATGGTGAGCGGCCAGTTGTTCCCGCAGGCACATTTCCCGGAAAAGGCGAGATGATTTTGCAGCGTACGCGCCCGCCATTGCTTGAAACACCGTGGTCAGTTTTTCAGGAGCATCTCTTTACGCCGAATGACCAAACCTATGTGCGCTGGCACATGAATGATTTCCCTGCATCGGTGGATGTAAGCACATTCAAATTGCGGGTCTTTGGCGAAGTTGAAAAACCCTATGAGCTCAGCCTTGATGAACTCGTTAGCGAGTTTGCCCCCGTGCAGATCGCCGCCGTCAATCAATGCTCCGGCAACAGCCTGCGGATTTATCTCACCGCGCGTTGCCGGTGCCCAATGGGCGCATGGCGCCATGTTCAATGCCATGTGGACCGGCGTGCCGCTCAGCAAATTGCTTGCGCGCGCCGGATTGAAGTCCGATGCAACACATATCGCATTCCGCAGCCTGGAAGCCCCGGTCCCGCCATATCCGGCAGCCGACCGGTTTGAAAAAGTGCTCCCACTGGAACGCGCCAACGACGGTGGCGTTACGGTTGCCTATGAGGCGAACGGCTCTACGATGTCGCTGCTGAACGGCTTCCCGCTGCGTCTCGTGGTACCGGGGTGGTATGCGACCTACTGGGTCAAAATGCTGACTGAAATCGAGGTGATGAGCCATCCCGGTGAAGGTTTTTGGATGACCACCGCCTATAAAATTCCAGATACGCCGAATGGCGCCATGACCCCCGGTGAGACGGGCGTGAAAATGGTGCCGATTAATGCCATGGTGCCGCGCAGCTTCATCACCTCGCCAAACCAGAATCAGCCAGCCGCCCATGGTAAACCGCTTACTGTTAAAGGCTTTGCCTTTGGCGGTAACAGCGCGCTCAAATCCGTAAAAATATCAACGGATGGGGGCACCACATGGCATGATGCGCAACTTGGGAAAAACTGGGGAGAATACGGCGCCCGCGAATGGCAATTGGGCTTCACACCTGAAAAGCCAGGAACCTACCGGATTATGGCCAAAGCGGTGAACGCCGCCGGCCAGGAACAGCCGATGAAGGCCGGCTGGAACCCAGGCGGTTTCATGTACAATGCAATCGAACATATCGACATCCAGGCAAGCTGAACGGGATACATCATCATGAAAAACCTCAGCCTCGCATTTGCCTCCATCATCATGCTGACCGGTGCGGCCGCCGCGCTAGCCGATTCCGGCGGGAAAAAGATCGACTGGCAGTCGGTTTCAGTCACCGTTCCAGGACCCGGCGGTTATTATAGCGGCCCGGATGCCCAGCTTCTCAACGCCAATTGCGTTATGTGTCACACTGCCGGCTTCGTCGAACGGCAACCGATGTTATCGCTGGCCGCCTGGACAACGGAAGTTACAAAAATGAAAAAAGCCTTTGGCGCACCTTTGCAGGATAAAGATATCCCCACCATCGCACAGGCATTGTTCGACAGGCAGCCGAAGTAGACTCTGGGCAAGCGATTTCTGACTTTAAATGCTACGGCCGATATATTCGTCCCACAGGATCGAGAGCGTGACGTGCTTGCGCTTGAGTTTCCGATCCTCCTCGTAAAAAACTACATTAAACGAGGACCGCTTTTAAGGGGGCAGACCAATAGCAATCCGCAGTTTGCTGTAGATTTGTCCAAAACTCCTGGGTGTTCAGCCGGGAAAGCCTGATGCGCGCTATCGGTCCAGGTTTTTCTGGAGAAGGCCAGAGGAATTGGTATGATCCGCTAACTGGCTGTGGTATGATGGCTTTGCGTCTTTTATCGCATCGCAAAGGGTACTAAAATGGCAAAAGGACAGCAGCGCAGCAATCGAGAAGTTAAAAAACCAAAGGCAAACAAGTTGGCTGTAGCCACAGAAACACTGGCATCAGTATCTAAAAAAATTAGCACTCCCCTAGCCCCTCCAAAAAGGAAGGGCTGACCAAGGCGGAAGCGCCCACGGCCAGAACCTATGTCTCCTGGCGAGCCGCGCCGCTGGGTCGCATCACGGAGAAAATCGGGCAGCGCTTGATCCTTGGCAGCCCCGCAAGCTCGCCCCACACGGGTATCAGAACCTGATATTCGCGTCCTTTGTTCACGGCACTTGGGGGCTGGCCGGACGAGCGTTCCAGCCCTTGCAGCGCCACCTGGTCTATTCTGGATAGTTCTGCACGCTGGCCGCGACGGAGTCCGCCACCTGCTCTTTACCGATAATACCAAGCACATCACCCCCGCGCGGCGCCCCGCGCCCGCCCACCACCACGGCCAGCACCGCATCCTTCGCCCAGATACGGCGGATAACGTCGAACACAATGGTGGTATCGCGCACGATGGTGAATTTCAGCCCCGCTGCATCGCCCAGGGTAAGGCCGGTATCGGTCTGCGCCAGGCCACGGCGCATGCCGGGATTGAGGCGCATAACACCGACAATGTGATCATCACGCGTCACCACCACATGCTGCACGGCCTCGTCGTCTGCCACCTGTTGCAGGAAGACATCCAGGCTCATTTCCGCGGGCAGCACGGTAATGGCATTGTTCATCACCTCAGCGGCGCGTTTCACCAGAAACATATTCGCATGCAACGCTTTCGGAATAGGATGGCCACGCCGCACCAGCTTGAGTGTGTACATCGTCTCGGGCGAGAGCATCCGGCGAACCTGCACGCTCACCGCCACGGCAACGATCATCGGCATGACAATGTTGTAGTCGCGCGTCATCTCGAAAATCATCGTCACGGCGGTCATCACCGCACCTGTGCCGCCGCCCACCATCGCCGCCATGCCCACCATGGCGAACACCGGCACGCTGACCGGCAGCGGCAGATGCAGCGCCTGCAGCAAAGCGGCAAAGCCACCGCCGATGGCGGCCCCCATGAACAGCGAGGGCGAAAAAATTCCTCCCGAGGCGCCTGAACCGAGGCTGGTGGTGGTAGCCGCGAGCTTGCCGACGAACAGCAGAAGCAGCAGCGGCCAGATGGAGAGCTGCCCGTTCAGGATCGCCTCAATGGTGGCGTAACCAACGCCCTCCACGTAATAATGTCCAAAACCGAGCTGCATGGCGTAGATGAGCATGCCCACCAGCACCATGCCGGCGGCATGGCGCGTATAACGGCCTGGGATAAGCTCGAACCAATCCTCCATCCAGTGCAGGCTGCGGATGAATAAAGCCGCGGCGGCTCCGGTCACGGCGCCAAGCACCACAAACAGCAACAGCGAGATGGCAGCCTGCGGGTCAGCGCTGGTGGAACCCAGCGGCGGCACTGCGAAAGCAGCCGCTGGCCCGAAGAAATATCGCCCGACGAAGGTGGCCGCTCCTGTGGCCAGCGCCACGGGCAGGAAGCTCGTCACGCTAACCTCGGGCAGCATCAGCTCGATCGCGAACATCACCCCGCCAATCGGCGTATTGAACGTCGCGGCGATGCCCGCCCCCGCACCGGCGGCAACCAGAATGATGCGGCTCGCGGCGGGCATTTTAATGATCTGCCCCAGAGTGGAGCCGAGCGCCGAGCCGATCTGGATAATCGGCCCCTCGCGTCCCACGGCGGCACCCGAGCCGATGGACAGCGCCGAGGCCAGGGATTTGACCACCGCTACCACGGGGCGGATTTTGCCGCCTTTGTAATAGATCGCATCCATTACCTCCGGCACGCCATGGCCTTTAGCCTCGGGCGCAAAATTGGAGACCAGGAAAGTAACCCCCAACCCGCCAATCACCGGCACCAGGATAACCAGCGCCCCCCAATGCCCCACCGGGGTGAATTGCGAGGAATCATACGCAACGGCGAACCGGCCCAGGAAGAATATATTATGGATCAGCCCGATGAGCGCGCGGAAAATTACCGCGCCAAAGCCGGTGACGATACCAACCACAAGGGCCAGCAACGACAGGTAGCCAAGCGCCAAAGGACGGTTTTCGGTCTGTTCCGGGACTGGGGCTGAGGCGGTATCCGCCTGCGTTATAAACTTATCCATGGCTTGGGCGCTAACCCCGGTTAGTCGTTTCTGTCAATTTAGCGAAGCCGGCTGCAAAACGACAAGGCGCACCTCAATGCGCCATTTGCAGTGTCTCGGCACCTTCCTTGTCGTGAACGCCATAGCGTTCCACCATCGTGGCGCTCGCCTCGTTCAACCCCACCACCTCTACGTCGAGGCCGCGCCGCCTCTCCTTCATCACCACCGTATCCAACGCGCCAATGGCCGAAATATCCCAGAAATGGGCATGCGTCAGGTCGATGACGATGCGCCGGACTGAAGCTTCCGTTACGTGAATATCATTGGTCAACGTGCCCGCGGAGGCGAAGAAGATTTGCCCGGTGACGTGAAAACTTTGCACCGTGCCGTCCGCCGACAGCACCGAGCGCACGCCGCTAAGCCGCGATACCTTGCTGGCAAAGAACACGCCGGACATCAGCACCCCAACGAGCACGCCAGCCGACAAATTCCCGGTCGATACAACGACGATCACCGTGGCCAGCATCACCGCCGATGATGTCTTCGGGTTGGTCCGCAACTGCGCGAGCGAGCGCCAGGAGAAGGTGTTGATCGAGACCATGATCATCACCGCGGTGAGCGCCGCCACCGGCACCAAAGCGAGCAAATGCTGCATGGCGACCAGCAGGACAAGCAGGAAGGCACCGGAAACCAGGGTGGAAAGCCGTCCCCGGCCACCAGACGAGACATTGATGACGGATTGGCCGATCATGGCGCAGCCGCCCATGCCACCGAACAGGGCGGACGCGATATTGGCGATGCCCTGTCCGGCGCATTCCCGGCTCTTGCCGCTCGGCGTATCGGTCATGTCATCGACGATTTGCGCGGTCAGCTGCGTCTCCAGCAGGCCGACGGCGGCCAGGGTCAGCGCCAGGGGCAATAGCAGCCAGAGCGTCTCCAACGTGAACGGGACCTGTGGAATGCCGAAATGCGGCAGCGCGGAGGGCAGTTGGCCCAGGTCTGGCCACGGTGCGAACATGTAGCCCAGTTGCAGCCGTGATGATGGTGAGCACCACCACCGCCACCAGCGCCGAGGGAACGGCCCGCGTGACCGTAGGGAAACAGATAGATGATCGCGAGGCCAAGGGCGATCAGCCCGTAGGTCGCCATCGGCACATGCACGAGTTGCGGCATCTGCGCGAGAAAGATTAAAATCGCCAGCGCGTTGACGAAGCCGGTGATGCACCGAGCGGGAGACGAAGCGCATCAACCGGTCCAGCTGGAGCACACCGGCCAAAATCTGGAACAGCGCCCATCAGAATGGTGGCGGCGAACAGATATTGCACGCCATGGCTATGCACGAGGCCGCCCATCAGCACGGCGGTAGAGGCCGTCGCGGCCGAGATCATGGCCACCCGCCCGCCGGTAAAGGCGATGACGCAGGCAATGACAACGGAGGCATAAAGCCCGACCTTCGGGTCAACCCCGGCGACCACCGAAAACCCGATCGCTTCGGGGATGAGGGCCAAGCGCCACGACGAGGCCGGAGAGGACGTCAACACGGATATTGCCCAGCCAATCACGGGCCAGAGCAGACGAAAAATTCATTCAAGACTTTATCCAAGGGAGTTAAGCGATTCTAAAAAAGGGATAGCGCCCAAAACTTCAATCGCATTGTCCGGCGGATTGGCGGCCGGAAGAGCCACCCGGGTTCACACCGGGTCCAGGTTCGTGTGCGACCGGTACCCCACCCGATGCGGCAGTGCAACACCCCGCATTTGGCTGGACGGGTAACAGAGGTGGCCGCTCTGAACATATGAGTAGAGGCGGATGAGGATGTCAGGGAGAACGGCTGATCAAGGCGAGGAACGGGGTGACCATGTCGTTTCGCGCGGGGGCTCCTGCGGGTTCACTGCCCGCCATCACCGCCATGGCGAAACCGATGGCCGAGGAGACCGGGTTATGCCGTCCCGCGCCGCTGCGCAAATTCATCACCAGCGTAGGGCAGAGGAACAAGGCGAGGCGCAGCACCTCCCGCCAATCCGTGGGCAGCATGCCGCGATGGCGCAATGCCGCGAGCCAGGGGCGCCAGAAGCTTTCCGCCTTCGCCAGCAGCAACTCCTGGCGCACCGGGGTCAGAGCCCAATCCGTTTCAATGTGTAGCGCGCCCTTTTCCACGCGCGCCGTCGCGTTGAAGCGTGCGGCGGCGAGGTCCGGATCGTAGAGCCAGAAAGGATGCGCGAAGATATTGTGAAAAGTGGATTTGACCTCCGCCAGCAAGGCGGGGACATGTTCACCGGCAAAGGCTGGGTCGAACAGGCTCAGCCCCGCCGCGCCGTACCATAGATTGGCGTTATGCGCGTCGCCATGCGCCACCACGCCCCCGGCATCGGCAAGGCGTTGCGGCCGCAGCCTGGCTTCGGCCTTGGCAAAGAGGGTGGCGAGATCATCCTGGTAGGCCGCGCCGTTGATGACAAAGCGCAGGGCGCTGAATTCCGACCAGGGCAAAGTGAGCCCCGGTAGCGCCACCTCCTGGCCCAGATAAAAGGATTTGTACCGCCCACCGGGGAAATGCCCTTCATCCACCAAGCGTTTGTAGAAAAGTTGGTGGATGGGCTCGGCGGCGGATTGCACGGGGGTGATGGGGTGTAGTGTGCGGCGGCACACCTCCAGCAGCTGCGCGTTCAGTGCCGTTTCCGCCGCCACCGCCGCGGAACGCGCGCCTTCGTCATCCCGCTCATCCAGGGCGCGCAGCACATCGGCGAAACGCGGTTCGGTGCGGCGGCGATAGACCAGGATCTGTGCCCCCGGCTCGCGCGAAACATGCACGGGCATATCCACCGGCAATCCGGCAGCGGCAAGAATACCGGCGCGGTAATACTCGCCGGCTACCGCCTCCTCGCCTTCCTCCTGATGGAATTTGAAGAAGAATTCCGCCCCCCCAGCGCGGAAGAAACCGTTGAGGGAATTCAGACTGTACTGGTCGTGGTTGAGCCGTACGTCTTCTGCCGCGAGGTCAAACATATCCGCCAGCAGCGCCGCAATTCCGGCCGCCGCCGCTTCGCTTTCTCCCGCCAGGGCGAGCGCGCGCAACCGCGCGGTGCGGCTCTCAGATGCTGGCAAGATACCCGCCATCCACGTACAGAACCTGGCCGGTGATGTAGGACGCGGCCGGACCGCAGAGGAACACCGCGGCGCCGGCCAGATCCTCCAGTCTCGCCGAAGCGGGCGAGCGGGATTTTCGCCAGCATCGCCTCGACCCAGGCTTCGTCCTCGTAGAACATCTCCGTCAGCGCGGTGCGGAAATAGCCGGGGCCGATGCCGTTCACGCGGATGCCGCGCCCGGCCCATTCCGCTGCCAGCGCGCGCGTCACGCCGACAAGCCCGGATTTGGACGCGCCATAAGGTGCCGCCGTCGGCACGCCGACCTCGGAGGTGAGCGAGCAGATGTTGAGGATGGCGCTGCCATGGGGCATCATCCGCGCCGCCGCCTGGGCACAGAAGAACGCGCCCTTCAAATTGGTATCGAGGATTTTGTCCCACAGCGCCTCGTCCACATCCAGCGAGGGACATACGGATTCCACGCCTGCATTGTTCACCAGAATATCCAGGCTCTGCGTCATCTCGCCCAAGCGCGCAAAGCCCTCGGCAATGGCGGGAGGTGAGGAAACATCCAGCGCCAGCGCATGCGCTTTGTAACCGGCAACGCGCAGCCCGGCCGCGCCGGCCTCCACCGCCGTCGCGTTTCGGCCGGAGAGAAACACCTCCGCGCCCGCCTCCGCCAGCGCCAGCGCCAAGGCACGGCCAATGCCCCGTGACGCCCCCGTCACCAGCGCCTTTTTACCCGCCAGCGAGAATCGGCTCATTTGCGGAGCAGTTCCGCCCGCAGCGGCGAGACGGCGCGGGCATGGCCGTCAAACCCCTCATAGGTGGCGAAGCGGTGCGCATGTTCCGCCAGCGCCGGATAGGCGGGACCTGTGACATGCGCGATGGAGGTGCGCTTCATGTAGTCGAACACGCAGAGCGGCGAGGCTGTGCGCGCGGCGCGGTTGGTGGGTAGCACGGCGTTGGGGCCGAGCAGGTAGTTCGCCATTGTCACCGGCGTATGGGGGCCGAGCAGTATCTCGCCGGCATTCTCTATCCGCCCCAGTGTGGCGAAGGGTTCAT
>CAVUED010000008.1:0-37999 GCA_963740445.1 uncultured Alphaproteobacteria bacterium
GCAGCAGCATCTTTCGCCTCGCTACACCGCACAGATTGAGAAATTCTGGAGGCTTGAGCATTTTGAAGTAATTAGCATATTTGGCTTACGCAAAGAACCACTCTTTTCAATAGGTTCTCGTCCACGTCAATGCTTACGATAACGCGACAATCCAAGGATGTCACCGGAGCCCCTTGACAACGGCATCTGGTTTCTTGATTATTGGTATGCCAAATGCCAGAGGATGCTCGACTGCAATGCAATACGGCGTGCAGGCGGTGTTCTTGGCCTGAAAAATCCACCGTGAACGGCCACCGTTCCAGAGTGAATCTGAGGTTCAGGCTGGTTTGGCAAATTTGGAGAATGAGACGGCCGGGCATGAAATTAACAAAGGATTCCGTGGATTACCGGCAGCTCGTCGAGGAAGCCGGCGACGCGATCATCGCATCGGATTTACAAGGCGTGATTACGCTTTGGAATGCAGCGGCGACGCGCATCTTTGGCTTCTCTCACGATGAGGCCATGGGCCAAAGCTTGGACATCATCATTCCGGAACGGCAGCAGCAGCGCCATTGGGCCGGCTACGAGGCGACCATGGCCAGCGGCACAACCCGCTACGGCACAACGCTGCTGAAAGTACCGGCACTTCACAAGGACGGGCAGACCCTCTCGATCGCTTTTACCGTCACTCTGCTGAAAACGGCGGGCGAAGTTACGCAGATCGTCGCCATCGTCCGGGACGAAACGGTCCGCTGGAGCGAGGAGCGCGATTTGCGCCGGCGCTTGAGGGGATTTGAGGAAGCCTCCGGCCAGCCCGGTGGCGCAGACAACGGCTAGTATGAAAAAGGAAGAAGACTAAATGAGTAAACCGCTTGAAGGCCTTAAGATTATCGATTTCACTCACGTGCAGGCAGGTCCGGCCTGCACGCAGCTCCTCGCCTGGTACGGCGCCGACGTCATCAAGGTCGAGCGCCCTGGGGTCGGGCGACGTAACGCGAAGCCAGCTCCGCCACGTCAAGGATGCTGATGCGCTTTATTTCACGATGCTGAACTCCAACAAGCGCTCGCTGACGCTGGACACGAAGACGGCGGAAGGCAAGGAGGTTCTCACCAAGCTGATTAAGGAATTGGACATACTGGTTGAGAATTTCGGGCCGGGTGCGCTGGACCGCATGGGCTTCACCTGGAAGCACATCCAGGAACTGAACCCCGGCATGATCGTCGCGTCAGTGAAGGGTTTCTCCGACGGGCATCATTACGAGGACCTCAAGGTCTACGAGAACGTCGCGCAGTGCGCTGGCGGCGCGGCCTCGACCACGGGCTTCTGGGACGGCCCGCCGACCGTTTCCGGCGCGGCCCTGGGCGACAGCAATACCGGCATGCACCTCGCTATCGGTATTCTGACCGCGGTGATGCAGCGCAACAAGACCGGCAAGGGCCAGAAGGTCGCCGTGTCGATGCAGGACGCCGTGCTGAACCTCTGCCGCGTGAAGCTGCGCGACCAGCAGCGCCTCGACGCGCTGGGCTACCTGGAGGAATATCCGCAATACCCGCACCAATCTTTCTCGGATGTCGTGCCGCGCGGCGGTAACGCGGGCGGCGGCGGTCAGCCGGGCTGGGTGTTGAAGTGCAAGGGCTGGGAAACCGATCCGAACGCTTATATCTACTTCACGATCCAGGGCCATGCCTGGGAGCCGATCTGCAAGGCGATCGGCAAGCCGGAATGGGCCACCGATCCCGCCTATATGACCGCCTCGGCGCGGCAGGACAAGATATTCGATATCTTCGCCACTATCGAGGGGTGGCTCGCGGATAAGACGAAGTACGAGGCGGTTGACATCCTGCGCAAGTTTGACATTCCTTGCGCGCCGGTTCTTTCGATGAAAGAACTCGCGGCAGATGAGTTGCTGCGCAAGAGCGGCTCGATTGTCGAAGTTCCGCATCCGAAGCTCGGCACGTACCTGACCGTTGGCAGCCCGATCAAGTTCTCGGACATGACGGTGGAGATCAAGGCGTCGCCGCTGCTCGGTGAGCATACAGATGAGATCCTCGCCGAACTCGGCTATTCAGCTGAGAAAATCGGCGAACTGCGCGACCAGCGGGCCGTCTGAATCGTTGCCCTGTATGGCCCGCTCCGTTCACTGGAGCGGGCCATATGCCTTCCTTCGATCCATGCCGCTGACGCGGCTTTCACCTGCGGCTCTTCGGGTTTTCCCATTGGCGGTTGCAGGTTTCCTAAAAATTCCCGATACAATGGCTTCGCCTTGATGAAACTAGGGCATTGGGTCGGGATCGATTGAAGGAGACTGCTTTTGAATACTCCGCCGGCGGAGTCTTGGCCCGTGGCCAACGTATCGACCCCGGAGCTGGTTATGGCCCCATTCACCATCGAGCCAACCTTCAAGACCAGGGTCTATGATGCGCTGAAACAGGCGATTATCGCGCTTGAGATCTACGGGAAGCCGGAAGAAACATGGCTCGACGAGCGGCAGCTCGCGGAACGGTTGGGCGTGAGCCGCACCCCGATCCGCGAAGCGATCGCGATGTTGGAGCAGCAGGGTCTTGTGAAGTCCATGCCACGCCGCGGAATCAATGTGCTGCGTAAGAGTAAGCGTGAGGTTATCGAGACGATTCAGGTTTGGGCGGCACTGGAGGCGATGGCGGCGCGGCTGGTGATCCAGAATGTTTCCGACGAGGAGATCGGCCAGCTCCGGCAGATTTTCAATTCGTTTCACGAATCCCGTCGCCCGACTGACCACCTCTCGGAATACTCGGTCGCCAATATCAGCTTTCACCAGACGATTATCGAACTCACGGGTTCCAGTGTGCTGCGGCGGATGACGGAGGACATTCTCCTGCATGTGCGCGGCATTCGCCGCCTTACCATCGGTCGTGACGACCGCGCCTCGCGCTCGATTGAGGATCATCTCGCCATCATCGACGCGCTTGAGAAGCGCGACACTGAACGGGCCGAGCGCCTGTGCCGCGACCACACGCTGGGCCTTGCCGACTATGTCGACAAGCACAGCGAGGGCATCTTCTACTGAGACCTTCTTTCGAGTGCCCGGATTATTCGGTGTCCTGTGGCGCGATCACCGTCGTCATGGCTGCGCCAAGGTGATGACCACCGATGGTTTAAGCAAACTCGCTCTTCCGCCGCTTCGGTCCATTGTTCGCGGCCGACATCCGGCGCCATCGGACACGCCAAACGGAGACCGGTTCGCATTAGACTGACAGCACCGCGCGAAGCATATTTAGCCCGAACTATTCTTTCCGAAACCGCATCGGATCAATCGCCGGGATAATCACTCCCGCCGGCCCTGGGTCCTCGCCTTTCACCATCGCCGCCACCAGCGCGGCGGCGGCCGGTGAGGTCTGGATGCCATAGCCGCCTTGTCCCACGCACCAGAAGAATCCCGGCACGGTATTCTCCCACCCGAACGCGAGGCTGCGGTCCGGCGAGAAGGTGCGTAACCCGGCCCAGCTATGCTCAACCCGGCGGACCGGAATATCCAGCGCCTGCTGCATCCGGTCGATGCCGATGGCCACATCCAGCTCATCGGGCTGCACGTCATGCGGATACATCGGCGTCTCATCGCAGGGGGTGACCATCAACTTGGTCCGCGCCTCGGTGCGGATGTACCAGTCATGCCCGGCGGACTGCACCATCGGCCAGTTTTCCACGTCATAGGGTGCGGGGTCGATAATCGCCGCGGTGCGCCGGCATGGCACGAGCCCGAGCGGCGCCAGCCCCGCAATCTCCGCGACCTCATCGCCCCAGGCTCCGGCCGCGTTGATCACGACCGGCGCCGTCACGACCGCGCCGCTGGTCGTCTCGACATGCCAATTGCCGTCTTTGCGCTCGATCCGCCCCGCCCGGCTGCGCAGGAGCAAAACCCCGCCGGCCTGCCGGGCGCGCCGCAGATAAAACTGGTGAAGTCGCGGCCACATCCATGTCGAACGCGTCCGACTCCAGCCCCGCCCGCACCGCATAGCCCTCGATCAGCGCCGGCACCTGGCGCTTTGCCTCGGCCAGCGAAATCTCCTCGATCCCCAGTCTCTGGCCGATCAGCGTATCCAGCGCCTGGGTCTGCTCCGGCGGCGCCAGGTAGATAACCTTGCGTCCCACCGCCAAATGGTCGGTCCCGATATCCTCCGGCGGCGCTAAAAAAAAATCCCGCGACAGCCCTGTCAGCACGCGCACATCAGGCGGCCCGTAATTGCGGATCCAGATCGCGGCTGAGCGCCCGGTGGTGTGGTAGCCGGCTTGTTCCTCGGCCTCCACCAGCACCACGCGATGCGTCGCCCCCAGAGCGGCGGCAGCACCAGCCCCGACGATGCCGGCGCCGATGACGATAATGTCGAAAGCCTGGCTCATGGGAAGAAAAAGGATTGCAAGATTTCTATGACCTGCTTCGGTTTCTCAGCATGCAGCCAATGGCTGGCACCTTCCACGGCCTGTAGCTCCGCATTCGGAAACAGCCGCTTTATGGCCGCATCGGCCGAGGGCTGGACGTAATCGGATTCCGCGCCGTGCAAAAACAGCGTCGGGCCGGTATAGGGTTCTGCACCCGGCGGGTCGTCCCAGGCCGACAGGTCTGGCATCGCGGCGGCGATTTCATCCAGGCCGATGCGCCAATGCGGCGTCTCTCCCAGGACCAGATTGCTTAGCAAAAATGCGCGCATTGGCGCCTCACTCACCACCCCGGCCAAGGCCGCGTCCGCCTGCTGGCGTGTCAGCGCGGGGGACAGCGCAATTGCCTGCATCGCGCGGGCAATGGCACCGTAGCCATGTTTGTAGCTCACCGGGGCGATGTCCAGCACCGCCAGCCGCTCGACCAGTTCCGGCCGCGTCAGCGCCAGCGCCATGGCGGTTTTGCCGCCAAGCGAGTGCCCGGCGATGCGCGCCCGCCCCACACCCAGAGCCGCGCAGGTTTCCACCACATCCGCCGCCATGGTCGGGAAATCCATGTCCGCACCATGCGGGCTGTCGCCGTGGTTGCGCATATCCATGGAGATAACCCGTGCCTGGGGGCTTAGCCCCCTGGCGATGACGCCCAGGTTTTTGGCGGCGCCAAACAGGCCATGGAGCAAAATAAGGGGAGGGCCGTCGCCGGTGGAGGAGGTGTTTAATATCATATACCCAGCATCGCCGCTGCCTGAAAAAATCTCAAGCGCCCGCCGAGAATTCAGCTATGTAACAACCATGACTCTCGCTCTGGTTGTTCTTGCCGCTCGTCTGCGCCCTGGGGTTGACGATAAAATTCCCTCGTATTGCCGGTGTGCTGTGGATTCTGGCGCTGGAAACCTCGCCCGATAGCTGGCTGGACAACCTCATCGGCGACCATGAGATGATCATCGGCGTCATGAAGGCCTTCGGCCTGGTTCTGGTCGCGGTGCTGGGGTTGCGTTGTGGAATAAAGCGCGACCGCTACAATCCCGGCTTCGCTTTTGCCGTCATGTTCGCCATTGGACTGATGCACGGCCTCTATCCGGGGCTCACACTGCTCTCCAGCATCCGCTCGCTTATCGGCTCGGCCGGGCCGTTTCTGTTCAGTTTTGCACGTCTGCCGCCTAAATTCATCCAGGCGGTCAAGCGCGCCGCCATCCTCGGCCCGCTCTTTACCGTCGGCTTCGGCGGCCTGCTCACCATCACGGGGCTCGACCATATGTACGTGGTCGAACAGGGCGCACTGCGCCTTGGCGCCTCGGGCGAGCCGCCTTTCCTCGCCGGCTTCGCGCTCATCGGCGTCTATGCCGGGCTCATGGAATACCTGCGCGCGCCCCGCCGGGTGGAAGCGCTGATGGTCCTGACCAATCTGATCATCATCCTGCTCACCGGCGCGCGCATGCCGCTTGCCTTGGCGCTATTGGTCACTTTCGCCGTCCTGGTCATCCAGCGCCGCCTCTTGCTCCTCGCTGCCGCCGGGGCCGTCGCCAGCCTTGGGCTCATGTTCCTCAATGCGCTCACCTTCCTGCGCGTCATCGACCTCGCCCAGCTTGGCGAGGCGGCAGACCTCTCCAACCGCAACCTGGTCTGGCCGTATTTTCAAGCCGCCTTCCTTGCCTCGCCATTTTTCGGCTGGGGTGTGGGGGCGGGGAAAGTCATCATCCCCGTCACCTCCCGCCTCACCTCCCTCATCGGCACCAACGCCGCCCATAACGAATATCTACGAATCGGCGCGGAAGGCGGGGTATTCGGCTTGGCACTTCTCATCGTGCTGATCTTCCTCTGGGTGAAGCGCGGTTCCGCCCGGCTGCCGCGCGAGCAACGCTGGCTCATGCGCCTGATAGTCCTGAGTTTCGCCCTGCAATCCGTCACCGACAATACGTTAATCGCCACCACGAGCAGTGTGCTGTTCATTTGGATGAGCGCCATCTTCGCAACCGGCGCGGAAGAGACTAAAGCCGCCGCATGATCACCCGCCGCATTGCCCTTTCGCTCCCCCTCGCCCTTCTGGCCACCCCGGCTTTTGCCGATGCCCCGCCTCTGGCGATCGTCATGAACTCCGGCGAGGCCACGATCAGCGTCATCGACATGACCACCCGCAAGGTTATCAACACCCTGCCGGCCTATCGCGAGCCGAGCCATTGGTGCCTCTCGCCGGACCGCAGCAAACTCTATATCTGCGATGCCAGCGGCAATGCGCTGTTTATCTTCAACCCCATCACCGCGGCGCCGATGGGCCATGTCCGCCTCGCCGACCCCTACCAGCTCGGCTACACGCCCGACCAGAAATACCTCGTCGTCAATGCGCTGCGGATCAACCATGTCGATATTTATGACGGCGTCACGCTGAAACTGGTGAAGCGTTTCTCTGCGGGCAAAATGCCGAGCCACCTGGATTTCTCGCCCGATTCCCGCTGGAGTTTCCACTCCATGCAGGGCTCCAACACCCTCGTCTCCTTCGACCTCGCCACCATGACGAAACGCTGGACCGTTCCAATCGGCGACACCCCCGCCGGCGTGCTCTGGCATAATGGCAAACTCCTCGTCTGCATCATGGGCGAGAACGGCATCGTCGAGGTTGACCCCCTCACCGGCATCATACGCCGCCGCGTCGCCACGGGGGAGGGCGCGCACAACATCTTCCTCTCAGATGACCGCGCCGCCCTTTACGTCTCCAACCGCATCGGCGGCACGCTCACCCTCCTCGACCCCACCACGCTGGAAGTGAAACGCAATTATTCGCTCCCCGGCGGCCCGGATGACATCGGCATCGCGCCTGACGGCAAACTCTGGATCGCGCTGCGCTTCGCCGAAGCCGTGGCGGTGATGGACCCCATCACCGGAGACGTATGAGACCATCCCCGTCGGCCGCTCCCCGCATGGGGTTTTCCTCAGCACCGAGCTGGCGAAGAAAGGCAAGCTGACGGCGGAGATGCTGTAGGCTTATTGAAGCTGGCGCCGGGGCTTCACCGCGCCGGTTACGTCAGCGTATCCTCGACGGCAATTTAATCGTTTCGCCATCCACGGCGAACCTGCCGTAACCTTGATGATGGATGGTCCGGCGGTCCTTTTGTCCCGGATCGTTCCAGGCCTTGAGGACTTCGAGGATAAAAAGGTTATATTTGTTGACAAGGCTGGTGTTGACCACCTTGCACTCCAGATTGGCAAAGCATTCGGCGATCAAAGGTGCTTGTACATGTTTCGCGGGCACGGCTGTCAGTCCGAATTTCTTGAACTTGTCCCCATCGCGGCCCGAGCAATTTCCAATTTTTACGACCTTGGGCGCCAGTTGCAGCGCGGGAATGGCAATCACGCACTGCCTGGTTGCCTTTAAGGCCGCAAAACTATGGTTGGCGCTGCTCACCAGGCAGGAAATCAACGGCGGCTCGAATTCAACCATCATATGCCAGGACATCGTCATGACATTGGCCAGGCCTTTTTGGGCGGTTGTCAGCAGAACGACCGGACCTGGTTCGATCAGCTGGTAGACTTTCGGCAACGGAAAATCTCTCATGGCAGCAGCTCCTCTACCCGCTCACCCATGTTACAACGGCAATAGGCGGTAGGGTAGTCCATGAGATAACGCCGGCCCGGCCACCTGCCGAGGAACGCCCAACTCTCGTAAACCCCCGCCTCTTGGTCTAGTTATGGACTCGAAGGGCGCGCCCCCTCGACTGACTTCCTTAAGGGACTTACACGTGGACCGGTTTTTCAGCATCATCGCGGGATATATCGACCAATACGCCATCCTCCCCGTGCTCTACCGCTTCGGCTGGATGGAGTGGGGGGACCTCTCCTTCAACTGGGCGCTCATCTGCGTCTACGGCATGTTCGCGGTCATCCTCACCTACGCCGTCTGCTGGCCGCTGGAAGCCGCCTTTCCCGTCGAAAAATGGCCCAATAAAAAAGCCGTGGCGGTGGACGTGCTCTACACCATCATCTCGCGCGTCGGCGTCATCCCCATCGTCAGCTTCCTGCTCTTCTACCAGTTGCAAACCTGGCTTACCGGCACGCTGGTCGATGCCGGGTTCATCCCGCCCACGCTGGAAACGCTCATCCCGCCGCTGTTCGGCCACCCGGTCATTACCTTCCTCATCTACGCCCTCATCCTGGACTTCGCGGATTACTGGCGCCACCGCCTCTCCCACACCTTCCGGGCCTGGTACGCGCTGCATGCCCTGCACCACGCCCAGCGCCAGATGAGCTTCTGGTCGGACGACCGGAACCATATCCTGGACGACGCGATCTCCTTCCTCTGGTTCTTCGCCGTCGGGCTGGCCATCGGCATCCCGCCGCTGCAATTCCCCCTGCTGATTCTGCTGCTGCGTTTTCTGGAGAGTTTCTCCCACGCCAATATCAAACTTTCATTCGGCTTGGGCGAATACCTCCTTGTCTCACCGCGCTTCCACCGCCGCCACCACGCGATGAACGCCGCCGGCCGCCGCTCCTGCAATTACGGCGCGGTGTTTCCCTTCTGGGATATGATCTTCCGCACCGCGGACTTCTCGAACGTGTGGCTCCCCACCGGCGACGCCCGCGCGCCTGAGGCTCTGGCCACCGGCGGCTATTTCGCCCAGCAGCTCACCGGCGCGAAGATGTTCGTGAAGGCACTGGTCCGTAACTGAGAGGCAATAGACATCATATGACTGCACAAAGCGCGATCATCACGGGTGCTGGCACCGGCATCGGCCGGGCTGCGGCCCTTGCACTGCTGAATGCCGGCTGGCGGGTGGCGCTCACCGGCCGCCGCGTGGCGCCACTGGAGGAGACCGCCTCGCTCGCCACCGCGGGCTCGCCGCTCGTCATTGCGGCTGACGTAACGGACCCAGAAGCGGTTGCCGCGTTGTTTGCCCGCGCCACCGCCGCTTTTGGCCGGTTGGACCTGCTGTTCAACAATGCCGGAGGCAACGTGCCGCCCACCAATTTCGGCGACCTCACCTGGGAGCAATGGAAAAGCGTCACCGCCGTGAACCTGGACGGCATGTTCCTCTGCGCCAGCGCTGCCTTCCGGCAAATGCGCGCGCAATCCCCGCAGGGCGGGCGCATCATCAATAACGGCTCCATTTCCGCCCATAGCCCGCGCCCTGGCTCGGCCGCCTACACCGCGACCAAGCACGCCGTCACGGGCCTCACCAAATCCATCGCGCTGGATGGCCGCGCCTTCAACATCGCCTGCGGGCAGATCGACACCGGCAACGCCGAAACGCCGATGACCGTGAACTTCCCCAAGGGCGTGCCCCAGGCCGATGGCCGGCTCATGGCCGAACCGGTGATGGACGCCGATGAGGTTGGCCGCGCCATCCTGTTCATGGCCGGCTTGCCGGCCGGCGCGAACGTGCAGTTCATCACCATCATGGCCACCAACATGCCCTTTATCGGCCGGGGCTAGCTTGATCGTTTAGGCTTGCAAGGGGCAGGCCCCCTGCATACAAGCCCTTTTCATGGAACATAAAGTCAAAAAAGTCGTGCTCGCCTACTCCGGCGGGCTGGACACCTCGGTCATTCTCCGCTGGCTGCAAAACACCTATGCCTGCGAGGTGGTTACCTTCACCGCCGATCTCGGCCAGGGTGAGGAGCTCGAACCCGCCCGCAAAAAGGCGGAAATGTTCGGCATCAAGGATATTTTCATCGAGGATCTGCGCGAGACCTTCGTGAAGGATTTCGTGTTCCCGATGTTCCGCGCCAATGCGCTGTACGAGGGCCAGTATCTCCTCGGCACCTCCATTGCCCGCCCGCTCATCGCCCAGCGCCAGATCGAAATCGCCGAGATGGTCGGCGCGGATGCCGTGGCACACGGCGCCACCGGCAAGGGCAACGACCAGGTCCGCTTCGAGCTTGGCTATTACGCGCTGAACCCCAACATCCGCGTCATCGCCCCGTGGCGTGAATGGGACTTAACCTCCCGCACCAAGCTGCTGGAATACGCCGAGGCGAATCAGATCCCCGTAACCCGGGACAAGCGTGGCGAGGCCCCGTTCTCGGTGGATGCGAACCTGCTGCATTCCTCATCCGAGGGTAAAATCCTCGAAGATCCCGCGATCGAGCCGGAAGAGATCGTGTACCAGCGCACCATCAGCCCGGAAGCCGCCCCGGACAAAGCCACGGAAATCACCATCGATTTCTCCCATGGCGACGCGGTGGGGATCAATGGCGAGGCGCTCTCGCCCGCCACCATCCTCACCCGCCTGAACGAGTACGGCCGCGCCAACGGCATCGGCCGGCTGGACCTGGTGGAAAACCGCTATGTGGGCATGAAATCCCGCGGCGTGTACGAGACCCCCGGCGGCACCATCCTGCTCGCTGCCCACCGCGCCATCGAGTCCATCACGCTGGACCGCGAAGCCGGGCATTTGAAGGACAGCATCATGCCCCGCTATGCGGAGCTGATCTATAACGGCTTCTGGTTTTCGCCGGAGCGCCGCATGTTGCAGGCCCTCATCGACACGTCCCAGGCCTCCGTGACCGGCACGGTGCGACTCAAACTCTATAAGGGCAATGTGATCGTGATCGGGCGGACCAGCCCGCATTCGCTCTACTCCACCCGCATGGTGACGTTTGAAGACGACGCCGGCGCCTATAACCAGCAGGACGCCGCGGGCTTCATCAAGCTGAACGCGCTACGCCTGCGGCTCGGCGCTGCCATCGGCCGGCGCGGCGGCGCGCTGTAAAAGGCAAACATTCACCCTCCCGACCCGAATAAACGGCCTCGGGCGGGAGGAACAAAAAAAGAACAAATAGTTAATTTTTCCGTTGCTATTTTGTTCCTTCCATGTCAGCGTGCGCACAGACCCTCACTCTCGCATTCCAAGGAAAAACACGCTATGGTTGCACCCGCGTCAGGACTCAAACGCCGGTTGACGGCAGTCGATTCGGTATCGGACGCTGGGGAAACACCAACCAGAGGCAAGCCGGATATGGAAAAAAACAAGGCGTTGGACGCCGCCATGGCGCAGATTGAACGGGCCTTCGGCAAAGGCTCCATCATGCGCATGGGCGCCAAGGGCACGGGCGAGGCGATCGACGTTATTTCCTCGGGCTCGCTGGGTCTCGACCTCGCTTTGGGCATCGGTGGCCTGCCGCGCGGCCGCGTTATTGAAATCTACGGGCCGGAAAGCTCAGGCAAAACCACACTGGCCCTGCACGCCATCGCGGAAGCGCAAAAACGAGGCGGCACCTGCGCCTTTATCGATGCCGAGCACGCGCTCGACCCCACCTATGCCCGCAAACTCGGCGTCGATGTCGACAATCTCCTCATCAGCCAGCCCGATACCGGCGAGCAGGGGCTGGAGATCGCGGACACGCTGGTGCGCTCCGGCTCCATCGACGTTCTGGTGATCGATTCGGTGGCCGCCCTGGTTCCCCGCGCCGAGCTTGAGGGCGAAATGGGTGACACCCATGTCGGCCTGCATGCCCGGCTGATGAGCCAGGCTTTGCGCAAAATCACAGGCTCGGTCTCGCGCAGCAACACGATGCTGATCTTCCTCAACCAGATCCGCCTGAAAATCGGTGTGATGTTCGGCAACCCGGAGACAACCACTGGTGGTAACGCCTTAAAATTCTATGCCTCGATTCGCATGGAAATCCGCCGCACCGGCTCGATCAAGGATCGCGAGGAAGTCACCGGCAACCATACCCGCGTGAAGGTGGTGAAGAACAAACTGGCCCCGCCATTCCGGCAAGTGGAATTCGACATCATGTTCGGTGAGGGCATCAGCAAAATGGGCGAGCTGGTGGATCTTGGCGTCAAAGCCGGCGTCGTCGAAAAATCCGGCGCCTGGTTCAGCTATGACAGTACGCGCATCGGCCAGGGGCGCGAGAATGCCAAGCAGTTTTTGCGCGAAAATCCGAAAATGGCCGATGCGATCGAAAAGCGCATTCGCGATCAATCCGCTGTCATCGCCGAGGCCCTGCTGGTCGCCGATACCGGCGATAGCGAAAGTGAAAGCGACGCCGCCGATTAGAACGCGATGATTTTAAGACGAACCAGTTATGGTTCATCTTAAAATCTAAATCGCCCTCTAAACATATGAGTAGAGCTATAAAATCGGTTCCAAAACATGATTAGGGGCCGATTCACGCTTCAGGTAAATCGCGCAGGCGTTTCAACCTGAAGCGATCAGACTCCGGGCCCCGATAGGGTGAGAAGCCGTATCCACCCTACAGCGCAACCTCTCCGAGTTTCTCTCGCTTTGTCGATCAATTGTTGCGCGCAGGTTAGTAAAGTTGCTAAGTGTAGAACAAAGCTGCCTAAACCAACTTGACACATCTCCCTGTGAGAGGCCGGTATTTAAACGTCGGCTAAAGTAAGGGTAGGGATCAATCAATGTTCGCGACTTTACTCTGGATACGCGAACGATTCTGGATCAGCTACGCAATCCCGGTAATTTCTTGCCTGGCCGGACTGCTGGTGCGCCTTGGCATCGGCCATCATCTGGTTGGCGCGCCGTTCTTTACCTTTGTTCCAGCAATACTCCTCTCCGCCATCTTCGGCGGCATCGGGCCAGGCCTACTGGCGGTTACCGCCACAGCCCTGCTCGCCGATTATTTTTTCATCCCACCCGCCGGATTCTTTCAGCTCTGGCCTAAGGGCTGGGTGGTGATACTGGCCTTTGTTTTTATCACTGGCACCATGGTGGTCCTGGTCAATGCCGCCATGATGAGCAGCCTTCGCCTTGCCCGTGCCATGGCATTGCTGCGCACCGCCAACGATAGCCTGGAAGCCCGCATCGCCGCGCGCACCGCCGAGTTGATGGCCACCGAAGAGCAATTGCACCAAAGCCAGAAAATGGAAGCCATTGGCCAGCTCACCGGCGGCATCGCGCATGACTTCAATAACCTGCTCACCAGCATCACCGGCAGCCTGGAGCTTCTGCAAAACCGGCTGCGCCAGGGCAGGTCGGACGATCTGCGCCATTACGTGACCACCGCCCAGGAAGCCGCCAATCGCGCCGCCTCCCTCACCCACCGCCTGCTTGCCTTCTCCCGCCGGCAAGCACTGGAGCCACGCGCCACTGACATCAACATCCTGGTCGGCGGCATGGAAGACCTCATCCGCCGCACCGTCGACCCTGGCATCACGCTGGATGTCGTAAGCGCCGCCGGCCTCTGGACCACGCTGGTCGACCCCAGTCAGCTCGAACTGGCACTCCTCAATCTCTGCATCAACGCCTCGGACGCGATGCCCGCCGGCGGCAGCTTAACCATCAAAACCGAAAACCACACGCTGGACGCCCCACGCGCCAAAACTCTCGAACTTTCCGCGGGCCAATACGTGTCGCTCAGCGTCATCGATGATGGAACAGGCATGACTCCGGACGTCCTGGAACGCGCTTTCGACCCGTTCTTCACCACCAAGCCAGTCGGGCAAGGTACCGGCCTTGGCCTGTCGATGATCTATGGTTTTGTCCGCCAGTCCGGCGGCCATGTACGTATCCATTCGGCGCCCGGCCGGGGTACATCGGTCTGCCTCTATTTACCCCGCCATGACGGCACAGTCGACGCGGGCAACGCACATGCGAACCCGCAGGAATCACTCCACGGCATGGGCGAGACAGTGCTGGTGGTGGATGACGATCCCAGCGTGCGGCTGCTGATCACCGACCTGCTGGCAAAACTGGGCTATGCATGCCTTGCAGGCTGAGGATGGGCCCGCCGGCTTGAAAATCCTGCAATCTGGCCAACGGATCGACCTGCTGATAACGGATGTCGGCCTGCCCAACGGCATGAACGGCCGCCAACTGGCCGAGGCCGCGCGCATGCGCCGCCCGGCTTTGAAAATTCTGTTCATCACCGGCTATGCCGACAAAACGCTCATGCGCCAGATCATTCTGCCGCCAGGTATGCATGTCCTGCCCAAGCCGTTCGCGATGGCGGCGCTCGCTGCACGCATTCAGAAGCTTCTGGCCGCCGCCGCAACAACGCCCGTACTTGGCGAAAACTCCCACTCCCTGTAATCCCCGTAACATGGTCACCAGCAACGATATTCGCGCCACCTTTCTCAACTATTTCGCCCGCAACGGCCACGAGGTTGTAGCCAGTTCTTCACTGGTCCCAAAAAACGACCCCACGCTGATGTTTACGAACTCCGGCATGGTGCAGTTCAAAAATACCTTCACCGGCCAGGAAAAGCGCAGCTATGTCCGCGCCACCTCCTCGCAGAAATGTGTGCGCGCCGGCGGCAAGCATAACGACCTGGACAATGTCGGCTACACCGCCCGCCATCACACGTTTTTCGAAATGCTGGGCAATTTCTCCTTTGGCGATTATTTTAAGGAACAGGCGATCACCCATGCCTGGACTCTCCTTACGAAGGATTTTGGCCTCGACAAGGACAAACTCCTCGTCACGGTCTACCATACAGACGACGAGGCCGCTGCCCTCTGGCAAAAAATCGCCGGGCTGCCGGAGCAAAAAATCATCCGCATCGCCACGGACGATAATTTCTGGAAAATGGGCGATACCGGCCCCTGCGGCCCCTGCTCGGAAATTTTCTACGATCACGGCCCCGGGATTCCAGGTGGTCCGCCCGGCAGCCCGGACGAAGACGGCGACCGCTTCATCGAAATCTGGAACCTCGTGTTCATGCAGTACGAGGAAGGCCCGCCCGGCACACGCTTAGCCCTGCCTCATCCCAGCATCGACACCGGCATGGGCCTGGAGCGCTTCGCCGCCATATTGCAAGGCAAGCACGATAATTACGACACGGATGCGTTGCGCGCCCTCATTCTCGCCTCCGCCGAGGCCACCGGCCAGGCTCCCGACGGAAAGTTCAAAACCAGCCATCGCGTCGTCGCCGACCATCTGCGCAGCACCAGCTTTCTCATGGCCGATGGCGTGCTCCCGTCCAACGAGGGCCGCGGCTACGTGCTCCGCCGGATCATGCGCCGCGCCATGCGCCACGCGCACTTAATGGGCGCGACCGAGCCGCTGATGTACCGGCTCGTTCCGGCACTGACCCGGCAGATGGGCCAGGCCTATCCGGAGCTCACCGCCGCCGAGCCGCTGATCACGGAAACGCTGAAACTCGAAGAGAACCGTTTCAGGGCCATGCTGGATCGCGGTATTTCGCTGCTTAACGAGGAAGCCGCCAACATTCCCGCCGGCGGTTCGCTGCCAGGCGCCGTCGCCTTTAAGCTCTATGATACGTTTGGTTTCCCGCTGGACCTCACCCAGGACGCTCTGCGCGAGGAGCAAAAAACCGTTGATCTCGACGGCTTCAACGCCGCCATGGAAGAGCAGCGCACACGCGCCCGCGCCGCCTGGGCCGGCTCCGGCGAGGCCGCGACGGAGAGCGTTTGGTTCTCGGTTAAAGAACAACGCGGTGGTGCGACGGAGTTTCTGGGTTACAACACAGAACAGGCCGAAGCTGTTATTAAGGCGATCATTGTTGAGGGGCAGGCCAACCGATCCGCAATTAACGGCCAATCGGTGGCGATTGTTCTCAACCAGACGCCCTTCTACGGCGAGAGTGGTGGTCAAGTTGGCGATACTGGTTTCATCACGGGGCCAGATAATCTCCGCATCCGCATCACCGATACGCAGAAGAAGGTTGGCGATCTTATCGTCCATCTTGGTAAGATCGAATCTGGTACGGTGGTTGTTGACATGCCCGTCATCGCCACGGTGGACCATGAGCGGCGGAGGAACATCCGGGCGCATCACTCGGCCACGCATTTACTGCACGAAGCACTGCGCCGCGCCCTGGGCCCCCATGTCAGCCAAAAAGGCTCGCTCAATGCGCCGGACCGGTTGCGGTTCGACATCTCGCAGCCCCGCCCGATTACGGCCGACGAACTTGCTGCTGTCGAACGTGAGGTCAACGCCCGCATCCGCGAGAACGCCGAGGTCACGACGCGGCTGATGACGCCTGACGAAGCCGTGAAACTCGGCGCCATGGCGCTGTTCGGCGAGAAATATGGCGACGAAGTCCGCGTCGTTTCCATGGGCAGCCCGGACGATGATAAATCCGCCTGGTCGATTGAGCTGTGCGGCGGCACGCATGTGCAGCGCACCGGCGATATAGGATTGTTCCGCATTACTTCCGAAGGCGCGGTCTCAGCCGGCATCCGCCGCATCGAGGCATTTTGCGGCGCCGCCGCGCTGAAAGCCGTGGAGGATTCCTCCCACCTGCTGGCGGAAGCCGCCGCCGTGCTCAAGGCGCCGGCCGCGGAACTTCCGGCCCGGATTCTGGCCTTGCAGGAAGACAAAAAACGCCTGGAGCGTCAGGTCTCGGAGCTACAGAAAAAACTCGTTCTCGGCTCGGCCGGCACGTTCGAGGACATTGCGGGCATTAAATTCTCCGGCCGCCATGTCGGCGACATCGCGCCCAAAGACCTCAAGCCCATCGCCACCGACCTGCTCAAAACCCTCGGCTCGGGCATTGTCGCGCTCGTCTCCACGCAGGATGGCAAAGCCGCCATCATCATCGCCGTGTCGGATGATCTCTCCGGCACACACAGCGCGGTGGATCTGGTGCGCGCGGCAGCTGCGGCGGTTGGTGGCTCGGGCGGTGGTGGCAGCAAAACCATGGCCCAGGCCGGCGGGCCGGACGGCGCCAACTGGCAAGCAGCACTCGGCGCAATCCGCAATGCCTTGACGGTCTGAGCCATCCGGCTCTAACGCTTCGTCAGCTCAAAATGCCACGGCACCGGATTTTCCGGAAAGGTTACCACTGTACCTGGCGGTGCCCGATCGAACATTTTTGCGGCGGAATGATACCCGGTATGGACATACGGTGTATAATGCCAGTCATACACCACCCCAACCGCGCAGCACAGCACCAGGCCGCGCGCTACCCATTGCAGCCCAAATCGCCATCGTACCGTTGCGAGTACCAGCAATGTGGTAAACCAAGCCAGCATCGGAATGATGTAATAGCGGCCTCCAACGCCCGGATACTGCATGGGCTCCCATTGCGGGATCACCGCGGAGACCATCGGCGACTTCAGCGCGCCAGCCATAGATAATAATTCCATACCAGCTCACCGGAATGTAACCCAA
Source organism: uncultured Alphaproteobacteria bacterium (assembly GCA_963740445.1). Classification (GTDB taxonomy): domain Bacteria; phylum Pseudomonadota; class Alphaproteobacteria; order Acetobacterales; family Acetobacteraceae; genus Acidocella. Next base: position 17,429 of record CAVUED010000008.1, read on the forward strand.
CCAGACCGCCGATGAGACGGTTGGTCAGCGGGCAGAAGCAACGGGATATTCAACCCCAGCGAGAACAATCGCGAGAATCACGCAGCAATACGGCAGGAGCAGCGGCCACACCGGCAACCAAAACCCGTCACCTAATAGTCCAACCAGGTACAGGTCGTTAAACCGCCGATCACCCCGCCAGGAGAAAAATGACGAACAGGAAATTCACCAGCGCCACGCCGGGTGTCACCAGTACCGGCCGGCGGCAAAATACAAGGCCGAGTAACGCCACAGCGCCACAAATACCCCATATTTGGTCACAGAATATCGGGTAGCTGGTCTGCAAAAGGCCCAGCACACCCACCGTTGCTCGTAACCTCTGGATGCCAGCCACCACCGTGATCTGCCACGGCAGCGTTATGAACCTCGCGGGTTGTGCCAGCAAAATATGCAAATTCGCTGCGGCGTCCGCATGATCCAGCCAACCGCTGGGTCGCTCCGCGTAAAGCGGCCCAGGATGGTACGGCGGTTGGCTATACGGCACCAAAACGAAGGCCACCACCAGTCCGACCCAGATCGGCACCGGCGCCAGGAATCGCCACATCGCGGCCCGCTCAAACCCGGCCAATATAGAGCACAAACGCGCCGCATCAGCCCAATGTCGGGCGGTTTCGGCCAAGAAACAACAGCGAACACCGCCAGCCCCAGCAGCCAGCCCGTCGCGAATTGCGCGTCAGCCTCGAACAGTCCGGCGCGCCATGCAATCAGCACGACAGCCTGGTCCGCAGTGCGGAAACAGCGTCTCACCACGCCGTGACAACAGCAATACCACCGTCGCCAGTTGAACCACAAAGGCGAGTCAACGCGAAGACCAGAGGCTGCAGCTAAGTCCGCCAAGGGGAAATGAATTGCAAGGCGAGCCCGCCAAGGCGTGAAAGGGTTTGCAAGTAGCCGACGATTGGCGTCATCAAGTCGCTTAGTCCGGAATTATAGGCCTGCCGCAGCCAGAACACGCCGTCCTCGGCCCATAATTCCGGGCGCAGCAAACGGCTGGGGCCGCGGCTGAACAACAGTATCGCCGCCACCGCCACGCCAAGCCAACTTGCCCAAAAATAGCGCTGCGGCCGGTAACCCGTGGTCGTAAACGGCCTCAGCCCCCCGGTCGCCACGCATTTTCAAAACGCCAGCGTCGTCGCCTGCATCACCAGCGGCAGTGCGCGCACCTGGGCCAGCACGTCATCGGGTGTATCGCCATCGGTGGAGACCAGGCAGATCGCATCCTCGCCCGCGGCGGCACGTCCCAGGTGGAAGGTCGCGATATTCACCCCGGCATCCGCCAGAAGCATACCGAACCGCCCGATAAACCCCGGCTTATCTTTATTCGTCACATACAACATATGCGGCGCGAAATCGGCTTCGACCTTAATGCCTTTGATCTCCACCAGCCTTGGCTTGCCATTGCCGATCAGCGTGCCCGTCACCGCGCGCGTTTGGTTGTCCGTGGCGACCGTAATCCGCACCAGGCTCTGGTAATCCCCCACGCGGTCATGCACGGCTTCGGAGACTTCGATCCCATGGTCGCGCGCAAATACGGGCGCTGACACCATGTTGACACCTTCCATCACCGGCCCCAGCAACCCAGCCAAAACCGCGGCTGATAGCGGCCGGTGGTTCAACGGTGCCGCCGCCCCCTCATACTCGACCAGCACGCGCTTGATCACGCCGTCTTTCGCCTGCGTGAGCTGTCCGGCGAAGGAGCCCAGCAACCGGCACAAATCCATGTAGGGGCGCAGACGCGGCGCTTCTTCGGCGCTCACGCTCGCCATATTCAGCGCGTTGGTCACCGAGCCTGTCAGCAAAAAGTCACTGATCTGTTCGGCCACCTGCAACGCCACATTCTCCTGCGCCTCGTTCGTCGCCGCGCCTAAATGCGGTGTGCAGATCACGTTCTCCAGTGAGAATAACGGGCTCTCGGTCGCCGGCTCGACCTCGAAAACATCCAACGCGGCACCCGCCACATGGCCTGACTTCAACGCATCGAACAGCGCCGCCTCATCCAGCAGCCCGCCGCGCGCGCAGTTAACGATCCTAACGCCCTGCTTGGTCTTCGCCAGAGCTTCGCGCGACAAAATATTGCGTGTCGCATCCGTCAGCGGCGTATGCAGCGTAATAAAATCAGCCTTGGCCAGCACCTGGTCCAGATCCACCTTCTCCACGCCCAGTTGCACGGCGCGCGCCTCCGTCAGATACGGATCATACGCCAGCACCTTCATCTTCAGCCCCATTGCGCGGTCCGCGACGATGGAACCGATGTTGCCGCACCCGATCAGCCCCAGCGTCTTGGCGGTCAGCTCCACGCCCATGAAGCGGTTCTTCTCCCACTTGCCCGCCTTGGTGGAGGCCGATGCCTCCGGCAACTGCCGCGCCAGCGCGAACATCAGCGCAATCGCGTGCTCGGCCGTGGTAATCGCATTACCGAATGGCGTGTTCATCACCACCACGCCGCGCGAGGTGGCGGATTTCACGTCCACATTATCCACGCCGATCCCGGCGCGGCCAACGACTTTAAGATTTTTCGCGGCTTCCAGAACCTCTTTCGTCACCTTGGTCGCGGAACGAATGGCCAGCCCGTCATATTCACCGATAACGGCCCGCAACTCCGCCGGCGTAAGGCCAGTCTTCACGTCAACTTCGACGCCGCGCTCTTTAAAAATCGCAATCGCAGCCGGCGACAACTTGTCGCTGATCAAAACTTTTACCATTTGCACGACCCCTTAAAATTCAGCGGAAACGGTGTCGATCGCGTAATCGATCCAAGGCAGAAGTGCGGCAATATCCGATGTCTCCACCGTCGCCCCGGCCCAAATCCGCAGGCCCGGCGGCGCATCGCGGTATGCCCCGGCATCCAGCGCCACTTTTTCTGTCTCCAACAGCGCGGCCACCGCCTTCGCCGCCTTGGCCTGGCCTTCGGCGTCAAGCCTCACGAACCAGGGGGCCGCAATCAACAGGCAGATTGAGGTACAAGAGCGCGTCTCCGGCACTTCCGCCAGAAATTTCACGCGCTCATTGTTGGCAACCCATGCGGAAACCGCCCGCAAATTGGCTTCCGAGCGTGCAATCAACCCCTGCAAGCCGCCAACACTCTCGGCCCAGCGCAACGCATCCAGGGCGTCCTCGACGCACAGCATGGACGGAGTGTTGATCGTATCGCCTACGAAAATCCCCTCGATGAGTTTGCCGCCGGACGTCAGTTGGAAAATCTTCGGCAGCGGCCATGTGGGTTTGTATGTCAGCAGCCGTTCCACCGCGCGTGGGCCAAGCGCCAGCATCCCGTGGCCTGCCTCGCCCCCCAGCACTTTCTGCCAGCTCCATGTCACGACATCCAGTTTCGCCCATGGCAATTCCATTGCAAACGCCGCGGAGGTGGAATCAGAAATCACCAACCCCTCGCGATCATCTGGAATGAACTTTCCATCCGGGAAGCGCACACCAGCGGTCGTGCCGTTCCAGGTCAGCACCACGTCGTGGGAAAAATCGATCGCCGTCACATCCGGCAGCTTGCCATAAGGCGCACTCAGCACCCGCGCATCCTTGAGCTTCAGCTGATTGACGACATCCGTCGCCCAGATCTCGGAAAAGCTCTCTTGTGTCAGCACATCCACGGGGCGCGCGCCCAGCATGGACCACAGCGCCATTTCCATTGCCCCGGTATCGCTGGCGGGAACAATGCCCAGCCGCCAATCTTCGGGCATGCCCAAAATCTGCTTGGAGCGGGTGATCACCTCGGCCAGCTTCGCCTTGGGTTCTTTTGCCCTGTGGCTGCGGCCCAGAGTAGCACCCTCAAGTGCCGCCAGACTATAGCCTGGGTGCTTCGTGCATGGACCTGATGAAAAATTAGGATTCTGCGGACGTGCCACCGGCTTTGCGGTGACAGAAAAATCTGCCATAAAAACTCTCCCTCACAGAAGAAAAGCGCCCCATTGGGGGGGCGTGACCCACGAGCCGTCTAGCGCGATTTTTGCAGCCCCCGCAATAGTCACCCCATTCACCTCATGCCAAGGTCCCCTCATGACAGACCTCGACAATATCGACCGCGCCATCCTGCGCCTCATCTCGCACGACGCCTCCCTGTCGCTCAACGACATCGCCGACAAGGTCGGCCTCACCGCCACCCCGTGCTGGAAGCGGATCAAACGCATGGAGGAAACCGGCATCATCCGTGCGCGGATCGCCGTGCTGGATGCCGACAGAGCTAGGCCTGCCCGTCTCTGTTTTTGTCTCGGTCGAAACCGCGGACCACTCGGCGGACTGGCTCGCCCGCTTCGCGCAAACCGTCGCCTCCACGCCGGAAATCGTCGGCGCCTGGCGCATGAGCGGGGATGTGGATTATCTGCTCCACGTCATCGTCCCGGACATCGCCGCCTATGACGCTTTTTACCGCAAACTCATCGCCGCGGTGCCGCTGCGCAATGTGTCCTCGCGCTTTGCCATGGAACGCATGAAAGACGGCGCCCTGCCGATTTAGAGCGTTTGCGTCGCTGCAATGCTAATAGGCGCTGGTCTCGTAGCGGCCGGTTGAAAGGCCGATCCAGGTGATAATCCCCAATGCGGCGCCGATAATCCCGGTTGTGGCGTTGTAGTTTATCACCGCGGCGATGCCGATGCTCAGGGCCAGGACCGCGGGCAGGCGCTTGCCGAGGATGAATGCTGCCAGGCCGAGCAGCAGTGCGGCCCAGCCGAAACCCTGCTCGTATTGCAGCCAGAGCACGGCGGCGCGTGGCGCGCAGATGGGGGGCGCATTGGCCGCGGCGCAGAGCCCGACCGTGGCGCGGGGCACGATGGCAAGCTGCCGGAAGGCGAACATGCCGACGCCGATCAGCGCAACCAGCCAGAATTCCCATCCAGTCTTCGCCTGTCCAGCGGATGATTTTGCTCATATGCCGCGTCCTTGTCTAAGTATTGCCGCCGTGGTTGCGTGCCGCCGTCCGGGGCCGTATTGCTGCGGTGCATTACGCTTCACATCTCTCATACACGGTTCATGACAATCCACACCAGCCCGCGTCCAAAGAGCTTTCAGGATATCATCCTCACCCTGCACAATTTCTGGGCTAAACAGGGTTGTGTGATTTTACAACCTTATGACGTGGAGATGGGGGCCGGAACGTTCCACCCCGCCACGACGCTGCGGGCCCTGGGGCCAAAGCCCTGGCGCGCCGCCTATGTGCAGCCCTCGCGACGGCCGTCGGACGGGCGCTATGGCGAGAACCCGAACCGGTTGCAGCATTATTACCAGTATCAGGCGCTGTTGAAGCCAAGCCCGGATAACATCCAGGAGCTATTGCTGGCGAGCTATGACGCCATCGGGATCGACCGGAAACTGCACGACATAAGGTTCGTGGAGGATGACTGGGAGAGCCCGACGCTCGGCGCCTGGGGGTTGGGCTGGGAGGTCTGGTGCGACGGCATGGAGGTCACACAGTTCACCTATTTCCAGCAGGTCGGCGGGATTGCCTGCGTGTCGCCCAGTGCGGAGCTCACCTACGGGCTGGAGCGCCTGGCGATGTATGTGCAGGGGGTCGAGAATGTTTTTGACCTCGATTTTAATGGTTCCGGTGTGAGTTATGGCGATGTTTTCCGCCGCGCTGAACGCGATTATTCCAAGTACAATTTTGAACTGGCGGATACGGACATGCTGGTGCGGCATTTTGCCGATGCGGAGAAGGAATGTGGCGCATTGGTGCAAGCCGGCGTGGCGCAGCCGGCCTATGACCAGTGCATCAAGGCCAGCCATTTGTTCAACCTGCTGGACGCGCGAGGTGTGATCTCAGTGGCGGAACGAGCTTCGTATATCGGGCGGGTGCGGGAATTGGCCAAGGCCTGCGCCGAAGCCTGGATGGCGGGCGAATAAGATGCCTGAGTTTTTTCTGGAACTTTTCTCCGAGGAAATCCCGGCGCGGATGCAGAAGGCGGCGGGCGGAGCTGTATGCGGCGACTGCTTGCAGGCATTGCAGTTCTTGAAACCTGTTGAAGCCAAAAATTTTCTTGGCCCTCGTCGAATTGCTATCACTGGCGAAAGCGTGACAGCCGGAAAAGCACGGCAGACGACTGTTCGGAGGCGCGTGGTCCACGCGAGGGGGCTCCCGAAGCAGGCGATTGTTGGGTTTCTAAGGAAGCATAACGCCAGACCGAAGCGAGCTTGGTCGTCGAGAACGGTCTATTATTCTGCGGCGAGACTGCTGTCATGCCGCCAGTGAGCGTCGTCCAATGCTGATCTTCCCAAAGTGCTCTAGCACGCTTCTCCTGGCCAAAATCCATGCGCTGGGGCACCAGCGGCGATTTCACCTGGGTCCGCCCGTTGCGCCGCATTGTCTGCCTGCTCGATGGTGAGGTGATTCCCATCACGCTTGGTCCGGTGACGGCGGGGAATGAGACCGAGGGCCACCGGGTGCATAGGCCGGGGGCGTTTGCGGTGTCATCGGCCGCGGTGTGGGAGGAAAAGCTCCGCGAGCATTATGTCATCGTGGATCAGGACGAGCGGCGGCGCAAAATCGCCGAGGGTATTGCCGCTAAGGCTGCCGAGCTTGGGCTGAGCCGTTGCGCAGGATGATGCTCTGCTCGATGAAGTCACCGGCCTGGTTGAATGGCCGGTGCCGCTGATCGGGAAAATCGACGAAAAATTCATGGATTTGCCGCCAGAAGTGCGGGAATTATCCATGAAGATAAACCAGAAGTATTTTGCGCTGCGCGATGCAAACGGCAAACCGGCGCCTTTTTTTGCTTTTGTGGCAAATCTTGCGGCTGACGATGGCGGCGCGGCGATTATCGCGGGCAATGAGCGCGTGCTTCGCGCGCGGCTTTCCGATGCGCGGCATTTTTGGGATATCGACCTGAAAACGCCGCTGGATGCGCTGCTGCCGAAACTGGAGAAGATTACCTTTCACGCGAAAATCGGCACGCAGCGGGAGCGGGCGGATCGGATCGCGTCACTGGCCAGAACAATTGCCGCATGACTCGGAACGCGATGGCTACGAAACGCCAGCCAGGCCGAGTGGGCCGGACTGCTGTGCAAGGCCGATCTCGTCACCGGCATGGTCGGCGAGTTCCCCGAACTGCAAGGCGTGATGGGCGGCTATTATGCGGAGCGATCAGGTCGCGCGGCTGGGACAGCAGCATTGTCGGCCATGCCATAAAAACCCATTATCAGCCCAAAGGCCCGTCTGATGCCGTGCCGACTGGCACAGTCGCCGTGAGTGTAGCGCTGGCCGATAAAGTCGACACGCTGGTCCAATTTTTCCGTATTGGTGAAACCCCGACCGGCTCCGGCGACCCCTACGCGCTGCGGCGTGCGGCGCTCGGTGTGATCAGGATTATTCTGGAAAATGATTTAAGGCTGCCGCTCAAGCCGCTGCTGGGTGGGAGCGAAACTCTGTTCGACTTCATCATCGAACGCCTGCGGGTAAAACTTCGTGGTGAGGCGAGCGGTTCGATATTCTCGATGCCGTATTGAGTGCCGGTGCCGATGACGATCTGGTGCGCATCATGCAACGCGTGAACGCGGTGCGGGATTTCCTTAACACGCCGGATGGCGCAAATCTGCTGATTGCCTATCGGCGCGCGGCGAATATTCTAAAGATCGAGGAAGCCAAAGACGGCAAGGCGCATACCGGCGAGGCGGATTTGAAACTCTTGTCTCTGCCCGAGGAAAAAGACCTTCAGACGAATCTGGTTTCAGTTCAGTCCGAGACAGTCAATGAATTTTTACGTGGGAATTTTGCGCTTGCGATGGCCGGACTGGCCAAGCTGCGAACGACTGTGGACATCTTTTTCGACAAAGTAACCGTAAACGATCCAACGCCGGAAATTCGCCTCAATCGCTTGCGATTGCTGGCCCAATTACGTGACACGATGCACCAAATCGCTGATTTTTCAAAAATCGAGGGCTAAGGAGCAGAAGCATGACCAAGTGGGTTTATAATTTCGGCGCGGGCTTGAACGACGGCAATACGACGCTGCGCAACCTGCTTGGCGGCAAGGGCGCGAACCTCGCCGAAATGGCCAGCATCGATCTACCCGTGCCGCCTGGCTTTACCATCACCACTGAAGTCTGCACCGCCTATTACGATAACGGCAAAAATTATCCACCTGAACTTAAAGCGCAGGTGGACACAGCTTTGGCGCGGATCGAGACGGCTGTGGGCCGCAAATTTGGCGATGGTGAAAAGCCGCTGCTGGTTTCCGTGCGCTCCGGCGCGCGGGTGTCCATGCCGGGGATGATGGATACGGTGCTGAACCTTGGCCTCAACGACATCACCGTGCAGGGCCTGGCAACCGGGTCGGGCGATGCGCGTTTTGCCTGGGATTCCTATCGCCGGTTTATCCAGATGTACGGCTCGGTCGTGCTCGGCGTGGACCATCACCGGTTTGAGGAAATCATCGAAACCGCCAAGCTCGATGCGGATGTGATCGAGGACACGGCGCTCTCCACGCAAGACTGGCAGCGCGTTGTGGAAGATTACAAGAAGATGGTGGCGGAAGAGACCGGCGCGCCGTTTCCGCAAAATCCGGCGGACCAGCTCTGGGGAGCGATTGGGGCGGTGTTCGGCTCCTGGATGAACCCGCGCGCAAATGTTTACCGGCGCCTGCATGACATTCCGGCGGATTGGGGCACGGCTGTAAATGTGCAGGCGATGGTGTTCGGCAATATGGGCGATGATTGCGCCACGGGTGTGTGTTTTACGCGCGACCCCTCAACCGGGCTCAACGAATTTTACGGCGAGTATCTGGTGAATGCGCAGGGCGAGGATGTGGTCGCGGGTATCCGCACGCCGCGGCCGCTCAGCAAAGCCTATGCCACGCCGGGCGAGATCAGCATGGAAGAGGCGCTGCCCGAGGCCTATGCCGAACTCAGGAAGGTTCGGGATGTTCTTGAAAAACACTACAAGGACATGCAGGACATCGAGTTCACGGTGCAGCAGAACAAATTGTATATGTTGCAGACGCGCAGCGGCAAACGCAGTGCGTCGGCGAGCCTGCGCATTGCGGTGGAAATGGCGGAAAGCGGGTTGATCGACCGCAACACCGCGATCATGCGCGTCAACCCGGCCTCGCTCGACCAGTTGCTGCACCCGACCCTGGACCCGAAGGCGATTTCAAAACTCTTTGCGAAAGGCCTGCCGGCGAGCCCCGGTGCGGCATCTGGCGCAGTGGTGTTCTCGGCTGATCAGGCGGAGCTGCTCAGCCAGAAGGGCGATTCGGTGATTCTGGTGCGGATCGAGACCAGCCCTGAAGATATTCACGGCATGCATGCGGCGCGCGGTATTCTCACCACGCGCGGCGGCATGACGAGCCATGCCGCCGTGGTGGCGCGTGGCATGGGCCGGCCATGTGTTGCCGGTGCTGGCGGGATTTCCGTGGATTATGGCGCGCAGACGCTCTCGGCTGGCGGTGTTGTCCTCCACGCCGGTGATATTTTAACGCTTGATGGCACCACCGGCGAAGTTTTTGCCGGTGCGGTGAAAATGATCGAACCGCAACTCTCCGCTGAGTTCGGCACGCTGATGGGCTGGGCCGATGCCGCGCGGCGGCTAAAAGTGCGGGCGAATGCGGAAACGCCACTGGATGCGGATACCGCGCGCAAATTCGGCGCGGAAGGGATCGGGCTGTGCCGCACCGAGCATATGTTCTTCGATCCCGCGCGCATCAGCGCGGTGCGGCAGATGATCATGGCCAATGACGAGGCCGGGCGGCGCACGGCGCTGGCGAAACTGCTGCCATTCCAGCGCGAGGATTTTGTAGCCCTTTTCAAGATCATGGTGGGCCTGCCTGTCACCATCCGGTTGCTCGACCCGCCATTGCATGAATTTTTGCCGCATGGCGAGGCGGAACTTGCGGAGGTGGCGCAGGTGCTCGGGCTTGACGAAGCGGCGATAAAATCCCGCGCCGAGGAACTCTCCGAGACCAATCCGATGCTCGGGCATCGCGGCTGCCGGCTGGGCGTGTCCTACCCCGAAATTTATGAGATGCAGGCGCGCGCGATCTTCGAGGCGGCGATTGAAATCAGCAAGACAGGTGCAGCACCGGTGCCGGAGATCATGATCCCGCTTGTGGGCATCAAGCGTGAGCTCGATATTACCCGCGCGCAGATCGAGAAGACCGCCAGGGAAGTCTTCGCCGAGGCAGGCAAGACCATTGAATACAGCATCGGCACGATGATTGAGTTGCCGCGCGCGGCACTGACAGCGGATGCCATTGCGGAGGCGGCGGATTTCTTCTCCTTCGGGACGAATGATCTGACGCAGACGGTGTTCGGGCTCTCGCGCGACGATGCCGGTAAATTTTTACCGCATTATGTCGAGCAGGGCATTTTGCCGAAAGATCCGTTCGTATCGATCGACGTGGAAGGCGTGGGCCATTTGGTGCGGATAGCCGCCGAAAAGGGCCGCAGCACAAAGCCCGGGCTGAAGCTGGGGATTTGCGGCGAGCATGGCGGCGATCCGGCCTCCATCGCGTTCTGTGAGTCGGTTGGCTTGGATTACGTGTCGTGCAGCCCGTACCGTGTGCCGGTGGCAAGGCTGGCGGCAGCCCAGGCGGCGATTCAGAGTGCTGAGAAGCATTCGAAAGTTTAAAAACAACTGCCCATCGATGACGGACCATCATCGAGGGCCTGCGCGAGGCGCTCTTGAGCGCCTCAAGCCGCGTCCGAAGTCTATGATCAAAGGTACACGCCACCATTCGATATAATTTATTGAATTAAATCAAAATTCTAATGAGTTGCGGTGGCGGCTCCCTGTCGGTGTTGAATCTCCGGCTTTGCCGTGCCGGGCGAGCGCGTCCTCAACCGCCTCGATACAGAATTCCACCTCCAGCGTGATCGACAATTTCCAGGCCAGAACCCGCCGGCTGAACCAGTCCACCACTGCCGCCCGATACACAAAACCCCGCGCCATCGGGATGTAGGTGATGTCCATCGCCCAGGCCTTGTTCGGCCGGTCGATCAGCTTGCCGCGCAACAGGTATGGGTAAACCTTGTGACCTGAAGTGGGCTTTGACGTATTCGGCCGGCGGCAAACCGCCTCGTTTCCCATCCGTGGCAAGCCCCCAATGACTGATCCACGTCATACGTAGTTCATCCGATGATCTGCGGCTGGTTTTATTGTGGCCGGCAACGCGCCCTTCAACGCGGCTGGCGGTGCCGGCCACAATAAAACCTCTGGTGCCGGCGGCTTGTAACCCAACGACGAGTGTGGCCGACGCGTATTGTAATGGCACCGCCAGGCTTCGATCAGAATCTTGGCTTCCTGTAGCGTGTAGAAAATCTCACCGTTGAGGAATTCATCGCGCAAGCGGGCATTAAAGCTTTCGATGTAGCCGTTCTCCCAGGGGCTTCCTGGTGTGATATAGGCCGTCTGAGCACCAACGGCCGTGATCCACGCTTGCACGGCCTTGGCGATTAACTCCGGTCCGTTATCTGACCTGATCGGCGCCGACCAGCTTTTGCCCGGCATGGAGGCCGATTTGCTCATCGCCGACAAGGCGTTCGACGCCGATGAGCGGGTCATCACCATGCTGGCTGGCAAAAACAAGGCCGTCGTCATCCCGCCGAAAGCAAACCGGAAAATCGCACGGACTTACGACCGCGACCTCTACAAAGCACGACACCTGATCGAGAACTTCTTTGCAAAACTCAAGCAGTTCCGCGCCATCGCCACACGTTACGACAAAACCGCCAGAAACTTCCTCGCCGCCGTCCATCTCACCGCCAGCGCAATCTGGCTCAATTCGACCACACGCCCTGGTCTCCGCTTGGCGTGGTGAGCTCGAAGCACGCTTGGCCTCATGCCGCAATTAGACTCCATGCAACTTGGGCAGCAACGCGGCGGAGCTTGTAGACTGTGCGTAAGACGAGATGGCGTTCAAGGTTGAAGTGGTTGCAGACCGAGGCGTGAACAGAAACGATTTTCTGGAGTGACTGCATACTCCTGAAACGCCAGACGAATGTAAAAACTACAGCATCAATGCTGGATATAATCGAATATAAAGCAATCAAGCTCTAGACCGGCAGAGCGAGTTTGTTTTGATAGTGCCGCAGCGTGTCTACGAACAGCGAAAAAGGCCGAAAGCGTGAAGTTCGGCACCAGGATAATCCTGATCGAAAGCGGCTTGCGCTTGACCGGTTCATTCTTTTGATTCAAGGAAACCGCTTCAGCTTCGTTGCGTTTTTGCGCTCCTGAACGATTTGCACAGTTTCTCGTATATAACACGGCTTTTCTCCATGAGTTGAAGTGCCGATCTGATGTTTCGCCCTATCAACATTCTACAAAATTGAGCGCAAGCCCACCTTGTGAAGTCTCTTTATATTTGGTCATCATGTCTAGGCCGGTCCGTCGCATAGTGTCAATCACATGATCAAGGGAAACACGGTGCGTGCCATCGCCTCGCCGCGCCAGCGAAGCGGCGCTGATGGCCTTGCCCGCGCCGAAGGCATTGCGCTCGATGCAGGGGATCTGCACCAGCCCGCCGATCGGGTCGCAGGTCATGCCCAGATGGTGTTCCATCGCAATTTCAGCAGCGTTTTCAATCTGTTCATTGCTGCTGCCGAGAGCCTCGGCGAGCCCGGCGGCCGCCATCGAGGCCGCCACGCCAACCTCGCCCTGGCAGCCCACTTCAGCGCCGGAGATAGAAGCATTCTGCTTGAACAAACCGCCAATAGCGGTGGCCACCAGCAGAAAGCGGCGCATGGTCTCACGTGTCGCATCCGGACAAAATTCACGGTAATAGCGCAGCACCGCGGGCACCACGCCGGCGGCGCCATTGGTCGGCGCCGTCACCACCCGCCCGCCGGCGGCGTTTTCCTCATTCACCGCCATGGCGAACAAGCTTACCCAGTCCATGATCGCGTGCGGCGCCAGATTATTCAGCCCCGCATCGGCCTCTAGCTTTTCGCGCAGCGCGGCGGCACGGCGGCGCACCTTGAGCGACCCCGGCAATACCCCCTGCCCCTTCATGCCACGATCGATCGTCTCCATCATCACATCGATGATCCGGTCGAGATAGCGCGTCACCTCCTCTTCCGGGCGGAGCGCGACTTCATTGGCGCGCACCATATCGGCAATTGAAAGGCCGCTCACACTCCCCAGCCGCAGCAGCTCGGCGCCGGAATGGAACGGATAGGGCACCGTACACACCTCTTCCGCCGGCGTATCGGCGGCATTTTCGGGCAGCACGAAGCCACCGCCCACCGAGCACCAACGCTGCGCCAGCAACAGGCTGCCATCGGCCGCATAGGCGCTGAAGCCCAGCGTATTGGGGTGGCGCGGCGTGGGGGACTCATAGTCGAAAATAATATCCAGGGCGGGGTCGAACGCCACCTCATGCGTGCCGCCGAGGCGCAGCCGGTGCGCCGTGGTGGCAGCGAGGAGCAGCGCCTCGCCCTGCGCGGGGTCGATCTCTTCGGGAATCTCCCCGGCCAGCCCGAGGATCACCGCCTTGCCGCTGCCATGCCCCTCGCCGGTCCAGGCGAGCGAGCCGAGCAGTTCGGTCTTTACCCGCGCGGTACCCTGGAGCTGGCCGTTCTGGCGCAGCGTTCCAATGAAATTCCGCGCCGCGCGCATCGGCCCCATCGTGTGCGACGAGGACGGGCCAATGCCGATTTTGAAGAGTTCAAAAACGCTGATCACGAGGTTTCCGCTCCTACAATCTTAAGCAGCTCCCACACGTATGGGGTGAAAGAGCGCCAGACTTCAAGGTGGAACTCCTCAGGCCGCGTGCGCCAGAGCACAATCTCTGCCTTGGCGAGGTGCCGTCAGTCTAATGCTGAACCGGTCTCCGTTTGGCGTGGAAATCCCAAGACACGCTGGCCTTATGCCGCGATTACGCTTCATGCAGCTTGGGTGGCCACGCGGCGGAGCTTGAGAGTTTGTGCGCGAGACGAGATGGCGTTCAAGGTTAAAGTGGTTGCAGACCGAGGCGTGGATAGAGACGAATTTCTGGAGTGAATGCATACTCCTGAAACCTTGTATCGCCGCTTCGCGTCGTCGAAACGGCAGATGACTGTTTTCAGCTCGGTTGTTGGCCCACCGTTCAAGGCGCCGGTGATGCTTGCAGCCCAGTTCAGGGCAGCCGGATAGGACAGCAGACCGTCAGTTACTTCTCCGCAGCCCGGCCGTGTCGCTTCAGGACTTTGCAGATAAAGCGTATAGCCGTTGATTTGTCTCTGGTTTTGGTCACATAGCTCTCCAAGACTTCACCTTCATGATCGACAGCACGCCACAAATAGACCATCTCACCATTGAGCCTGACGAACATCTCATCCAGGTGCCAGCGCCAGTGGCGAGACCCTTGCCGTTGGGGTATCCGCTGGCGCCGGATGTCGGCCGCGAACATTGGACCGAAGCGGTTCCACCATAACCGCACCGTCTCGTGGCAGATGTGGATGCCGCGCTAAACAGGAGTCCTCGACGTTGCGAAGGACAGTGGGAACCGGACATATAGCATCACGGCCGAGCGGATGATCTCGGAGAGCGATTGAAGTAGCGGAACGGGTCGGTGGATTTTGGCTTTGCGGGACTGGTCATTGCGTCAGATCACTAGCAGCCGACCGGAAGAGCGAGTTTGCTTTGACAGTGCCAGTCAAAGTCTTCGTCAGGGCAGGGTATAAATCAACGCCGCCCGCCGCCGCCGCGGTTTTGCATGGCACGGCTTTGCGAGCCGCGCTGTTGATACTGCCCGGCCCGGGCACCGTCATTCATCCCACCGAATGCACTGCGGTTGGCAGAACGCTGCACCGGCTGCGCGGTCGGCCGCTGCTGCGGGCGTTGCGTACTCCCGACTGGGCCCCGGTTCCCGGGCTTGCACTCCCGATGCCTGGCCCGGCCTGCCCGCCGCCTGGTCGGTTTTGTTCTGGTCTGGCGCCAATATTGCCCCCGCTAGGCCGGTTCATGCTCCCAGTGCCGCTGCCGCCTTGCGCGCCACCTGGTCGGTTCTGCGCTGGTCTGGCGCCAGTGCCGATATTCGGCCGATTGACCGCGCCACTAGGTACGGATACGCTCGGCCGCCCCACCGCGTTGGCTGGAGGCCTTGGAGTTCAGCGGAGCTCTTCACTGGCCCACCAGGTGGACGCGCCGGACGACCACCCGCACCTCCCGACGAGGCTCGCCAGTTGGACCCGTTGAAGTTGCCGCGGTTGACGTTGTTTGCAGTGATATGGTTGTACCGCGTCGTGTTGACGTTGATGCTGCCGCCTCCGTAGCCCCATCTCGGGCTCGCCCAACCCCATAGCGAACCGACGATCGCGACGCCGGCAGCAAAGACGATCCCGGTCGCCAGCGCGGCTCCAGGGTAATAGGCTGGAGGCGGGTAATACACGGGCGGATACGCAGGATAGGGCCAGCTGCCGTAGACTACGATGGGTTGTAGGCCGGTACGTAGACGACCTCCGGGTCGGCTGGCTGGATCACGATGGTCTGGTTGGGCGTCGGCTGGCCCTGATCATCAACCACAGTCTGAGTTGAAACAAGCTGCTGCTCGGTCGTTTTCAGGTGGCCCGTCTCCTGCGCCTGCAAACGCAAACGCTGCGCCGAATTGAGCACCTCCTGCTGCTGCATGGCCATGGCGTAGCCGATCTGCTGGGTCCAATCGAGATGCTGGTCCAATTGTTCCAGCACCTGCGGGAACGGCACCAGCGACTTGACGCTCGGGTCCCACGGCAACGGCTCGAGCGCGTTCGCCAGCGCATCGCCTTTTAGGTCCTTGTTATTATCGCTCTGCAGCCAGCGGGCGGCTTCGACGATCTGCACGGGATATGTGGCCGCCATCAGCGTTTGCACGAGCAGATCGTCCGGATAGAGTGCGATCGGCGCCAGCATGGCGTCGAGCTGCTCGGGATTGAATTTCGATGCGCCCGGCGCTGCCTGGGTTCCCGTTCCAACCGTGGTTGGCGTCGGGCTTGGCGCGGCCGCTTGGCCCCACGCGCCTTCGGGCGGCACCATCAGCGATAGGGACAAGATTGCGACCAAGCTGCGTTGCGCAACGCACCCGATCCCGGGAATGCCGCTCGCGCCCGCCTTGCGTGGTCGCGGCCATAGCCGATCGAGAAGGCAGGGGAGCATTGAACTGGGCGGATGCACGGAACGCGCAGTCATGTCCATCACATATCCCTTTTCCAAGCTAGGACACGGAAAATCGCGGCCAACATCGGGCTACGGGCCAACTACGTCGACCCGAGCCCAGCTCAGGCCGGGGGCGAACAACCTTATCGTCGGCACGAGCGCCGTCGTGGCTGGCCCGAAATCCTTCTGGAACACCACGCCGTCCTGATTGACCTCGAAAGTCATGATACCCGAGGCACCATAGATCGCAGGCCAGGCGATCAAGGCGAATCCCTTGATCATGCGGCCGTCGACCACGTAGTTTAGCGCGCCGCCTGGCGCACTGTCGCCCTGCCCAGTCAGGATGCGGGTAATAATAGCCCTGATATGGGACCGGCTTGCCGGACATGTTGGCGCCTGGATAGCCTTCGTCCACCGCCTGTTCGACGAGCGGCTCCAGAGGGCTTTCCGGACCGCCCGCGGTCGCGGGCCAATAGAGCCCGTCATGGCGCCCCGGCCTGCTGACGAGCGCTTGCGCATACACCCCGGTGCCTTCGGCGCTCATCATCTTGTAATACAACTTCTGCGCATCGACATAGGCAAGCGCCGTCCGGATCGCCGCAATCTCGTTACGCCCGATACGACGATCGACAAGATCCTGTGCGCCCTGAACACGATCCAAGTGCCACTGTCCATTATCCTCCACGATCGGGATCGGCAACGGCCAGTCATCTTCGCCGACGGTCAGCACCATGTGGCCGAGCGCATCGGGCGCGATCGAGTGCTTAACGTCGTAGGCGGCGACGAATTTCTTGCGCGCCTGCCCGTCAGAAACCGGGTCACCGGAAAACAGGAGCGCAACGCTGCCCGGTCCAAGTACATCGTGCATAGCGGCCACGTCATTGATGCGCGCAGAGGCAACGAGAGCCTGACACTGCCTCCTCCGGCGTCGCGAAACGTGTTGCCTGAGTTGGCGTAGCGGTTTCGGCAGTGGGTGAAGCCAGCGCCGCCACAGGCACAGCAACGGCGCCCAGAATCATCACGAAAGTACCGGCAATGAAGCGACGTAGCATTATCTTGCCCTCGGTCATCCCGCAGTTTCCGCGGCTCAAATTCAGCAAACTCCTAACTGTCTCTTTCTATCGCCGGCGGCGGGCATGTCATTGATCCAGGTCAATCAGGGGCGAGAATTGACGGGCCTAATCCAACCGTTGCTGTCAGTCTAATATGAACCGGTCTCCGCCCTGATGACCCCCGGAGACGAATTGACGTAGCGGAACGGGTCGGTGGATTTGGGCTTTGCGGGGCTGGTCATTGCGTCAGATTACAAGCACCCGACCCTCCTCGTAAAAAACTACATTAAACGAGGACCGCTTTTAGGGGGGGCAGACCAGGATTTCGTTTAGATATTTTTCAATCCAGGGGGTAAGAGTTTCAGGGGCATTCACCTCGGAATCCATCGCTTGTTTTTGACATCATCGGGTTCAAATTTGAGCCGCCAGCGCTCACCGTGAAGGAACAGATGTTCATCAATTTTCATCAGCAAGAAGCTCTTGACCCGGATAGCCCGCCCGGCGAGCAGGCAAATCATCAAGCCGTCACGGTACTGCGCCAGCCTGTCGCGCCCGCGCTTGCGTTCGTCGGCTAGGGTCAGCAGCTCCAGGCCCCAGCGAAGCTCTAGGGTGTACCGCCAGAGCGCGTGCAGAGGGGGAGCCGCGTAGCGCGCCCCGAAGGGGCCCTCTGGCGAGGCTGTGGGGCTTACTGCCACAATATTCGGCAAGCCCAACGGCCTGTGCCTTATAATTAGTCCACTGACTACTTTGTTTCTGATTTTTCCTGGTAACTTTATTGGCACGAAATTTGCTCTCAGATGCGATAGCGGTCGTGGTCGTAATGCCACTATTTTTAGACAAGCGTTCTAATCTCGAAGGCAGGGGGTATATATGACGGTTTCCTTAGTCAAAAGACGGAATTTTTTGGCCGGCGCGGCAGCGGGTGCCGCAGCATTAACCCTGCCGGGGTTAGCCAAAGCGGCTAGCCTTGCCGATATCAAGACGCGTGGTGTGCTGAACGTGGCAACCGAAGACGACTACCAGCCCTTCGAGTTCTTCAAAGACAATGTGCTGACCGGCTTTGACATTGAGTTGTTGAAACTGCTCGAGCCGAATCTTCCGTTCAAGATAAACGACGAAGTTGTTCCTTGGACCGGCATCCTGCCCGGTGTTGTCACCGGTAAATACGACATGGCCGTAACCGCGATCCTTGTCACCAAAGAGCGCATGGCGTCCCTCGATTTCATGTCGCCGGTGGCGCAATCCGTCGATTATTATCTGAAGCGCGCTGACGACAAACGGATCAACTCGGTAAAGGATCTGAGCGGGCTGAAGCTCGGCGTCGAGGCCGGAAGTGCGATGCTGGCACAACTGCCGCAACTGGACGCAATGCTGAAAGCAACTGGCGGCAGTCTCGGGCCCGTGCAGCAATATCAGGGCTACCCGGAGGCTTATCAGGATCTGGCCTGGCTGCCGGATCATGTTGTAAACACGCAGCTCAGCCTCTATTCCGTTCTCACCGCGCGCCCCGGGGTATTTGCTGTCGGCCAGGCGGTTTCTGCGCCATCCTACATTGCCTGGGCAACACAGAAGGGAAACACCGAACTGTGCGATCTGTTTAACAAGCTGTTGTTGGCGGCCCGCGCCGATGGCTCGATGTACAAGCTGCAGCAAAAATGGTTCAGCACCACGTTTGAGTTGATGCCGGAACAGCCGACTGCAAGCTGACGCTCGAGGGGCTTGCCATGCAGGCTGGTGATTATCTTGCGATCCTGAACGGAGCGTTGATCGCGTTGGCAGTGACCCTGCCAGCGATCGCGATGGGCATTCCACTTGGCCTTGCACTGGCGCTGATCCGCTGGCGGAATATCCCAATTCTGTCAGCGGCCGTAGCCGTTTTTGTGCTTCTTCCGCGCCACGCCATCGGTAACGCTGGTACTTCTGATTTATTACGCAGCACCGAGCATCGGCGTACAATTGCCGGAGCTGCCAGCCGGGATACTGACGCTCTTGCTCGGCACAACGGCATATAATTGCGAAATATGGCGCGCCTCGTTACTAGCGTTTCCCAAAGACCAATTCGACGCGGCGTTGTCGCTCGGCATGACACGGGCGACACGTTTTCGGCTGATCGTGCTGCCGCAGGTGGCACGGGCAAGCCTGCCGGCGCTGGTGAATGAAATGACATTGATGGTAAAAGTCAGCCCAGCCATTGCTGTCATCGGCCTCGTCGAAATCACGCGCTCGGCGGTGCGGGTGGGAGCGGAAACATACCAGCCGCTGCCGCCCTTCATCTTCGCGCTTGTAATTTATATCGCCATCATTGGTTGCCTGGTTTTCTGGCAGCGTATGCTGGAACACCGGCAGAGCCGGCGGGCTGCCTGATGCTCTCTGGTTTTAGCATTGTCTGGCAGCAACGGGACGCAATGGCGAGCGGCCTTCTGACAACGCTGGAAATTTCCATCGCCGCCGGGCTATTGGCTGCTGTTTTTGGAACCTTGATTTTCTCAGCGTTGATCAGCCGCGTCCGCTTCATCCGCTGGGGCGCCTCCGGTCTCGTGGATCTGATGCGTTGCGTACCCTTCATGCTGTTCTGCTATCTGATGTATTACGGCCTGCCTTACGCCGGCATCATGCTCGGCAATTTTACCGTAGGCGTCGTATCGCTCAGCATCTATCACGCCTCCTACATGGCTGAGTTATTGCGAGGGGCATGGAAGGAAATGCCCAAGGACACGGTTGAGGGCGGTATCCGCCTTCGGCTTTCACGGCTGGCATTTGTTGCGGATTATTCTGCCGCCACTGGTCATCACTGCAATGCCAACACTGGGCAGCGCGTTTATGCAGATCATCAAGGACAGTGCCTTTCTGGTCATCATCGCGGTGCAGGAACTGACCTATGCGGCGAATGAAATCCAGTCGACTTATTACATTCCGTTTGCGAGCTTTATCAGCGCTGTTCTGTGTTATTGGGCTTTATGCCTGGTCGTGGAAGCTGGCGTGAGTGTGCTGTCCCGGCGCACGGCAATACGCCGCTGACTGGTTCCCTTAGGAGACGTAGATGACAACAAGCCTGAGCCAAGAACAGATTGCGCATTTCCGGAGTGAGGGCTGGCTGGCGCCATTCCGGGCGATTGATGCCGCGCAGGCGGCAGAGGCTGTGCGCTGGGTAGATGCCTATGAAAAGCAGCACAATGTGAACGTAAATAAGCATCTGAAGATCAAGGTCATCTTGCCGCGCCATGGATTATCGAGCTTGGCCGCAACAAGCAGATACTCGACGTGGTGGAAGGACTCATTGGCCCGAATATCATGCTGTTCGGCGCCTCGATTTTCGCGAAAGCCGGACAGGATGGTTCTTATGTTTCCTGGCACGAGGATTCCGCCGATTTCGGACTCGATCCACATGAGGAAGTCACCGCCTGGGTGGCGCTGACGGAAAGCACTGCGGCGAA
>CAVUED010000009.1:0-25939 GCA_963740445.1 uncultured Alphaproteobacteria bacterium
GGCGGGCGCAGCCGCCGGCTGCCACGGCCGGGCCCCTGCAGCTTGGCGACAAGGTGTTTGATGCTTCCCGCGCCGAGCTTGTTGGTCCGAACAGCCGGATCCGGCTCACGGGCGCGGAACTCGCGTTGCTGGTGGCGTTCGCGGCGCGGCTGCATGAGATTCTGTCGCGCGAGGCTTTGGCGGTGGCGCTGGGGCTGGATGATGTGAATGAGCGCGCGATCGACGTGCAGGTGACCAGGTTGCGCCGCAAGATCGAGCCCGACCCGCGCGAGCCGCAATTCCTGCACACGGTGCGCGGCAAGGGTTATATCCTGAAGCCAGGCTTATGAGGCGGGTGCGCCTCCGGGCTTTATGAAATTGCGGCTCGGCGGGTTTTCCGCCGACCGGCTGCTCCGGAAATTCCTGCCACGCAGTCTGTTCGCCCGCTCGCTGCTGATCGTGCTGATCCCGCTGGTCCTGCTGCAGGCGGTGGCGTTGGAGATTTTCTACGGTAGCCATATGAACGAGCTCTCACGCCGGCTCGCGGATGGGGTGGCCGGCGAGGTCGGATTCATGATCGACGAGATCAACCGGGCGCCAGGGACGCGCGGGCTGATCATCCAGGAGACCGACAAATATTTCGGCTTCCACACGGTGTTTTTGCACGAGCAGGTGTTGCGCCATCTGCCGCCGCCGGATGCGCCAGGGCCGGTGGATGATGATCTGGCGAGAGCGCTCAGCGATGATCTGCACCGGCCATTCAGCGTGGCCTGGAATAGCATGCCGGATCTCATCCGGATCAACGTGCAGATGGTCGATGGCGTGCTGCGCGTGGATGTGCCGCGCAAGCGGCTTTATATAGGCACGTTCTACTTGTTTCTGATCTGGCTGATCGGCACGTCCGGCCTGCTGGTCGGCATCGCGGCGCTGTTTTTGCGCACACAGGTGCGGGGCATCAAACGGCTGGCGGCGGCGGCGGAAGCGTTCGGAATGGGGCGCGACGCTGGGCCGATAAAACCGGAAGGAGCTATTGAGGTACGGCGTGCGGCGAGCGCGTTCAACCGGATGCAGGAGCGGTTGCGCCGTTTTCTCGCGCAGCGCACGACCATGCTGGCCGGGGTGTCGCATGATCTGCGCACACCGCTGACACGGCTGCGTCTGGCGCTGGCGATGCTGCCCGAGACGCCGGCCGGAGAGCTGGCGGAAATGACCGGCGATATCGAGGAGATGGAGCGGCTGATCGCGATTTATCTGAGCTTTGCGCGTGGCGAGGGTAGCGAGCAGGCCGTGCCGGCTGATGTTTCGGTTCTCCTCGACGATGTGGCGGCGGCGGCGCGGCGGGCCGGAGCGGTGATCGAGTGCGATGTGGAGGAGGGCCTGACCGTGACGCTGCGGCCGGAGGCGATGCGCCGGGCGCTGACGAATCTCGTGGATAACGCGCGCCGCCATGCACGGCATATCTGGCTGACGGCCGCCTATGCCGGTAGCCGGACGTTGCGGATTGTGATCGATGACGACGGGCCGGGGATACCGGAGGCCCGGCGCGAGGCGCTGTTCCGGCCGTTCGAGAGTGCTGATCCTGGCGGGACCGGGCTGGGGCTGGCGATCGCGCGTGATATCATCGGCGCGCATGGCGGGGATATTTTTCTCACCGACCGGCCAGGCGGCGGGTTGCGGGTGGTGATCGAGTTGCCGTGCTGAACGCGGCCCGGAGCCATGAATTTGCCCGTTGGCCGCAGCCTCTACTAATGAGTTAAGCGGCGTGTTTTTTTACCCAGGCTACATACCGGTCCATCCAGCTCTGGACGAATTTTAGGCTGCCGGGTCCGATGTTTCCGGCAGCGTCGAACAACCCTTCCTTGGCGTGGATGAACGCTTCCGGCTGGCCGAGTGCTGGCATGTTCAGGTAGGCGAGAATATTGCGCAGATGCTGTTGGGCCATGGCTGTACCGATAGCGCCGACGGATACGCCAATAACGCCCGCGGGCTTACCGTCCCACGCGTTTTGCCCATAAGGCCGCGAGGCGTGATCGATGGCGTTCTTTAAAACGCCGGGATTGAGCGGTTATATTCAGGGGTGACGAAAATTATGCCCTGCGCTGCGGCGATCTGGCTTTTCAGGCGCTTAACGGCGGCAGCCTGATTGGCGTCGTCGTCCTGGTTATAAAGCGGGAGATCGTCAATTTTCAGCCTCTCACACGAAAATTCCGCAGGTGCCAATTTGACGAGCGCATCCGCGAACTTGGCGTTGAACGAATCCCGCCGAAGGCTCCCAACGATGATGGCGATTTTGAATTGGCTCATGCCGACATCCCCCTAAAGTCATGGATTAACCAGTATCAAGGTTCCGATAAGTGCAAAGCCTGTTGGCTTAAAATGGAGGCTAGCCCACAAACCGATGCCGGGCAAGAAAAACGCTGGTTAACTTACACCACGGTCGTAAAAACAGGCGGTGAGTTCCGTCATGACCTCCTCGCGGCGCAGGGTCGGATTGAGCGGGGGGAACAGTTTTATCGTGACCGTCCCGGGGTTTTTGCTAAAGGCGCGCGGCCCCCAGCGCAGGCCGGAATCGGTGGCCGCGGGGATGACGGGCGCTGCGGCGGATTTCGCGATGGCGATGATGCCGGTGTGCAGCCGCACTTGGATTCCGGTGGCGACACGTGTGCCTTCGGGGAAGATGAGGACCTGCCGGCCATCGGCCAGGGCGGCGCGGCATTCGACGGCCATTTTGCGCAAGGCAGCGGCGCCGCCGGCGCGGTCCACGCCGATCATGCCGGAGGGACGGAGCAGGTTGCCGAATAAGGGAATTTTATCCAGCTCCTGTTTGAAGACGAGAGCGGGGTAGGGCAGCACGGCGAGCCAGATGAGGATGTCCAGGGCGGATTGGTGCTGGGCCGCGATGATGGCGGGGCCGGAAGGTAAGTATTCCCGGCCTTCAACGCGCAGATTGATGCCGCAGAACAGCCTTAAACCGAACAGGGAGACGCGCGCCCAGAGTTTCGGCACGCTGACGAGCCGCCGCGGCGCCAGCATCCAGACGAACATTCCCCAGACGCTGAGGATGAAGCCGGAGCCGAACATGACAGCGTAGAAGGCAATGGAGCGAAGGTGGCGCAGGGCTATTGATCCTGTTTGGTCATGGTCGCCGCGATCCGGCCAAGGCCGGCGCGGACAACGAGGTACTTGGTATATTCTCCGGCCAGAAGCCGCAATGTCGGCAGGCTGAACAGTGTGCGCATGGCGGGCGGGCGCACCGGGGCGGGGATGAGAGTGATGCCGGGCAGGGCGTTGCGCATTTCCACCATGGCGCGCGGCATATGGTAGTCGGCCGTCACGATGATGAGCTTGTGCATATGATATTTATGCACCCAGGCCGCGGCTTCGAGCGCATTGCCATGGGTGGAGCCAGCCATGTGGCCGAGCGTGATATCGCTGGCGTAGCGCGTGGCGGCGGCGGCATCGTCGGCCGTGAAATCCCCCAGATAGGTGCCGCGGCCAGCGCCTGAGATGAGCAGTCGCGGGGCCTCATGCGCGGCCAGCAAGGCCAGTCCCGCGGCTATCCTTTCGTCACCGCCGGTAAGTGCGACGATGCCATCGGCGGGTGGCATGGGGTTGGGCGGCGTGGCGGTGAAGACAACCACGAGGAACAGGGCAAAGCCGGCGAGCCAGAGGCAACAGAGCAAAAACAGGAAGCGGGAGGCCAGCCGGAGCAGGGGGAAGCGGCGGCGGCGGAAACGCGGGCGGCGCGGCACTAAGCGAGCCTTCGGAGCCAGCCGCGCACGGTGAGCTGGGCGGTGCCCCAGCCGATTAGCGCGGCGCCGAGTGGCAAAGCGGGCAGCGCGATCCAGAGGGCGGGCGGCAGGCCGGGCAGGCCCGAGCTGGGAACCGGCCCGGCGAAGGGGGCGGAGAGCGATGCCAGCCAGAACAGCACGGGCAGCGCCAGCAACGCGCCGATGGCGGCTCCACTGACGGCGAGGAAGGTGGCGCGGGCGGCGAAACTGTCCGCGATGTCGGCATCGAGCGCGCCAAGGCCATGGATGATCTCGATGGCTTCGCGGCGCTGGGCGAGGCCGGAGCGGGTGGCGAGGGACACCATGGCGGCGGCGACCAGAGCGACGATGAGCAACACCGAAGCGGCGCAGGTTTGCAGGCTGCTGGTGAGGGCGGCCACACGCGCAGCCCAGACCGCGCCGGTGGCGAGCAATGTGCCGGGCGCGATTTTGTTCAGCGCGGCGGTCAGGCTGTCCGGCGTGCCGGGGCCCTGCCAATTCGCGGTGATGACGGCGGGGATGGGTAGCGCGAGCTGCGCGACATCCGCGCCGAGCCAGGGGCTGAGCAGCCGGTTGATGTCATCCGCGCTCATGACCTGCGGGTTGGCGACGCCCGGCGCGGTTTGCAAAGCGGCCAGAACAGCGCCCAAGCGGCTGAAACCGCCGCTGGCAGCCGGGGTGTCCGGGGATGGCACCTGGATGGTGAGGGCGGCGGCGGTGTCACCCTGCCAGTGCGCCGCGAGTGTGGCGGTGGCGAGCGTACCGGCGAGGGCCAGGGCGGCGAGAAAGCTCATGGCCGCGACCAGGACAGGTAGAAGCCGGTCGGCCAGCGCCGAGCGCAGGCCGAGATGGTCGACGCGCCGCCGCGAGATTTTAACCATGCCGGACCAGCCTGCCATCGGCGATGTCCAGCCGCGGGGCCGGGTAGCGCGCCACCAGGCTGAGATTATGCGTGGCGACCACGACGGTGGTGCCGAGCCGGTTCAAGGCGGTGATCAGCGTCATGAGGCGCTGGGCCTGGTCATCGTCCAGGTTGCCGGTGGGTTCATCGGCGACCAGAAGTTTCGGGCG
Source organism: uncultured Alphaproteobacteria bacterium (assembly GCA_963740445.1). Lineage (GTDB taxonomy): Bacteria > Pseudomonadota > Alphaproteobacteria > Acetobacterales > Acetobacteraceae > Acidocella. The sequence continues at coordinate 4,821 of CAVUED010000009.1, forward strand.
GCCAACGACCGCGCGGGCGATGGCGACGCGCTGTTGCTCGCCGCCGGAGAGTTCGTCCGGCCGGGCTTCCAGCCGGCCGGCGAGGCCGACCCAGCGCAGGATTTCCGCGACATCGGCGTGGATATGGGACTCATTGCGCCGGGCCAGGCGCATGGGGAGCGCCACGTTGTCATACGCCGAGAGATGCGGGAGCAGGCGGAAATCCTGGTAGACGACGCCGATGCGCCGGCGCAGGAGGGCGGCGTCCCGGCGGGAAATTTTGGCGGCGTTGGTGCCGAGGATGTCGATGCGGCCGCGCGAGGGATGTTCGCCGAGGTAGATGAGCTTGAGCAGGCTGGTTTTGCCGGCACCCGAGGGGCCGGTGAGCCAGCGGAAGCCGCCATCGGGGATTTCGAAGCTGATATCGCGCAGTACATCATGCCCGGCGGTATCACCGCCAAGCGCCTCGCGGCGGTATTTCAACCAGACGTCGTCGAATCTGACCATTCTGCTTTACTTATATCCTGTCCCGTCTCTCTGCCGCCTTGGGGTGGACCACGGCAAGCCATCCGGAGGTTTATTTTCAAACTTAATCACGTGAATCATTTAACGGTTAGAGTGCGATCCACTTGGATTGAAGCTATCAGGCTTCGGTCCAGGTGGTAAATCGCTCTCTCAGGACGGTGCAATGAAGAGCGATCAGAACTCTATTGCGCGGGTTGCTCAAAAATGTCATTCCGATCATGAATATGCGCATTTCATGCCCGAATTGTTCGACAGAATATGAGGTGCCCGATGCCGCATTAGCGGGGCGGAGCCGGAAGGTGCGCTGCGAGCGGTGCGGGAGCCTGTGGCGGCACATGGAACCGGGTGCGCCGGCTTGGCCGGAGGATCGCTCCGAGCTGGTGGCGTGCCGGAGCAGGGCGCCTTGGGCCCGAAGAGCTGAACGTGTTTCCGCCGGTTGAGCCGCGGCGGTTCGGCCGTCCGGTGGATGAGGCGGCCCAGGCTGAGATTATCCAGGCTGTCGGACAGGAGCAGAAAGGCCAGCCGGCAAGCGCCGAGGTACTCCCTGCCCGCGGAGGAACCGGCGACTGCCGAAGAGACGAATATGGAGGAGGCGCTGCCGCGGTTCATGACCGAGGCGCGGCACAGCGATACGGTGCCGGCCCGTGAACCGGGAGCGGAGCCGGCCAACAAGGACAAGTTCGCGGAACTGATTTTCGCGGCGCGGAACAAGTCGGTTGAATACGAGCCCGATCCGCTGCCGCGCCCATCGCCGGTGCGCACCAGCAACTCGCCGTTATTCGGAGCGCTGCTGGCGCTGCTCATCATCGCTTTCGTTTTGCTGGAGCACCGGAATATTGTCCATTATATACCGGCCAGCGCACGATTTTTTGCAGCACTCGGCCTGAAATAGATTTACAGCCCGGCGGTTACCGTAGGGACCCGCCGGCGGCGGCCTTTGGTCAATTCAGGGCGAAGCCCGTCATATTCCGGTCCATTTTAATTCGTAGATTTTGGCGCCAGGGGGCGGCACAAACGTTTTATCGGCTTCGATATCCGACAAACGAAGTGAGTTGAGCCCGATGAGGAGCGCGGCGGTGTTCATCATACCGGGGGGAATCCATTGGATGATGCCGCCCAGCATCTGGTCGTAGGAAGGGCTGATGCTGGGAAAAATCCGGCCGCAAAGCGTGTAGAATGAATACAGGTCCTGGCTGGTGAGCGCGATGTAGGCGCTGACCGCGATTTGCGGGAACATCACGAGAAAACCGGCAGCAGCGCGGGCGAGGAACGAGAAGCGCGAGACTGGCTTGGGCCGAGGGTCTAGCACCACCAGCCAGAACAACAAGCCGCCGGCGAGGCAAGAGAAATTCATCACCGCGTAGAGGCTGGGGTTGATCATGGCCGCGAAATGCACCGACGGGATGAGCCAGATGTCCGTGGTGAAAAGAAAAATCGCCATGCTGGGGATGGGGTGGAACAGCACACGACCGATTTTATGCACGGCCTGGCTCTGGCAGAGGCGTAGGAGCCACGGTGGAATGCCGCGCGCGAGGGGCTCTGACATCCAGCCGATGGCGATGCAGAACGGTGAGACCATGCCGATCGTGACGGCCTGGATGCGGTTGAGGAAGAACATATGCTGCGCGAAGTATTCAAAATGTGTTTGCAGCACGAAGTAGATGCCGGCGATGCCGGCGAGAAAGAAGGTCTGGCGTAGGCGGCCGGGTTTTTTGTCGGGATCGATGCGCGCCATGCCGCGAAAATACCAGAGAAGCACAAACCAGCAGCCCAGAAAGACGGGCGCATTGAAAATGAAGGGAAACAGGTAAGGCAGGTGCGCGGGGAAAAACCGGCAAGCCAGATCGACGAGGATCGGCGGCGAGGAGGATCAGAAAATCAGCCATTGAGGCGGTCCATGGGTACGCCGGTGAGCGCGCGGCTGGTGCGGATGGTTTGCAGCGTCTGAACTTTCGCGACGGTTTGGATGCCGGTGAGGCGGGCGGTGAGCTGGTTTTCATGGGCGGCGTCCTTTGCCACCAGTTTGAGCAGGAAATCGCCGCCGCCGCAAATCATGTGGCATTCGCGGACTTCCGGCCAGCCGGCGACCAGGGTTTCGAAGGCGTCCAGCACCGCCTGCTTTTGGCTTTCCAGCCCGACGATGACGAAAAAGGCGATCTGCCAGCCGAGTTTCTGGCCGTCGGTTTGCGCATGGTAGCCCTGAATGTAGCCGGCCTCCTCCAGGCGCCGGACCCGTCGCAGGCAGGGCGGCGGGGAAATGCCGGCACGTTTGGCGAGCTCGACATTGGTCATGCGGCCATCTGCTTGGAGCTCGCCGATGATTTTCCGGTCGATCTCATCGAGGTTTAACAGGTCTGGCTCTGGCTGCATCATGCGTGTCATTGTCCATGGGTTGTCCGGCGCAATATAATTACATGGATTGATTTGGCCATGGGCGGATAAATTGGCGGTATGAGCGCTTGTAACGGCGACGCATGAGCGGATATGTTGATCTACTTTACAGAGGGCGGAAAACAGACGGCCATGGCTGAGGTAAAAAAAACCAGGGTTCTGATTATCGGCGCCGGGCCGGCCGGCTACACCGCGGCGATTTACGCTGCGAGGGCAAATCTTGCTCCTGTCATGGTGGCCGGGTTGCAGCCCGGCGGGCAGCTCACGATTACCACGGATGTGGAGAATTATCCCGGCTTTGCCGAGACGATCCAGGGCCCGTGGCTGATGGAGCAGATGGCCAAACAGGCTGAGCATGTCGGCACCGAGATCATGTACGATATTATCACAGAGGTCGATTTTTCAGCGAAACCGTTCCGGGCGTGGTCGGACGGGGGCACGGAATTTTTCGGCGAATTCGGTGATTATCGCGACCGGGGCGCAGGCGCGCTGGCTGGGACTGCCCTCGGAAGCAGCGTATCAGGGCGCCGGGGTGTCGGCATGTGCCACCTGCGACGGATTTTTCTACCGGGGCAAGCGCGTTGCCGTGATCGGCGGCGGCAATACCGCGGTGGAGGAAGCGCTGTATCTGACGCATCATGCCAGCCATGTGACGGTGGTGCACCGGCGCGGCGAGTTCCGGGCCGAGCGGATTTTGCAGGACCGGCTGTTTGCCAACCCGAAAATCTCGGTGATCTGGGATCACGCGGTGGATGAGATTCTGGGCGAGGGCTCTCCGGCTGTCGTGACCGCTGTGCGATTGAAGGATGTAAAATCCGGCGCGACGCAAAAAATCGACGTGGACGGGGTGTTCATCGCGATCGGGCATTCACCGACCACATCGGTATTTTCCGGCCAGGTGCAGACCGATTCCGAGGGCTATATTACAACCAGGCCGGGGACCACCGAGACCTCGGTGCCAGGCGTGTTCGCGGCGGGCGATGTGCAGGACAAGATTTTCCGGCAGGCGGTGACAGCGGCCGGGACAGGCTGCATGGCAGCACTGGAAGCGGAGAAATTTTTGGCGCAGATCCCGCTGCATGTCAGTGAGGCTGTATAAATGACCGGACAGAAAATGGATTGGGATAAGTTGCGGGTGTTCCACGCGGTGGCGGAAGCGGGCAGCTTCACCCATGCGGGCGATAAGCTGAATCTCAGCCAGTCGGCGGTCTCACGCCAGATTTCGGCGCTGGAGGAGGCGCTCTCGGTGCCGCTGTTTCACCGCCATGCCCGTGGCTTGATTCTGACCGAGCAGGGCGAGGCGCTGAACCGCACGGTGCGCGAGGTGTTCGCCAAGCTCGCGATGACCGAGGCGCTGCTGGCCGAAAGCAAGGACAAGCCGGCTGGGCGGCTGAAAGTGACGACCACGCATAGCTTCGGGGTGACCTGGCTGGCGCCGCGTTTGAAGAATTTTTTGAACGCTTACCCGGATGTGACCGTGTCGCTGCTGCTGGACGATACCGACCTCGACTTGGCGATGCGCGAGGCCGATGTGGCGATAAGGATGCATCCGCCGCGCCAGCCCGACCTGGTGCAGCGCCATTTGGGTGAGATCCGATTCCAGATATGGGCCTCGGCCGAGTATCTGAAGACGCATGGCGCGCCGCAGAGCGCGGAGGATCTGGACAAGCACAAGATCATCCTGTTCGGCGACCGTAAGCCGCCGGTGCCGGATGTGAACTGGCTGGCGGAGATTGGCCGCAAGGATGGGACCTCGCGCCGTGGCGTGCTGGAGGTGAACTCCCTACAGGCGATGCTGGTCTGCATCCGGGCTGGAATCGGCATTGGCGCGGTACCGGATTACCTCGTGCAGGACCCGACCGGCCTGGTGGCGGTGCTGCCGGAGGTAAAGAAACCGGCCGTGGATATGTATTTCGTGTACCCGGAAGAGCTGCGGAACAGCAAAAGAGTGTCTGTGTTTCGTGACTTTCTCGTGAATAGTATTGCAGAACGTAACCCCGCTAAGGGGTAAATCTGAGGGTTTGTCTTGTTTTTTACTGTAAGTTGGTGACCAGCGGCTACAAGTAGTCGTTAAGGTTACCATTTTGACACTTAAAAAAAGATTTGTTGTGGCTTATATACAACATGCCCGGTGAGAGCCGGGCGTCATCCGGTCCTTCGGGGCCGGATTGGGACTTCGGTCCCAACGTCTCCCAGACGTGAAGCCTCCCTGTTGACTTGACCCGTTGGCCTTTGGGCCGACGGGTTTTTTTCGGCTGGAGGCTGGGGTCGTGTCAAGGATATGCAGCAACACTTAGTGCACTACCGAAAGTGTTCATCATCTGACATAGAGTGTGCTCCAATTGCCTTGATTTTCACCGAGACACCGGAGCTGACAGAAGACATGATGCCGCAGACCGCCGCGACCACGCCCGTTGTGACCGGGCATCTAACTCACCTCCAGCGTCTTGAGGCTGAAGTCGATCCACATCATGCGTGAGGTCGTGGCCGAGACCGAGACGCCGGTGATGCTGTATTCGGTGGGCAAGGACTCCGCGGTGATGCTGCATCTGGCGCGCAAGGCGTTCTACCCCTCGCCGCCGCCGTTTCCGCTGCTGCATGTCGATACGACCTGGAAGTTCCGGGCGATGTACAAGCTGCGCGACCGCATGGCGCGCGAGAGCGGCATGGAGTTGCTGGTCTACCAGAACCCGGAAGCGCAAGGCGCGCGGGATCAACCCGTTCGACCACGGCGCGCTGCACACCGATATGTGGAAGACCGAGGGGCTGAAGCAGGCGCTCGACAAATACGGGTTCGACGCGGCCTTTGGCGGCGCCCGGCGCGACGAGGAAAAGAGCCGCGCCAAGGAGCGCATCTTCTCGTTCCGCTCGGCCAATCATCGCTGGGACCCGAAGAACCAGCGCCCGGAGCTGTGGAATCTCTACAATGCCAGAAAAGCCAAGGGCGAGAGCATCCGCGTCTTCCCGATCTCCAACTGGACCGAGCTGGACGTCTGGCAATACATCCACCTGGAGAACATCCCGATCGTGCCGCTGTATTTCGCGGCGCCGCGCCCGACGGTCGAGCGCGACGGGCTGCTGCTGATGGTCGACGACGAGCGCTTCCCGCTGAAGCCGGGCGAAGTGCCGGTCGAGCGCTCGATCCGCTTCCGCACACTCGGCTGCTATCCGCTGACCGGCGCGGTGGAGAGCGAGGCGGCGACGCTTGCCGGAAGTGATCCAGGAGATGCTGCTGACCACGACCTCGGAGCGCCAGGGCCGCGCGATCGACCATGACCAGGCGGCGAGCATGGAGAAGAAGAAGCAGGAGGGATATTTCTGATGGACACCACGATCCACCGTCCCGAGCTCCTACCAGACGGACGCGCTCGATCGCCGCGGACATCGACGCCTATCTTGCGCAGCACCAGCACAAGATCGCTGCTGCGCTTCATCACCTGCGGCTCGGTCGATGACGGCAAGTCCACGCTGATCGGGCGGCTGCTGTACGATTCCAAGATGATCTTCGAGGACCAGCTGGCCGCGCTCGAGGCCGACAGCAAGCGGGTCGGCACGCAGGGGCAGAACATCGATTTCGCGCTGCTGGTCGACGGGCTTGGCGGCCGAGCGCGAGCAGGGCATCACCATCGACGTCGCCTATCGCTTCTTCGCCACCGAGAAACGCAAGTTCATCGTCGCCGATACGCCGGGCCATGAGCAATACACCCGCAACATGGTGACCGGCGCCTCGACCGCCGACCTCGCGGTGATCCTGATCGACGCGCGCAAGGGCGTGCTGACGCAGACCCGGCGCCACAGCTACCTCGCCCACCTGATCGGCATCCGCAACATCGTGCTGGCCGTCAACAAGATGGACCTGGTCGACTACGACCAGGCGATGTTCGACGGCCATCGTCGCGGACTATCGCGACTTCGCCGCCGAGCATCGGCATCAACGAGTTTCACGCCGATGCCGATCTCGGGCTTCAAGGGCGACAACATCACCACGCCTTCGGAGAACACGCCCTGGTACACAGGGCCGCCGCTGATCGAGCATCTCGAGACGGTCGAGCTCGATGTCGACGCGCGACCAGTGCCGAAGCCGTTCCGCATGCCGGTGCAGTGGGTCAACCGCCCCAACCTCGATTTCCGCGGCTTTTCCGGGCTGATCGCCGAGCGGCACGGTCAAGCCGGGCGACGCGGTGCGCGTGCTGCCCTCGGGCAAGACCACGACGGTCAGCGCGCATCGTCACCCTGGACGGCGATCTGACGAGGCGGTTGCCGGCCAGTCGGTGACGCTCACGCTTCGCCGACGAGATCGACTGCTCGCGCGGCGACGTGATCGCCGCCGCCGACGCGCCGCCGCAGGTCGCCGACCAGTTCGAGGCGACGATCGTGTGGATGGCCGACGAGGCACTGCTGCCGGGCCGCCCCTATTGGCTCAAGCTCGGCACGCAGACGGTCACGCGCGACCGTCCAGGCGCCGAAATACCAGGTCAACGTCAACACGCATGGAGCATCTGGCGGCCAAGACGCTGGAGCTCAACGCGATCGGCGTCGCCAATCTGTCCACCGACCGGCCGATCGTGTTCGAGCCCTATGCCGAGAACCGCGCAGCTCGGCGGCTTCATCCTGATCGACAAGATCACCAACGCGACGGTGGCCGCGGGCATGCTGCACTTCTCGCCTGCGCCGCTCGCAGAACGTCCACTGGCAGGCGACTCGACGTATCAGCCGCGAGGCGCATGCCGGGCTCAAGAACCAGAAGCCGGCGGTGCTGTGGTTCACCGGGCCTTTCGGGCGCGGGCAAGTCGACCATCGCCAACCTGGTCGAGAAGAAGCTGGTGCCGGATGAACCGGCACACCTTCCTGCTCGACGGCGACAATGTCCGCCATGGCCTCAACAAGGACCTGGGCTTCACCGAGGCCGACCGGGTCGAGAATATCCGCCGCGTCGGCGAGGTGGCGAAGCTGATGACCGACGCCGGGCTGATCGTCATCACCGCCTTCATCTCGCCGTTCCGCGCCGAGCGCCAGATGGTGCGCGAGATGATGGCGGCCGGCGAGTTCATCGAGGTCCACATCGACACGCCGCTGGCCGACGCCGAGGCGCGCGACGTGAAGGGCCTCTACAAGAAGGCGCGTGCCGGGCAGCTGAAGAACTTCACCGGCATCGACAGCCCCTACGAGCCGCCCAGCGATGCGGAAATTCATATCGATACCACGAAATTGACGCCGGAGCAGGCCGCGGATATGATCGTGCAGAGGCTGATTCCTTAGAATTTTGGGTAATTCTAACTCAAGGTTAGAGCATACGTTGTATACCCGTTGCCCGCGTCGCCCATGCTCGCGATATTGCGTTGCTGCAGCAAATATCGTGCGGCGGCGGGGGAACTCTCGAAGGTCACCACGACCGGCGCGCCGATGGGCGCGAAGGACCATATCGGCGGCGTTTCAACCGAGATGTTTTTCTCAGACAGGATATAGCGCACGATGATATCGCGCGTCTGATCCGGTGCGCGAAGCACCACGGCAGCGGGGTTATGCACAATCCCGCCGCTATCGGCGCGATAGTTGTTGGTGATGACAACGAAATTCTGATCCCTCGTCACCGGCACGCCGTTATATCGCAGGTTCACGATCCGGTGCGCGTTTTCACGCTTCCACCCATGCGCGCCGAAGCGCGCGGGCTGCGTGATGTCGATATTATAGGTGATGCCGGAGATGACATCGAACACATAAGACGGCACATGCGGGTTGAGCAGTGGTTGCGGGGCGGGGTTGTCCGGGTCGATCCTGTTGAACACCTCCGCCGAATGCTCCAGCCAGTCGCGCAGTTCATCCCCGCTTACCTGCACGGCCGCCACCGTATTGGGATACATGTACAAATCCGCGACGTTTTTAATCGCGATGGTGCCGGCACTTAAGTCGACATAATTATCGGGCGACTGGTAACCTTCCTTGAACGGTGCGGCGGCGGAGAGCACCGGCAGCCCCGCCGCGCGCGCCGGCAGCAAGGGGGTCGCGTACCAGGTTTGCGCGGCGTTCACCAAGGCGAGAGATGTATCCGTGCCGAGCAAGGCGAAATAGCTGTTCACCGGGCGTGTGAGATGGCCGATCGGCTGGCGTATCCATGCCAGTGTTTTCTGGTGCTCGGGCGCCACGGCCGCGTCCACCGCGCGGTCGTTCGCCGCGAGGGAGATGACCCTGGCATCGTCGCGTTTCGAAATATTAAGTACCGTGCAAGCAAAATCCGCAATGGCCCATTTGCCGTTCTGCTGTTGCAGCAGCAGGTCGATGACCCCGAGCTGGCTGCCCCAGAAACCCGGCATGACGGCGGGGATGTTCCCCAGCGTGCCGCGCACGGCGTCGATCCCGTCGATCCCGGCGTAATCCGGCCCTGGAAACACCCGGTGCGAATGCCCGGTGAAAATAATATCGATCCCCGGCACGGCGGCCAGGTAATAGGAGGCATTTTCCTCGCCGCCCCGGCGCGGGGCTGTGGAGATGCCGGAATGGCTCAGCGCGATGAGCAGGTCCACTTTTTCCCGCAATGCCGGCACATGGGCGTGCGCCGCATCGACGATGTCCATGGTGGTCACGCGGCCGGTCAGATGCGCCTTGTCCCATTCCACAATCTGCGGCGTCACGAAGCCGATGACGCCGATTTTCAGTTTTTGCGCTGAGCCGTCCTCGGCGATGACCGTGCGCTCCAGAATTATGGTTGGCGGGAGATATGATGTGCCATCAGGTTGCAAAATATTGGCGGAGCAGAAGGGAAAATTCGCGCCCTTCAAGGCGGCTGTGCAAAAATCCAGCCCGTAATTGAACTCATGGTTGCCGAGCGTCGCGGCATCATATCCCAGCGTGTTCATCGCGCGGATGGTGGGGTGGATGCCGTCGCCGGGGAAAATTACCGGGCTGTGCTACGTAGTCGGCCAGAGGATTGCCCTGGATGATGTCCCCATTGTCGAACAGCAGTGAATTTTTGGCCTGGGCGCGCGCCGCGCGGATCAGTGTGGCGGCTTTGGTCAGCCCCACGGTTTCATCCGGCTGGTCGCGGAAATAATCGTAATCCTCGTCGAAAGTATGGACGTCCGAGGTTTCCAGCAGCCGCAGTTTTATCGCGGGGCCAACAGCGGCGTGTGCCGGGCTGGCAGCCAGCGCCGCCATGCCGGCGGCGGCCTGGAGGACGGTGCGGCGTTGCAGGCTCATTGGTCGGCTCCACTAACATGGACGGGGAGTGTGAACACATGCGGCGAATCGGGCATACCCGGAAAGAATGCAGGAAGATGCGACGCGCGCAAGGCATTGACCGCCGCACGGTTCACCGCGTTTAATCCGCTGGGTGAGATGACGCTCACGGCAAGGATTTTCCCGTCCGGCGCCAGGGTAAATTGCAGCACACAATCGCCTGAGAGCCCGGCATCGACAAGCAGTTGCGGCACGATGAGATTGCCAAGCACGATGGCGCGCACCTCGCCGGTGTAGTGTGACATCGCGGTTTGCGCCGCCACGGGGGATGGAGCTGGTGCCGCCGTAATGGGGGCCGGCGGTTCCGGAGCCGGTGGGATGGGCTGCGGTGGCGGCGGGGATCGCATGACATGGTGGATCACCCGGCGCGCCGTGGGATGATGCGGCGCTGGTGGTGGCGGAATGGGGAGCGGTGGTGTGATGGGCTGGGGCACTGGCGGCGTGGGTACCGGCGGCGGTGGCGTTGGCGGTGGCGGTTTGGCCACTGGCATGGGCGCTGGCTGGAGCACCTGCAACTGCACCACGCTGGGTGGGGTGGGCGCTGGTGGTGCTGGCGTCGAAAGTGCCAGCGCGGCGAGAGCAATGATTTCGAGCGCCGCCGCGATTAGAAAAGCACGTCCGAACCGGTCTGGTTCGGACGTGGCGGTGAATGGTTGCAAAGCACCGGGCATTTTAGAACTGCATGGCCACGCTACCGTAGAAGGCCCGAGGCGCGCCGACGATGGCTTCGAGGTAGTTGCTGCCGCTGTAGGTCTGGTTGATGTCAGCCTGGGTGTAGTAGCGCACGCCGAACAGGTTATCGATGTTCAACGTGAAGACCAGGGCCTTGGCGATGCCGAAATTGACCGGCACGGTGTCGCGTAGGGTCAGGTCGGTGAGGAAATAGCTCCCCTGGGTGGAACTCGGAGGGGGTGGTCGAGTTGGCGAGATAGAGGGTCTGGCTGCCGATGTAGCGGGTATCGACGGCCGCGTAGTAGCTGCCCCAGGCCCAGTTGACGCCTGCGCTGACCAGATTGTCCGGCACATTGCCGACATTGTCGCCCTTATTGATCGTGTTGCCATTGACCGGGTCCGTAAAGGTGCTGGTATAGACGGCATTGTTATGCGCGAAGTTGAGGTAACCAGCGAAGTTGCCCGGGATTACATTGCCGCCGATCGCGCCAAAATCGTCGCCGACCTGGAACTCTTCGCCGTCATAGCGCGAGCTTCCGCCATTCGTGGTTGACGACAGGCCGGTTGAGGGGTTGGTGTAGTTCTCGAAGGTGTTGGTGAAATCTTCGCGATAATAATTGGCCGCGACGCTAAAGGCGCCATGCTCGTAGCGTAGCCCGGCCTCGTAATCCTTCACATATTCCGGCTGCGTATACACCGGCACGTTCACATATTGATTCGTGATGGAATTGAATTGTCCGACATTGCTGTAATAGGAGGTAATTTCAGGAAATTTCACGTTCTGGCCATACGCGGCGTAAGCGACGAGGCCAGGTATGATCTCATAACTCGCCCCGAGGGTCGGTGAGAGGTAATGATTCGTATTCGATACGCTGCCGGTGACCGAGTAGTAATAGGAGGCTTCGTCCGTATCCTTGGTAATGGCCCAAAGATATTTCACGCCGGGGGTGATTTTCAGCTTGTCATTTAACAGGCTGATCTCATCTTGGACATATACCGACCCAAGCGTACGATAGTCATGCTCGTTCCAAAAATCATTGCCGCTGCCATCGGGCTGCGGATTTGGGATCACCGGCGTGGTGGCGGAGAAGAATTCGCGCGAATGCAGATGGCTGAAGGTAAGATTGCTGCCCAACTTCACCGTATTATAGGGCAAGTCGAGCGTCGTGCTCGGCTGCACGCCGAACGTGTTGGTATAGTAGCCATACAGATGATACGGGCGATGGCTGCAATCGCTTACCGGATAGTTGTAGCTGTTGGCGAACGTCCTGTTGCAGAACGAGTTGCGGACGTAGTCGTTTTCCGCAACGAAACCCTTGATATCGCCGCTCAGGTAGGGGGTGAACTGCTGCGTGATACCGGCAATGGCCGCGAAGTTCGTTGAGGTGTTCTGCTTGTAGTAGTCGGAGGTTGGCAACTGGTAGCTGTCGCCGAACTGGTGCAGCTGGTCCACCGGCATGAGCTGGTTCACGTCACCGGCGCTGGTGTTGTACACGAACGAGCCGTAGATGTTGGTGTTGCCGCCGTTCAGCGGGGCGTCCAGGCCGTAGTACAGGTTGGAGCCGGAGTTCTTGTCCTGCTGGGTCCAGCCGTTGCTGGTCTGGCGCGCGAAGGAGACGATCTGCTTCACGCCGTCATACAGCCCGGTGTTCAGCGTGGCGTGCCAGTTGAAGGTGTTGAAGCTGCCATAGCCGGCGCCGACCTCGCTGCCGGCTGTGTCGGTCGGCACGCGGGGGCTGTAATTAACCGTGCCGCCCAGCGAGTTGTAGCTGTTCACCGCCGGGTTGTTGATGCCGCGATAAAGCTGGACGGAATTGAAATCATTGCTGGTGAGTAGCGTATTATTGTCGTTGTCCGCCTGTGCGGTGACGCTGCCGTTGAACGCGTCGTTCAGGCCGATGCCGTCATAGGTCTCGGAGAACTGAGCGGAATTGAAGGCGCGGAACGTCACTTGCTGGTTAACGCCGCCGGGGCCGTTGTTGGTGACATAGATGGAGGGTTCGCGCGCCAGAATGTCCTGCGCGGTTTTCATCGGCGAGGCGGTCTCGATCATCTGTTTGGTGATGACGCTGGCGCTGTAGGTTGATTTCAGCGGGATTTTGACGGTGCGCGCGGCGGCGGCGGTGCCGGCGGCGGATTTGCTGATGCCCTGGATCGGGGTTGGGGCGCTGGCGTCCTGCGCGAAGGCCAGCGAGGAGCAGGCGATAAGTGTGCCGCACGCGGTGCCAAGAAGAAGACCCGTTCTTTTCATGTGAAACTCTCCTGTTTAGGGAGGGGTATCTACCGGGCGAGCGTGACAGGGTTGTGAATGCGTACGTTTCAGAAACATGACAAGTATGTCATTTGTGATAATGATTTGGACAGGCTGTGATGTTGTCATTTCGTAACGTATTTACGGCCATAAAACTTGCAAACCCGCGCAAACACCATAACATCAGATCCATGTCTGGACTGTCTCCCCGAGCGGGGTCGTTTTTGAGTGCGCCACTCCATGGTTCATGCAAAAACGAAAATCCGCATCGGATCAATATTTTAGGGGCGATTCACCCATTATATCGCCACGCGACGCGGTAACATGATGCGATCGCACCCGAGGGTGAAGGCCGTGCTCGGCCCCACCAATACCGGCAAGACGCATCTGGCGATCGAGCGGATGCTTGGGCATTCTTCCGGCATTATCGGCTTTCCGCTGCGCCTGCTGGCGCGCGAGAATTACGACCGCATGGTGGCCCGCAAGGGCGTTAAGAACGTGGCGCTGATTACCGGTGAAGAGAAGATCGTGCCGCCGGGAGCAAAGTGGTTTTCCTGCACGGTGGAGGCCATGCCGCTCGACCGGCAGGTGGAATTCCTGGCGGTGGATGAGATCCAGCTCTGCGCCGACCCGGACCGGGGGCATGTGTTCACCGATCGGCTTTTGCATGCGCGCGGCTTGGTGGAAACCATGTTCCTGGGTGCTGAGACCATTCGAAAACTTCTGAAGCGGCTGGTGCCGGAGGCGGAGATCGAGACGCGGCCGCGGCTGTCGGAATTAAGCTACGCCGGGCCGGTGAAATTATCGCGTTTGCCGCCGCGCTCGGCCATTGTCGCGTTTTCGGGCGCGGAAGTTTATGCCATCGCCGAGGCTGTGCGCCGCCGGCGTGGCGGCTGCGCGGTGGTGATGGGACGCTTGAGCCCCCGCACGCGCAACGCCCAGGTGGCGCTGTATCAGGAAAAAGAAGTGGATTTTCTGGTGGCGACGGATGCCATCGGCATGGGGTTGAACATGGATGTCGACCATGTGGCGTTCGCGGGCCTCTCCAAGTTTGACGGCCACCGGCCCCGGCTGCTGACAGCGCCTGAGGTGGCGCAGATTGCCGGGCGGGCCGGTAGAGGGATGCGCGATGGCACTTTTGGCGTGACGGCGGATTGCGCAACCCTGGGCGATGAGCTGGTGGCGTCAGTGGAGGCGCATGCTTTCGAGCCTCTGGAGCAACTCGCCTGGCGCAATTCAGAGCTGGATTTTACCTCTGTTGATGCGCTCCTGGACAGTCTTACCACGCCCCCCAGCAAGCCCGGACTGGTGCGCGGCCAGGATGCCACCGACCTGCTCACCCTCGCCGCACTGAACGTGGATGCGGACATAAGAAAGGCGGCGCAGGGCAGGGCGGCGACAAGGTTGCTCTGGGAGGCGTGCCAGATCCCTGATTTTCGCAAGTTGGCGACCGACGCGCATGTAAAGCTCTGCGGCCGGGTTTTTGGGCATTTGCGGGGAAGCAAGCTACTGCCCGAAGACTGGGTACGGGGTGAGATCGAGGCCCTGGACAAAATCGAGGGCGATATCGATACCCTGATGCAGCGGCTGACCGATGTGCGTGTTTGGGCGTATATAACGGCGCGGGCGGACTGGATGCGCGATGCAACGCCCTGGGCCAGGCGGGCGCGCGAGATAGAGGATAGAATTTCGGACACGCTGCACGTAAAGCTGATGGCGCGGTTTGTGGATAAGAGGGCGGCACATTTGACAAGACGGCTGGAAGATTCAGAGGCGGAAGAGTTGCAGGCTGTGGTTTCCACCCGCGGCGTGGTGCTGGTGGAGGGCCATGAGGTGGGGCATGTGGAGGGGTTTACCTTCCATCCCGACCCGGCAACGCAAGGGGCAGAGAAGAAGCTCGTGCTGCGTGCTGCCCGCCGGGCGCTGGGGCAGGAGATGCCGCGCCGCATTTTGCGCGCCGAAAGTGCCGCCGATGAGGCTTTTACCCTCACCGATGACCGGCAAATTGTCTGGGAAGGCGCCAAGATCGCCCGGCTCAAGCGCGGGGCGAGCCTGCTGAAGCCGGTGGTGGAAATGCTGCACTCGGAATTTCTGGACGGGCTGGCGCGTGAGCGCCTGCGCGCCCGCATCAGTGTCTATCTGGCGGCGGAGACCGAGCGGCGGCTGGGGCCGTTGCTGGCGGCGATGGCCGACCCGGTGCCGGAACTGCGCGGTGTCATGCACCGGCTGGGCGAAGCCTCCGGCGTGATGCCGGCCGAGCCGGTGGCGCAGGAATTGCGCCCGGTGTTGAAGAAACTTGGCATCGAGGCCGGGCGGTTCGCGTTCTTCATGCCGGTGGCGCTGAAACCGGGTGCCGCCAAACTGCGGGCTCTGCTCTGGGGCGTCTGGCACGACCGCAATCCGCCGGAACTCCCCCAAGCCGGCCTGGTCTCAGCGCCCATGCCGGGCAATTGGGGCGAGGATTTCGCGCTCAGCATGGGCTGGCTACCCGCCGGCCCGGTGATGGTGCGGCTGGACATTGCCGAGAAACTGGTGCGGGAGATGTATTTTTTGCTCCGCAAGCACCCGATCTTGCTGCCCCCTAATCTCGGCTCGCGCATGGGGCTGAAGCCCGAGCAACTCTCGCCGGTGCTGCACGTGCTGGGGTTCAGGATCGTTCCCGCCGCCACCTTAAGCGCAAAATATTACGGCCCGCCGGCACCGCCGATGCTGGCCCGCCGTAAAATGGAACCCCGGCCGCCCGCGGCGCCGCCACCGCCGCCGGTCCCGGTCTCCGAGGATAACCCTTTCGCCGCTCTCGCGGTTCTGAGGCGTACCGCGCGCTGATGGAGGAAGAGGATACCGGCTGGCAAAGGCTGGATAAATTCCTGTTTTTTGCTCGGTTCTGCAAAACCCGGGCGGTCGCGGTAGCACTCGTCGAAAAAGGCGGGCTGCGCATCAACCGTCAGCCGACCGAAAAACCCCATGCCCGCTTGCGGCCCGGCGACATCCTCACCTTGCCCCTGCCGCGCGGCGTCATCGTGGTGCAGGTTCTGGCCCTGGCCAAACGCCGGGAGGGTGCGGCCCAGGCCCAGTTATTGTATACAGTTATTGTATAAGGAAATCGCGAAGTGAGACCATGGCTCTATCCCGGCCATCCGCCGAAAAACGCTGGGCTGCCCGACAAACCGCGTTGCTTGCCTAATTCCCGAACGTCGCGCATATCCGGCGCAAATCCGTCATCGTATTAGCCACCGTATTAGGAGTGCCTGATGACCTATGTGGTCACCGAAAACTGCATCAAGTGCAAATTCATGGATTGCGTGGAAGTCTGCCCGGTCGACTGCTTTTATGTCGGCGAGAACATGCTGGTGATCCACCCGGACGAGTGCATCGATTGCGGCGTGTGCGAGCCGGAATGCCCGGCCGAGGCCATCCTGCCCGATAGCGACGACCGCGCCACCGCATGGATCGAGCGGAACCGGGATTTTGCGAAATCCTGGCCGAACATCACCCGCAAGGGCACCCCGCCGGACGACGCGGATGAATGGAAGGACAAGCCCGGCAAGGAAGCCCTGCTCTCTCCAGAGCCGGGCAAACCCTAACCCGGATAGCCCTTGCCCGGCCACCCGTGACGGGCGGCCAAATTTCTGCTATAAGACAATTGCATGAACCGGGTGCACTCAGTGCTGCGCCCGGCTCACGATTGTAGCGGAGTTGTCATGAGTGGAAAGCCGAGATCCATGGCGGCAAAAAAGCCCGCCAAACTTTCAACTGAACCGGTAAATGAAGTGACAACCGCCCCTCCGAAACAAGCCCAAAAACCCGCCCAAAAATCCACGGACAAAACTGCCAAACCCGCCGTGAAGCCTATGCCGGAGCCCGTGGTCGAAGCCCCGAAGGCCGCAGTGCCGGTAGCGCCGATCTCCCATTCCGGTGTGCCGGCCGGGCCGATGCGCCCGATGACCCCGCCGCGGGCCATGGCGAAAGCCGAGATTTTCGTGGATGGCGATTATGTGGTCTATCCGACGCATGGCGTCGGCCGGGTGGAGCGCATCGCGACCGAGGAGATCGCCGGGCATACGCTTGAACTCATCCATATCACCTTCGATGAAAACCGGATGAAGCTGCGCGTGCCAACCAACAAGGCGCGCACCGCGGGCTTACGCAAGCTCGCCTCACCCAAGCAATTCGACGATGTGCTGGCGGTCCTTAAAGGCCGGGCGCGGATCAAACGCACCATGTGGTCCCGCCGCGCGCAGGAATATGAGGCCAAGATCAATTCCGGTGACCCGGCGGCCATCGCCGAGGTGGTGCGCGACCTGCACCGGAATGCCGGCCAGCCCGACCAGAGTTTTTCCGAGCGCCAGATTTATGAGTTGGCCTTGGATCGACTGGCGGCTGAATACGGTGCGCTGGAGCGGGTGGACAAGGCAACCGCGACGGAACGGCTGATCGCGCATCTCAAGTCTGAATAATGATCGCGCTCTAGGTCCGGCCGTTCAAGAACCCGGTCAGCACGTTCACCGCATTGATGCCGATTTCCGCCACCGCGTAGCCACCCTCCATCACGAAAAGAGTGGGTTTGCGCAGCGTGGCGATCCGCTCGCCCATCAGGGTGAAATGCTCGTGGTCTAGCAGAAACTGCGAAATCGGGTCGTGTTTATAGGTGTCGACGCCGAGCGAGACCACCACGGCATCCGGCGCGTAATTGACGATGCGCTTCAGCCCGGCCTCGAGCGCTGCCGACCAGGCAGGCCATGCGGTACCCCAGGGCAGGGGAAAATTCAGGTTATAACCTTCGCCATTACCCGCCCCGGTTTCATCCGCGAAACCGAGAAGATAGGGGTATTCCTGGTCAGGATCGCCATGCAGCGAGACCAGCAGCACATCGTTGCGGGCATAAAATATCTGTTGCGTGCCGTTGCCGTGATGATAGTCGACATCGAGGATGGCAACGCGCCGCGCGCCGTCATCCAACAATTTTTGCGCAGCGATTGCGGCATTGTTCAAAAAACAATAGCCGCCATAGTGGTCCGACCCCGCATGGTGCCCCGGCGGCCGGCAGAGCGCGAAGGCGCAACCAGCGCCGGATGTTATGAGGGCGGCACCCGTCAGCGCGACGTCGGCGGAGGATTTAATCGCTTTCCAACTGGTTGCGGTGATCGGTGTCCCGCAATCGAAACTGTAATAGGCCAGCCGCCCGTCGAGGTTTTTCGGTACACGGTCGGCCCGCATGCCGCGCGCGCCCCAGGTGTAGGGATAGGCAGCGCCGTCGCGGCCCATGGCCAGCCACTCCTGAGATGCTGATTGCAGGAGCGCCACCATCCCCGGAACATGCACACGGGTGAGGGCTTCTACGGGGAAAACATCTGGCGCGCGAACCGGGCCGAGCTGGACTTCGTTTACCCTGGCGAGGACCAGCTCGGCTCGCTCGGGCTTCTCAAAGGCTGGGACGAACGCGCCGTACAGCAGTTCACCCGGACTTTGATGACAAAGATGGTCGGCGGAATAGATGATGTCCATTGGGTTTGCGCGTGGTTAGGAGGCGCTTGCCGTGCTGTTGCCGGTATCGGCGGGTTGCACGCCAATCGAGCGCCAGCGTGCGAGAGTGGCTTCGAGGGCGGATTTGCCATCGCTCAGCGAGGCGGCGATCAGGCGGTCCATCACCGCGCTGCGGAGTTCAGCTTCCGTAATCGGCATCTTCGCGGGCATCTTGGCTCTCCGTTGTTGCGTAATTCAGGACTAACGATCCATGATCATAAACTGACAGGCGAGAAAGGCATGAATAAGGCGACTCGTTGAATTCATTATGACAAAATAAATAATGCAACGCAGCATTAAACTTTGATTTTCACATGACAAGGGACCTACCAATGAGTTAATCATTTGGTATATCTATGGGCGGATACCGGAAGTCGGGGGACGCATGGGGCGGCGGAAAAAATTTCGACTGGCAGGCGCGGCTTTGGGGGTCATCAGCCTTGCCGGTTGCGCGACCATGCCGGCACAAACCGCCGCTACAACGCCCGCTATGCTGCTGAATGCCCATGGCCTGGTTGGAGCCACCCCCACGATGTTAAACGCCGAATTCGGCCAGCCAGCACTGCTGCGGGTCGATGGCACGGCGCAGGTCTGGCTGTACCACTCCGCTGTGTGCGGGCTGAACCTTATATTATATACGGACCATGCGGGTGTTCCGCGCGTCGCCGATGCCGTGCCGGATGATGGCGATCCAGCACGCTGCATGGCAAGCCTGCAGCACAGGGTGACCAACGCGGCGAATGGGCGGGCTCTGGAGCACCAGGCCTCCTCCTGATAGCGTGATCCCAAACATGGATTGAGGATCATATGCCGGGCTTGAAAATCGCAGTGCAGATGGACCCGATGCACGGCATCGACATCACGGGGGATTCCACCTTTGCCCTGATGCTGGAAGCGCAATCGCGCGGCCATGCGCTCTGGCATTACGAGGTGCACCATATGTGGCTGGATGGGGCGACCTTGAAAGCCCGCATAAAGCCGGTGACAGTGAAAAATATCGCTGGCGCGCATTACGAATTCGGGCCGGAGAAAACCGTGAACCTGGCGGAAATGGACGTGGTGCTGATGCGCCAGGACCCGCCCTTCGACATGGCCTATATCACCGCCACGCATCTGCTGGAGCATATCCACCCGAAAACCCTGGTGGTGAACAACCCCGCCGCCGTGCGCAACGCGCCGGAAAAACTCCTCGTCACGCATTTTCCCGACCTGATGCCGCCCACCCTGATCGCCTGGGACCGCGAGGCGATTAAAGACTTTCGCAAGCTGCACGGTGATATCATCGTCAAACCGCTGTTCGGCAATGGCGGGATCGGCGTGTTCCGGATCAAACCCGATGACGAAAACCTTGGCTCGTTGTTGGATATGTTTTTTGCCGCCTCGCGCGAGCCGCTGATGGTGCAGCGCTATGAGCCAGCGGTGCGCCTGGGCGATAAGCGCATTATCCTGATCGACGGCGAGCCCTTAGGCGCCCTTAACCGTGTGCCGGCGGCGGGAGACAGCCGCTCGAATATACATGCCGGCGGCCGGCCAGAGGCCGCCACCCTCACGCCGCGCGAGGTCGAGATATGCGCGGCGATTGGCCCCACCCTCAAAAAGGAAGGCCTGCTGTTTACCGGCATCGACGTGATCGGCGGCTATCTCACGGAGATCAACGTCACCTCGCCCACTGGAATACAACAAATCGCGCGCTTCGATGGCGCTAACCTCGCCGGCGCCATATGGGATAAAATCGAGGCGATGCGGGGAGGGTAGGCAAGAAAGCCGCAGGTATCGCGCGCGGGGCTGGCGGGGCGGGCGCGCGCCAAATAAAGGGATTACTGGCTCAGCCACTTCAGCACCGCTGCGGTTTTACCGCCAAAATCATGCGCGACGTGGAGGCCGTGGCCGCCGAGTTCCTTGGCTTTGGCGATGGCGGGTTCATCGGTGACATCATCGCCGATGAAGATGGGTATGCGGCCGGCGAAGGGGGGCTGTTCCATGAAGCTGGCAAGGGCGTCGGCTTTATTGCCGCCGCGCGGTTTGAGTTCGAAGGCGCAGTGGGCGGGAAGCAGGACGGCATCGTCGCATTCACCGATCAGGCGTTCGGCGAGCTGGCGGAGTTCGGCTTCGTGTTCCGGAGCGCGGCGGTAGTGCAGGACAAGGCTGAATTCCTTTTCCTCGACTAGGATACCGGGCATGGCTTGTGCGTAGCGGTTGAAGATTTGCCGCCAATGGTCATAGGCGGCTAGGCGCGGCACCGTGCGGGTAATGTTTCCGGCGGCGTCACGCAGGATCATCCCATGCTCGGCGGCACAGGCCAGGCCGGGGCGGAGCAGAAAATCGATATCGGAGAGTTTTGCGCCCCGATAGGATGGCGAGTGCGCCGGCGAGTGTTTGTTGCAGATGGCGCAGTGTTTCCGGCAGGCCGGGCGGGATGATGACGGCGTCGGGCGTGGCGGCGAGGTCGATGAGCGTGCCGTCGACATCGAGAAAGAGGGCGTGTTGAGGGGTGAGCCGTGGGAGTGTCATGCAGATTTCAGCAATGCAGCAAGGAGTTGGGCAA
>CAVUED010000010.1:0-10012 GCA_963740445.1 uncultured Alphaproteobacteria bacterium
AACAACCGCATTATTGGCAGCCAGCGGCGCGCCCGTGATATCCTGAAGACCATTTAAAAGCCCGGCATCCCACCAGCCGGACAGGCCCGTAATGGCGGACGGATAAGGGCCGGTGAACAAGCCCGCTGGCGGCACGCTGCCCGGCGGCAAAGGTGCCACCAAAGCACGCTTCCCCGGTCCGGCCGCCAATGGCGAGCCGGAAGCATTAAACAGCATTGTCATGCGTCAGGTAACCGAAATGGTGAAGGTGCTGACCGTCGAGCTGCCGCCAGCGGCGGTCTCGACCCAGACGTAATAGGTCCCGGCGGTCGTGGGCGTGGTGTAGTGACCGCCCAGAGCGAGTTGGATTGGATGAGCGTTGCAGCCTCCGCAACCCGAGCTTGGCACCACTGTGTTGGAGGTAGAGAGCGCTACCTGTGTGGCGATATTTTGTGCTGGCGTGACCGCGCCATTCAGCGGGATCGTACTAACACCATGAACATAACTGCCACCAGGGTTGTTGATGCCGTATGTCAGCGCGGGCGCTGCTGACACCGCGATAGCAGAAGACACCGCACTGAGGCCCGTGGTGGAATTCTGCGCCCAGGCATAATAGGTTCCCGCCGCTGCGGGGGTAAGGGCGGCGGTGAAGCTGCCGGCCGTGTTGCTCACCGCGGTCCAGCCGGAGGTAGGCGCCGCCGTGTTCTGCGTTGCCAATTGTACATTCACCGCATCACCCGCCGGGCTGACCGCGCCTGTGACCGTCAGGGCAGTTCCGGCCGCGCCTGTCGCCGGGCCGCTGATGCTGATGGACGCCGCCACAATGGTGACCGCGCCGGAGATGGCCTGGACTGTGGTGTCCGTTTCCTGCTCGGCCCAGACATAAAACGTGCCGGCGGTCACAGGGGTGAGGCTCCCGGTCCACACGCCATTACTGACGACGGCATTGACCCACGACGTGGGCGGCGTGGTGTTGCTCGTAGAGAAGCCCGCTTGCACCGCGTAATTGGCAGGCGACACAGTACCGGAGAGAGCAATCGGCATGTTCAGCGGCGCCGTGCTGGGCACCGAGGCTAGGCTGATGGAAGGCGCGTTGATGGTAAAGCTGTTGGAAACACCGATAACGGCAACATTGGCATGGTCGCGCACACGAATGGCGTAGGTGCCTGCGGGAAGGCCCGCAGCGGTGAAGCTATAGGCGTTCGCCGTTATCACCGGGCTCGGTGCCACGAGCCATGTGGCGCCGCCATCCGTCGAATAATCGAGTGCCGTTGGTGCGTCGTTGAATACGCCACCCATTACGGTGAACGCCGTATTGAGCGCCGGGGCCATGATCGAGCCGACGGTCAGGGTTGGCGCGTTTGGCACCACGCCACTCCACCAAACCAGCGAACCACCTGAATAACTCAATCCCAGCAGGGTTGTCGCCGCGCCAGGCGGCAGGATCGTACTGCCTGAACCCGAGGAGATGCCAGTTCCCATCGTAACGGAGCCGGGGGCGAGATTAATGAGTGTGCAGGAAAACCCGGGCCCCATATTGGCAAAATTCGCCGTGAGCGTAATGGCGGCACTGGCGATGAGGATACGGTTATTGTGTTCGGTAGAGTTCTAACACCGTATTGCTGGTGAGCTCGACCACCCCCTGCTGCATGCTTGGTATTTTATTCTGCATGTAGGTCCAGATGGCGCCAAAACTCTGCACGCTGAGTGTGTTGCTCCCTTGCGCGACCAACAGTTCATCGCTATCGGCCACCGGGCCTGCGGCGGGAAGCTGGTCAATCGTCTGACCACCAAGAAACTGGCCATAGGGCATCCAGGCCAGCGCACCATTTTGCCATAGCGCCACATAGTCGGACGCACCAATGGAGCTTGCCGAATTGCCAGCAGCTGGGCCTGCAAGCCCGGCACCAGCAGGGCCTGTAGCGCCCGCCGGACCGGTAGGGCCGGCTCGCACCCTGTGGACCAGCCGGGCCGGCAACCGCCGAAGCCGTCACCGTGATAACGCCGTTGCCATCGATCGAAACACCAGTGCCAGCCGAGAACAACCCACGTAATGCCGTAACCGGCAACAGGCCTGGAGCGCTGTTCGCGCTGATAACAATTTCGTCCGACAACGACATGGCGCTCTGTACCGGGAAGCTCGCATGGTCAGCACCATTCGCGGCGAGCGTACCCCCATTTAACGCAAGACCGGTGCCAAGACCTATGCTCTCCGGCGCGCCGGCACCGACGCTCTGACGGCCAAGCAAATCACCGGTCGGCACGCTGATGAGCGTCTGCATATTAGCTGTGAGCTGCGATACGGTAACGGAATAAAGCAACCCTGACTGAGAGAGCGGCAGCAGATCGCTGGCCCCGACCGTAGTAGCGGGCGGCAGTTGGGCAATCGTTGTCATTGCGCACGAACTTTCATGTTAAGCTAAATGTTTTTGGTGGCGTGGCCAAAATCGCCAGCAGTCTTTGACGTTTTATTTCCACCTGCTACCAAGGGGCATTCTAAATGGCCCTTGGTGTCGGATCGTGCGCTAAGCGACAGCGACCCAGTTTGTTGAACCTGTACCTGCCTGTTTCACCCAAAATGTGCTGCCAACGCCACCATTCAGATTTCGAAAGGTCGAACCTGCGGGCGCGGAAATCGCATTTAATGGCGACCCCCGGCCGATCAGTTCGACAGCACCGGTGGACTCAGCATCCGAAAGGATACGGACCACACCGTTGCCTGCGGGATGCAACGAAATATCACCCGATTGCGTCCGCAGCGTGAGGCTGCCGTCACCGTTAGGAGATACGTAATCACTTTGCGAGAACCTGGCGGCACGCCAGCCACCATTATTGCCAACCCAGTCGATGCTGGCACCGGCGGGAATGGTGATCGGAGCGCCAGTCCAGTTGCTCTGTGCCGGTGAGGCACCACTGGTCGCGAATGTCGTGGCTGCCAGGCAATCGATGGTAAGCTGCCGGTTTTGTAAAATCGGCAAACCGACCTGTGCCGTTGCGGTCGCGCCGCCGCCATTGCCAGTGATGGTTACAGTCGTCCCTGCCCCATAACCCGAGCCAAAATTGCTCATTTGGATACCAATGATCTTACCACCGGAGATCTTGGCCGTGGCAGCGGCACCTGTGCCGGTGCCACTAAAACTGACCGTCGCGGTTGTATATCCAAGACCCGCATTGACGATTTTCACGAACGTAATCTGCCCCGCCATGAGACTCGCCTGCGAGGTGATGATACTTGTCACCGGGGCGGAGGATTGTGAAATACTCACGGTATCGACAATATCCGGCACAATAAGCGTATACACACCATTAACACTGGCCGGGTTTACCGGCCAGCGCGGCTTGAAATTCAGAAGATTTCCGCGAATAATGACCGAGTCTGTATAAGCCGAAATCGCATTTGTCAGATTAGCTCCGGCATCACCAACAATGATATTATCCGCCACGAGGATATTCTGTGCGGCGTCACGGATCATGATGCCGACGACATTACCGCTGTAATTTATCCAATTTCCGATGATTGAAAGATCGGTGCAGGCGAGACCAAAATTATCGCCACCGCCATCGGCTTCCACATTCTGAACCGCAAGTGATATCCCCGTGGAATCCTGAATGAAGTTGCCACGCGCCGTGCAATACTGCCCACCACCGATGTTCAATCCAATCAACGCGCCATTGATGTAATTGCTGTCCACTTCAGTATAAATCGAGCCGCCACAGTCAATTCCAAAGGCTGACGCACCGGAGATCATATTGCCAGTTACTTTGCAATATCCTGTATCACACAGAATACCTGCACCACCCGTGGCGATTGAGCTGTTATTGGTGCAAAGATTGCCAGAAACCAGAATATTACGGCCGGAAACATAGATTCCGTATTCCCGGTTCGTGTAGCAATTATTGCTCGCGATCACGGCGCCCAGAACATCCGGGTTGGTGTTGCCATAAGTGAAGGGCTGTACGTTTATGTTCGTGGCATTGAAGTTACCTACGATGATCCCGCAGTTATTATTCCAGCATGTATTCCCAATCACATGCAGCGCGCGTATTTTCAGGGTAAATGTCGGATCCTCGCTATCAACATTAATGCCGTTGCCGTTGTTATCATGGGCGCGGCAATTGGTAAGGCTGAGCGCATCCAATGCCTGACCGTAAAACCCGTGGGCTGTATTCGCCGTGAATTCACAGCCATCGACATGGTGTTGAGTGGTCGTGGGATCGTTGGCGAGATAAGTCAGGCCAGAACCATTGGTCGGACCCTTCGCATTGCGGAACAGGCATCGCGTTATCGACGATTTCGTGCAAGCAGCCTGAATAAGAACCGAGAATGTATTCGCCGTGATGGTGCTATTGGCATCGAAGATAATGCCATCCATGAAGAGCGTGGCGGCGGAAATACTGATCCAGGCAGCGGTAACCGACGTCCCGAGTTTCGATTGCGCGGGACGAGTGAGAATGGTCAGACCCGGTACACCGAGCAATGTGCAAGACATGCCGGTGATGTCACACTCGCCGGCAATGGCGTAGGTTTTTGCACCAAATCGCACAGGCGCGCCACTCGCAATCGCCGCAAGCAACGCGGCGCTATCGTCGGTGATGCCGTCGCCCTTCGCACCGAAATCTTCGATGGATACGGCATTGCTTACCAGGGCATCGATCGTTCTGGCTGTTGTGGCGCCGCTTGCCGTTGCGGTAAGCGCGCCACCGGGCAGGCCAGGCACACCGCCCATCGCGCCGAGAAAATTCGCATAAGAGACGCCGGCATTGGCGCCCGCTTGCCCGATGGGTACGATGTCACTCGCCCCCGGCGGTGCGCCGATGGTAAGAGTCGGAATTTCAAAGGGTGCCGCGGTAGCTGACAACGTGGTGCCATTAACCGAGAGATTAGCCCCGATCGTGATTGGCGTGACCGCGGTCGTGCCTGGCCCCAAACCACCAAGCAGCGTATTGGCGGGCAGCGTCAGCTCGGCCTGCACGCCGGCAAGAAATTGCGCTCTTGTGGCCGACAAAGTTTGTTGGTTTTGAAATATCGCAACCAGGTCGCTATCAGAGACCGAGCTTGCGGGAGGCAGTTGTCCAATTGTCGTCATGCGGCAAATACCTCAAACAGTTGTAAGGGGGGTACCAGTTGGGTCGGTCAGGGCCTGACCAGCAGATATCATCAGTGCGTTGGCCGGCGCCGGCACGGAGGCAAGCGCAATAACCGGTAGCGCCACGCTGCGCGCAAGTGTCCGGCCGCCAGTGGTCGTGATGCTGACCGTGACAGTGTAGGTTGTCAGCGCCTGGCCGCCGGTCAGCCATAGCACCGCGCGCGGACCATCGGCGGAGGACGAAGCCAACGTGAGATCGCCGGGATTGTTCGGGCTCACCGTGACATCCAGCGTGCTGATGGTGTCACCTGGGTTCGCTGTCAGTGCGGGCGAAATATCAAAAACATAATCCAGCGTATCGCCAGGATCCTTCGCTGGCCATGCCAGTGCTTTGGGTGGCGGAATCTGCGGACCGCGCGGTGTGGGAACAAAACCGTCGACCTGTACGTAACGAGCATTCGACGGGCGCCATAAATGGCTGGCCGGTGTGGTCATCGGTGCGCTCCCTAATATTCAACAATAACGATGCCGGCCCCACCCGCCCCGCCTGGATACCCGGCCGGACTGGCACCGGTCGTGGTACCGCCGCCACCACCACCGCCGCCATACCCAGGCGCGTCAATACCAACGTCAGGGCCACTGGCGCCGCGGCCATTGCCAGGGCCGCCCCCATCGCCACCACGGCAGGCAACGACAATGGCGTCGGTGCCAACGGAACCGCTGACATTGACCTGTCCACCCGAACCATGGCCACCGGCACCACCGGCATTCGAGAAAGTGGTGGCCGTTCCACCATTGCCGCCCACCCCGCCATAGGCCAGCATGTAAGCACCGAAGCTCGATGTGCCACCGCTATTGCCAACGCCCGTAGCGGTCGGTGCGGCGCCTCCCAAACCGACGGTCACGGCTATCGTCTGGCCCGGCGTGAGATTATTGATAATGCCGATCGCCTGCCCACCAGCGCCGCCGCCACCGCTCGGCATGGTACTGTGGTATCCGCCGGAACCTCCACCGGCAATAACAGTAACGCGCGCAGCGGTCACACCGTTCGGCACGATGAAATTACCGGATGCCGTAAATACCTGCATGGTGGCAAAACCAGGCCGCAGCGCCGGCAGTTTATAAGCGAGGAACGGAGCACCCGGAATGGTGCTTATGTTATCCGCGGTAATTGCCGACTGACCGTAATTCACGGTGACAACATACAGCCCGACCCAATTGCTATCCACCGCTGGCGTTGTCTGTGTGCCCGCGGAAGCTGCCGCACCTGGCGTAACCTTGTAGCTGAACGCGCTGAATGCGTTGCGTGTTTTGCGCCGTGCCGGAATTTCCGGGACCGGAATAGGGCTGGCTTGGATTTGCTGCGTTTACATAAGGCAACACAACCGGATTGGTGTCGGTTTCGGAAAATGTCGCCTCTATCAGATAGTTTATGGACTGCCCAGAACTTGCCGGCGCTGCCAGGGTAAAACTCGTTGTCTGCAGATTAATCCCGGTCTTGATGATCTGGTCCGTGATATCCGCTGCCAGAGAACCGAAGGCTGTGGCGTCAACGGTCGAGAGCTGCGTGATGCTGCCGGGCGCGACATTTACCGTGAGCGAGGCAGGCGCGGATGGTGTGCAGGCAAGCCCATCGACCACCATGTTGCGCCCGAGTGTAGCGGCGGTCAGGGCCGCGATCCCCACCATGGCGTTGCGGTTAGGATACAGAATATCCGTATCCAGTGGGATACTCCCCGGATAGACGATGTTACGGTCCATGAATAATCCTCAGTTGGAGATTTGCGTCCAGGCGATGCTGGAAGTGGGCAGTACCGCTGCTACAGCGGCATAGATTTCGGCATCGCTCACGGTGCCGGCGAATTCCTCAGTATCAGCATAAAACATTGGCGCCTGATTATCAGCCGCCAGGTCCTGTGCTGTAGCCGCCGGCATTGCTGATAGGCGTATTGTTCGGGCGATACGCCTGAGGAAGAATCGGTAGGGAAGATTAGCGCTGCCATATCCGCCAGAGATATTGTAGCCGAGATTGACATTATAGCCCCCGGTATCCGTCGCATTCAGCGGTTCAAATATAATCGGCACCCTGCCGGTCAGATTGGTGAGCATCTGCACCAGGCTTGCCCGTGTTGCTCGCGGACTGAGTAGATTACTCCGTATCCGCGCTCTATAAGCCGCGTCCGCTTCAGTGGCGCGGCGTGGCAGGGCATCTCCCAGATAATCGGTCGACGCAATGTCCAGAAAAATTCCAGACGCGGTCGCGATGCGGCTCTGGGACCGCACGTAGCTTAACAAAGCATATAACCCGCTCCAGGCGCTCGCCAGGCCCGTGAGTACGGCATCCAGAATAGGCGTGGTATCGGAGAACCAGCGTGCCGGCAGAACCAGCTTCAACCGCGCCAGCATGTCATTGGTATCGCCGGTCATGTTTAGGCCACCGTCACGGTGCCAGCGCGAACCACGCCGAAAAGCGGCGGCACCAGATCCATAGCACCGCCATTCAGGAGGAGGCCGGAAAGATTGTTGACGGCGCCAGAGGCTGTGTAAGCCAACTGGGCAAGCCTCGTATAGCTCAATGTGGCGCCTACCGGCAGGCTGGCGATATATGTTTCAATCGCGGTGGCAACAGCGGCTATGGCGGCTGTGTGCGAAGAAGCTCCTGCGGCGGT
The DNA here is from genome assembly GCA_963740445.1 of uncultured Alphaproteobacteria bacterium. Classification (GTDB taxonomy): domain Bacteria; phylum Pseudomonadota; class Alphaproteobacteria; order Acetobacterales; family Acetobacteraceae; genus Acidocella. The sequence continues at coordinate 7,736 of CAVUED010000010.1, forward strand.
GATAAGCGTGACCGCAACATCGGCCGGCGCGACCACAGGCCCCTGCACCGCGAAACTGGTACCGACTGGGCGGACGGCATCCACGGCCTGTTGTACGGTGCCAAGCAGGCTCGCTGGCGGATGGCCCGATCCATCATCGACCGTCACAACAAAATTCCCCAACTGTGCGGCGCCGGTCTGGTTGATGTTTTCGTTGATCGCGTAACTCAACCCCTGCTGAATACCGGCGATGGCCGAACCTATGGCAATATTGGTGGCGCGCGAGAGACTTGCGAGGTAATTGCCAAACCGGGCGCGGAAGGCGGGCGTCGCTTTCAGTATCAAGACCTCCAGTTAAAGCCGCCGTGTTGGTCACAGTGTCCACACCCGAGACAGCAGAGCTGAGCAATGCGATGGCGCCTGGCTGCACATTCCCGGCACTGCCGGCGACACTTGCCATAACAGCCACGTTGAGGCTGGCGACACCCGCTGCCAGTGTGTAGCCACTAGCTGCTGCGCTATAGGCGGCATTGGCAGGATCGGCGACCACAAAAAATCCCTGCGTGTTGGCCGCGGTGGAAACACTGGTTCCAAGCGGAATGAACGCCGCTATGCTGGGAGTGAAACGCGCGAACGTAACCTGGCCGGTTGCTGCCACCGCGGCAAGGCGCGAATCAGAAATCCGCGCCAAAACTGTCACAATCCGCGCCCAGGCTGGTTGCCAGCCGCGTCGTCGCCAATACTTGCACGATCAGCCATTGCAGCCAGAGCGCGATGGAGGCGTAAACGGTCCAGAATTGCGCGCGCAACACGGAACCAACAGTACAAATCCAGCAGGCTTTGCGCAGCGCCTTGCACAGAGGAGCGCATCCCCTCACACGTAAATTTTGCAGCGATAATTTCATAAAAACCTACAGAGTGAATGTGAGGAGGGCGGTCTGTCCGCTTCAAAGCGTCCGCGTAACTCAATGACAACATCACCATGCCATCATCGCCGACCGTCGTATTGATCGCCGGTGCAGGGGTCAGCGCCACCGTTGCTTCCAATAACATCTGCGCGCGCGCCACACCGTGTATAGAAGCCGGTGCACCAGGCTGGCCAATGAACTGCCCAGCGGCACTGAGCGAAATCTGCCAAATGTAATCCCCGGGATTGGTAAGAAAGCGCAGCAGCACACGCTGCTGGGGAAGCGTGCCGCACCATCCGTCAGCAGCAAATCACCGGTTGCCCCACGAAGAAATCTCCGCCAAATTGCAAAACAAGGTCCGCCATTACACGGTCACTGAAAGCAGGCCGAATCACCACCTGCGGTCCGCGTGGGGGATGCGTGTCATATACGTTACGCAAGGCAGCAACCGTGCCATGTGCGCCATTCTGGTCGGGAGATATCACCGCTCGACAACCAGGTTGCCGGTTACATTTACAACCGGTGCCCTTGTAGCGCAATCGTTCCGTCATGTGCAATTTCAGGAAACTCCCCGCTCTGATGCCTTAACCATAGTTCGCCAGCCGGTGCGGCCATCGGCTTATCCACGGCCGACCAGACCGCCCCAATAATCACGCCCTGTTCGGCATCACCTTCCTGCGCGATCACAAGCACCTGGGCACCGGGATTAAGCGGTGCCGCCAACCCCCACCCAGCACCGACCCAGGGAGAGGATCGGCAGCCAGCCACTCAGCACATTCTCAGGCTGGATGAGCACCCTGGCCGCATAGGCCGTGGGGGTCAAAGCTTGAGACCAGGCCGAAGCGCGCCACGCCCGTAAGCTCCGTCCAGGCCCCCAGCATGGGCCTTCACCAAGTTCCAGAACTGATCCATGCTTATCCTTTAAGTCGCGGCGTAGGCGCGGACTGTTTGCGTGAAGCCTGACCGTCCCCGCAACGCCCTAAGCATTGCGAAAACCGTATATGTTTGATCGAGCGGGGAGTCGGTCCGGTCAGCACCAATTGGTCTCCTGGAGCCAACGTAACATCGGCCGGCATCGTGCCGGCCAAAATCGTGCCGTGTTGTCCAAGCGTCGCGAGATGGTTCGTTGCGACCCTCTGAGCCTGCGCTGTCGTGAGTTCGGCCTGATGATCGTCGTCCCCATTCCCGTGCCTTCGGCTTCGCACACCACGGCCTTGTTTCGGGTGTTCCAGGATCTCACGGTAGCTGCCGTCGGCAATGTGGTCGCCATATCGAGCGTCAGATCCACGAAATTCCGGGGCGTAACAAATACCGGCGGACTCGATGATGATGGTCCAAAATTAAGCGTGGTTCCTACTACCGATAATCCAAAGTTCTCCGCTTGTGCCAG
>CAVUED010000011.1:0-85770 GCA_963740445.1 uncultured Alphaproteobacteria bacterium
GAAAACCCAACACCATTTGGTGGATCGTTGAAAACCCGGCTGACCAGAATGTCCTCAGGTTCAATCATCATCAGCGCCTCGACGTTAATAGGCCCGTTGTGGGCGATTAATCGGTTTGCCTGGCGCAGCCGTGCGCGGTCCAACGCATTGCGGATTGAGCGTGCATTAGAAAAATACGGTTGTGTACGGCGTCGTTCGATATAGGCGCACATAGCCTGCCGTGCTGCGGGGCTTAGCCGATAATTTTGCCGCGCCAGCATTGTCTCACTAATAGACAACAACTCTTCGTCTTCGTAATCAGGGAAGTCGATATGATGAGCAATCCGCGAGCGGAAGCCAGGATTTATGGTAAAAAACTTTTCCATCCGATCGGTATAGCCGGCAAGAATAACGACCAGATCCTCCCGTTGATTCTCCATGACCTGGAGAAGAATCTCGATCGCCTCCTGGCCATAATCACGTTCGTTATCAGGCCGATACAGATAGTAGGCTTCGTCGATAAAAAGTACGCCACCAATTGCCTTTTTTAGAATCTCCTTGGTTTTTGGGGCGGTGTGACCGATATACTGACCAACGAGGTCGTCGCGTGTGACGGAGATTAACTGCCCTTGGCGAACAAAGCCAAGGGCCTTTAAAATACCCGCCATCCGCAACGCCACGGTGGTTTTTCCAGTACCCGGATTGCCGGTGAATGACATATGCAGCGTCGGTGCATCGGTTGTGAATCCAAGCGTCTTGCGAACGCGTTCGACCAACAACAGTGAGGCAATTTCCCTGATACGCGACTTCACCGGCCTGAGGCCGACGAGGTCGTGGTCAAGCGCGTCCAGAATGTCAGTGATTCCTGCACTGGCAAACTCCGCCTTGAGGTCAATCATGGCCCCAGGGGTAATCGATGTTTCTAAGGCGGCGGACATTTTTGTTCGTTTCCTCATCCAGCGTTAAAAAGTTCTATCCGTAACGTGAGCCTTCTGGCTTCTCCATTACGTAAGCGCGTGTTTCGTAACGAATATTGCGGCCATCGGTTTCATGGCGTGCCAGCATGAAGCCAGGCTCATTACTCGGGCGCTGAACAATGAACGACATCCGCAGCGACTCCCACGTATGTGTCGAATCAAATGCACAAAGCCGGATGTAACATTCGCTGTGCATGCGGCGACATTCATTGAGCTCTCCCATAATCGCCTTGGCATCGCGAATATCGAACATCGGGTGGCCCCACATATCCCAGTATGTGTTCCGGGGATGAGGGTCGTCTGTGTATTCAAAGCTCACGGCCCAGCCATTATCGAGGCAATATTGAATTTGCTTGGATATCTGTATGTCCGTGAGGTCCGGAAGATATGAAAAACAACCTTGCGTAACGCGCATTGGAAAACTCCTTAATAAGCAGGTACAGCGAGGGGCACGAAATCGGGAGTGTCCGTCGATGTGTAATTGAATGTCACGTCGCCCCAGGTATCCAAGGCCTGCCGAAGCGGAAGGCAGGTGCGCGCCGCGTTTTTAAGTATCTCCGGTCCTTCTTTCATAATTTCCCGGCCTTCGTTACGGGCAAGAACCATAGATTCAAGCGCTACCCGGTTTGCGGTTGCACCGGCGGCAATGCCAAGTGGATGCCCGATTGTGCCGCCGCCAAACTGAAGCACAACGTCATCCTTCAACAGGTGCAACAGCTCATGCATCTGTCCTAAATGAATACCACCAGAGGCCACCGGCATCACCTTACGGGTGCTAGCCCAATCCTGTTCGAAAAACACACCGTGTTCCAGGTTCATCTGGTTTTTGTCTTCGCGCAGAATATCGTAAAAACCAGCAGTTGTCTTCGGGTCGCCTTCAAGTTTACCTACGACTGTGCCTGCATGGATATGGTCAACACCAGCAAGGCGCATCCATTTCGAAATGACCCTGAAGGACATTCCGTGCAGCTTCTGGCGCGTATATGTGCCATGGCCGGCGCGGTGGAGGTGGAGGATCATATCGTTCTTACGGCACCATTTGGACATTGATTGGATGGCCGTATAGCCAATAACCAAGTCGATCATGACAATCACGGAGCCGAGAGATTTGGCGAATTCCGCCCGCTCGTACATATCTTCCATGGTACCAGCGGTGATGTTCAGATACGTCCCTTTTACTTCACCAGTCGCGGCCTGCGCTTTATTCACCGCTTCCATGCAATACAAAAACCGGTCGCGCCAATGCATGAAAGGCTGTGAATTGATGTTTTCGTCGTCTTTGGTGAAGTCGAGGCCACCTTTCAGGGCTTCATAAACAACGCGGCCATAGTTACGCCCGGAAAGACCGAGCTTTGGCTTTACTGTCGCTCCTAAAAGCGGGCGACCGAATTTGTCGAGCCGTTCGCGCTCAACAACAATGCCTGTGGATGGACCGTCGAAGGTTTTCACGTAGGCCACCGGCAGGCGCATGTCTTCCAGGCGCAATGCTTTGAGAGGTTTGAAACCAAATACATTTCCGATAATCGATGCGGAGAGATTGGAAATCGAGCCCGGTTCAAACAAGTCAAGATCATACGCGATATAAGCGAAGTATGAGCCTGGCGCGTTGGGCACGGGATCGACGCGATAGCACTTCGCACGGTATTTTTCCGATGCTGTCAGACGATCGGTCCAGACCACCGTCCATGTCGCCGTTGAGGATTTTCCGGCAACCGCCGCCGAGGCTTCGATCGGGTCAACACCATCCTGCGGTGTAACCCGAAAAACGGCGATGACGTCAGTGATTTTGGGCTCATAGTCGGGCTCCCAATAGCCCATTTTGCGATATTCCATTACACCGGCGCGGTAACGGTCCTTGCCAGTAACGGTTTCTGATTTTGTAGTGGGGTTTGGAATGACTGTATCCATTTTAATGCTCCAGCGTTACGCGGCTTGACTGATGGAAAAAACGGGATCGAGACTTCCCGAGGCGTATTGGCGTGCCATGGCAGGTAGTGACATGGGACGCAGGCGAGACGCTTGGCCCGCGGTACCGAACGATTCAAAGCGCGATTTACAAAGCTCCTGCAGTGCAATCATCGCGGGCTTCATGAACTGACGCGGGATCGAATTCGGAAGCATTTTGTGTCGCAACCTTGCGGATTGCAGCGGCCATTGCCAACCGGCAATCGGTGTCGATGTTCACCTTGCGCACACCATGTTTAATTCCGACGAGAATTTCCTCAATCGGTACGCCCCATGTTTGCGGCATCTTGCCACCAAAGCGATTAAACTCTTCCTGCAAATCCTGGGGCACAGACGATGACCCGTGCATCACCAGATGCAGGCCGGGCATCCGTTCATGGATTTCTCGGACAACATTAAGTGCCAAAATCGCACCGTCCGGCTTGCGTGAGAATTTGTAGGCGCCGTGCGATGTCCCCATCGCTACCGCCAGTGCATCAACCTTTGTTGCGCGGACAAATTCCACTGCCTGATCAGGGTCGGTCAATAATTGATCGTGCGAGAGCTTGCCTTCGGCGCCATGGCCGTCTTCGGCTTCTCCCATGCCAGTCTCGAGGCTGCCAAGGACTCCAAGCTCACCCTCAACGGACACCCCAACCCGGTGCGCCATGTCGGTCACGCGCGCGGTGATGGCAACGTTATATTCGTAGCTTGCCGGGGTCTTTGCGTCGGCCATCAACGACCCGTCCATCATCACGCTTGTGTAGCCGTTCTGGATCGCCGACAGGCAGGTGCCTTCATCGTTGCCGTGATCCTGATGCAGACAGATCGGTATTCCCGGATACATGGCTTCCGCCGCGTCGATCATCTTCGCAAGCATGATATCGCCGGCATAGCTGCGGGCACCGCGAGAGGCTTGCAGGATCACGGGCGAGTTGGTTGCCGCGGCAGCCCCCATGATCGCCAGTATCTGTTCCATGCTGTTAACATTAAAGGCGGGAACGCCGTAACCGCGCTCTGCCGCGTGATCGAGTAGTTGCCGTAGTGTTATGCGTGCCATTGAATAAATCCTGATCCCGTGATGTACCCAGTTGGGGTGCGGTTATGAATGGAGCGGAAGCGGGCGTTCATCGGGTGGCCCGCCGCTTGCGTTCGATCAATTGCAGAATGACCGGCGTCAAAATCAATCGCATGGCAAGGTCAAATTTGTTTCCCGGAACCGCGATGGAGTTCGTGCGAGACATGAAACTGCCGTGCAGCATTGCCAGAAGATAGGGAAAGTCGATTCCATGTGGATCTCTGAAACGGATCACGACAATCGATTCGTCAGCCGTTGGAATCCCGCGTGCGATGAACGGGTTCGAGGTATCCACCGTCGGCACGCGCTGGAAATTGATATCCGTCTCGGTGAATTGTGGACAGATATAATGAACATAATCCGGCATCCGCCGAAGAATTGTATCCATTACGGCCTCGGTTGAATATTTACGAACCGAGTTGTCACGATGAATTTTCTGAATCCATTCAAGATTGATCACGGGCACAACACCAATCTTCACATCGGCATGCTTGCCGGTATCGATATCCTGGTGACGTACGCCGCCATGCAAGCCTTCGTAGAGCAGCAGGTCGCTGTTTGCCGGAAGATCTTCCCAATCGGTAAAAGTCCCAGGCGCAGCACCGTAAAGCTGGGATTCAGCATGGTCATGGATGTAGTGCCGGCAGCGGCCCTGGCCTGTTTCCGCGTAGGTTGCAAAAACATCCTGCAACTCGCGCAGCAAATTGGTTTCCGGACTAAAATGGCTGAAATGGCGGTTACCCGCGGCCTCAGCTTCATCAATCTTCGCCTTCATTTCGGCGCGGTTGTAGCGATGGAAAGAATCACCTTCGAGATAAGCGGCGGTGATGTTTTCGCGCCGGAATATTTGCTCGAACACGTTGCGGACCGATGTGGTTCCGGCGCCCGACGATCCTGTGACCGAAATAATGGGGTGGTTCTGGCTCATATGAGTGATTCAAGCATGTTAGGGGAATTACGGAACAAAGACCGGCTTTTGAACAAAGGAGACGTTGTCACAGCGGAAGCCGAATAAGCGTCCGCTATACGCCGGACCTCATCTGTCGAGCCAAAGATCAGCGGGCAACGCTGATGAATGTCAGTCGGTACGAGATCAAGAATAGGGGTTTTGCCGTCGGTCGCAGCGGCTCCGGCCTGTTCCATGAGCATGGCAACGGGGTTTGCTTCGTAAACCAGACGCAGGCGCCCGTGGCGATAACCTTGGCGTTGATCGCCCGGATATAGGTACACGCCGCCACGAAGCAATATGCGGTACGCGTCCCCGACCATCGAGGCCAGCCAACGCGTATTGAAATCCTCATTGCGCGGGCCGCTGCGGCCGAGCATCAGTTCGATGATGTAGTTGCGGATCTGAGGTTCCCAATGGCGAAGATTGGAGCCGTTGATGGCGTATTCACGCGTCTTCGCCGCAACTTTTATGTTGCCGCCTATCGAGATAAATGTCCCGGTCTCGGGGTCAAGCGTGAAAATTCGCGTCCCCTCGCCAAGCGTCAGCACCAGTGCCGTTTGTGGGCCGTAGATTAAAAATCCAGCAGCAAGCTGGTTGCGTCCAGATTGCAGGAATGGGGCGGCCGGTGTTTCTGCGACGGCGGGCATTGGGAGGATCGAGAAAATTGTGCCGATCGGCGCGAGCGTGTCGATATTGGATGACCCATCGAGCGGATCAACCGCAACGGCAAGTGATCCGTTCGGGTTGAGAAATTCCGCCTCGTCGGCCTCTTCCGAGGCGAAAGCAGCAACCGGGCAGGGCGCCAGTGAGTCGCGGATCATCGTATGGGTTAGGGCGTCGAAGGCTTTTTGCCCGTCGCCGTCAAGGGAATTGCCAACAATAGCCGAAAGCGCTCCAGCCAGCGGCCCGCGCGCCAAAATCTTGGCGATGCGTTGCCCGGCTTCGGCGAGGGCGAGAACCGTCTGGCAAACCGGCTGCAAATCCGGTCTGCGCGAAGCGGTCATGTCAAGATACTTTTCGAATCTCAACGGCTCGGTCACTTTGTTTCCCCTACATTCACGTCGTTTTTTTGGCTCGCGCCTTAAGTAGTCACGTCATTCCGTCTATCGCAGGTCTGCTTTGTGACAGGCGCTTGGCAGATAAGTAAAGAGAAAGTTTCTTTTGAGTTCGTTCAGAAAAACTAAAACATGACCTTGTGTGATCTTGCCCGGCTCCGAGCCGTATTTCCAATTCTCGTAGGGCGCATCGCGGGAGATCGAATTTTTAGGCTTCTGGAATGGAGCCCATTGGAGGCTGACTTTGCCCTTTAGAGGACAGTTATTAAAGATTCGAAGGATTGCTCAACCAGGGACGATGGCCCTCATTCGCAGGGTTTTCAGCGGATGGTTAAGTCAGGCCCGGTCGCTACCGGGTCCAGCTTCAAATCATTCAGGCCAACCGGCGTATCGTCAATTCCTGCCGCTGGAACGTATAGCCAAGGCGGAAGGCGTATTAAGGTGTCGTCGTCCAGCCAAGAAGAACGGCGGCGCTGCTATCCTGCGGGCGGGAACCAAGGCCCGGCACACTGGTCTCTGTTACTGAGCGTGCTCCGGGGAGGGAGGTAGCGAGCGTTGAGAACGTCTGCTGGTCTGCTGGTGCCGCATGCGTGATGGTCAGCACACCTGCAATTCGCGTAAATTTCTCCGTGTCGATTGTCCCGAGCCAAAGCGGCAGGAGGTGAGTGCCATTGGTGATTTCGGCATTCGCAGACCACAGACGAAGCACAAGGCGAACGTTGCCGCTTACGGCATGGACGAGCACCAGAGCCTGCGGCCTGCCATTGGCATAATGGGGCAGCACCGGGAGTTCCGTGGGCTGACCCAGGGGGGCCAGCCAGCTAATCGTATTGCGTGCTGTCCAAGGCACTGGCGTGTGCCAACCCTGCGGCTGCAGGGCTTGCGTAAGCTCGGCAACCGACCCGGCCCACTGCAAGGTGAATGGATGCGTATAATTGCCGAGCAGGCCGATCCGGCTATCAGGCAGGGCATCCCACCCGGCGGCCTGCCAGGAAGAGAATGTCATTTGTTGAACCGGTGCCATCACGATGGGCGGCGGCTGGATGAGCGGATAACCACCTGCCTGCAAAGCCATGGCGCCGGCCAGGACGGGGAGAGCCAGGACGGCAAAGGGTACGTTAGGAAATGTCGGCAAACGCCGGGACAGCGCAACAAGCCCCACCAGTCCGACCCAGCCAAGTGCAAAAGCGATTGCGATTACTTCGGTCGAAAGCAGGGATAGCCCGAGATAGAGGCGCGCCGTCGCGCCGAAAACAACGAATAGTGCGAACACGCTGACGATGACTGGGCGCCAGCGTGTTGTTACAGCCTGGCTGAAGAAGAGGCCCAGCAGCCCATAGGCGGTCGGGCCGAGCAACGTGTTTGCGGAGCTCCAGATCCCGGAGGCGACGGCAGGCTGATTGTTCAGCAAATGGAGCAGCAAGCCAAGGCCGCCTGCTCCCGCCAGCCCCAGCAGCCAGGCAAATAACCATGGCCATTGGCGGAGTATTGCGAGAATGAGCGTCACCCCAATGCCGATCAAGGCAAGCACCTGAAAACTTCCCGGAGCCGCCATTATCAGCATGACGTAATCGCCTTCAGCCATGCGAAGGGACATAAGAGCTTGCTGCACGACACCATCGGCACGCACCAATGGATCACCACTCAGCAAATCCTGTACCGCGCCAAGCAGCAGCCAAATCCCAGCCACCAGCAACGTGGCCATGAATCCAAGCCCGAGCGCCTGGGCGCGGTCGGTGGCCAGAGCGCGATGTGCCTGCCGTGCAAGCCAGCCGGGATTACGCGCCGCCCATTGGCGAAGCATATCGGCCCCGCGGCTCAAAATATTCGGCAATTGCCGGACTGCCCAGCGGGAGAGCCAGATCACCACATAGGTCAACACGATAATCAGGCCGACGAGAACGGCCAACCGCCCGGCGACCGCGCCAAGCAATTCAAGGGTGGCACCGAGTGCCACGCCAAACAGCACATGAGACAATGCCCACACGATCGCGGATGCAATGTTGAAGGCGAGAAATCTCAGCCCCGGCATCCGCAGAACGCCAGCCAGCATGGGTACGATCGCACGGACGCCCGGTGTGAAGCGTGCGATGAAAACACTCTTGCCGCCATGGCGCGCGAAAACGGCTTCACCGCGTGCGGCAATTTCCGGATGCCGGCTTAGAGGCCATCGCTGCAACAGCGCCTCGTGGTATCGCAGGCCGAGCCAATAAGCGAAACCGTCCCCCAGTATGGCGCCGAGGGTGACGCTGGCCAGAAACGGCCAGAAGAGCAGCGCGCCGGCGGCGATCAATGTGCCAAATGCGATGATCACTGCCGAACCAGGCACTACAGTACCAATGACGGGAAGGGATTCCGCCGCCGCCAGAATAAGTGCCAGTCCATAGGCGAGCAGCGCATGGGATTGCGCAAAAGCGACAGCCCAATTGACGAATGTATGCACGGTGAGCGTACTCCCGGCTGCGGTTCTACCTTTGGTCCAGCCGGGACATTACCTGCGGTTGGCGCATGGGAACAGGTATTGCCTGCTGTGGAAAATAGACTTCAGAAACATCCTCTTTGCCCACGGGACGCCCTGGCTCATCGCGAGAGAACGGCATCTGAAACCCTTTCTTGCAGATGAATTGTTTCTGGCGATCCGTGCGGCCTTAAAATTGTTTTAGTCCCAATTCAGTCGCCACTGCGTGCAGCTTCAAATCATTCGGCCCAACGGGCACGTCTTCAATTTCCTGCGTCGAGAACGCACAACCGAGGCGGAAGGCGTTCGGCAGTCGCGCCAATGTTCTGTCGTAATATCCGCCGCCGTAACCCAGGCGGTTTCCCTTGGCATCGAACGCCACTAACGGCATGAGAATGAAATCCGGCACCACCACGCTACCTTCAGGGTGCATGGTACGAAACCGGCCGGCGACGAGCGGGTCACCTGGCAGCCAGGTACGAAATTTTAAAGGAAGTCCGAGTGCCGGTGTTTCGGGCAACGCGATTTCATGCCCCGTTTCCGCGAGCCGGTGCAAAAGATCACGAATGTCGATTTCACCTTCGAGCGGCCAGAATCCAGCGACAATGGCACCGGCTGGCGGCGGGCAATCGCGCAGCACATGGTCGGCAAGTTGCGTGCCCAAAGCCGGGTCACAGCCCGCGCGTAATTTCAAAGCCGCTGCCCGCGCTGCCGCTTTTGCTAAACTAATGGATTGCAATGGCGATCCTTTGCCATGGGTGCATAGGGAGACAGCGTCCCAAAAATCCTAAAATTTTCAAGGCGTCGTCAGCCGGAACTCAATCCGGCGGTTCTGTGCGTAGTCGGCTTGCGTATTGCCGGGCGCCAATGGATTGTTCGACCCCAGCGCGGACGCCACGATGCGCTCTTGCGGCACGCCATCCTGCACCAGCAGATGCAGCACGGTCAGTGCCCGTGCGGCGGAAAGGTCGAAGTTGGAGCGGTACGGCCCGCCGGTGATCGGCTGCGCATCGGCATAGCCGTCAACCGAGAGAACCCAGTTCACGTTGGACGGGATTTTCGGGGCGATTTCCTTTACGGCTTGTGCCACTTTGGCGATTTCCGCCTGGCCGGCCGGGGTGAGGGTTGCCTGGTCGACGGGGAACAAAACATCGCTCTCGAACACGAAGCGGTCGCCGACGATTTTCAGGTTTGGTTCATTCGCCAGAGCATCGCGCATCGCCTTGAAGAACGTGCTTTGGTATTGCTGCAATTCTTCCACTTTGCGGGCCAGCGCCTCGTTCAGTTGCTTGCCGAGATCGGCAATTTGCACGTTATCCTTGACGTCGGCGGCTTTGGCAGCGTCCAGCGCCTGCGCCAAAGCGGCGAGTTGCAGGCGCATGGCGGCGATTTGCTGGTTGAGCAAGGCTACCTGGTCCAGCGCCTGTTTCGATATCTTCGTTTGCGCCGTCAGTTTGTTCTGCGCGTCGGTGAGCTGGCCTTGCAAGCCAGGACCGGCATTCGCATCGGCCTGGGCCTGTGCGTCCATTTGCGCTTGCAGGGCCGAAATCCGCCCGGCGGCGGAGGCGGCCTGCGCCTGCGCGTCCGATAGCTGCGCCTGCAAGCCCTGGCTCTGGCTCTGTAAGGACGTGATCGTGCCGGCGTCGCTGCTGAGCTTCTGGTTCAAGTCCGTATTCGCCGCCTGCGCCGCCGCCAACTGGCTGTTCAGCGCCGCCAGCTCTTGTGTCAGCGTGGTATCCTTGGAGGTTTCCAGCGACAGGCTCTGGGAGAGTTGCGCGATCTGGTTGCGCAGGAGACTTATGGTGTTGTCGCTGCCCGAAAGTGCCGAGGAGAGGAACGCCTCGGCCAGCACGAAGACCAGCAGCACGAAGATGGTGACCATAAGCAATGTGGAGAGCGCGTCCACATAGCCCGGCCAGGCTTCCAGCCCGTTACTGCCGCCGCGCTTCCGGCTCATGCCCGCGTGTCATCCCGCACGGCGGCAATTGTGCGGGTAAGGATTTTTATATCGCTGCGCAGCTCGTTGGTGGTCTGCATCCGGCCTTGCTCGGTTTCGGTGAGCAGGCGGCTGAGCAGCAGCTCGATGTTCCGCAAATGCGCGCGGGACACATCGTCCGGCGCGTTTTGCCGCGCATCGCTTAAGCGCGCCAAAGCTGGCCCCAGGGTCGTCTGGGCCTCCGCCAGTTTCATCATCAATTGCTGGTTAGCGCGCAGGGTGTCGGAGAGATTACCCATTCGTTCGTTCAGCGAGAGCAGGGCGGCATTGCCTTGCGCCCGGCCATCCTCCCCGCGGGAGAGGACGCGCTGGAGCGATTCCATGTTTTCCGCCGTCTGCTCCAGCAAGGCCTGCACATAAATCGGCACGGAGGCCTCGCCGTCGCCACCGAGCGCGCCGGTGGAAAGCCGGGTGAGGCCAGCCAGCCATTCTTCCAGCTCGTTGAAGAACCGGTTCATTGCCTGCCCGGCGGTGAGGTCCAGAAAGCCCAGGATCAGCGCACCGGAGAGGCCGAACATCGACGAGGAAAACGCCGTGCCCATGCCGGCGAGCGGCCCCGCCAGGCCGGATTTTAGCTGCGCGAACATGCCGTTCACGTCTCCGCCGGCGAGGTTCATGCCATTGATCACCGCCGCCACCGAAGAGACCGTGTGCAAAAGCCCCCAGAAGGTCCCGAGCAAACCCAGAAAAATCATCACGCCGGTGACGTAGCGGGAGAGCTCCCGGCTCTCATCCAGCCGGCTGGAAATTCCGTCCAGGATCGTGCGCATCGCCTGGCCGGAGAGCGTGATCCGCCGCTCACCATCGGCGCGGCCATGCAGCATGCGCGCCATCGGGGCCAGCAGAACCGGCGGGTTCGATTGCTCCAGTTTCTGCCGGGGACGGCGGAATTCCTCGACCCATTCCACTTCCGGGTTGAGCCGCTGCACCTGGCGCAAGATTCCAGAACACCCCGAAGATTTCGACCAGCACGATGACCGAGTTGACCACCGGATTGGCCATGTAGAACCGCGCCAGTGCCGGGGAGATGATCGCGGCGCCACCGTAGACCACGATGCAGAAGATGATCATGCGGATGAGATAGCTCGTCGGCTTGGTCAATTTCTGGCTCCCAGCACGGTTTCGTCTTCATTCTGTCCGGGTACGGAACCCAGAGCGCGAGGTATAATATTCTGTGGCGGCACACCGCAGGCGGTCAGCGCGTCGCGCACGGCAAGCGCGCGTGCCAAAGAGAGCCGCATGGCGATGGACGGGTCGGAAGGATCGCCAGGCGCCCGCGCATCGATGCCGATGACGCCGCTGCTCTTACAAAAAGGCTTTATCGAAGTCCCGGCATTGGCCGGCAACTGCGCGCTGCCCTCGGCAAAGACCAAGCTGACCGGCGGAGGGGGCGCTGCCGGCTTTGGTGCCGGCGGTTTGGGCGCCGCCGGTTTTGGTGCCGGCGGTGCTGGTACCCGCGCCACAACCGGCACCGGTGCCGGGGGTAAGGGCTTTGCCTCGGCGGCAACAATCTTACGAGGATGAATAATGACGTGACGCGCCACCGGTGCCGCGGCGGCTTGGGCGCGACCGGCGCCGGGCGGACCGGAGAAATGCCCGCCAACTGCGCCAAGGCGGCGGGATTGATCGTCACCTGCGCTGCCGCCAAAGCCGGAAACAAAGCCAATGTCACGATAAGGGCGGATAAAAATTTCACCCGCAAACCTTAACGCTATCCCTTGGATGCCGCCAGACCGTCCTGCACGACTTCCAGTAGTCTCGGATGCATATGCGGGTTTGCCGCCACCACGGTGCTGGCGACAACATCCTTGCCCTCGCCATCCGTGGCATAGCCGCCGGCTTCGCGCACAATCAACATGCCCGCGGCAATGTCCCAGGCTTGGATGCCCATCTCCCAATAGCCATCATACCGGCCGGCGGCGGTCCAGGCGAGGTCGAGTGCTGCCGAGCCAAACCGGCGGACACCGGCAATCTGCGGCATCAATGTGCTCAAAGTCCGCGCGAAGGCCAGGCGATTAGCCCCTGAAGTTGCAGCAAATGGCACGCCGGTCGCGAACACCGCATCCTTCAACTCGCGGCGCGCGGACACCCGCAGGCGCTTGTCGTTCAGATAAGCGCCAACGCCCTTTTCAGCCCAGAACATCTCATTATTCACGGGCGAATACACCACGCCGGCCGCTATCTCGCTCCCGCCATCTGGCAGGCGCCTCTCCAGGGCGATGGAAATGGCCCAATGCGGGATGCCATGCAGGAAATTCGTCGTGCCATCCAACGGGTCGACCACCCAGCGCCAGGCCCATTTCTCGCTACCTGACGAACCGGACTCCTCCATCAACAACGCGTAACCCGGCCGCGCCTTTTCCAGATCCTCGCGAATGCTCTGCTCAGCCCGCAAATCCGCCTGGCTGACAAAATCCCCAGGCCCCTTGACGCTAACCTGAAGGTTTTCAACCTCGTTGAAATCCCGCAGCAACCGCTTCGCCGCCTTCTGCGCTGCGGCGTGCATCACGGTCATGTGCGCGGAAAGACGTGGCATCATGGAAATAGGCTCCTGTAGATTTAAGGCCAGGGGGCTGAACCCCAGGAACTCCTTGGGCTTGCTTAGTTTTTCGCCCGTTCCACGTAGCTGCCGTCTTCCGTGCGCACCACAACGCGCTCTCCCGCTTCGATAAAGGGCGGGACGAGGGTTTTGACGCCGTTGGATAGTTTCGCGGGTTTGTAGGAGGAGGAAGCGGTCTGGCCTTTAACGACCGGGTCGGCCTCCACGATTTCCAGCGTGACATGCGGCGGCAGGGTGATGGAAACGGGGTCGCCTTCGACCAGGCCGACCGAGACCGCCATATTATCCTGCAGGAAGGGCGCGGAATCTCCCAAAATAGCAGCAGGCACCATGAATTGCTCGAAGGTCTCGGGGTCCATCAGCACGAGGTTGTCTCCGTCCGTGTAGGAATAGATGTAGTCGCGGTCCTCGGTGGTTAGGCGCTCCACTGTGTCTGCGGTGCGCCAGCGTTCATTGGTTTTATTGCCAGTTTTCAGGTTGCGCATTTCCACCTGGATGAAGGCGCCGCCTTTGCCGGGGGTGATGATCTGCTGTTTCAGCACGGTCCAGCGGTTGCCTTCGTGTTCGATGACCTGACCGGCGCGGATAAGGTTTGCCTGCTGTTTCATAAGAGAGCTCTGCCTGAAATACGTATGGGATAAGGAAGCCGGGGGCTTACGCTGCCATCGCCCATTCGGCAAGTCACGGAGGAGATTGTCAGGCAAACCCCGGCAATCTCGATGATAGCTGGCATGCGGATTACGCGGATTAAATAATTTACCGGCATTTCAGGCAATTTGATTAACAGTCGATTCATGATCCGGTCCTAACGTTTTACTACTTCAGGTAGTGCGCGGGCCACTCAAATGGCCCGGTTTAAGGATCCCGGACAATGAATTGCACCATGCACAACGATGCCTCTCTTCGCCAGAAGAGCGGATTGATGACCGGGTGTGCGGCTTCGTCCTTGCTCGTACTTCCCGCCGCGATGTCGTTTGGCGTCGTGCTGGCGGGACCGGCCGCAGCCCAGAGTGTCGTCGGCACGAACCAGTATTCGACCGTCAATCTCTCCAATTATGCAAGCAACACGCCGGTCAGCATTACCGCCAACACGACGATCGCGCCGGCTTCGGGGGCGGGTTTGCTGGGGGCGAGCGGGGCGTTCTGGTCGATTACCAATGGCGGCAGAATCGAGGCTGGTGCCGGCGACGGGATTTTACTGGATGCAGGCGGGCAGGTGGACAATGCGGCTGGCGGGAGGTTGAGCGCTTCCAGCTATGGCGTGCTGATAAAAAACCAGGCCGGCAGCGTGACCAATGGCGGGACCATCGCCGCTGGTTATGACGGCATCAGCCTCAACCATGGCGGGCAGGTCACCAACAATGCGGGCGGGAGCATCAGCGGGAGCCATATCGGTGTTTATACCGGCTATGGTTCCGGGAGTGTCGCGAATAGCGGCCTCATCAGCGCGCGGACGGGCGATGCCGTGTCGCTCTATACCGGCGGCAGCCTTATCAATACGGCGGCCGGGCGGATCATCGGCGGCTATTCCGGCGTGTATGCGGGCGGCAACGGCTCTTCCATCCAGAATGCGGGCATCATCAGCGGGCCGAGCTTTGGCGTGTACCTGTCCGGGGCGAGTACCGTGAGCAATAGCGGGACCATCGCCGGCGGGGTGGATGGCATGATCGGCGTTGCGGCCGGTGGTTCGGTGGAGAATACCGGGCTGGTCACGGGCAGCGAATACGGCCTGAAGCTGGCGGCCGACTTCGCAGGTGGTCAATTCCGGCACCATTTCCGGCGGTGCCACCGGGGTAAAACTTGGGTCCGGCAGTGTGCTGACCAATCAGGCGGGCGGTTTGATCGAGGGTGGGGCCATCGGCTTGCAGGCGGGCAATGCGTCGGTGGTGCATAATGCCGGAACCATTCTGGACAATACCGTGGCGGGCGTGAGCCTGGGCAGCGGCGATGCGCTCGACAATACCGGCAGCATCGGCGGGGTGACCGGGATTATCGTGAACGGCAGCAATACCAGTGTTATCGATACCGGCGCGGTGACATCCACGGTGGCCGGAGGCAATGCCATCGGGCTCGGCGGCGGCACCAACTATCTGACCCTTGGCACCGGTGCGGCGATTACCGGCAATATCGACGGCGGCGGGACAAACAGCCAGATCGACCTCCAAGGCACGGGTACACTGGGCAGTGATATTACCAATTTTGGTGCCGGCAGCGCGCTGAATGTGGCGCCAGGGGCGGATTGGACCGCGTCGGGCAACTGGACGGTCAATTCAGTGCGCAATGCGGGTACGCTGCAACCGGGCATTCCCGGCACCCCGCTCAACCTCACCGGAAATTTCACGCAGATTTCAACGGGAATAATGCGGATCGTGGTGACGCCTTCGGGTGTTTCGCAATTCAACATCACCGGCACCGCGCAGCTTGGCGGCGCGCTGGTCTATGTGCTGGCGCCGGGCAATTATACGCCGGAGACCGGGAGCTTCCTAACCACGGGCGGCGGCCTCACGGGGAGTTTTTCCAGCGTGACCACGCAGATGCAAGCGGGGCAGGCGCCGGCTTCCGGCTCCGCGACGGTGCAGGCTTTTGACCCGAGCGGCTCGCTCTTTTTCCGCCTGGGAAGCTCATTTACGGTGGCACCGGCGGACGCTGCGCTGTTCGCCGATACCAACCAGACAATGGCGATTTACGCGGAGCGGAGCAGCGAAGTGCTGCTGGGCCATGCGATGGACACAAGTGCCGCACCATGCCCGGCGACAGGTGCCATGCAAAGCAGTGGCAGCACCCAGGCCGGCATTGCCAGGGTTCTTGCCGTGGCTTTTTGCAGTGCCGGGGGTTGGGTCGAGGCATCTGGAACCCGCATGGATGTTGCGAGCGGCTACGGCGCGCAGGGCGCCGGGTTTCTTGCTGGCGTTGACCATCCCGTGAACGCGGCAGGCACCCGGCTTGGTCTGGCGGTTGGGTATGACGAGATCGCGCTCGCCGACAAAGCGGGCGGTACGGCCGGCACCGATACCATGCGGATCGGCCTGTATGGTTCGCAGCCGCTCGGGCGGTTTATCCTCTCAGGCGATGTGATGGATGGTTTTGCGGCAACTTCCACAATGCGGGCCACCGGGGCAGGGGGTGCGGCCGGGCACGCCAGCGGTAACGTTGTCTCCGGCGGCGTGCGGATCAGCCGGCCGATGACGTTTGCCGGCGTTTCGTTCCTGCCGGCGGCGGGGGTGCAGGCGGCAAATGTGAGCACCGGGGCATTCGATGAAACGGCGCGGCAAACAGCGTTTGTGGTCGCTACCGCCGCGTCTGGCGGCACCAGCCTGAGGCCCTATATCAAGCTGGCGATCAGCCGGGACTTTGTTAGCGCGTCGCAGATCGTGGTGACGCCGCAGATCAGCCTCGGGGTGGATGACGAGGTAGGACGACCCTGGCCATGCGGTGCGGATGACCGCCAACGGCGTTGCCTTTACCGCCGCCGCCACACATCTGGACGCCACCGCCGGGCAGATCGGCGCGGGCGTTGCGGCAAGCCGGAACAATGTTTCGCTCCTCGCGCGCTATACGGCACTGGTATCCGGCAACTGGTCATCCCAGACCGTCGAAGCGCAATTGCAGTTGGAATTTTAGAGCGGAATTTTACCCAGCCCGCCGGGGCGGTCAAAAATATAGGTCGGCAGCGCCGTGCCGCTTATCTTGCCGCGCAGATTGGCCAGGATTTCGCGCCCCCGTTCGGGCGGCACATGGAAGCGGGCGGTGCCGGGTGCGGCATCTAACTGGTGCAGGTAATAGGGTTTGATCCGATTCCGCAGCATGGCGCGGAAGAGATCGCCCAAAACCTCCTCGCTGTCATTCACGCCGGCAAGCAGGACGGTCTGGCCGAGGATGGGAATGCCGCGCCGTTGGAGTTTTTGTAAGGACGCGGTCACCGCCGGTGTGATCTCCCGCGCGTGGTTGATATGCGCCGCGATGAACAGCGGTGCTGCCATGTCCAAGGCATCCGCCAGCGCTTCCGTGATCAGAGCCGGGTCGGCGACCGGCACGCGGGTATGAATGCGCAACACCTCGATATGCGGAATAGCACTGAGATTGCATAGAATTTCGTTAAGGCGCCGCGGGTGAGAGAATTCAGCGGATCGCCACCGGTGAGGATGACCTCTTTAATTTCCGGGTGGCTTCGCAGATAGGCATAGGCGGAAAAAAGTTCCGCTTCGGTGAGCACGCCACCATCCGGGCCGACTTGCTCGCGCCGGAAGCAGAACCGGCAATACACGGGACAGGCCAGCAAGGGCTTCAACAGCGCGCGGTCCGGGTAGCGGTGCACGATGCCCGGCACGGGGGAGAGCGCTTCATCGGCAATGGGGTCCACGCTTTCATGCGGCGCGGTGATGAGTTCGGCGGCATCGGGGATGAATTGCCGGCCGATTGCATCATCTGGCGCGTGGATGAGTGCGCGCAAGGCAGGCGGGATGGCGATCGCATAGCGTGCCGCCACTTCGTCCAGCCCGGCGCGCGCGGCCTCGCTTGCCAGGCCGGACTGGATCATGTCTTCAACGGAGCGCAGCGTGCGTTTTGGGGGTAAAATACCGTCGGGCATGGGCTGGATGTAGAGTGGGAGCGAAAATGTCTCAACCTTGGGAGCGTTTGGAAGACCGGATGGCAGCCCTGCGGCGGCGCAACCTGCTGACGCAGGGCGTAAGGGCGTTTTTCAATGCGCGCGGCTATATGGAGGTGGAGACGCCTTATGCCGTGGTGGCGCCGGGTGAGGAGGTGCATTTGCGCGCCGTGCCGGCTGGCGCGTTATATCTGAACACCAGCCCGGAATTTTCCATGAAGAAGCTGCTGGCCGGCGGCTCCGGGCCGATTTTCCAGCTTGCCCGCGTCTGGCGCGATGAACCCTGGAGCGACACGCATGCCCCGGAGTTTACCATGCTGGAATGGTATTCCGGTCATGCCAGCATGGATTTGTTGATCGCGGAAACCGAATCGCTGCTGCGCGCGGTGCTGCCGCCAGTGGTGACCTGCCGGGGGATCACCACCAGCCTGGCGCGGTTCGAGCGGATCACCATGGCGGAGGCCTTTGCACGTTATGTTGGTGTGGATGTGCT
Organism: uncultured Alphaproteobacteria bacterium; assembly: GCA_963740445.1. Classification (GTDB taxonomy): domain Bacteria; phylum Pseudomonadota; class Alphaproteobacteria; order Acetobacterales; family Acetobacteraceae; genus Acidocella. Next base: position 18,096 of record CAVUED010000011.1, read on the forward strand.
GGAAACCGTGGGGGATGCGAAGGCGCTGGCGCAGGCCGCCGGGGTCGTGTTGCGCGACAGCGAAACCTGGGAGGATTTGTTTTTCCGCCTGCTGCTTGAGCGCGTGGAGCCCAATCTGGGCCGGGAGCACCCGACCTTTCTCACCCATTGGCCTGTGGCGCAGGCGGCGCTGGCGCGGCGCGACCCGGAGGATGAGCGCGTGGCCGAGCGCTTCGAGCTTTTCTGCTGCGGGATGGAACTCGCGAATGCCTTTGTTGAGCTGACGGATGCGCAGGAGCAGCGGGCGCGGTTTGTGGAGGACCGGGCGCGGCGGCACGCGCTTTACGGCCCGGACTGGGCGATGGATGAAGAGTTTCTCGCGGCCGTGGCGCATCTGCCGCCTTGTGCCGGGATTGCGCTGGGGTTTGACAGGCTGGTGATGCTGGCAACCGGGGCAGGGCGGATATATGACATTTTATGGTTGCCATCGTGAAAAGTTTTCGACCGTGCATATATCCAGATTGAATCGCTTCAAAAGTGAGGATGGACATGCGGTACGGTTTTTTTAGCCTGGTTGCCTTGGCTGCCCTGGCAGGTTGCGCCACCGGTCCCAGCCTGCAAACCCGCATGGCGGTGTATATTGGAGCTAACACGCAGACTCTGGTGCAAAATCTTGGTGTGCCCGACAGGCGGATGACGGTGAACGGGATAGAATATCTCGCCTATGATCAGCAAAGTGCGGTGGTTTCGCCGTGGGCTTATTCTGGCGGGTATTACGGCTCGTATGGTTGGCCATACTACGGTTCCAGGTTCTACCCGAACGCCTATGGGCCGGGCATCCCGTCGCGCGTGTTTTTTTACGGCTGTGAGACGACGTTCATGGTGAAGAACGATAAGGTGCTTAGCTTTACGCTGCGGGGGAATGATTGCGATTGAGGGATGGCAAAGTTCGTCGCAATCCAAGGTCTTACTGAGCCGCCGCGATAGCCTTCAACATTGCCCGTACCCCGCCTGCCGGGCCTTCAGGAAAATTCCACACCGCACCGACGACCGCGAGAAATTCCGCACCGGCCTGCACCAAGGGGGCGCAGTTTGCGGCGGTGATGCCGCCGATGGCGACACAGGGGATTTCCATGATTTCGGCCCATGATTTGAGCGTCTCGATGTCCGCCATTTCGGGAGGCTCTTTGGTGGCCGTTGGAAAAAACGCGCCAAAGGCGACGTAGTCGGCTCCGGCTTCCCCAGCTTCCATCGCAAGGTGCAGGGAGTTGTGGCAGGTGACGCCCAAAGTGAGGTCGCCTAAAATTTTGCGTGCCCCGGACGCTTTCATGTCGGTCTGGCCGACATGAACACCGTCGCAGCCGAGTTTTACCGCCAGGTCCGGCCGGTCGTTGAGCAGGAAGGCGACACCGCGCGACTGCACGATGGGGCGCAGCCGCTCAATGGTTTTTTGCAGGGTTAGATCCGGCACGTCTTTAAGGCGTAGCTGCACGGCGGCGACATCGCCGGCATCCAGCGCCGCCGCCAGTTGGTCTTCAAATTTTTCCGGCAATACCGGCGGTGTGATGAGGTAGAGTCGGCAAGCGGCGGCCGCACTCATGCGACGGTTCCGAAAATTGCGCCGATGCCTGCGGTAATGGCCATGGCGAGTGCACCCCAGAACGTGATTCTGAGCGTGCTTTTAAAGACACCTGCCCCGCCGGCGCGGGCTGCGAGCGTGCCGAGCAGTACCAGAAACAGGAGAGACGCAAACGCAACGACGAAGACCAGGATCGACAAAGGGACCAACGCACTGACAATCAGCGGCAGAACGGCGCCAACCGAGAAGCTGGCCCCCGACGCCAGCGCGGCCTGGACCGGACGGGCCTTTAACTCCTCAGTGATCCCGAGCTCGTCCCTGGCATGGGCGCCGATCGCATCATGCGCCATCAATTGCCGCGCGACCTGCTCTGCCAGATCAGGCTCAAGGCCACGGCGGACGTAAATTGCGGCCAGCTCGGCATGTTCACCGGCGCTATCGGCGAGCAGCTCCGCGCGCTCTGTGGCAAGGGAAGCCTCCTCGCTATCGGCCTGCGAATACACGGAGACATATTCACCAGCGGCCATCGCCATGGCCCCGGCGACCAGACCGGCAACGCCGGCGACGAGAATGCTATGATGCGTCCCGTGCGCCGCGGCCACACCCAGAATTAGACTCGACGTGGAAAGAATGCCGTCATTCGCGCCCAGGACCGAGGCGCGCAGCCATCCCACATTTTCGTTTTTGTGAAATTCCCGGGCTGGGTGCATTGTCATAGCTACTTTCAGGCCTTGCCCTGATAGATCGCGATGATCTTGTCCAGCATGGCCAGCGCTTCCTCGCGCGGGCGCTGGAAGGTGTTGCGGCCGATGATCGAGCCGTTGGCGCCGCCGTCGCGCAGGCCGCGGACCTCTTCGTAGAGGCCATCGAGGCCCTTGGCCTCGCCGCCGGAGAACACCACGATGCGCCGGCCGTGCAAAGCAGGCCTGCACGACATGCGCGATGCGCTTGGCCAGCGTCGAGCCGTCGATATTGGCGTAGGATTTCTTCGCCGCTTCGAGCGAGACCACGGCCGTCGGCGGCTTCACCTTGATGATGTGGGCGCCCAGCAGGGCCGCCATGTGGGCGGCATAGGCGCAGATGTCGATCGCGGTCTCGCCGGCCTTGTCGAGCTTGCCGCCGCGCGGATAGGACCACATGACGACGGCGAGGCCGACCGACTTGGCTTCCTCGGCCAGTTCGCGGATTTCCTCCATCATCTCGAACTGGTCTTCGGAGCCCGGATAGATGGTGAAGCCGATCGCCGAGCAGCCCAGCCGCAGCGCGTCGTTCACCGAGCCGGTGACGGCCTGGTCCTTGTTGGTCGACAGGCTGTTGGCGGAGTTGAGCTTCAGGATGGTCGGGATGGCGCCGGCGAAAGCTGCTCGGCGCCGGCCTCGAGCAGGCCCAGCGGCGCCGCATAGGCGTTCAGCCCGGCATCGATCGCGAGCTGGAAGTGGTAGTGCGGGTCGTAGGCAGGCGGGTTGGGCGCGAAGGAGCGCGCCGGGCCGTGCTCGAAGCCCTGGTCGACGGGCAGGATCACCAGTCTTGCCGGAGCCGCCGAGTTGCCCGTGCATCAGGATGCGGGCGAGGTTCGTCTTGGTGCCGGGCATTGTCGCTCTCGTAATGCGACAGGATGTCTTTAACCGTCTGCGTAATTGCCATTTTTATTCAACCCTCTGCAAAAACCTCGCCGCATGTAACCCATACGTCAGTGAATGTCATCCGCTCAGCCAAGCCTCAAGCTGACGAATGGCGCCGGGTTGGGCGAGATCAAGCGCCGGCGGGGCCTGGGCCAGCAGCAATGCGTTTTGCGCGGCGGCAAGCTCCGCCACCACGGCAAACGCCGCCGGTGGGCAGCGCAGCACGATGCCGGTGAGGCCGAGCTTGAGCGCCTCCAAGGCCCGGCCCGGCGCATCGGCGCAGTCCAGTAGCGCAACCCCATTGAATGCGGCCTGGGTCAGCAATTCCTGCCACCACAGGCAGCCGGCATAAACCGCTGCCCCAGGGGCGGAGAGCAGCGTCACCGGCCGGCCAGGGGCCAGCGCACGCCGCGCCTGCTCCAAACTATGCACAATAACTGCAGGTGAAATCTTCGTCATTTGCCTCAATCGTTAACCTAAACTTGACCGCTAACGGGCGCGTCGGCTTGAATGGTCTTTATGTCCGAGTCTGAATCAGAAGACGAAATCCTGGATCGCATCGAAGTTGCCCTTCGTAAAATCGCGACCATCGCCCAGGCGCCCAAACCAGCCATTGGCCGGGAGATTGACCGTGCGGCTCTGGCCAAATCGCTCGACATGCTGATCTCCCGCTTGCGCGCCGGGTTGGAGCCACCCAAATCGGCCGATGAGCTTACGGAGTAATCGTCATGGCGCAAGTCACCATACGCATCAACGGCTATGCCTATACCGTGGGCTGCGAAGACGGCCAGGAATCCCACCTGCAAGATATGGCCGCCGAAATCGAACAGCGGATCAATAGCATCAAAGCCATCGGCGGCCAGTCCGGCGAGGCGCGGCTGCTGATGCTGGCGGCCTTGCTGCTGGCCGATGAACTGCACGACACGCGCAGCAACCAGGCTGCCGCAGCACCTGTTGCAGCACCGGCCAAAACGGACCCTGAACGCCGCGCCAAGCTGCGCCGCGTCGCGGCACGTGCGGAAGAGATTGCAGCGGACCTCACAGACGCCTAAGCTGGTTTCGGAGCTGCCCGGTTCGTCAGGCAAATCATCCCCAGGGCCGTAAGCAATCTCCCTTGGGAGCTGGCTCTGTCCGGGCCTTGGTCCGGGTATCTGGCGCCCACCTGCACAAGCAGGCCTCGGGAGGATGTAAAACGCCAACGGCCAGGGCGGCTCCACTTTTTTGCTCTTCTTGCGGTTCTTTTCCGCGCTGGGTGCGTCAGCGCCTCGCCGCGAGGGGTCAAAGCCCGCGAGGGCGCGGAATTCTTCTTCGGTAGAGAATTTTTAGCCCCAGTTCGGCGGCTTTTTTGGCTTTTGAGCCAGCGTCCGTCCCGACCACGACATAATCGGTTTTTTTCGAGACGGATTCGGTGACTTTCGCGCCGAGCAATTCCGCGCGCGCCTTGGCCTCGGGCCGTGCCATGCTGAGTGTGCCGGTAAACACGATTGTTTTGCCGGCGAGTGGGGAGTCGGCGTTGCTGGCGCTTGGCGCGTCGGTGATGGTGAGGTGTTTTTCCAGCGCCGCCAGCGTGTCGAGGTTATGCTGCTCGGAAAAGAAGGCCGCGAGGTCGGTGGCTATGGCCGGGCCGATGCCGGAGATGGAGCCAAGTTCAAGCCGTGCGTCTGAGCCAATTTGCGTGGCGGCTTCCATGCTGTGCCGCCAGTTGGCGTAAGAGCCGTAGTGCCGCGCCAGTAATTTGGCGTTGTTTTCGCCGATGCGGCGGATGCCCAGCGCGAAAATGAAGCGCGGGAGCGCAATTGTTTGTCTGGCCTGGATGGCGGCGGTGAGATTCTGGGCGGAGAGTTTGCCCCAGCCTTCGCGTTCGGCGATTTCCGCTTCTTTCTCCGGCAGGCGGAAAATATCAGGCGCTGATTTAATCAGCCCGTCATTGTAAAATTCCAGGATGGTTTTTTCGCCCATGCCTTCAATGTCGAACGCGCCGCGTGAGCAGAAATGGATGAGCCGTTCGGTGACCTGCGCCGGGCAACTCAGGCCGCCGGTGCAGCGGCGCACGGCTTCATCGGAATCGCGCACGGCGATGCTGCCGCAGACCGGGCAATGCGTGGGGAAGACAAAAGGCTTGCTATGCGCGCCGCGTTTAATAACCCCAAGAATTTGCGGAATCACATCGCCCGCGCGTTGCAATTCCACAGTATCGCCGATGCGCACATCCTTGCGCGCGATTTCATCCTCGTTATGCAAGGTTGCGTATTGCACCAGCACACCGCCGACATTCACGGGCGTGAGCTTGCGCGCGCGGTGTCAGCGCGCCGGTGCGGCCGACCTGGATTTCGATGTCTTCGAGCACCGTGCTGGCGCGTTCGGCGGGGAATTTCCACGCGGTCGCCCAACGGGGCGCGCGGCCGACAAAGCCAAGGCGGTTTTGCAGGGCCAGATCGTTGACCTTATAGACCACGCCGTCGATGTCATAGGGCAGTTCGGCCCGCGCCAGGCCGATGCCGGCCTGGAATTTTCCGGCATCCGCTTCGGAAATGATTTCCGAGAGCGGGTTTACCGCAAATCCCCAATGTTGCAGTTTTTCCAGGTAACCCCAATGGGTTTTGGCGACCGGCGCGGAAGCCTCGCCCTGCGCGTAGGCAAAGAGCGAGAGTTTGCGCTTTGCGGTGATGCCGGGGTCGAGCTGGCGCAATGAACCGGCTGCGGCGTTGCGCGGGTTGGCGAATTTTTTCTCCTGCGATTCGTTGAGCGCCAGGAAATCGGCTTTGGTCATATAGACCTCGCCACGGATTTCGATGCGCTCGGGCGCGCCGTGCGGGAGGATGCGGGGGAGCGACGGGAGGGTGAGAAGATTTTGCGTGACGTCCTCGCCCTCGGTGCCGTCGCCGCGCGTGGCGGCGGAGATAAAATGACGGTCCGCATAGGTCAGCGAAATGGAGAGACCGTCGATTTTCGGCTCCGCGACAAACTCAAGCGGGGTGGCGTCGAGACCAAGAAACCGGCGGATGCGGGCGCAGAAATCGGCGAAGTCCTCCGGGGCAAACACGTTGTCCAGGGAGAGCATTGGCGTGGCGTGGATGATTTTTTTGAACTTTTGCGCTGGTCTGGCGCCGATTTCGTGCAGGGCTTCGGCGCTGCCAAGGTCCGGGTGGGCTTTGATGAGGGCTTCGGCCTCGCGGCGCAGCGAATCATATTCGGCATCCGTCATCACCGGCGCGTCATGCGTATAATACGCGGCGTTGGCCTCGGCGATGCGGGCGAGAAGTTCGGAGAAGCGGGTTTTCGGGCTGGTCATTTTGATTCCAGCCTCACGGCACGGCCAGCAGGCTCGCGGCTGCGTCGCGCGCGGCGTCGGTGATGAATTCGCCGGCGAGCATGCGGGCGATTTCCTCGCGGCGTTCGTCGCCGTCCAAAATATCCACCACGGTGATGGCGCGCTCGGAGGCGATGCGCTTGGCGACTCGCAATTGCGCCCCGCCGCGCGCCGCCACCTGTGGCGAGTGGGTAACGACCAGCACCTGTACGTTTTCCGCGACACGGGCAAGCCGCTCCCCGACCGCGGCGGCAGTCGCGCCGCCGATGCCGGAATCCACTTCGTCGAAGATCAGGGTTTCCACCGCAGCACCCCCGGTAAGCACCACTTTCAGCCCCAGCATAAGCCTTGAGAGTTCGCCGCCCGATGCGATTTTGTCGAGAGCGCCCGGCACTTCGCCGGGATTGGTGCTGATGAGGAATTTTACGCCATCCGCGCCGCGCGGTCCCCAGCTGGATTCGGGCAGCATGGTCCGCTCCACCACAAATTTGGCCCGCTCCAGTTTTAAGGGCGGCAGTTCGGTGGCCAGGGCGGTCATCAGGTCTGTGCCGGCCTGCTCGCGCAGAGCCGAGAGGGATGCCGCGGCCTCGACATAGGCAGCGCGCCGCGCGGCGGTTTCACGGGTGAGTTCCGCAATGTCCGCGACGCCGGTTTCCAGCTCCGTCAGGCGCCCGCGCAACTCGGTCAGAAATTCGGGGAGCGAAATAACGGGAACGCCATGCTTGCGGGCGGCGGCGCGCAGGGCGAACAGGCGTTCCTCGGTGGCTTCCAGCGCGCGCGGGTCATCCTCCGCTTCCAGGCCCAGCCGGTTGAGCAGGGTTTCCGCCTCGGCCAGAGCCTCCTCCGCGCGTTCGATGGCGGCCAGGGCCTCCGCCGCCGGGTGCTCACCGCCCGGCTGGCTAAGTTTTGCCAGCACCCTTGCCGCCGCCCGCAAATGCGCGGCGGGGCCGAGCGCCCGGCGGTCCTTCGGCGTCAGTTCCGCCAGGGCGGCGGCGATCGCCTCGGCGCGGCGCTCGCCTGATTGCAGGCGCAGCCGTTCGGTCGCGAGCGTCTCCTCCTCGCCTGGTTGCGGGTTGAGCCGGGAGAGTTCGTCCACCGCATGGCGCAGAAAATCTTCCTCGCGCGCGGTCTCCTCGATTTTTTGCTCCGCCGCCTTCAAGCGCGATGCCGCGTCCTTCCAGGCCTTATGCGCGGCGGCCACCAAAGTTCTTGCATCCGCCGGCACGCCAAACGCATCGAGAAGCGTGATATGGTTGGCCGGGTCGGCGAGGCCGACCTGCTCATGCTGGCCCTGCACCTCAATGAGCAGGGCGCTGAGGTTTTTCAGCAGCGCCACGCTGACCGGCTGGTCATTCACCAGCGCACGAGACCGGCCGTCCCGGCTCACGATTCGGCGCAGAAAAATTTCGGGTCCGGCATCCAGCCCGTGCTCGTCCAGCAAGGCGATCGCGGGATGCCCCAGTGCCACCGAAAAAGCGGCCGCAACCACGGCTTGCTCGGCGCCGGAGCGGATCAGCCCGGTATCGGCGCGGGCGCCCAGAGCCAGGCCCAGGCTGTCCAGCAGGATGGATTTACCGGCGCCGGTCTCCCCGGTGAGCGTCGTCAGCCCCGGCGCGAAATGCAAATCCAGCCGCTCGATCAGCACCACATCGCGGATCGAGAGGCTGTTCAGCATCGAATATTAGAACAACCAGTGGGATTTCGGCGGTGCCGGCGTTTCGGCGTCCTGCACCAGATGATGGTCATTCAGCTTGTTATAGGCGGCCTGGTACCAGGTGCTGCCGGGGTAGTTATAGGCCAGCACGGAGGCGGTACGCTGCGCTGAGCCTGTCAGTCCCAGGTCGAGATAGCATTCCACCAGCCGCTCCAGCGCTTCGGGCGTATAGGTCGTGGTCTGGAAGCTGGTGATCACATCCTGGTAGCGGCCGACTGCCGCGGCGTAGAGATGCTGCTTCTGGTAGAAGCGGCCGATCACCATATCATGCCCGGCCAGGCGGTTATTCGCCAGGCGCAGCTTGATGCGCGCGTCGCGGGCATAGGAGCTCTCGGGGAAGCGGGTGATGACATCAGTCAGCGTCTGGATCGACTCGTAGGTCGCGGTCTGATCGCGCTGCACATCGTCGATCTGCTCGTAGTAGCACAATGCCTTCAGGTAGTAGGCATAGGCGATGTCCTGATTTTCCGGATGCAGGGCAATGAAGCGGTTGAGCGCGCTGATCGCGTCATCATAATTCTGTTGCTTGTACTGCGAATAGCCGGCCATCAACTGGGCGTGCGTGGCCCAGGTGGAGTAGGGGTAATTTTCCTCGACCTGGTTAAAAATCGGTACCGCCTTATCATAGTTCTGCTTCTGCATCTGCGCCACGCCCTGGGCGTAGAGCACATTGGCGGGCGGCAGATTGGCGCTGCTGGCGGTTGCGCTGTCGCTAGGCGCGCTGCTGAACATGGAACAACCGCCGAGCCCGAGCAAAAGGGCGAGGGCGGGGGCGGTGAAGCGGGCAAAGCCGGATCTAAAATTTGTCATTGCGACCGGCTTATAGCAGCTAAAACGGGAACGCGAAGCCATGCTCAGTTCTTGGTGGTCAGCGGTTATTCCAAGGCCATTCCTGGTGCCCCTGGCCGTGGTTCTTGACTTCCCCGTGTAGCAGACTAAGAAACCGCCATTCACTTCACCGGACATCCCAGGGCGCGCCCGGGATGCTCTAGCCGTTTCCCCAACAGGGGCCGCGCATTCCACCGGGCCAAATGCCCGTCATTTAAGGACATCCCCAGCCTCATGGCTTCCATTTCAACCGCTCTCCGCCATTCCGACGCCCCTGCCTATTCCGGCGTTGACGATTTTGCTGCCCTCCTGGACTCCTCGCTCGGCGCCAATGCCGGGTTCGAAGGTTCCGTCGTTACCGGCACCGTGCTCCGGATTGATGATGATTTCGTGATCGTCGATGTTGGTCTGAAGAGCGAGGGCCGCGTGCCGCTCCGCGAATTCGCCCCTGTCGGCGCCAAGCCCGAAGTCAACAAGGGTGACGTGTTCGATCTGTATATCGAGCGTTACGAAGACAAAGACGGCTCCATGGTGCTCTCGCGCGAGAAAGCCCGCCGTGAGGAAAGCTGGACCCAGCTTGAGAAGGCCTTCGAGGCCCAGACCCGCGTGAACGGCGTGATCCATGGCCGCGTTAAAGGCGGCTTCACCGTCGACCTCGGCGGCGCCACCGCGTTCCTGCCCGGTTCGCAGGTTGATATCCGCCCGGTGCGCGATGTCGGCCCGCTGATGGGCGTTGCCCAGCCGTTCCAGATTTTGAAGATGGACCGTCAGCGCGGCAACATCGTCGTCTCGCGCCGCGCCGTGCTGGAGGAAACCCGCGCGGAGCAGCGCTCCGAGCTGATCCTCGGCCTGAAGGAAGGCCAGATCCTCGACGGCGTGGTGAAGAACATCACCGATTACGGCGCGTTCGTGGACCTCGGCGGCGTCGATGGCCTGCTGCATGTGACCGATATCGCCTGGAAGCGCATCAACCACCCGGCCGAGGCCCTGGTCATCGGCCAGCCGGTCAAGGTGCAGGTCATCCGCTTCAATGCCGATACTCAGCGCATCTCGCTGGGCATGAAGCAGCTTGAGGCCGATCCGTGGGAAGGCGTTGACGCCAAGTACCCGCCCGGAATCAAAGCTTCCGGCCGCGTTACCAACATCACCGATTACGGCGCCTTCGTGGAGCTGGAGCCCGGCGTTGAAGGCCTCGTGCATGTGTCCGAAATGTCCTGGACCAAGAAGAACGCGCATCCTGGCAAGATTGTTTCGACCAGCCAGGAAGTGGACGTGGTGGTGCTCGATGTGGACGCCTCCAAGCGCCGCATTTCGCTCGGCCTCAAGCAGGTCACGCGCAACCCCTGGGAGGAGTTCCAGGACGCGCACCCGATCGGCTCGATCGTCGAGGGCGAGATCCGCAACATCACCGAGTTCGGCCTGTTCATCGGCGTTGGCCCGGAGATCGACGGCATGATCCACATGTCCGACCTGTCCTGGGACGATGCCGGCGAGGCCGCCATTACCAAGTACAACAAGGGCGACATGGTGAAGGCGAAAGTGCTCGATATCGATGTCGAGAAGGAGCGCATCAGCCTTGGCATCAAGCAGCTTGAGGTCGACCCGGCCGCTGGCGTGCTGGACAAGGTCCATAAAGGCCAGATCGTCACCTGTGTGGTAACGGCCGTTCAGGCCAATGGCATCGAGGTGAAGGTTGACGAAGTCCTCACCGGCTTCATCCGCCGCGCTGAGCTGGCCCGCGACAAGGCCGAGCAGCGCTCCGAGCGTTTCGCCGTCGGCGATAAGGTTGATGCGAAAATCACCTCGGTGGACCGTGCAGCCCGCAAGCTGCAACTGACCATCAAGGGCAAGGAGATCGACGAGGACAAGTCCGCCGTGGCGGAATTCGGCTCTTCGGACTCCGGCGCTTCGCTGGGCGACATTCTGGGCGCTGCGATCCGTCGCCGCAATCAGGCGACCGAGGATTAGTCGCTAGCCATCAGTCACTAGAAGGAGGGGATGCGGGGCCATTATGTTCCGCATCCCCTTTTTTTGCTCTGACTTCTGAGTAATGATAAAAAACCCCACGTTCACAAATGGTTATTGACCAGATCGTGACGTCCTGGCATCGTTGCTCAGGGGTAGGGGAATTTCATGACACGTTCGGAACTGATTGCGGGGTTGGCGGAAGACAACCCGCATCTGACAGTCGCGGATGTCGAGCGCATAGTCGCGGCTTTATTCGATGAAATGACGGATGCGCTGGCGCGTGGCGAGCGTGTGGAGTTGCGCGGTTTCGGCGCCTTCACGGTCAAGCGCCGCAATGCGAGGGCGGGACGTAATCCCCGGACCGGGGAGACGGTTGAGGTCGCCCAAAAATCCGTCCCGTTTTTTAAGGTTGGCAAGGAGTTGCGCGAGCGCATCAACAAGCCCATGTCTTCGCCTGTTACGAAAAAGAATGGCGGAGCTAAAAGCTGAGGGTTTTCAAGGGTATTATCGGCTTCCTGGTCATCCTGGCGCTGGTGATTTTTTTACTTTCCAATCGCGTGCCAGTGGCGATCGGCTTCTGGCCGTTCGGCTTTGTGGCCGCCTTGCCTTTGGGTGCGGTGGTGCTGGCGGTGCTGGTCCTGGGCTTTTTGCTGGGCCTGCTATTCCATCTGCCGGCACGCTTTGCCGCGAACCGCCGCGCCAAGCGGGCGGAAAAGCGTTCCGCCGAGCTGGAAGCCCGGCTTACGGTGCCACCGACCTCCGCATCATGAAACGCCTGATCGCCGCGATAGATACACCCGATCAGGCCCGTGCCGCGGCGCTGGTCAGCGCGGTGGCACAGCATTGTGGACTTATTAAATTCGGGCTGGAATATTTTTTAGCGAACGGGCCCGAGGGGCTGAAGGCGGCGCAGGGCGCGCCGGTGTTCCTTGATCTAAAATTGCACGATATCCCGAACACGGTAGCTGGCGCGGTGCGCGCCGTGGCGCCGTTGGGCGTAAAAATGCTCACCATTCACGCCGGCGGCGGGGCGGCGATGGTCGCGGCGGCGGCCGAGGCAGCGGCACTTGGCCTGAACCCGCCGAAAATCCTGGCGGTGACGGTGCTGACCAGCCTGGATTCCAGTGCCTTGTCCGAAACCGGCGTGGGCGGTGGCGCCACGCAGCAGGTGCTACGCTTAGGCCGCCTGGCTTTGGACAATGGCGCGGACGGGTTGGTCTGCTCCGCGCATGAGATCGCCGCCCTGCGCGATGCGTTTGGAGAGAAGCCTATCCTGGTCGTGCCCGGCATCCGGCCCGCGGGCAGTGCTGTTGGTGATCAGGCCAGGGTGATGACACCAGAGGCAGCCATCGCCGCCGGGGCGGATTACATCGTGGTCGGCCGGCCGATCACATCGGCGCCGGACCCAGGGGCTTCGGCACGGGCGATTGCCGCGAGTGTGCAGGGGCTTCGCCCGGCTCTCTCTTGACCTGAGACCGCCAAGGCGTTCAATCCAGGCCATGTCCTTGGAGCAAAAAGTCAAAATCTGCGGCGTGAACAGCCCGGCGGCATTTGATGCCGTGGTGGAAGCGGGCGCGGATTATCTGGGCTTCGTGTTTTTTCCGGCATCGCCGCGCTACGTCACCCCAGGGGAGGCCGCGTCTCTCTCGGCGCGCTATGTTGGCGGCCCGAAACGGGTGGGGCTGTTCGTGAATCCCGGTTTTGACGAGATCGATGAGATCCTGGGTGAAGTATCGCTCGATGTGCTTCAGGTTTACGCCCCGGCGGCGGCTGTGGCGGCGTTGAGAAACCGGTTTGGCCGGCCTGTCTGGCGTTCGCTCGGCGTGGCAACGGCGCAGGACTTTCCTGCATCCGGCGAGGTTTCGGACGGCTATGTGGTCGAGGCCAAACCCCCGCCGGGTGCCACGCGGCCTGGCGGTAATGCGGTGACGGCGGACTGGAACCTGCTTGCCGGCTGGAACACGGAAAAATTCTGGCTCCTGGCGGGCGGCTTGACCCCGGAAAACGTGGCCGGCGCGCTTAAGCAAACAAAGGCGCCGGGGGCCGATGTGTCGTCGGGCGTGGAAACCGCGCCGGGGGTTAAATCGCCGGAACTCATCAAAAAATTCGTCGCGGCGGTGAAACGGCCTGGTTGATATTGCTTAAGGCGCTGCGGCCCCCGAGCCGTCGCCCGGCGCCTGTGCTGGCGGGGGTGGCGGGTTTTCCAGCAATGTCCAGTCGAGTGGCGGCAGCGCAGTCGCAGCCTGGCCGTTGATGGCCACATTGCCGTGGCCATAGGTGACGTGCAGGGTAAGCGTCTGGCCACCGGCATCGGTGCTGGAGAGGTAAGGGGAGAGCCGCGCCTCCATCCCGTTCACGGCGCTTTGCAGCTGCGGATAGGCGTTGACGACGGCAGCGGAGAACGCATCCAGATGGTCGGCGGTGAGGTTGGCCGTACCTTGCGGCTGCACGTTGGCGTCGAATTTCACGCTGCCATCGGCATTCAGCGTGCTGGGCCCGACCGCCAGATTCACTTTGGCATTGGCGCTGCCGCCCTGCGCTGCCCAGTCATGAATCGCCTGCAGCAGGATTTTGTCCCTGTCCGCGCGGTCGGTCTCCGGCACTGCGTTGATCTGGGTCATCAAGGCTTGCCAGTTCGCCGCCGCCGGCCCTGAGACGTTCATGGTCAAGCCCAGCCGCGTGATTTTGCCGCCGAACGGCACGGAGGCGAGCCGCGTGAGCAAGGGCGAGATGGCAATTCCATCGATTGTGTCGGTGTAGGAGTACATGGTGGCGTCCGCGCCGGCCGTGCGGTTGAGTGTGCCGTGCCCCGTAAATCCGTCGATATGCAGCATCAGCAGGCTGCCGCTGCTCGCCAGGAAATTGATATTGCTGGCCTCGTAATCGAAGGCGGTGAAAGGATAGATATCATGCGCCAGCACCGCGCGCAGGTCGATGGTTTCAGTCTGCGAAATGCTGCCGAAGGTGATCGCCACATTGGCGCGGGATGTGTTCACGTTCATTTGGCTCGGCCAGTCCAGATGCAGCAGCAGCGGGTTTACCGCCTCGACCCGCAACGTAAAGCTGGGCAGCGTGAGCGAGACGGGCGCCGCAGCCGGGTTCGGCTGGATTGTCACCAGGAGATTGTTCAGCGTCACCGTTGCCGCCAATGGCGAAGTGCCGCGCGTAAGACTGTCATAGCGGACTTTGACGCTCGCCGTTCGCGTCCATCTGGTTCGCCCAGTCTTCGATCCCGGTTTGCATCCGCCCTTGCGCGTACCACCACAGCCCGAGCCAGATGATGACCAGCACGGGAATGAGCCTGAGCAGGATTCTGATGATCGTCCGCATGTGCAAAAAAACTCCGCTCTGGCCGTATTCGTTACCCCCCTTGTGCCCCACCCTTGACCATCGGCCAAGCGTTGGGGCTTTTGATGCCGCATGAAGATTTTTCACGACTGGCGGGGCCTGCCCGCAACGGCGCGCGGGGCGAGTGTCGCACTGGGCAATTTCGACGGCGTGCATCTCGGCCATGCCGCGGTGGTGCGCGCCGCCCATGCGGCAAGGCCGGACGCGCCGCGCGCCGTGCTGACCTTTCAGCCGCATCCGCGCGAGTTTTTTCGCCCGCAGGACCCGCCCTTCCGCCTCACGCAACCGGCCGAACGCGCCGACGCCCTGGCGGCCCTGGGCGTGGATATTCTCTATGAACTGCGATTCGACGCGGATTTTTCGCACATCACGGGTGAGGACTTCATAACAAACGTGCTGCATCAGGGTTTGGGCGCCGCGCATCTGGCCTGCGGCGCGGATTTTGCCTTCGGCCACCGCCGCAGCGGCGACATTTCGCTCCTCACCAAACGTGCGGAAGAGCTTGGCATAGGCCTCACCGTGGTGCCGGCCGTGGCGGATGCCCAGGGGCCGATCTCCTCCGGGCGCATCCGCCGGCTGCTGCAGGATGGTTATCCAGAACGCGCGGCCCTGCTGCTGGGGCGGCCCTACTCCATCCGTGGCGTGGTGATCCATGGCGATGCCCGCGGCCGTACCATTGGCTTTCCCACCGCCAATGTGCCGCTTGGGCAGCATCTGGAGCCAGCGCGCGGGGTGTATGCCGTCACTGTCCGGTTGCCGGACGGCGAGGTGGTAAAGGGGGTCGCCAATATCGGCCAGCGCCCGACCGTGGGGGGCACGCAATCCCGGCTGGAGGTGAATTTATTTGACTTTGCGGGGGATCTGTACGGCCAGGAACTGACCGTCTCGCTGCATGATTTTATCCGCGACGAACAGAAATTCGCGAGCTTCGATGCATTGAAGGCGCAGATTTTACAGGACGCTGCCCAGGCCCGCGCGCTGCTTGACAGGACCGAAAATCCGGCCAAACCCCTCAGCCCATGAATGATCTTCTCCGCCCCCCGACTACAAATCCACCGTGTTTCTGCCCCGCACGGATTTCCCGATGCGCGGCGACCTGCCCAAGCGCGAGCCGGAGATGCTCCGCCGCTGGGAGGAGATGCGCCTGTGGGAGAAACTGCGTGAAGGCGCCAAGGGGAGGGAGCCGTTTATCCTGCATGACGGCCCGCCTTACGCCAACGGCAATCTGCATATCGGCCACGCGCTGAACAAAATTCATAAGGACGTCATCAACCGCGCGCAGCAGATGGCCGGCAAGGATGCCAACTACATCCCCGGCTGGGATTGCCACGGCCTGCCGATTGAATGGAAAATCGAGGAGCAGTACCGCAAAAAGAACAAGGACAAGGACGACGTTCCCATCCTTGAATTCCGCAAGGAATGCCGCGACTACGCGCAACACTGGCTGGACGTGCAATCGGCGGAATTCCAACGCCTTGGCGTGGCCGGCGACTGGGCGCACCGCTACGCGACCATGGATTTTGAATCGGAAGCCGCCATTGCGAATGAGATCGGCAAGTTTCTGCTGAACGGCGCGCTGTATCGCGGCCTGCGCCCGGTGATGTGGAGCCCGGTGGAAAAAACCGCCTTGGCCGAAGCCGAGGTTGAATATTACGACAAAAAAGATACCGCGATTTATGTGAGATTCCCGATTGCCGAGGTGGATGCAGGGGATTTTTCGGACTCTGCCATCGTCATCTGGACCACGACACCCTGGACCATTCCGGGCAATCGCGGCCTCGCCGCTGGGGCTGAGTTCGACTACGCCTTGCTGCGGGTCGATGCGATCACTGAACATAGCCACGCCCATATCGGCGAAAAACTCATCGTCGCGGAAGCCCTGCTGCCGGAGTTCATTAAGGCGACGGGCATTACCAGTTACAGCGTCTACGGCCTGCACAAAGGCGCGGAGCTGGCGGGTAAAAAATTCCACCATCCGCTGCACAGCCAGGATGCGGGCTACGCTTTTACCGTGCCGTTGATGCTGGGTGATTTTGTTACCACCGAGGCAGGCACCGGCATTGTCCACATGGCGCCCGGCCATGGCGAGGACGACTTTTTCCTCTGCCGTGAGCATAATATCGCCGTGCCGGAAACCGTACAGGGGGACGGCACCTATTATCCGTCCGTGTCCCTTGTTTGCGGGGCTGCATGTCTACAAAGCGGCTGACCCTGTCTGCAATGCTTTGCAGGCTGCTGGTACGCTGCTGCACCGCAACGAGTTTTTTCACTCCTACCCGCATTCCTGGCGCTCCAAAGCGCCACTCATTTACCGTGCCACGCCGAACTGGTTCATCCGCATGGACGGACCCGACAAAATCCGTGAACAGGGCGCTGGCTGCCATCGACGGCACAAATTTCGTGCCGGAGATCGGCCGCAACCGTATCCGCTCCATGGTTGAATCCCGCCCGGACTGGTGCATCTCCCGCCAGCGCGCCTGGGGCGTGCCGATTGCGATTTTCGTCGACAAAACCACGCATGAACCATTGCGCGACGCGGAGGTCATGGCCCGGATCGTGAACATTTTCAAAACCGAAAGTGCGGATGCCTGGTACGCCCGCCCGGCGCAGGATTTCCTCGGGGATAAATACAACGCCGAGGATTACGAGCAGGTTTTCGACGTCGTCGATGTCTGGTTCGAATCCGGCTCCACCCATGCCTTCGTGCTGGAAGCGCGCGGCCTGCCCACGCCCGCGGATATTTATCTGGAAGGCTCGGACCAGCATCGCGGCTGGTTCCAGGCATCGCTTTTGGAATCCGTCGGCACGCGCGGCGTCGCCCCGTTCAAAACCATCGTGACCGACGGTTTCGTGCTGGACGAGCAGGGGCGCAAAATGTCGAAATCGCTCGGCAACGTCACCGCCCCGCAGGAGGTCAACGACAAATACGGCGCGGACATTCTGCGCCTCTGGGTGATGAACTCGGACACGTCCGAGGATTTGCGCATCGGTCCTGAAATCCTCAAGCAGCAGGCTGAACTTTACCGCCGGCTGCGCAATACGCTGCGGTGGGTCCTGGGTTCGCTCGACGGCTTTACCGAAGCCGAAAAACTCCCCGAGTCAGATTTCCGGAACTGGAAAAATTCCTGCTGCACCGGCTCTGGGAATTGAACGGCAAAATCCAGGCCGCCGTGCAGAACCACGACTGGACTGGCGTTTACCCGGCGCTGCATCATTTCTGCGCGACGGATCTTTCCGCGTTCTACTTCGACATCCGCAAGGATTCTCTCTACTGCGACAAACCCTCGTCGGAGAAACGCCGCGCCTGCCGCAGTCTGCTCGATATTCTACACCGCTGCCTCACCGCGTGGCTTGCTCCCGCACTTCCCTTCACGGCGGAAGAAGCCTGGACGACTCGCTTCGGTGCAGACGTTTGCGTGCACACCACGCTGTTTCCAAAAATCCCAGAAGTGTGGCGCAACGACTCGCTGGCCGAAAAATGGGGTAAAATCCGCGAACATCGTAGTGAAATCACCGCCGCGATCGAAGATATGCGCCGGAACAAAACCATTGGCTCCTCGCTTCAGGCCGAAGCCGGTATCGCCGAGGAAAAAGCCTCCATGCTGTCGCTGGAAGATTGGGCCGATGTCTGCATCACCTCGCGTGTCGTAGTTCAAGCCGTGGTTGGCGCGCATGTCGCCCACGGCACCAAATGCGAACGCTGCTGGCGCGTGCTTCCCGAGGTTGGCAGCAACGCCAAACACCCCACGCTCTGCATCCGCTGCTGTCGAGGCCGTCGCGTGACAAAACGCCTCGTTGGTTTTCTGCTCGCCGCCAGTCGTTCTCATCGCCGACCAGGGATCAAAATACTGGGTCCTGCACGGGCTGCACTTGCAGGACGGTCACACCCTCACCCTTCTCCCCGTGCTGAATTTTATCCTGGTCTGGAATCACGGCATCACCTTCGGCCTGTTCGCCAGCTTCGCCAGCCGGATCATCCTCGCCACGATTGCCACCGCCGTCGTCGTCGCCCTCTTCGTCTGGCTCTGGCGGAGTCAAAACTGGCTGAAAACCCTGGCCATCGGCGCCATTGCCGGCGGGGCCATCGGCAATGTGGCGGACCGGCTGCATTACGGCGCGGTGGTGGACTTCATCCAGGCGCATCTCGGCGGGGTATACTTCCCCTATATCTTCAATATTGGCGACTCAGCCATCTGTTGCGGGGTCGCTGCCCTTATGGCGGAAAGCCTGTTTCACCGCGCGCCAGTTGCCCCGAACGATGCGCAGAGATAGGAAGACGGCATGAGAAAAAAAATCGCCTTTGCGGCTTGCACCACCGTACTTGCCCTCGCTCTTACAGGTTGCAGTGATGGGACGAAGAAGATGATCGGGCTTGAGGCGAATCCGCCCGATGCCTTCGATGTCGCCACCCAGGCGCCGCTCTCGATGCCGCCGGAACTGGGCGCCCTGCCGCCGCCCACCCCCGGCGCGCCGCGGCCCCAGGAGGTTAATGCCGCGCAGGCCGGCGCTGATGTGCTCGACTCGGCTAACGCCATCACCCCCGCTCCCACCACGCAAAGCCCAGGCGCGCAGGCGCTGCTGAATGCGGCCGGCCCAACGCCGCCGCCCGGCATCCGTGCTGAAGTCAATCAGAAGGCGCTCATCGCCAGCAAGCCGCCGGGTTTTGTGGACAAACTCATGGGTAGCGGCCCCGAGCCGGTGCCGACGGTGAATGCCAGTGCCGAGCAACGCCGCCTGCAGGAGAACGCAGCACTCGGCCAGCCGGTAACCAAAGGCGCCACCCCGCAGAATTCAAACGAAAGCCCAGGCTGGTTTCAGAGCTTTATCGACCTGTTTTAACCCGAGAGTCGATTTTTGCGCCGCCACCTTCCCACGTGGAAAGGTTTGGTCTAAGCGGGGTTCAACCCGTATAGGAAAAAGGCGCCGCAATGTTTTTCTCGCGTAAGTCGGTTATTTGCTTCGGCGCGCTCGCCACAATGTCTCTCGCGGCAGCGCCGGCCGCCCAGGCCACCCAAGCCGTCCCACAAATCGCCTGGTCAACGGATGTCGGCCAGCCGATCTATTCGACACCACAGATTGAAAACGGTCAGCTCTATGTGACCAGCACGCAGGACCAGGGGCCGAATATTTTCGCGCTCGATGGTGCTACCGGCAAAATCCTCTGGCGTTATGCCACGCAAGGCGCCATCGCGATTCCACCCACCGTGGGCGCGAGCCAGGTTTTTGTTGCCTCGGATACGGGCGACATTCATTTCATGCGCGCGCTCGATGCCAAAACCGGCCTCCTCGTCTGGCAATACACCCGCAGCAAGCCGCCCGAGTGCATGTGCAGTCATGCTGCGGATCTGGCCGCGGGACTGTTGTTCACGCAAACCGACGGCCATAGCCTCTACGCCTTCGCGCCGTCCGGTGCGGCACCCGCGCGCAGATTATGGGCGTTCTCCGGCGATGGCGCGAAATTGACGGCAGCGGTAGCGGCTACAGGCCTCGTTGTGTTCGGCTCAGCCGATCACAAGCTCTACGCGCTCAATGCCAAAACCGGGGCGATCCGTTGGGTTGCCGCAACCGGCTATGCCTTTGCCGCGGCGCCGGTGATAACGGGTAACATCGTCATCGTCGGCAATCGCGGTGGCACCTTGCACGCCTATGACCTGCAAACTGGCAAATCACTCTGGAATTTTTCCGCCGATGGCCCGATCGATGACCCCGCGGCCATTCAGGGCGGCACCGCCTATATGGTCTCGGAAGACCGCAATGTTTACGCGCTCGACGTCAAAACCGGCGCCTTGCTCTGGCAGTCAGCAATGGCGGATTATGCCACCGCCCCGGCGGTTGTGCGGCTCGGGGAGGTTATCGTCGCCAACCGGGCGGGCGATCTGCTGGCCCTGGACACCAAATCCGGCAAGCTGATCTGGAAAACCGCGCTGGATGGCACGCCGTTTTCCCAACCTTTTCTCTGGCGCAATGCCGTGGCGCTAAAAGTGGGAGACCACGCAATGGAGGCGGTGGCGGCGGATTCCGGCAAGGTGCTCTGGGAATATTCCAGCGCCGCCGTGCTGACAGACCCTGTCATCGGCCCTGAGCATCTATATGTTGCGACAAGTTCGGGGCGTTTACTCGCGATCGATTGACCAAAAGCCGCGCCTGGCCATGTGAGCCAAGCTACGGGTCCGGCGTCAGCAGCCGGCGCAGGTAGTGATGTGTGGCCGGGGGCAGGTTGGGGTTGGCGTCCCGGCGGATGATCTCCTGTTCGATCACGTTGGCCGGGTTGCTGGCGGGCAGGTTCAGGCCGGGGGTTGAGAGGTCTTCGCTGGCGCCGTTCGCGCTGCTGCCGTCGAGATTTTGGTCCGGCATCGTGCCGCCGGCGCCGAGCGAGAGGCTTCGCTGTGCCGCATTTTGCAAGGCGGCGGCGGCTTTTTGCAGGTTTTTGATGGCCGCCGCCTCTGCGGTCTGCGCGTCGCGGTTGTTCTGCCGGGCGAGGGCGGTCTGTGCCGTTGCCATCGCCTGGGCGGCTGGTCCAATGCCCGGCACGCTGGGGATGCCGGCTTTACCGAGCGCCTGGGCAATGCCCTTCAGGCTGGATCGCAACTGGCCTTGGCTTGCTGGCGTGGCATTGCCCTGCGCCGTCTTGTCGAGCAGTGCGGCTTGTTCCTGCATAAGCTGCGCGAGGTTTTTTGTGGCCTGTGCGGCGGCTTGCGCCTGCGCCGCCTGTGCCGCGCTCATAGGCCGCGCCGTTTGCAGCGCCTGGAGGGTGCGCGCCAGTTGTTGCAGCTCCGCTGCGGCTTGTTGTGCGCGGCCTGCCTTCTCATCGGCGGCAATCTTCTCGGCCATCCGGTTCAGCGCGGATGTGTCGAATTGGGGCGCGGGCTGGTCAGGCGCTGTAGGGCGAATCGCGGCGAGATGTTGTGCCAGCGCCTGCTGCATGGCCTGGAGCAGTTTGTTCAGCGTATTCGCGTCCGGAGGGCCATGCGCAAGCGCTTGCAGCAGTTTTTCGGCGGCCTGCGCCAATGCCTGAGACGGTGCGAAATCCGGCCCGGCCTCGATTTGTTTGATCAGCGCCAGCAGCCTGTTAACGGCGCTCTTGGGGCTTGTCGCATGTATGCGCAATGCGGCGGCGAGTTCCGCTAACTGTGCATCGGCGGAATAAGAAATCGCGCTTGGCGGCACCTGTGCCACGCGCATCATCTGCTGCGCCATGGCCGGGCTCTGCCCCGGTGTCAGCGCCAGGTTCTGGCGAATGATGCTCAGTACAATCGCGGTCGGGTCATGCAGCGCGATTGAAGGTAAAATGACCGTTTGCGGCGTGGTGGTGGTGCTCACCCCGGCCAGGTTGACCGCTTGCAGCGTCAGCGCGACGGCGATCCCGCCATAGGGCGAGTCGCTGGTACTGAGCCTCGCCTGACCTGGGCCCATGGCGGCTGGCAGCGCCGCGCCTTCCGGCAGCGCATCCGGGTATCCGGACGGATGAATCGCGACGGCCAGGGATGCCAGCCCATACGGGTCGCTCGCGGCCCAGGATAGTTTTAACGCGCCATTATCCAGGCCGATCGGGTCGAAGCGCAGCACCGGTGCTGCCGGTGGCATGGCGGTGATCCGCCAGTGCCCAAGTCGGTGCCACCATGGACCGATGCTGAGCGTTCCGGAGGCGTTGATCACCCCATCCGCGCGGCGGCTTTTCTCTCCCAGCACGGTTTCCGGCAGGTTTTTGCCGCCCAGGCGGATCGCATCGGTGCTGCCATCCAAAATCACGCTCAGTTTCGTGCCGGTCAGCACGCTCACCGGCACACCTGGAATCAGTAATGCCGGTGCTTCGCCTGTGTAGGCGGGCGGGGTGATCCAGGCATTCACGCGCGGCCCGGCAAACGGCCAGGCAGGGGGTGCGAAGGCAGCACCCAGCCGGGCAGGGGCGTCACTGCCTGCAACCACCACGCCGGTGGCCAGTAGGAGCAAGAGCAGGGCGCGCAGCGAGAACGGGTCCCGCGCCGCCGCGAACGGCGCCGGCCAGCCGGTGTGTGCCTGGTTCAGTAATTTCGCCGCGCGCGCCTGATGCGCCTGCCAGATGGCTTCGCCCAACTCACCGCCGGTCGCCGGCACATCGGCCAACGCCGCCAGCGGCCGGTGTTTTAAGCCTGATGCCGCCTCGATCCGCCGGTCGATTTCCACGCCGGCTGGCGGACGGATTTTTGCGCCTTCCCAGGCAAGAGCGGCCAAAGCCAGCAGCGCAACGCCCAGAAATAGCCAGCCATTCCCGACCCCAAAAACCGCCAGCACAGCATAAGCCAGAATAATAAAAGCTCCAGGTGCTACAGCGCGTAGCAAAAGCTCAATCCACAACACACATGCGGCGCGCTGCCGCAGGCGATGAAAACCGGTTTGTTGCCCGTTCATTCCACCGCGTAGGGCAGCATTTCATCCGCCCATAGGTCTTCGATTTTTTGCCGCGGCGTGATCAAATGGAAATTGCCGCCCTGCACCAGAACGGAGGCGGCGCGCGGCCGCGCGTTGTAGTTGCTGCTCATCACCGCGCCATAAGCCCCCGCATCCAGGATCGCGACGCGCGAACCTGGCCCCATCTCCGGCATCAGCCGGTTCGTGGCGAAGCTGTCGGCGCTCTC
Organism: uncultured Alphaproteobacteria bacterium; assembly: GCA_963740445.1. Lineage (GTDB taxonomy): Bacteria > Pseudomonadota > Alphaproteobacteria > Acetobacterales > Acetobacteraceae > Acidocella. The sequence goes on from CAVUED010000011.1 coordinate 41,059, forward strand.
GCAGACCGGACCCACAATATCAGCAGGGGAGGAAGCGGCCTGGAATTGCGCGGCATCCAAAGGCAAAATCCCGTGCCAGGCATCGTACATCGCCGGGCGCATCAGGTCGTTCATCGCCGCATCAAGCACGAGAAAACGCTTCTCGCCGCTGTATTTTTCCAAAATCACCGAGGACACCAGCAGCCCCGCCGGCCCGATCAGATACCGCCCCGGCTCCAGCAGTAATTGTACCCCTAGATCGCCGACCTCCTTGCGGACGACATTGGCGAAAGCGGTGAGGGACATGCCCGGCTCGTCGCCATAGCCGATGCCAAGTCCACCGCCGAGATCAAGCACCGAGACCGTTTGCCCGGCATCGCGCAATTGTCGCACCATCGCGCTGGCTTTGCGGTAGGCACGCGCATATGGCACGGGCGAGAGTATCTGACTGCCGATATGCACCGAGATACCAACCGGCTCGATAAAGGGCAGGAGTGCTGCATGGGCGTATAAATTCGGGATATCCTGCGCCGCGATGCCGAATTTGTTCTCGGCGAGACCTGTCGTGATCTTCGCGTGGGTGCCGGCATCCACATCCGGGTTCATGCGCAGTGTCACCCTCACGGGGCGGCCCATCTGCCCGGCAATGGCGGAGATCATGTCGAGCTCCTCGGCGCTCTCGACATTCACCTGGCCAATTCCCGCCGCGATCGCCGAGGCGATTTCCACCGGTGATTTGCCGACGCCCGAATACACCACGTCCTTCGCGGCAATGCCGGCGCGCTGGGTTCGCATGAGTTCGCCCAGGCTCACCACGTCCGCCCCGGCGCCCAGGCTCCGGAACAAATCGAGGATCGCCAAATGGTCATTGGCCTTCACCGCGTAATGCACGTGTACGTTCAGGCCAAGTGCCGCGAACGCCGCCGTCAGCGCGCCATAGCGCGAGCGGATGCTGGCCGCGCCATAAACCCAGACCGGTGTGCCATGCGCATCGGCAATCGCGTTCAACGGCACATATTCAAAGCACAGCCCGTCACGGCCGTGCATTTCCAGAGCCGGACGCGCGCTCAGCAAACTCCGCAAATCCGGCTCAGGCCCCTCGGGCTTCAAATCCGCCATGTTACGGCGCGGGATAGGTGTGGGGGTAGGTGATATCGGCGGCCGGCCCCGGCGGGCTTGGTGCGCCGCGCCGCCCGCAGGCGCTGAGCGCCAGGCATATCACCATTGCGAGAACTATATGTTTCATGCGAGCCTATCCAGCCATTTTGCCGCCGCTTTGGCAACGTTCACCGGCGCGGTGCCACCATAACTTATGCGCGAGGATACCGAGGCCTGCACCGTCAGCACGTCAAATATCTGCGCCGTTATGCGCGGTTCGATGGCCTGCATATCCTTCAACGCCAGCCCTGCCAGATCAACGCCTTTTTGCTCCGCGAGCGAGACGATTTGTCCCGTCACGTGATGCGCGTCGCGGAACGGCATGCCCAACACCCGCACCAGCCAGTCCGCAAGGTCGGTCGCCGTGGAAAACCCGGAACCCGCGAGTGCGGCCATGCGTCCGGTATCGGCGGTCATGTCGCGCACCATCCCGGCGGTCGCGGCGAGGCAAAGCGTGATGGCGTCGGTCGCGTCGAACACCGGCTCCTTGTCCTCCTGCATGTCCTTTGCATAGGCCATCGGCAGCCCCTTCATCACGGTCAGCAAGCCCATCAGCGCGCCGGTGATACGGCCGGTTTTCGCGCGCGTCAGCTCGGCGGCGTCCGGGTTGCGTTTCTGCGGCATGATCGAGGAGCCGGTGGTAAAGGCATCCGAAAGCGCGATCAGCCGGTAAGGCGCTGAACACCAGATGATGATCTCCTCGGCGAAGCGCGAAAGATGCATCGCCAAAATCGCCAGGGCGGACAGGTATTCCAGCGCGAAATCCCGGTCGGAGACCGAATCCAGCGAGTTCGCGGTCGGCCGGTCGAAACCCAGCGCCGTTGCCGTCTGGCTCCGGTCGATGGGAAAAGACGTTCCCGCCAGAGCCGCTGCCCCCAACGGACATTCGTTCAGCCGCGCCCGCGCATCCGCCAGCCTTCCGTCGTCCCGGTTCAGCATCTCCACATAGGCCAGCAGATGGTGCCCGAAGGTCACCGGCTGCGCCGTCTGCAAATGCGTAAAGCCCGGCATGACGCTGCCCGAATGTTCGGCGGCGCGTGTCGCCAAAGCCAGCATCAAATCCTTGATCTGCGCGCTCACCCGGTCGATGGCGTCGCGCACCCAGAGACGGAAATCCGTCGCCACCTGGTCGTTGCGGCTGCGCGCGGTGTGCAGTTTCCGCGCCGGCTCCCCGATCAGTTTCGTCAGCCGCACCTCGATATTCGTATGAATGTCTTCCAAATCGTCTGAAAAACTGAAATTCCCGGTCTGGATTTCTTCGGCGATGGCCGTCAGCCCGGCATCGATCATGGCCGCATCCTCGGCAGAGATAATCTCCCGTGCCGCCAGCATGGCAGCATGGGCGCGCGAGCCGGCGATATCTTCGGCCCACAGTTTGGCATCAAAGCCGATTGAGACATTTATAGCTTGCATAACCGCATCGGGTCCGGCACCAAATCGGCCACCCCATTGCAGTTGCTTCCCAACCGGAGTTTTGCTCTTGCCTGTCAAACCAGTCCGTCCATTTTTGATCACCCGGCGATCCATCATCGCCGCCGCATCCGGTCTAGCCTTCGCTGGGGGCTGGAGCAATTCTGCCTCCGCACAATTCGACGAATCCGACCTGCCGGATGCCGTGGATGCCATGAACAAGGTCATGCCAACCCCGGCACCGCCTTTGGTATTCACCGATGCCAAGGGCAAGCGCCTGACTTTGGCCGATTATGCCGGGCATACGCTGGTGGTGAATCTGTGGGCGACCTGGTGCCCGCCATGCATCATGGAACTTCCGGGGCTTGCCGCCCTGGCGCTTAAAATCAAACCCAGCGGCGGCCTGGTGCTGCCGATCTCCATTGACCTGAACGGGGCTTCGGCGGTGCAGCCGTTCTATGCCAAAAATGATATCCACGGGCTGCCTGTCCTGCTGGACCCGGACGGCAATAATTTGCAGATACTCCATACCGACGGGATTCCCGTCACCATCATCATCAACGCCGCCGGCCAGATGGTGGCCCGGCTCGACGGTGCCGCGTACTGGAACAGCAAGCGCATGGTGGCGTTTTTGCAGAGCCTGGGCGGTCCACCGCCCGCTAAGGCTAAGCACGGGGCCGTACCCCTATAATTCCCTTGAATCCGATCGACCATCATTGAACCGCGAAAGCGATCAAATGATGGTCGTGAATCAGTCTATGTCAATAAATAAGGGGGAGATTCAACCCCGAACGATCAGGCATTTCCGGCCGGTGCGGTGGCGGCTTGCGCCCGGCGGGCCTGCCACAGCCCGACGAAATCGATCGGCCCCAGCATCACCGGCGGGAACCCACCATCGCGCGTTACATCCGCCAGGATGTTGCGGGCGAAGGGGAACAACAGCCGTGGGCATTCCACCAGCAAAATCGGCTCCTGCTGGTTATCCGGAATGCCGTGAAGCGTGAAAATCCCGGCATAAGCGAGGTCGGCGATGAACACGACGGTCGGTTTTTCCTCAGTGCCGCCATCGGGTTTCGCCGGTGGCATGATGCCCTCGGCCCGCACGGCGAGCGTGACCTCGAACACTGTCTGGTCCTCCTGGATGCGGCGGACCTGCACATCGAGGTTGATGTTCACGGCCGGTGCGGCGCGCAGCATGGTATAAATCGCTGGCGCGTTCGGCACCTCGAAGGACAGGTCCTTCGTATATTGGATGTTCAAAACGAGCGGCGGCTGGGCCGGGGCGGGACTTTCGGACATATTTTTGTTTCCTGCTATGGTGTCCCGGCCCGCCTAGCACGGCGGCAACGCCATGATAAGAGAGTTCCATGAGCGCATATATTTTCATCGACGGCGAGGCCGGCACCACCGGTCTGGGCATCGCGCAACGCCTGCGCGCGCAACCGGGCATCTCCCTCATCAGCCTGGAGGAGTTGCACCGCAAGGACCCGGCCGCCAGGGCGGATGCCATGGGCCGCGCCGATATCACGGTGCTCTGCCTGCCCGATGACGCCGCCCGCGAAGCCGTTGCCCTGGCCCCGGCGACGGCGCGCATACTGGATGCCAGCACCGCGCACCGCACAGCCTCCGGCTGGGTCTATGGTTTTCCGGAACTTAACGCCGCCCAGGCGCAAAAAATCGCCGGAGCAAGGCTGGTCTCCAACCCTGGCTGCTACGCAACCGGCGCCATCGCACTTTTGCATCCGCTCATCGATGCCGGCATTCTGCCGCCAGACCACGACGTCACGATCAACGCTGTCTCCGGCTATTCCGGCGGCGGCAAGGCGATGATCGCGGCGCACGAGGCGCAAGGCGGCCCGACTTTCGAGCTTTATGCACTCGGTCTGGCGCATAAGCATGTCCCTGAGATCATGGCGGTCTCCGGCCTCAGCAGCCGCCCCATTTTCTCGCCCTCCGTGGGGCATTTCGCGCAGGGCATGCTGGTCTGCATCCCGCTGTTCCTCGACCGGCTGCCCGGCGCGCCCTCGGGCCACGATATCTCGAAAGCCTATCGGGAACATTTCGATGGTGCCACCAACATCCTGCCCCATGCGGGCATTTACAGCGGAAATCTGGCCCCTGAAGCCCTGAACAACACCGACCGGCTCGAAATCTTCGTCTGCGCCAACAACCATTACAATCACGCAATCCTGATCGCCAGGCTGGACAATCTGGGCAAGGGCGCCTCGGGCGCCGCCGTGCAGAATATTTTGCTCATGTTGGGCGGCAAATAATGGCTGGCACCCATATCGCCGCGAAATCAGCCGCCTGTTGGCAACCGCCGGTAGCGAACCTACATTCAATGTCATGACGGACACGGATTTTGATCAGGCGCTGGTGACGGCGGCGTTTGCCTTGGGAGCTGACGAAGGCTGGCGCATGGTTTCAGCCGCGGCGGCCGCAAGGCGGGCCGGGTTGGATTTGGGCCGGGCGCGCGCGCGGTTCGGCGCGCATGGTGAGATTCTACGAAAATTCGGCGAGTTGGCGGACCGTGCGGCGCTGACCGGTGCATTGACCGAGGGGCCGGTGCGCGACCGGCTGTTCGATGTTTTGATGCGCCGGTTCGATTTTTTGCAGGCCCACCGCGCCGGTGTGCTTGCATTGTTAAAGCCCTTGGCCCTGGAGCCGGTTTTAGGCGTCTACCTGGCGCATGAAACGTCGCGCTCGATGGGCTGGCTGCTGGAAGCCGCGGGCGTTTCGACCGGGGGCATCCGCGGCGAGATTCGCAAGCACGGCCTGGGGTTGGTTTGGGCGTATGGTGTGCGGGCCTGGGTGCATGATGACAGCACAGACCTCACCGCGACAATGGCCGCGGTGGACACGGCCCTTAACCGCGCTGATGCGATCGCGTCACGTTTTACCTCCCCCCCGCCGGCGGCCGCGGTGGACGAGCCGTTCGATGTTCCGGCCGAGGCGGATTTGCCTTTTCCGGAGGACTCATCTGCGGTAGCTTAAATCAGGCCGAATATCTGGCCGTCAGCAAAAGGGATGCGATTCATGGCCGAAAAACCAACGAACAAAATGCCCGACTTCTCCGCGATACCGTCAATGATGAAAGATTTCGACGTCTCCAAACTCTTGGGCGAGATGAAAGTCCCGCCCTTGCCAGATGTGGAGGCTGTGCTCGCCGCCCATAAACGCAATCTGGAAGCCTTGTCCGAGGCCAATCGCGTGGCGCTGGAAGGTGCTCAGGCCGTCGCCCGCCGGCATATGGAAATCATGCAGTCGACGATGACCGGCCTGACCGAGAGGCTGAAGGACTTATCGGCGAGCGACAGCCCCGCCACCCGCGCCGCCAAGCAGACGGATTTGCTCAAACAAGCCTACGAGAACGCCGTCTCCAACACCCGCGAACTCGGCGATTTGATCCAGAAATCAAACGCCGAGGCGATGGGAAAACTCAATCACCGCTTCTCCGAAGCGATGACCGAGATGAAGGCGCTGTTTAAGAAGTAAGGTAAATTGGCCTGAATTTTCCGGTAAGGACCAAAGCCTTTCCTTCTCGCGGCGGCGGAACATATAATGAACTATGTCCACCGCCATTTCCTATACCGGCCCGGTCACCTTCATCCCGGAAAAACGCCCGCCCGGACCGCTGCTGAAACCGCTGCGCGTTGTCTCGGAATTCGAACCCAGCGGAGACCAGCCGGCCGCCATCAAACAACTCCTCGCAGGCATCGCCGCCGGCGAGCGCGATCAGGTGCTGCTCGGCGTCACCGGTTCCGGCAAAACCTTCACCATGGCCAAGGTCATCGAGAGCATCCAGCGCCCCACCCTCGTGCTCGCCCCGAACAAGACGCTGGCCGCCCAGCTTTATGCCGAGATGAAATCCTTTTTCCCGGACAATGCGGTGGAATATTTCGTGTCGTACTACGACTACTACCAGCCGGAAGCCTATGTCCCGCGCTCGGACACCTATATCGAAAAAGACTCCGCCATTAACGAGACCATCGACCGCATGCGCCACGCCGCCACGCAGGCGCTGCTGGAACGCTCGGATGTCATCATCGTCGCCTCCGTCTCCTGCATTTACGGCATCGGCTCGGTCGAGACCTACTCCAAAATGGTGGTGCGGCTGGAGACCGGCGGCAGTATCGACCGTGACACGCTGGCCAAAGCCCTCGTGGATTTGCAATACCGCCGCAACGACATCGCCTTCGCCCGTGGCTCCTTCCGCCTGCGCGGCGAGGTCGTGGATATTTTCCCCAGCCAGTACGAGGACCGCGCCTGGCGTGTGACACTCTTCGGTGACGAGATCGAGAAAATCTCGGAATTCGACCCGCTGACCGGCGAACAGACGGCGGTGCTGGAAAACATCAGCATCTACGCCAACAGCCACTACGTGACGCCGCGCCCCACGCTCACCCAGGCCGTCATACGCATCAAACGCGAGCTCAAGGACCGTCTCGACGAGTTGGTCGCGGCAGGTAAATTATTGGAAGCCGAACGCCTGCAACAGCGCACCACATTCGATATCGAAATGATGGAAACCACAGGCGCCTGCAAGGGGATCGAGAATTACTCCCGCTACCTCTCCGGCCGCAACGCTGGCGAGCCGCCACCCACGTTGTTTGAGTATCTGCCCGAAAATGCGTTTCTGGTGGTGGATGAAATCCCACGTCACCGTGCCGCAAATCGGCGGCATGTTCAAAGGCGATTATTCGCGCAAATCCATCCTCGCGGAATTTGGTTTCCGGCTCCCGAGCTGCATCGACAACCGGCCCCTGAAATTCGAGGAATGGGAAAAATTCCGTCCGCAGAGCGTGTTTGTTTCCGCCACCCCTGGCCCATGGGAGCTGGAGCGCACCGGCGGCGTGTTCGCCGAGCAGGTCATCCGCCCCACCGGCCTGGTTGACCCTGTCACGGAAATCCGCCCCGTCGAGCACCAGGTGGACGACCTTTTGGGCGAATGCCGGCTGGTTGCCGCCAAGGGCGGGCGCGTGCTGGTCACCACGCTCACCAAACGCATGGCGGAGGACCTCACCGAATACCTCACCGAACAGGGCGTGCGCGTGCGCTACCTCCACTCGGACATAGACACGCTGGAACGCATCGAGATCATCCGGGATTTGCGCCTCGGCGCTTATGACGTGCTGATCGGCATTAATCTGCTCCGCGAGGGGTTGGATATCCCCGAATGTATGCTGGTCGCCATACTGGATGCCGACAAGGAGGGATTCCTGCGCTCCGTCACCTCGCTGGTGCAGACCATTGGCCGCGCCGCGCGCAATGTGGATGGCCGGGTCATTCTTTATGCTGACACCATGACCCGCAGTCTCAAACAGGCGCTCGACGAAACCGCCCGCCGCCGCACCAAGCAGACCGCGTGGAACGAGGCGCACGGGATCACGCCGCAAAGCATCCGAAAGAATATTGGCGAGGTTATCCACTCGGTGTTCGAGCAGGATTACGTCACCATATCGCCGATCAAGGATTCCGCCCTCGACGAATTCGTCGGCAAGGATCTGGGCGCCACCATCGCCACGCTGGAAACCCGCATGCGCAAGGCCGCCGGTGATTTGGAATTCGAGGAAGCCGCCCGCCTGCGCGATGAGATCAAACGCCTCGAAGCTCTGGCGCTCGGCCTCGCCCCACCGCCGCCCTCACCGCACCGGCCGAAGGATCGCGGGCCGACACCCATGGGTCCCGGCGGCGGCGGGTATGACCCGGCGATGCGCAAGGGCAGGGGGCGCAAGGGGAGGTAAGGCCCGTTTGACGCCCCACAAAGACCAGTCATTATACCCTCATGAAATACGTCCTCGCTTTGCTGTGCTTTGTCCTCCCCGCCCAGGCTTTCGCCTCCGGCCTCACCGGCCAGGATGCAGTCTACAAACTTACCCTCTCAAAAGTCCGCACCCATTCCCTTACCGGTGCGAACGGGCAGATGAATTTTAGGGTCGTGGATGGCTGTACCGGCTGGGGCACCACCCAGCATTTGACCCTGCTGATCCGCAACGTCGATGGCTCACTCACGAAAACAGTGTCGGACTACATCACCTGGGAGTCCAAGGATGGCAAAACCTTCACCTTCACTCTTCGGGAGCGTGATAACGACGGCAAGGAACAGATCGACGATGCTGGCACCGCCACCCATACCGGCAGCAACGGCGCGGGCGTTATCACCTACACCACGCCCGCCAATACCACGCTCTCCATGCCGCCGGGCACAATCTTCCCCATGGCGCATACCGAGGCTCTGCTCGCCGCTGGCCGTGAGGGTAAAAAGTTCATCTCGCCCACTTTGTTCGACGGCACCACGGCAGACGGCGCCCAGGCCAGCTTCGTTGCCATCCTCGGCCATCAAGGGCCGGAGAAAAACGCTTTCGCGCCGCTAAGCGCCATCCCCAGCACGGATGTCGATATCGCCTTCTATGAGCGCAAAAATGGCGATGAAAACCCAGATTTCCGCTCAAGCATGCGCTATTTCGACAATGGCGTCGCCACCAACCTCGTGCTCGATTTTGGTGACTTCGTCATGACCGGCAAACTCGTGAGCCTGAAGATACCGCCCTCGCCGTGTGGTGGCACGCCAAATAAAGGGTAAGACCAGGAGACAGCGCCCCCGGTCTTGCCGGCTTACTTCGTGGCGCGTGCCTGGCTGGCCGAGATTGCCTCCTCCGCCGCCGCGCGGTCGGCCCAGCCGGTGATTTTCACCCATTTGCCCTTTTCGAGATCCTTATAGTGCTCGAAAAAATGTTTGATGGCATCGCGCGTGATCGCCGGGAGCTGCGCGACTTCGGTGATGTCGGTGTATTGCGGGTGCACCTTGTCATGCGGCACGCAGACAATTTTCTCGTCCATGCCGGCTTCGTCTTCCATGAGCAGCAGGCCGATGGGGCGGGCGCGGATAACGGCACCGGGGACGACGGCTGCGGGAATGAGCACAAGAGCATCGGCCGGGTCGCCGTCATCGGCCAAAGTGCCGGGGATGAAGCCATAGGCGGCGGGGTAGACCATGGGGGTGAACAACACGCGGTCCACCATTAAAGCCCCGCTCTCCTTGTCGATTTCGTATTTCACGCCCGAGCCTTGCGGGATTTCCACCACCACATTGATGTCGCGCGGCACGTCTTTTCCGGCCGATAGCTTGCTCACATCCATCCTGAAAACTCCTTATTGAATTCCCCGGCCCTATAGCCCGTCAGCCGACATCTTGCCAACGTAACTTCCCCCGCTATGTTGCGCCCAGCTCTTAAGCGCCGGTAGCTCAACGGTTAGAGCGGACCGCTCATAACGGTTTGGTTGCGGGTTCGATTCCTGCCCGGCGCACCAGTTGCCGCTCCGCCAAGCCGCCCCTATACCCGGACCACAGTCTAAAAAGGGCAAAGACCATGGCGGCTTATCAATACATTTATGTCATGAAGGACCTCACCAAAGCCTATCCGGGCGGGCGCGAGGTTTTCAAGGGCATCACGCTCTCCTTCCTGCCGGGCGTTAAAATCGGCGTGCTTGGCGTCAACGGCGCCGGCAAATCCACGCTGCTCAAAATCATCGCCGGCATCGAGAAGGAATATGGCGGCGAGGCCTGGGCCGCCGAGGGCGCGCGCGTTGGGTATCTGTCGCAGGAGCCGCATCTGGACCCCACCAAAACCGTTGGCGAGAACGTGGCCGAGGCGTTTGCGGAGCTGCGTGGCGCCCTGGCGCGCTTTAACGCGATTTCCGAGGAATTCGCCGAGCCGATGGACGACGCCAAAATGGACGCGCTGCTGGCCGAGCAGTCGACATTGCAGGAGAAGATCGACGCCGAGGATGGCTGGGATCTCGACCGGCGCATTGAAATCGCGCTGGACGCGTTGCGTTGCCCGCCGCCGGATGCCGCCGTCGGGCCGCTCTCCGGTGGTGAACGCCGCCGGGTGGCCCTGTGCCGCCTGCTGCTGGAAAAACCCGACATGCTGCTCCTTGACGAACCGACCAACCATCTGGATGCGGAATCCGTGGCCTGGCTGGAGCGTCACGTTGCAGGAGTATACGGGCACCGTCATCGCCGTGACCCACGACCGTTACTTCCTGGATAACGTTGCCGAACTGGATCCTGGAACTGGAGAGCGGCCGTGGGATTCCCTGGAAGGGCAACTATTCCTCCTGGCTGGAGCAGAAGGAAGAACGCCTCGCGCAGGAGGAAAAAGCGAAGAATCGCACGCCAGCGCACCCTGGACGGGAATTGGATTGGATTCGCTGTCCTCCCCAAGGCGCGCCAGGCCAAATCCCGAGCGCGTATACAGCGCTATGAGGAGATGCTCGCAAGAAGTCGAGGAAATCGCCGGTGGCGTGGCCGAAATCGTCATCCCGCCCGGTCCGCGTCTGGGAGAAAAAGTCATTGATTTCAAAGAGCGTGACCAAAGCTTATGGAGACCATCTGCTTCTGGAAAACATAGACCTCAGTATCCCGGCTGGAAGTATCATTGGGGTTATTGGGCCGAATGGCGCTGGTAAAACCACCTGCTGCGGTTGATCACCGGGCAGGAAGAACCCGATAAAGGTACGATAGAAATCGGTCGAATCTGTAAAGATCAGCTACCTGTCGATCAAAGCCGGGCATCCCTTGATCCGGAAAAGAATGTATGGGAAGAGATCAGCGATGGGGAGGATGTGATCTACCTGGGCAAACGTACTTCACGTGCTTACGTGAGTGCCTTCAATTTCCAGGGCGCGGACCAGCAGAAAAAGGTGGGTGTCCTCTCTGGTGGAGAACGCAACCGCGTCCATCTGGCGAAGATGCTGAGCAGCGTGGCCAATGTGATCCTGCTGGATGAGCCGACCAACGATCTGGACGTAAACACGTTGCGTGCATTGGAAGAGGCGCTGGAGAATTTTGCGGGTTGCGCAGTGGTCGTCTCGCATGACCGCTGGTTCCTCGATCGGATCGCCACCCATATCCTGGCGTTCGAGGGAGATAGCCATGTCGAGTGGTTCGAGGGCAATTTCCAGGCCTATGAGGAAGACAAACGCCGCCGCCTCGGGCTGGACGCCACCGAACCGCATCGTATCAAATACCGGCCGCTGACCCGGTAATCCCGAGGGGCCATTGGCATGACCGCGTTATCGGCCTGGTCCTTGGTCACGGGGCGGCTACGCATGGCGCCGGTGGGGTATTGGGATTTGCCGGATTTGGTGGCGTTGAAGGCTGATCCACGGGCGTTCGCGCAGATGCTGGGCGGGGTGAGGAGTCCTGTTCAGGCGGCGGAGGAACTGGCGCAGGACATCCAGGATTGGGGTGCCTTCGGCTATGGCATGTGGAGTGTGCGGGCGCTGCGCGGCCGGTTTTTGGGGATTACGGGTTTGATGCACCGGCCGGACGGGCGCGGCGTGGCATTGCGGTTTGCCTTTTGGCCGGAGGCGCGCGGGGTTGGTCTGGCGAGAGAGGCGGCGAGCATGATATTGAATTATGCGCATGACGTGGCGGGGCTTGAACGTGTGATCGGGGTGGCGCGGGAGCAAAATTTTGCCTCGCGGACGGTGTTGGGTTCCATCGGCATGGTGGAGGTGGAGCGCTTTACGCGCGACGGAATTTTATTAATTGTTTACCAATCTGTTCGGCAACAATACGGCGAATGAAATCTCTTTCATGCGCGGGTTTTCGGCTTGCGCGGTCTTGGAGTTTTCGCGCTTAATTGAATTGTGACATTTGACGAACACAAAGCAATCCAGGCTTTTGTCGAGCGCACCGTGGGGGGTGTGCAGCCGCCTATGGATGTCGAGGCGGATGCGATCATTCGCGCATTCTTCAAGCTCAATCCTGATGCGGCATATCGGATGACAATGCTCGCGATGTCGCTCTCCGCACCACATGTGGCGGCAGCACCGGTTGAGGCACCTCGGAGGACCAAAGGCTGGTTATCGGCTTTGCATGAGCGGCGGCGGCCTGGGCCGGGCCGCCGGGACCCAGTGATTTCATAAACAGAAGAAGCAGGACTGCCTAAAGCCTGAATCGCGCGCGCGTCACCACATCGCGTACCAGCGCGTCCCGCACCGCGTCCTCGCCTGCCGTGGAAGCCAGAACGACCACGCGCTTGAAAAACGGTGCCACGCCTGTGGCCCGCTCCCGGAACATGCGGCTGAGCGCATCCGCCGCCGGGCCGCGCAATGTGCAGCAGGTGCAATTAAACACATGCCCGGGTTTCGCCACGGCAAACCGCACCGCATAGCCGAACTCGGGCATATCCCCCCCATCTTCCACCAGCGCGGCATCGTCCGGTCCCGGTTTCGCCCCCATTACAATTGGAATTCGCATATCAGTATCAGACATCATTCTCTGGACATGGTGCCGTTCCCGTGTATCTGACAAGGATGTCCAGACCGAAATCTTCTCGAAGCCCTGTCCCGTAACGTCCTGCTCTGTGATGGAGGCATGGGCTCGCGCGTGCAGGCGCTCACCTTGGATATCGAAAAAGACTACTGGGACAAGGAAAACTGCACGGAAGTGCTCAACCTCTCCCGGCCGGATTTGGTGCGCGACATCCACAAGGGCTACTACGCCGCCGGTTCGGATGCGGTGCAGACCAACAGCTTTGGCGGCTCGCCCATCACGCTCGGCGAATTCCAACTGGAAGACCGGGCCTTTGAGATCAACAAAATCGCCGGCGAGCTGGCGCGCGAGGCCGCGGAGTCTTTCTCCGATGGCCGTACGCGCTACGTCATCGGCTCCATCGGCCCTGGCACGAAACTCCCCAGCCTCGGCAACATCGCCTACGACCCGCTGGAAGACGCGCTTTACATCCAATCCCAGGGCCTGATCGCCGGCGGCGTGGACGCGATCCTTATCGAGACCTGCCAGGACACGCTGCAAATCAAAGCCGCGGTCAACGGCGCCAAGCGCGCCCGCTTGGCCGCAGGGTCCGACATCCCCATTTTTGTGCAGGTCACGGTCGAGACCACCGGAACGCTGCTGGTCGGCCCGGATATCGCCGCCGCCGCCACGGTCATCCATGCGTTGGACATCCCCCTCATGGGCCTCAACTGCGCCACCGGCCCGCAGGAAATGGCCGAGCATGTGCGGTTCCTCTCACAAAACTGGCCCGGCCTGATCTCCGTGCAGCCCAATGCCGGCCTGCCCGAGCTGGTAAACGGCGCCACCCACTACCCGCTGGGTGCGGAGGAAATGGCGAGCTGGGTGGAGCGGTTTGTCGTCGAGGACGGCGTGAACCTCATCGGCGGCTGCTGCGGCACGTCCATCCCCCACATCCAGGGGCTGGACGCGATGCTCAAGCGCTTAGGCCAACCCCGCCCCGTGCCGGTGTTGCGCAAACCCATCTGGGTCCCCTCGGTTGCCAGCCTGTATGGCGCGACACCGCTCCGCCAGGAGAACAGCTATTTCTCCATCGGCGAGCGCTGCAACGCCAACGGCTCCAAAAAATGGCGCGAGTTGCAGGAGGCCGGCGACTGGGATGGTTGCGTCGCGGTTGGCCGCGAGCAGGTGGCGGAATTCTCCAACGCGCTGGATATCTGCACCGCCTTTGTCGGGCGCAACGAGGTCGCGGAGATGAACGAGGTTATCACCCGCTTCACCTCCTCGGTGAACGCGCCGCTGGTGATCGACTCGACCGAAACGCCAGTCATCGAGGCCGCGCTGAAACTGCATGGCGGCAAGCCGATCATCAACTCGATCAATTTCGAGGATGGTGAAGGCCACGCCACGGAGCGTTTGATCTTAGCCAAAAAATTCGGCGCCGCGGTCATCGCGCTCACCATCGACGAAGTCGGCATGGCGAAAGAGCCCGAGGACAAATTGCGCATTGCCCGCCGCCTGGTGGAGTTCGCCTGCCATAAATACGGTCTACCGCAATCGGACCTGCTGATCGACCCGCTGACCTTCACCATCGCCACGGGCAATGAGGACGATCGCAAGCTGGGCCAATGGACTCTCGAAGGCATCAAAATGATCCGGGACGAGTTCCCGGAGATTCAGATCGTCCTTGGTCTCTCCAACATCTCCTTCGGCCTCAATCCGGCGGCGCGCGCTGTGCTCAACTCCGTGTTTCTGGACCATGCCGTAAAGGCCGGTATGACCGGCGCCATCGTGCATGTGTCGAAAATCCGGCCATTGCATCTCATCGCGCCGGAGGAAGTGCAGGTCTGTGAGGATTTGATTTTCGACCGCCGCCGGGAAGATTACGACCCGTTGCAAAAACTTCTGGAAATCTTCGCCGATCGCAAAGCCGCCGACGCGACCAAGAAGAAACGCGCCGAGACGGTTGAGGGACGCTTGAAGGACCGCATCGTCGATGGCGACCGTAAAGGATTAACGGACGAGCTCGACGAGGCCCTGAAAACCAGCAAGCCGCTCGACATCATCAATAATATTTTGCTGGACGGCATGAAAGTGGTCGGCGAGCTTTTCGGCGCCGGCAAGATGCAATTGCCCTTCGTGCTGCAATCGGCTGAAACCATGAAGGCCGCGGTTGCGTATCTGGAGCCGATGATGGAGCGCGTCGCGGGTGAGGAGCGCGGCATCATCGTGCTCGCCACCGTGAAGGGCGATGTGCATGATATCGGCAAGAACCTCGTCGATATCATCCTCACCAATAACGGCTACAAGGTCATCAATCTCGGCATCAAGGTGCCGCTGGCGGATATGGTCGTGGCTGCCAAGGAACACCGCGCGCATGCCATCGGCATGTCCGGCCTGCTGGTGAAATCCACCGTCGTGATGCGCGAGAATCTGGAGGAAATGTCGCGGCAGGGCCTGGATATTCCGGTCATGCTCGGCGGTGCCGCGCTCACGCGCAACTATGTCGAAGACGACTGCGTGGCGGCTTACGCATCGGGGCGCGTGGCTTATGCGCGTGATGCGTTTGATGGCTTGCATCTGATGGACAAAGTCACAGGCAACGATTTCGATAACTACCTCGCCGTTATCCAGTCCAAACGCAAAGGTAAATCCAAAAACACCAAGCGCAAGCTCGGCACCGCTGATGTTGCGTCTTTCGCACCCGTTGACGTGAAGGCCGTGCAAACGCGCCGCCGGCGCTTAACGCAGGACCAGCCGGTGATTATCCCGCCTTTCTGGGGCAGCCGCATCATCGAGGCGCCGCCAAAAGCCATCGTGCCCTTCATCAACGAACGCTCGCTCTTCCAGTTCCAATGGGGTTTCCGCAAACAAGGCAAATCGCTGGAGGAGTTCCTCGGCTGGGCGCGGCAGGAATTGCGGCCCGTGATGAAACGCATGTTGGATCTCTGCGAGGCCGATAACATCCTCAAACCGCAAGCGGCCTACGGCTATTGGAAAGCCGCCGGCCAGGGCAACGATCTTTTGCTTTTCGCGGAAGATGGCACCACCGAGGTCGCGCGCTTCTCGCTCCCCCGCCAGCCGAAAGAAGACGGCGAATGTATCGCCGATTTCTTCCGCGACGTTGATGACGAACAGCGCGACGTCATCGGCCTGCAAGTGGTCACGGTCGGCCAGCGCGCCTCGGAAGTCGCGCGCGTGTGGTTCGAGGAAAATCGCTACCAGGATTATCTGTACCTGCATGGCATCTCGGTCGAAATGGCCGAGGCGCTGGCGGAATACACGCATAAACGCATCCGTGCCGAGCTCGGATTCGCGGCGGAAGACGACCGCGACATGGAAAAAATGCTGCAACAATCCTATCGCGGGTCGCGCTACTCTTTCGGCTACCCCGCATGCCCAAAGGTCGAGGACCAGGACAAATTGCTCGCCCTCCTGGGCGCGGAGCGCATTGGCATTTCGCTGTCCGATGAATACCAGCTCCACCCGGAGCAATCGACCAGCGCCATTGTCGTGCTGAACCCGAGAGCGAAATATTTTTCAGTTTAGAGCCAGGGCTAAAGCCTGCGTTGTCAGCGGCCCGGTGGACGAGCGCAACTCATTCAAAATCGTGAAATGATTTGCGCCTTCAACCGGCACCAGCACGCTTCCCGGCCACATTGCGTGCAACCGCCGCAAGTCATCCACAAGTGCCGCCAATTCCGCCGTGCCGTAGGCAATCACCGCCGGTTTGCGCAGTGCGGCCTGCCGCAGCGGTGAAAACGCTTCCACCTCCGCGGCACTCAACTGCAATTTCTCATTCAAATATGTGTCTTTTATCGGCCCCAGCTCATAAATGCCCGAGACCAGCAGCCCCGCATCCACGGCCTCATGCGCCAGGGCCAAAGCCGCCAGATGCGCCCCCGCCGACCAGCCACCGATCACCAGTTTGCCCTTAACGCCGGATGCCACCAGCCAGTCCAGGCTTGCAAATATCTCCGCCACAATCTCGCGCAGCGAGGCGTCCGGCGCCAGCGTGTACCCCGGCATCGCCACGTTCCAGCCATGCGCCGCCACACCTTCGGCCAGGCAGGCGAAATCCTCGCGCGTGTTCATCTGCCAATAGCCGCCATGGATGAACACCAGCCATGGCGCGGCCGGGTCTGCTCCCGGATAAAAATCAAACTTCTGGCGCGGCTTTTCGCCATACGGCACATCCAAATCCCCGCCATGCGCCGCGCGATACGCCGCCGAGGCCGCGCGCCGCTCGGCATTCAGCGTTGCACTATCGGCCACCGCGGCGGCGTTGTTATACGCCGCGTCGCGCTCTGCCTGGTTCATGCCGAGATCGCCGGCGGCACCAGCGCGCTGTCCGCGGCAAAATACACACCCTCCCGCAGGCAGAATTCCGGCGCGATCAACTGTTCCGCCACCACGCGCTCGCCGCTATTATCGCTCAGCGCGAATCGTCCTTCCAAAATCTTCAGCACCGATACATCCGCCTCGCGCCCGACCTGCAAGCTCCCGATCTCGCCTGCCATTCCCAGCATCGCGGCGGGGTTGCTTGTCACCGTCGCCACAATATCCGTGAAGCCCATGCCCAGGTGCAAAAGTTCGCTCATCGCATGTGTCAGATTAAACGGCGCCACTCCCGCAAACGGATTCTTGCTGCGCTCGGCATCAACGCCAACCCTCACATTATAGCCGTGCATATCCGCCCCGAGCGTGTAAGGTTTTATGCCTGCCGCCAAAGCCCGCCGTGCCATCTCGAAACTGAAATGCGAGCCATGCCCGACATCCACCGTGACACCGCGCTCCAGCGCCGCCCACACCACCGGATGCACCTCTCCCGTCTCGGTCGAGATAAACCCGCCGGGGTGCCGCGTGAACGGATGCGCCAGAACATCGCCCGGCTCCATGATCGGCACCAGCGCGCGCACCAGCTCATCGGCGTCGATCGCCACGCCATCCTTCACCGGCCAGAGCTGCCCCAGATGAATATACAGCGGGATTCCTGCCTCGCGGGCGATCTCCTTGCCGAGCTTGATCACCTCCAGCCCCCAGCGGGACGCTCCGCCGATCTCCGCATGGGCCTTAACGCCCCGCACGATATCCGCGTTCTCGCGCGCCGCCCGCACCGTATGCGCCACATTCACCTGCGCCGGGCTGTACAGCTCGGGGTACAGATGCCCCTCCAGCCCGCCCACCAGATAGGCGGAGATAAAACACAGCACGCGCGTTTTCGCCGGTGCTGCAATAAAATTCCGGAATCCGCCGATCGTCATGCAGCTCGGGCCGCCCTGGTCCACCACCGTGGTCACGCCGGAGCGAACACCCACCATGTCCGGCTCCAGCCCGAATTTGCCAGTCACATGCTGGTAGATATGGCCATGCGTATCGATCATCCCCGCAGTGACAATTTTTCCCGCGCAATCAATTTTTTGCGCCGCCTCGGCCGGGATATTCGGCTCGATGGCGACAATCTTGCCCCCCGTAATGCCGACATCGAAAATCCCATCGCGTCCGGTTGCGGGGTCGATCACCCTTCCGCCTGTCAACAAAATATCCATGTCCATGCCCCTAAAAAATTCCACTGGAAAAACCAACGCAAGACGTTCAGTATGCTGACGATATGGCGCATGTGCAAGACGATTTGATCTCATCTCCCTCCGGTGTCGGCCGCTCGGTGCCCCGCCGCGAGGATGACCGGTTGCTCCGTGGCCGCGGCCGGTTCGTAGGCGACCTGAAGCTGCCCGGCATGATGGAACTGGCCTTCGTGCGCAGCCCGCTGGCGCATGCCCGAATCCTCTCCATCACCAAACCCAAAGGCCAGGAGCATCTGGTCTTCACCGGCGCGGACCTCCCCGCCATCCAGCCCATCACCGCCATCACCGCGCTGCCGGGCTTCAAAGCCTCTTCCCAGTCCATCCTCGCCAGTGGAAAAGTCCGCCATGTGGGCGAGCCCATCGCCGTCTGCCTTGCCCCCACGCGCGCCGAGGCCGAGGACCTCGCCGAACAGGTCGTCGTTGAATTCGAGGAACTGCCTGTGCTGGCCGATATGTTGGAATCCCGGCAATCGGAAAATCTCGTGCACGAGCATTGGGGCGATAACGTCTTTCTGGAAACCCGAGTCGACGGCGATATTCCCAGCGACCGCGCCCGTCATAATTCGGAGACAACTGCGTACCGCGCGGCAATGCATGTCCCCGATGGAAGGCCGAGGCGTGTTGGCGGAATGGGACTCGCGGCTGGAACAACTCATCGTCACCACCTCCACCCAGATGCCGCATATCGTGCGCACCGGCCTCTCGGGTTGTCTAGGCTTACCAGAGGAGCAGATCCGCGTCGTCGCCCCCGATGTCGGCGGCGGTTTTGGCTATAAGGGCATTTTGCTCGCCGAGGAGGTCATCGCCGGCCACCTCGCCAAAACGCTGGGCCATCCGGTCCGCTGGATCGAGGACCGCCGCGAGCAACTCACCGGCAATGCCGATTGCCGCGAGCATCATTACGACATCACCGTCTATGCGGATACCGATGGCCGGCTGCTGGCGCTGGACGCCACCGCCCATGTCGATGCCGGCGCCTATTCGATCTATCCCTTTTCCGCCTGCCTGGAGGGCGCGCAGGTCGCCAGCATTTTGCCGGGTCCGTACATGATGGACGCCTATCGCTGCCTCACCTACTCGGTTGCCACCAACAAGCCCGCCATCGTGCCCTATCGCGGCGTCGCCCGCGCCGGTGTCTGCTACGCCATGGAAGTCTGCATGGACGCCATCGCGCATGAGTTGAACATGGAACCGCACGAGGTGCGGCTCAAAAATCTGGTGCCGCCGGAGGCGATGCCTTTCAACAACATCACCAACAAGCATTTCGACTCCGGCGATTATCCGGAGGCGTTGCGCCGCGCCGTCGCCGCCATCGACATTCCAAAAATCCGCGCGCGCCAAGCCGCTGAAACCGGCCCCATCCGCACCGGTGTGGGGCTCTCCATCTATTGCGAGCAGGGCGCGCACGGCACTTCGGTCTATGCCGGCTGGGGCATCCCCATGGTGCCGGGCTACGAGCAGGCCACCGCGCGCCTGACGCCGGATGGGGGCTTGGAAATCCGCGTCGGCATCCAATCCCACGGCCAGGGGCTGGAGACCACGCTCGCCCAGGTCGCGCATGAGATTTTGGGGCTGGATATCGAGCGTATCAAGGTCGTGCATGGCGATACCGGTATCACCCCGTATTCCACCGGCACCTGGGGCTCGCGCTGCATGGTCATGGCCGGCGGCGCTGTTGCCACCGCCTGCCAAGGATCTGGGCGAGCGCATCATCCGGATCGGCGCGCATCTGTTGCAAACCACGCCGGAGGAAGCCCGCATCGAGCATGGCCATGTCGTCGCCGGCGCCAATAGTATCCCGATCACGGAGGTCGCGCGCACCTGGTATCGCCGCCCGCAGGACCTCCCCCATGATGTCGCCGCCGGCGGGCTGGAAGTCACCTCAGGCTATAAACCCGGCCGGGACACCGGCACGTTCTCCTACGCCGCGCATGCCTGCGTGGTTTCGGTTGATACGCAAACCGGCGAGGTCAAAATTCTGGACTACGTTGTGTGTGAAGATGGCGGTACATTGGTGAATCCACAAATCGTCGACGGCCAGATCATCGGCGGCCTCGCCCAGGGAATCGGCACAGCCCTCCTGGAAGAAATGATTTTCGACGAGGCCGCTCAGCCCCTCTGCGCCACCCTTGCCGACTACATGCTGCCCGGCGCGACTGAAGTGCCGGTGCTGCGCATCGAACATATGGAAACCAAATCGCCCTATACCGAATTCGGCCAGAAAGGCATCGGTGAAGGCGGCGCCATCGGCCCGCCCGCCGCCATCGCCAACGCCGTCAACGACGCGCTGCGCCCATTCAACGCCCAGGTGCTGCAATTGCCGATCACACCACATCGTATTCTGGCCGCATTGGCATGAGGTTTTTGCGGCAATACCAAGGGGCATCGCCGGTGGATGTCAGCATCCACGACTTTTCTTTTTCATCTCGCCCAAGCTGGATCGCAACATGAAAGCCGCTGCCTTTGAACTCGTTTGGCCAACCACGCTGAGTGAAGCCACAAACTTGACTGGCCGCATCATCGCCGGCGGCCAATCCCTCGGCCCCATGCTCAACCTGCGCGTCGTGCGGCCAGAAAAGCTAATTGCAATATCAAAACTGAAAGAACTTAAAGGCGTCGCGGACGGAGCCGAGGAAATCACCATCGGCGCCTGCGTCACCCATGCGCAAATCGCCGATGGCCTGCTCCCCGCTCTCGGCCCAGATCCCCATGCGGCCTCCATCCTTCCCAGCATCGCGGAGGGCATCGCCTATCGCGCCGTGCGCAATCGCGGCACCATCGGCGGCTCCCTTTGCCATGCCGACCCGGCGGCCGATTGGGTTTGTACCTTGTCGGCCCTTGGCGCTTTTGTGCTCATTGCCCCCACCAACCGCCTCATTCCCGTGCAAAATTTTATCACCGGCGCATTTCGAAACACGCTGGCCCCCCGCGAAATCGTGCAAGCCGTCCGCATCCCTAAAATCTCCGCGTCCGCGCGCTGGGGCTACGTAAAATTCTGCCGCAAGCCAGGCGATTTTGCCCATGCCATGGCCGCGGTGCTCATCGACGGTGTCACGCGCCGCGCCGCTATCGGTGCGCTGGGCGGCCCACCGCTCATCCTGAAAGATGAGCGACTTCGACAACGCCGAATCTATTTTAAAAAAGGCCAATACCGGCCTCGATGATATTGCTTTAAATCTACAATTGGTCGCCTTTTCCCGCGCCTTCGCACAAGCGCGGAGCGGCGAAAAGTGACCACGCTCACCATCAACGGGCGCGAAATTACCAAACCCATAACCCCGCGCACCCATCTCGCGGATTTTTTGCGCGAGTCGCAGAATCTCACCGGCACGCATCTGGGCTGCGAGCATGGCGTCTGCGGCGCGTGCACCATCCTCATCGACGGCTCACCCGCGCGCTCCTGCATCACCTTCGCCGCCATGTGCGAAGGTGCGGACATCATCACGATCGAGGGGCTGGAGGATGACCTGGCCATCACGCGGCTGCGCGCCGCCTTTACCGCCGAGCACGCGCTGCAATGCGGGTTTTGTACCCCCGGCATGCTGGTCACCGCGCGCGATATTGTGCACCGCCTGCCGGATGCCGATGACGACCGCATCCGCCTGGAGCTGGCGGGCAATCTCTGCCGCTGCACGGGCTATAACGGCATCGTCCGCGCCATCCGCCGCGTGCTGGACGAGCGCTTGAATTTTGCGCCCCAAAAACCTGCAAGTCTTGGGAACAAAAATTCGCCACGGGCACTGTGCAGGCGAAGCCCACGCCGCCAGCCGCTCCCGCCGGCCTGGGGGGGAAGAGTCTGCAACAAAAACTCCGCCTCGCCGTGCCGGTGAAAACCGCATGGGAAGCGGTGCGGAATCCCGAACTCATCGCGTCCTGTGTTCCTGGCGTTACCCTCACCAGTGCCGAACCGGACCATCTCACGGGTGAAATGGCGGCGAGCTTCGGGCCGATCACGGCGCGTTTCACCGGCACCGGAAACATCACCTATGGCGATTACACCGGCACCATCAACGCGCAGGGCATGGATGCCGCCAGCAATACCAGGCTCACCGCCGAGGCGATATTTCGCGTCAGCGGTGAGGGGGAGCAGAGTGTTATCTGGATAGACATAAAATACGCCCTGCGCGGCCCCTTGGCGCAACTGGCCAGGCCGCCCATCGTCAACCTTTTCGCGGCGGAAATTCTAGGCCAGGTCGCGGCCAACCTGGAGGCAAGGCTCCTGGGGAGGGACGTTAGCCCGCCAAAAAAACTCTCTCTTGTGGCATTGCTGGGGGCGGTGGTGCAAAACTGGCTGCGCAGGCTGTTCTCTGGCGCTGGCTCGTGATACCCGAACAATCTCAGGTTATCACGAAGTCGCGAGGGGTGTGCCGGGATGATGGATACGGAGCTGGAGCCGACTGCATTCGAGCGCGACCTTGCCCAACGACCCGGCTTTCTCATCCGGCGGTTGCACCAGATCCATATCTCTTTGTTTGCCGAGGAATGCGCGGGGTTCGACGTGACCCCGGTGCAATACAGCATCATGTCGGTCATCGCCCACCGGCCGGGAATGGACCAGTCGCAGATAGCCGAGGAGGTTGGCGTGGACCGCGCCACGCTCGCCAATGTCGTCGCGCGGCTGGAGGCCGGGGGCTTGCTCAAACGCATTGTCAGCCGGCTCGACCGGCGCCAGAAACTTCTTACCCTGACCGCGCGCGGCAAAACCCTGCTTACCCGCATGAATGAGCCGGTGTTCCGCGCCCATGCGCGCACGATCGAGGCGCTGGAGCCAGAGGTGCGGAAGGTTTTCATGGAACTGCTTGGCACACTGGTCGATGCCGGGAACGATTTCGGCCGCGCTAAACTTCGCTTGAAGTAGAAGCGTAACCCTTGACTGACCCGCGGCCCCAGCCGCACCTTTAGCGCCGCACGGGAGCAAGCAGCATGAACACCATCACGCGTTTTGGTCGGAACATTCGCCGGGTCGAGGATGCGCGGCTGACCACAGGCAATGGCCGCTATGTCGGCAATATTCCCACCGACGGGGTGGCGCATCTGGTCCTGCTTCGCTCGCCTTACGCCCATGCCAAAATCGTCACGCTGGATGTGGTCGCAGGCCAAGGCGGCACCGGGCGTGATCGCGGTTTATACCTATGCCGATCTGGCAGCAGCGGGCGTTGGCGCGATCGGCACCGAGCCTGGGTTCAAGCGCGCGGATGGCTCGAAATTGGCGGCGCCGCCACGTTATCTGCTGGCAAAAGACCGGGTGCGGTTTGTCGGTGAGCCGGTGGTGGCGATTATTGCCGCGACGAAGGCGCAAGGGCTGGATGCCGCCGAGCTGGTGCTGGTGGATTACAACTCGCTGCCCGCCGTGGTGGACATGCGCGAGGCGCTGAAAGGTGATGTCGCGCTCTGCGACGCGGCACCCGATAACATTGCCTGCGAAGTCGCGCATGGCGATCTGGGCGCGACGGAGGCCGCGTTCGCCGCTGCCGCGCATGTCGTCAGCCTGGACATCATGAACCAGCGCCTGGTCGCGAATGCGCTGGAGCCGCGCGGGATTGTCGCGATGCCGGAAGGCAACCGCATCGCTGTGCATAATGCCAGCCAGGCGCCGACCTTGGTGCGGGACCTTCTCGCCCAAACCATTCTGAAGGAGAAGCCGGAAAACATCCACGTCGTGGTGGGTGATATCGGCGGCGGCTTCGGCATGAAGAGCTCGCTGCATTCCGAGGAAGCGCTCGCGGTGTTCGCCGCGCGCAGACTGGGCCGCGCCGTGCGCTATATCGCCGACCGTGGCGAGGAGTTTTCCTCTTCCGTGCATGGCCGGGACCAGTTTTCCACCGCCGCATTGGCTTTGGACGCCAACGGCAAAATTCTCGGGCTTAAGGTCGATACACTGGCCAATCTCGGCGCCTATGTCATGCCGATCGGTGCGATCATTCCCCTCATGCTGGGGCCAAAAATTCTGCCCGGTGTTTACCATGTGCCCGCGATCCATGTGCGCGTGCGCGGCATGTTGACCAACACCATGTCGACGGCGGCGTATCGCGGCGCCGGGCGGCCGGAATCGATGTATATCATCGAGCGGCTGATGGACGCGGCGGCGGCGAAACTTGGCCTGGACGCAGCGGAAATCCGCAGGCGGAATTTTATTCCCCCCACGGCGATGCCCTATAAAACAGCGATGGGCGAGGTCTATGATTCCGGTGATTTCCCGTATTTCCTCGAAACAGCACTGGCGAAATCCGATGCGGACGGTTTTGCCGCGCGGCGCGCCGCGGCGGAGGCTCGGGGTAAAAAACTTGGCCGGGGGATTACCAGTTACGTTGAATGGACCGGCGCCTATGCTTTCACCGAGACGGTGGATGTCATCGTTACGGGCGATAACAAGGTGATCGTGTATTCCGCGACGCAGGCGATGGGGCAGGGGCTGGAGACGGCCTATACCCAGTTGATCGCCGACCGGCTGGGGGTTGATCCAGCACTGGTGAGCATAGTGCAGGGCGATACCGATCTCGTGCAGGGGCCCGGCTCCTATGGCTCGCGCTCGGCCTTTGTGGGTGGCTCGGCGGTGATGAACGGCGCGAATACCTGGGTGGAGACGGCGACACCGCTGGCGGCCGAGGCGCTGGAAGCGGCGGATGTGGATATCGAGTTTGAAAAGGGCGCGTTCCGCATTGCCGGGACCGACCGGGGGATTGGCATGTTCGAGCTTGCCGGGCAGCAGCCGGAGCGCAAAATCGCCATCAAAGCCACGCATACGGTGGAAAATTCAAGCTGGCCGAATGGCTGCCATATCGCCGAGGTCGAGGTCGACCCGGATACCGGGGTGGTCGAGATCAAGCGCTACACCACGGTTGATGATGTGGGCTACGCGATCAACCAGATGCTGGTGGAAGGGCAGATCGAGGGCGGGATCGTGCAAGGGGCGGGCCAGGCGCTGCACGAAATCTGCCGCTACGACACTGAGAGCGGGCAGCTCATCACCGGCTCTTTCATGGATTACCAGATGCCGCGCGCCGCGGATTTTCCGAGTTTCGATGTTACCATCGACCAAAGCGTGCCGTGCAAGACGAATATGCTGGGCGTGAAGGGGTGTGGCGAGTCCGGCACGGTGGCGGCGACACCGACGATCATCAACGCGATCATCGATGCGCTGCGGCCGCTGGGAGTCACGGATATCCAGATGCCGGCGACACCCTTCGCGGTGTGGGAGGCGATTGCAGCGGCAAAAACAGCGGCGTGAGGGGGCTCGCCTTCGTTTTGATTGACTAACTAGCGGTTATGAAAACGAATTCGCTTCGCTTTTCCGCTCTGCCCGGTTTAACCCCCCGTATCCCGTTCCACCCGCACACGCTCCACGCGCCGCCCATCCATGTGCAACACCTCGAACTTCCAGCCGCCGAATACAATCGCATCGCCCTTGCGCGGCGGCCGCTGCAGCAGTGTCAAAATCAGTCCGCCCAGCGTGTGATATGTTCCCTCGCTCGGCATATCCGGCAGGTGCAGCCGGGCTTTTATTTCATCCACCGGCGTCAGCCCATCCATCTCAAATTTTTCGCGCACCGTGCTCGGCAGCACCTTCTTTCGGTCCGGTATCCTCGGCATCACCCACAATGGCACCAAGAACATCGGCCGCCGTTACCATGCCCTCGAAACTGCCATATTCATCCAGAACGATCGCAATCCCCAGCATGTCGTATTTCAATCGCTCCAGCGCTTCCAAGGCTGAAACGGAATCCGGTATCGCCATCGGCTGACGCAGCGCCGCGGCCAGGGAAAAATCCTTGCCGTCCAGTACGCGGTCCAGAATATCCTTCGCCTGCACAATGCCGGCGACGTTATCAATCGCGCCGTCGCATACCACGAAGCGCGAATGCGGTGCCGCGCGCAAAGCCGCAATAATCGTCGGCCGCGCCGCCGTGCGGTCGATCCAGGCAATTTCCGTGCGCGGCGTCATGATCGCGCGCACCGGCTTATCCGCCAAACGCAGCACCCGCTCGATAATATCGCGCTCCTCGGTTTCCAGCACGCCGGTTTCCGCGCCTTCCACCAGCATGGCCTTCAATTCTTCCTCGCTCATCGCCCGGCGGTCCGCCCCTGGGGGGCCAAAGGCGCTCAGCACCAATGTTGTTGTCTGGCCGAGCAGCCACACGACCGGCGTGGTTATCTTGGCCAGAATGTGAAGCGGCTGTGCGATGACGGCGGCGACTCGTTCCGGGTGGCGCAAGGCCAGTTGTTTCGGCACCAGTTCGCCAAACACCAGGGTGAGGAACGTAATGACCAGCACGGTCACGACCAGCGCCACCGAATGCGCATAACGTGCCAGCCACGCTATATGGGTCAGCGGCAGGGCCAACTCCTGCAGCCAGTTGCTCGCCGCCGAACACGCCGGTGAGGATGCCGATGAGCGTGATGCCGAACTGCGAAGCCGGCAGGAAACTCTGAGGATTATCCGCCATTTCCCGCGCCCGCGCCGCCCCGCGCACACCCCGGCGCTCCATCAGCGTCAGCATTGCCCGTCTGGCCGAGACGAGTGCGAGTTCGCTCAGGGAAAATGCGCCGTTCAGCAAAATAAGAATGGCCAGGATAAGCAGTTGGAGTGCCAGATGCATGACTTACCTGTATCCGGTTTTCCGCCAAAAAGCAGTGTTCTTCGGCTGATTATTTATTCATTTGCCTTAGTTGGGACACAATAGCGCCCAGCCCGCGCCGCAGTGCGGCATCATAGCTCCCCTCGCACGGGGCTTGTCCCGTTCAAAGTTGGGCCAACGTTATGACGTATCAGTCGCAAATCCGCCGCCAACCGGCACAAATCTCCACCCGCAAAGGGCGCAATGGCTGGGCTAGCCCCGGCTCCTGGGCTGCCGCTTTGGGTGTGGGCATTATCGCCTTCGGCCTCTGGGCCGGGACCAACCGGCCGGTCACGGATATTCCGCCCTATAAAGGCGAAATCGGCGGCTACGCTTTCTCGCCCTTCCACGCCGGTGAAAGCCCGCAAACCGGCGACTACCCTACCATAGCGCAGATCAAGTCTGACCTCGAACTGGTCGCCCAGCACACCCACAACATCCGCACCTACACGGTGGAGGGTGATCTTGGTTCCATCCCCGCTCTGGCCGAGGGCATGAACCTCAACGTTACGCTGGGCGCCTGGCTGGACCGCCACGAACAAGCCAATGCCGCCGAGCTGGCGAAGGTCGTGCAGGTCGCCAACGCCAACCCGGACGTCAAGCAGATCATGGTCGGCAACGAGACCATCCTGCGCGGCGATCTGACTGTGCCGGAACTGATGGCCGACATCGCGCTGGTGAAGAGCCAGACGCATGTGCCGGTTTCCACCGCCGAGCCCTGGCATGTCTGGCTGAAACACCCTGAACTCGCCAAATCCGTCGATTTCATCACCGTGCATCTGCTCCCCTACTGGGAGGGCGTGCCGGAGAAAATCGCCGTGCAGGACGCGATGCACCGCCTTGCCGAGGTGCATGACCGCTTCCCCGGCAAGCGCATCGTCATCGGTGAAATCGGCTGGCCGTCGGATGGTATCGACATCGGCGCCGCCCGCGCCAGCACGGTCAACCAGGCGCGCTTCATGCGCGGACTTCTTCAATCTCGCCCAGCAGCAGCACCTCCAGTATTTCGTGATGGAAGCGTTCGACCAGCCCTGGAAGACCAGCTTCGAGGGCCGCGCCGCCGGCTATTGGGGCATGTTCACGCTGGACCGCCACGCCAAATGGTCGCTCACCGGCCCGGTCGCAGAACAACCCCGCCTGGATTTTCTATGCCATTGGCGCGACGTTGCTTAGCTTGGCCGCCACCATGGCGCTGCTCTCCCGCCGGCCAGACATCCGCCTGCCCGGCAAGCTGATCTTCGCCGCCCTGGTGGAAGGTTTTGGTACGGCACTCGCGATGCTGCTGATGAACATGGGCGAGACCTATCTCTCGCTCAGCGCGGCGGCGGTCTGGGGCGGCTTGGCGCTTGGCCAGGGCCTGCTGCTCTTTCTGCTCATCGCCGACAGTTTCGACCTGGTGGAAACGATTTTTGGCCGCGTCTCCAAGCGGCATTTCGAGCCGATCCCGGCCCCAGCCGGCGCCGTCCTGCCGAAAGTGTCCATCCATCTGCCGATCTGCAACGAGCCGCCACATATGGTCCGTCAGACCTTGGACGCACTCGCCGCTCTGGACTACGACCGCTTCGAAGTCCTGGTGATCGACAACAACACGATGGACCCGCATATCTGGGAGCCGGTCGCCGAGCATTGCGCCCGCCTTGGACCCAAATTCCGCTTCTTCACGCTGGGCAAATACAAGGGCTTCAAAGCCGGCGCGCTGAACTTCGCCCTGCGCGAAACCGCGCCGGATGCCGAGATCATCGGCGTGATCGACAGCGACTACATCGTGGACCCCGATTGGCTGCGCAGCATGGTCCCGGCTTTCGACAACCCAGCGTGTTGGGTTTACTCAGTCCCCGCAGGACTACCGGGACAATGACGGCAGCATGTTCAAGCGCCTGATGTTCTGGGAATACGCTGGGTTCTTCCATGCCGGCATGGTCACCCGCAACGAGCGTAACGCCATCATCCAGCACGGCACGATGACCCTGGTGCGCAAAGCCGCGCTGATCAACGAGAACGGCTGGGCGGAATGGTGCATCACCGAGGACAGCCAGCTTGGCCTGCGCCTGTTCCGCGCCGGGTACGAGGCTGTCTATTCCAAGAAGAGCTTCGGCAAGGGCGTGATGCCGGACGACTTCAACGCTTTCCGCAAGCAGCGTTACCGCTGGGCATATGGTGCCATGCGCATCGTCCGTGCCAACTGGCGCGCGTTGTTTTCGCCCTTCAACCACGACCTCACGCTTGGCCAGCGCTGGCACTTCATCACCGGCTGGTTGCCGTGGATGGGCGATGCGCTCGGCCTGGTCTTCCTCGTCATGGGCCTTGGCTGGTCCGCCGGCCTGATCCTGGACCCGGTGCGGTTTGAATTCCCGATCGTCCTTTTCATGCTGCCCTCGATCGGCCTGTTCTTCTTTAAAATCGTGCAGATACTCGCCCTCTATAAAAACCGCGTACCGTGCGGCTTGGGTGACCGCATCGGCGCCGCAGTGGCCGGCCTGGCGCTCTCCCACAGCATTGGCAAGGCCGTGTGGAAAGGCCTGTTCAGCAACAACCTGCCCTTCCTGCGCACGCCGAAAATGAAGAATGCGCCCGCTCTGGTGCAAGGTCTGGTGATGGCGCGTGAGGAGTTTTTCCTCCTTGT
This sequence comes from uncultured Alphaproteobacteria bacterium, assembly GCA_963740445.1. GTDB lineage: Bacteria > Pseudomonadota > Alphaproteobacteria > Acetobacterales > Acetobacteraceae > Acidocella. Next base: position 70,693 of record CAVUED010000011.1, read on the forward strand.
CCTCACCTGGGGTGCGCTGCTCGGTGTCGGCTTTGGCCATCACTGGGCGACTGTCGAGACCAAACTCTGGTGCGCGGTGCTCTTTACCCAGTCGCTTCCCTACCTCGCCTCGGTGAGCGTCTCTATTCTCGCCGCCATGCCGGCCCCGGTTGCCAAGCTGGTGACGGTTCCGGCCAAGCAGGGACAACCCGCTCGCGTGGGCAATATGCACCCTGCCGCCGGTGACTAATCTCGGGGCTTAGCTATGGGCCGCGCATGCTCCTGAAACTTGGCCTCGGCCTCTATTGGCCTAATTACGTACTTTCGCGTGTCAGCCCTGCAAATCAAATCTTGCGTTCCGCGCTGCAACATGCGCATAAGCACCCCGTTGACCGCGAATGCGCGACCGGACCCGTCCGGCCTTGGCAGTCAATTTGTCTATTGGGGCGGGGACGCCCTCCCGGGCATTATTTTACCCGTCCACTCCAAAATCGCGCGTGGAAACCGGACATTATCGCTGCAAACCATATGGTTGCGGCGCCGGAGACGTTTTATTTATGACTGACGTTACATTCGAATCCTTTGGCTTTGCTGCGCCGATTCTTCAGGCTCTCAAAAACAGCGGCTTTAACAACCCAACACCCATTCAGGCGGGCGCCTTGCCTGCGGGCCTTTCGGGCCGCGACGTGCTCGGCATCGCCCAGACCGGCACCGGCAAAACCGCAGCCTTCGCGCTGCCCATTTTGCAGCAAATGGCGGCCAGCCCCTTACGCCCGCGCCGCTTTGCCACCCGCGCGCTCATCCTCTCCCCGACCCGCGAACTGGCCGTGCAGATCGAGCAGGAATTCCGTAAATTCGGCACCGGCCTTGCGCTTGAACACCGTGCTCATCGTCGGCGGCGTAGGCCGTTCCGGCCAGGTCAACCGCATGTCCCGTGGCGCTGACATCGTCGTCGGCACGCCTGGGCGCATCTGCGACCTGATGAGCACCCGCAATCTGCTGATCGACCAGTGCCAGTTCTTCGTGCTGGACGAGGCCGACCGGATGCTGGATCTCGGCTTCATGCCGGACATCCGCAAGGTGGTTTCGGCTCTGCCGGCGCGCCGGCAATCGGCGCTCTTCTCGGCCACCATGCCGAAGGAGATCGCGCATCTGGCCGAAGGCCTGCTGCGTGAACCGGTGCGCGTTACGATCGAGGCCGTTGCCTCAACTCCGGTTCTCATCGAGCAGCATGTGCATTTCGTAGAGGGTTCAGGCAAGAAACACCTGCTGAACAGCCTGCTGCGCGACCCGTCGCTCACACGCGCCCTCGTGTTTACCCGCACCAAGCGCGGTGCGGACCGCGTGGCGCTGCAACTCAACGCCGAGAAAATTTCCGCGACCGCGATGCACGGGAACCTGGGACAAAATGCCCGCCAGCGGGCGCTGGAATCCTTCCGCGCCGGCGATGTGCGGGTGCTGGTCGCAACCGATCTCGCGGCCCGCGGCATCGACGTTGTCGGTGTCAGCCACGTTATCAATTACGAACTGCCGAACGAGCCGGAAAGCTACGTCCACCGGATTGGCCGGACCGCGCGTAACGGCGCCAAGGGCATTGCCGTGGCACTCTGCGACGCAACCGAACTGGCGTATCTCAACTCTATCGAGAAACTCACCGGTATTAAAATGAACGTTGCCAGCGGTACCCGTCCAGCCCATGGCGCAGCCACCAAAAAGCCGCAGCCACACCCGGACATGATCGTGCGCAAACCCCGCCGTCCGCAATACAGCGAAAAGCGGAATTTTTCCCGCGCGGCTTGAAGTAAAGTTTTAGGCAAGCCTTTTGTACCAGGGGTCATTCTTAAAGGCCCTTGGTCCATAAAGGGTATTATCGCTCAGTTAAGGGACGAATTCGATTGAGCGAACCGGTAATCCGGTGGATACTACCCAAGGATCGGGATCTTGCGAATATTCTTTGGCAGCCCAAGTTTGGTCGCTGCTATTGAACTTCGCGATCGCCCCTCCAACATAAATACTTTGTAGCCTTGCGGACATAACCCAATTTACCGCGGCGGAGAGGTGCGTTCATGCGTATATTGCTGATCGAAGACGACAGGAATGTCGCCGGCTTTGTTGTGAAGGGATTACGTGAGGCTGGCCATAACGTTATTTATGCGGATTGTGCGCAAACTGGTCGCGAGCGTGTCAACGGCGAGCAATATGATGTCATCATCCTGGACCGCATGCTGCCAGATGCGGCGGATGGCTTGACCTTGCTCTCCAGCCTACGGGCAGAACAGAACGATACGCCGGTGCTGATCCTCTCGGCGTTGGGCGAGACCGCCAGCAAGGTCTCCGGCCTGAAGGCGGGCGGCGATGATTATCTGGCAAAGCCCTTTGTCTTCGCGGAGTTGCTGGCGCGGGTCGAGAGCTTGTCGCGCCGCGGAAAGGGCTAACAGCTTTTATGCGGGTGGCCGCTCTGACAGCCGCAAACTAGTTTAAACTAGTTTACCGAGTCCAAGTCCAAAGCATACCCTGCGGCGCGGACGGTGCGCACGATATCAATTTCGCCCGGGGCGTTTATTGCCTTGCGCAGCCGGCGGATATGCACGTCCACGGTGCGGGGTTCGACATGGATGTCGCGTCCCCAGACGGCGTTCAGCACGTCCTCGCGCGAGAACACGCGTTTCGGGTGGCGGAGAAAAAATTCCAGCAGGCGGAATTCGGTTGGACCCAGATGCAGAGCGCGGCCGTTGCGCAGCACGCGGTGAGAGGCGGGGTCGAGCGAAATATCGTGGAAATTCAGCTTGAGTTTGGTCGGCACCGAACCCGAGCGGCGCAGCAGGGCGCGAATGCGGGCGATCAGCGCTTCGGTTGAGAAGGGCTTGGTGATGTAGTCATCGGCACCGGTATCGAGGCCGCGCACGGCGTCCTGATCCTCAGCCCGCGCGGTGAGCATGATAACGGGGAGTGTGCGTGTGGCCGGGCGGCGGCGCAGTTGGCGGCAAAGTTCGATGCCGGACATGGTCGGCAGCATCCAGTCCAGGAGCAGCAAATCGGGCGGCGCCTCGGTAATGCGCGTCAGCGCCTCGCCGCCATCGCCGGCGTCTTCCACCCTGAAACCCTGCTTTTCCAGATTATAGCGAAGCAGCGTTACCAGCGGGGCTTCGTCTTCAACAATGAGGATATAAGGCTTGCTCAGGTCGTTCATGGATCAGCCTGCCGAGTTTGAGTGGACATAGGCGGAGGTAAGATCACCCTTTGGCCGGAAGTCGGGCAGGGATTCGCCCGTTACGGCATAATAGGTGAGCTCGGCGATGTTGGTGGTGTGGTCGCCAATGCGCTCCAGATTTTTGGCGATGAAGAGCAGATGCGTGCAGGCGGTGATGCTGCGCGCATCCTCCATCATATAGGTGATCAGCTCGCGGAAGATGGTGTTGTACAAATCATCCACCGCCTGGTCGGCGCGCCACACCGCGATGGCTTTCTGCGGGTCGGCTTCACCCACCGCATCGATGCTGGATTTCAGATTCTGCTGGACCAGCAGCGCCATTTGACCGAGGCCCGAGAGCGAGAAGGTACTGGCCACCTGGTTTATGACCAGGCTGCGCTTGGCGATGTTGGCGGCGTAGTCGCCTATACGCTCCAGATCCGTGATGACTTTCAGCGCCTGGATGACCTGGCGCAGATCATCGGCCACTGGCTGGCGCAGGGCGAGCAGGCGCACGGCGAATTGCTCAACGGCACGTTCCTCGGCGTCGATTTTATGGTCCTGTTCAATGATGCGGGCGGCGATCGTGGAGTCATGCGTCAGTAATGCCGTGGTGGCATCGGCCACCGCGCGCTCAACCAGGCCGCCCATGCCGGCGATCATGTCGCGGAGTTTTTTAAGGTCCACCTCGAAGCTGGTGACGATATGTTTCGGTTCGTCGGTCATTTTTTCTCCCCTTAACCGAAGCGGCCGGTGATGTATTCTTGTGTTCTACGCTCGCGCGGGGCGGTAAATATCTGGCTGGAAGGTCCAACCTCGACGAGTTCGCCAAGGTAGAAAAACGCCACCTGGTCGGCGCAGCGGCCGGCTTGCTGCATGTTATGCGTGACCATGATGATGGTGAAATCGCGCTTCAGCTCGTCCACCAGTTCCTCGATTTTTAGGGTGCTGATCGGGTCGAGCGCGCTGGTGGGTTCGTCGAGCAGCAGAACTTCCGGGCGCACGGCGATTGAACGCGCGATGCAAAGGCGCTGTTGCTGGCCGCCGGAGAGGCCAAGGGCGGAGCTGTGCAGGCGGTCTTTTACCTCACCCCAGAGCGCCGCGCGGGTGAGCGACCATTCAACACGCTCATCCAGCTCGGCTTTCGAGAGCTTTTCATGCAGGCGGACACCGAAAACGACGTTCTCGTAGATCGATTTTGGGAAGGGGGTGGGTTTCTGGAACACCATGCCGACGCGGCGGCGCAACTGGTTGAGGTTCTGGCCGGGAGCAATAATGTTCTCGCCGCCGATCAGCACCTCGCCCTCGGCGCGCTGGCCGGGATAAAGGTCGTACATGCGGTTGAGCACGCGCAGCAGGGTGGATTTGCCGCAGCCCGAAGGGCCGATCATCGCGGTGGTTTGGCGGTCGGCATAGTCGATCGAGACGTTTTTCAGCGCATGGGTGGCGCCGTAGTAGAAATTCAGGTTTTTGATGGAGACGCGCACGGCGCCATCGGAGGGCGAGGTATAGGGTGCGTCGGGCAGCGCCGCTTCGTGCATGGTATGACTCGCTATTTCCATATGCGCCTCCTTAGGCGCGTTCTGTGACAGTGCGATGACGGTAGCGTGAAGCTTCGATGACGGGAAGGGGAGTGCTAATCTGCTTGCCGAGCATTGTCCGGTCTCAGATTCAGATTTGAGGTTGACGGGTTGCCGCGGTTCAATTTCAAGCGCTCCTTGTTCAGGCGTTTGTGTCAACCATATATGTTTTAGTCTGCTTCATAGGTAGTTTCCGAGGGGTTAAATTGGGCAGGTGGTGCGCCCAAATGCTTGTCTAACAGGTCACTATAACAACCTGGCCACACGTAGCGTTTCGCTTCACCTTCCATACAAAGGCGCGGAAATACATGGAACAGACTACCCCTTCAGCTTCCCCGTCCCCTCCGGGTGCCGAGGCTGCCGAATCTGCACATTTGGCGGATGACGGCATGGTGAGATAAGCTATCCGTTTTGCACGCGCGCTTCAGTGAAATTTCTCTTGCCGGTCTGGCGTTACGTAAGAGCCTTTTCGCATACTTGTCGCGGCCTTGCGCCTGCCGGGCCGGCGAGTGTGGCCTATTCACCTATCCGGGTGCGCCATGCCATCAGGTGAGCTTCCGTGATTTTGCGAGCACTCAAGTCGCATTCCGCCGAGAGTTTTCATGCCATCGGGCCGGTGCGGCATTTCGAGCCGAATCAGCGCATCTACTTCGAGGGCGATCCTCGCCGAAATGTTCTTAAAAGTCGTCTCCGGCGTGGTTCGTACCTGCCGTATGCTGAGCGATGGAAGGCGGCAGGTTGATGCCTTCCACACAGAGGGCGAATTGTTCGGCTTCGAAATCGGTCCGGCATATAGCATGTCGGCGGAAGCTGTGTGCTCCTCCACGGTCGTGTCCTACCATTGGCGAAATCTGGAAGTGCGCGAAACAACAGAGCGCGGCCCTTCGGAGCAGCTTTTCTCTCATGTGGTCTTTAGTCTGATGCGGGCCCAGGAACATGCGCGCCTGCTGGGTAGCTTCAGCGCCATCGAAAAGATTGCCGCGTTTCTGGTGGAATGGTCGGAGCGTTCAGCGGACAAAACCCTGGTGACCCTGGTTATGACACGTCAGGACATCGCCGATTATCTGGGATTGACCGTGGAAACCGTGTCACGGTCGCTGACCCAGTTGCGGCAGGACGGGTTGATCGAGTTTTTGTCCCCGCGGCAGTTGCGGCTGGTGGATGTCACCGCGCTGCGGGCGCTCAACAATTAGCCGGCCTTCTCCAGGCCGCTTTTAATCGCGCTTTTCATCGGTCATCAGCATCGCCAGGCGGGCCAGGGCAGGGATCGATTTTGCGCCGGTTTTGGCCATGATCGCCGCGCGATGGTTTTCCACCGTGCGTTGGCTGATACCCAGAGTAGCGGCAATGTTTTTGCTGGCCAGTCCCGCGAGCACCATGTCCATGATTTCACGCTGGCGCGTGGTAAGCGTCGCGAGGAGACGCTCGGCCTCCTCCCGCCGGGCGGCAAGATGGTTCGAATTCTTTGAGTGATCGAAGACGCGCGCCACACAGGCCAGCAACTCAGTGTAGCTGACTGGCTTTTCGATAAAATCCAGGGCGCCTGCCCGCATCGCCTGCACGGCCATTTTCACGTCGCCCTGGCCAGTAATCATGATGGAAGGCAGATGCTGACCAGCAGCGGCCAGGTTTTTCAGCAGATCGAGACCGCTCATGCCAGGCAGCTTGGCATCCACCAGCAGGCAGGCATTCTGATACGATCGCGGTGTTTGCAGAAAATCCTCGCAGCTCGCAAAACATTCGACGGACCGGCCCGTCGCCTCAAAAACGTTACGTAGGGACGCCCGTATCCCGGCATCATCGTCCACCACAAAAACCGTGGTTTTCTCGGCCTGTTCTTCGTCTTTCCCATCCACAGCCGGTGCCGTTGCGTGGGGTTTCGCGGCTGTCAAAAATGACTGGATCGCGTCGGTCAGTGCCGCCAGCTTCATGGGCTTGTTCATCTGCATGCAGCCCTCCTCGGCGATCTGGCGAAATGTCTCCGCCGAGATATCGCCCGTCATGATGATCACAGGCAGGTGGCGCTTCAGCAGGCCGCGCAGCTTGATGGCGACTAGCAGACCATTCTCGATGATCGGGGAGGTTGTAGTCGGCCAGGATCAGATCAGGTTCGATCGCACCCGAGGCCGCGAGAGCCAACGCAGCCTGGCCATCCTCGGTCACCGCGACGTCATAGCCTTCTTCGGTCAAGAATGTTTTGAGCAATTGCCTGATATCGGCATCATCCTCGATGATCAGAAGTTTCCCGGTGCGGTGCTCGGCGGGCTGGCCAGGCACGGTGGCGGACGCTGGCGCCATGTTTACCATTGGCTGTGAAATTCTATCGCAGACCGGCACTTCGATCGTGAAGACCGAGCCCAGGCCCGGCTGCGAGCGGACACTGACATGATGGCCCAGCAACTCGCCGAGCCGCTGCACGATGGAAAGGCCAAGACCCAGGCCCCTGCGGCGTTCGTGGTTGGGGTTGTCGACCTGGTGATACTCTTCAAAAATCTCCTGCAGTTGGTCCGCCGCGATGCCGATGCCGGTATCCCAGATTTCGATCCTCAACATTTTGCCCTGGGCGCGGCAACCAATCAGGACACGGCCTTTTTTCGTGTATTTGAGCGCGTTCGACAGCAGGTTGCGGATCATCTGCCCAAGCAGCCTTGGGTCCGTTGAAATGTTCCGGCTACACGGCATGATGCGCAGCACGATGCCCGCAGCTTTCGCGCTATCAGCGAATTCAATCTGTAATTTGGCGAACAGTTCGTTAACCGGAAAGCACACAGTTTCGGCACTGACGATGCCGGCATCGATCTGGTTGATATCGAGCAACGCATTCAAAATACCGCTCATCGTATCGACCGTCTGCTCGAGCCGGCCGACAAGTCTGTACGCTGGCTTGCCGGCCACCATCTTGCCCAGCAGCCCGCCAATCAGAGCCAATGTCTGCAAGGGCTGCCGGAGATCATGGCTGGCCGCGGCGAGAAAGCGTGATTTCGTCTGGTTGGCGCGTTCGGCCTCGCGCTGCGCGGCTTCCAGCGCCGCCGACGAGGCTTTGCGCTCGGTAATGTTGACGATACGTTATCACCACGCCGTCCACCGCACCTTCATGCGTGCGATAGGGAAGAATGCGGCGTGTGAACCAGAGTGCCATCGTCTGTTTGCACTTCGCGGCCGATCGGCACGGGATTTTGCAGCACTGTCTGTGCATCCGCCAGCAGCGCGGGGTCGTCCGCGCGCGCGCGCAAATCAGCCAAAGGCCGGCCGAGATCGCTGTGGATGATGGTGAAGAGCGATTTTGTCGACCGGGGTGAAGAAGCGAATGTTCAGGTTGGCATCCAGGAACAGGGTCGCCACATTGGTGCTGTAGAGAACGTTTTGCAGATCGTTCAATGTCGTGCGGCTGCGCTCCAGCGTTTCCTGCAACTGGGTGTTGAGCGCGGTCAGCTCCTCGTTCAAGGATTGCAGCTCCTCCTTGGAGGTCAGCAGCTCTTCATTGGTTGATTGGTATTCCTCCTTAACGGAGAGCGCTTCCTCATTGAGAGCATTCTGTTCCTCGCCGGAAATCTCCAGGCTGCGGATGGCAAGCTGCAATTCTGCCCTGGTGGCTTCCAGTTCCTGCTCCAGCTCGGTAACCCGCAGGACATTAGCCGATGCCGGTATCTCCGCGGCCTTGCGTTCGGGCTTGGGTTCGGGCTTCGGATGATCGATGAAGAGACACCAGCAGCTTGTCGCTGTCACCCGGCACCGGCTGCACGTCGATATTGAACCGGAATGTCTGACCGTTCCGGACGGTGCGTCCGCCAGGGACGGATACGCGCGTCTTCTTCGTGCTGGCATCGTCGATGGCGATTTTCAAACGGGTGCGCAGGCCGGGCTGATGAGTGCCAGCAGGTCGTGCGTGGGATAGCCTGGGGCCACGCGCAGATATTGTTCTGTCTGGCCGGAGGTGTAGAGACATTCCAGCCGGCGGTTGATCAGGACAGACGCAGGCCCGTAAAGCTCCAGCACCAGTTTCTGGCAAATTTCGGCGATATCCATCTTGCGGGCCGCCGGGCGGTCCATGTCGGCGCGCGCCGGTTCGCTGACGCCGAGGTGCAAAAGGTAGATGGTCTGCTCCGCCATGGTTGGTCTTGCGATAGAGCCGCGCCAGCTTGGAAATGGCGGTGAACCGGCCATCGGGCGCGCCGGCCGTCTCAGCGGCGCCGAGCAGCAGGAAACCGCCCTCGTGAAGCGCGAAATTGAATATGGAGATGATTTTGGCCTGTGCCTCCGGGCGCAGATAAATCAGAAGATTGCGGCATGACACCATGTCGAGTTTCGAGAAAGGTGGGTCGGCCAGCAAATCCTGTACGGCAAATACTATGCAGTCGCGCAACTGGTGCAAGACGCGATAGCCGTGACCCTCCTTGCTAAAAAACCGGGAGAGACGAGCGGCCGACACGGATTCCTGGATCTTCGCGGGGTACAGCCCTTCGCGCGCCGTCAGGACCGCCTTGGCGTCAACGTCGGATGCAAAAATCTGAATTTTTGCGGCGGATTTTTTGGCTTTTACCTGTTCCAGAAACAGCATAGCCAGGGAATAGGTCTCTTCCCCCGTGCTACAGCCGGCAACCCAGATACGGATTGGCTGATCGCCAGCGCCTTTGACTAGTTCGGGTATGACGGTCGCGGCGAGGACTTCGAAAACCTCTGGATCCCGGAAGAAGCTGGTCACGTTGATCAGCAGATCTTCAGCCAGTTGGTTGCGCTCGTCTTCATTGTTTTGCAGCATCGCGAGATAACGCGCGGTGTCGTTCTCGGTGACGCCGGCCATGTCCATGCGCCGGGCAATGCGCCGCTCCAGCGTACCTGGCTTGTAGAGCGCGAAATCATGCAGCGTGCGGGATTTTAATAGGGCGATGATCTCGGAGATCAGCTTCTTCGGTGGCGGCGAATCAACTCGGTTTTTATGGCTCATTAGCTTGGCGGCAATTTTTTCGACCGGCAGTACATAATTCACGTCACCAGTGGCGATCGCGCTGCGGGGCATGCCGTCAAAATCTGCTTCCTCGGGGTCTTGCGCGATCACCAGCCCGCCGGCGGCTTTTACCGCTTTCAGGCCGATTGACCCATCGGCGCCGGTGCCCGATAGAACCACGCAGATCGCCCGCTCACCGGCCGAGACGGCGAGCGACTGCAGCAGAAAATCGAAGGGTAGCCGGGCGCCATGAGGCGCCAGCGGGGCGGATAGATGCAGGGCGCCGTTCGCGATGGACAGATACGCGCCGGGTGGAATGATATAGACATGGTTGGCCGCAACCTCCATGCCCTCGGCGGCCTGGACCACCTTCATCGCGGTCGCGCTGGCTCAGCAGTTCCGCCATCATGCTCTCATGCGTCGGGTCGAGATGCTGCACCAGGATAAACGCCATGCCAGGGGCGTCTGGCAGGGCGAAGAGGAACTGGCGGCACGCATCCAACCCGCCGGCCGAAGCGCCGATGCCCACCACGTAAATCTCTTCAGCCGTAACCGCTGGTGCGGATACGGACGCTGGCGAATCGCGGGGCCGGTGGTTCGCTATAGGCGGATCACGTTCTGGCATTTCTCTTGTCCCGAGATTGTTGCCGCTTAGTTTCCTCTAGAAATTGTAACTTAGGTACTGCCGTTTGTCGAATAAATTAATGCGTAGTTCCCCCTCCTGCACAATTGGTAAATTTTGATAACTGATTTGCTGCTTTATTACGGCCGTCATTTTGTGATTGCGGCCGTCATTTTGTGCAAAAGCGATACTATATCATTGCATTTGGCTTCAGGGCGTATATGATATGTTATATTGTATCATTTGTTCCTTGGTCGCTTACATTCGATTGAGCACGGCCCGTGAAACTGAGAAGCGCTTTGGTGGAATTGAGGGGGGTCGGGAAGTGGCGTCGAATTGAGGAGTCGCTTTGCAAATCCGGTCATTCCGTTTCACAGGCGTCTTGGCGGCACTATCCGCTTCACCATGACCCGCAACTTGCTTTCTAAAACCCTCCTTCACCGACCAATCGATGTTCACGGGGTTTTGAACTAATCATGCCTCACTCAAAAACATTATGCCATGGGCAAAGGCCAAATGGTTAATATTTTTTTGGGGGCAGGTCACTCTTGACATTTCTCCTTTGATTGTGAAATAAGGAAAGAATCTGGATAAAGCTACCCCTAACCCGAGGTGGGGAGCAATGGATCTGGTTTTGCGTGAATAGCCGAGTTGCCCGGAGAGAGGCGGCTCGGCTTTTTGTTTCCACAACCTGAACCGGGTCCAACCAGGGCTGAGAGGTTTATTCAGGATAGGGAGTAAGGCATAATGAAAAAATGCCCTTATTGCGCAGATGAAATCCAGGACGAAGCCATTAAATGCAAACATTGTGATGATTGGCTGAAGAAAAGAAGTTCAAGTCCCTCCTCAGGTGGTTGAGACTAATGAGATAATGCCCCCCGAACCTGTCATGTTGGTAGCCGCCAGGGCTTTCAGGGACAGATTCGGATTCCGGCAAGGTGCGCCGGAAGGACTCGTAACGAGAGAAACCCCGGTGATTGACCCCATGAAACTAAAACGGGTAATATTAATATGCTTATCATTCTGCGCAGGTTTTGCTATTATGTTGTGGTATCAAGCCCGGCCAAAGCCATGGAACACAAAAGCGATTACTGCATCATATAAAAATGTTGATGCAGAAGGAAAATTAAACTTGATAGTTTTTTACTATTCTTTGACCAACAATACTAATCATGACTACATAATTCAAGACAATAAAAAGATATATCTTGCAATTAAGCTAAAAAATAAAGACATAAATGGAAGAAAGGGTGACGATAGTATGGCAACAATTGATTTTCCTTTTTTTATACCAGCCAAACACAGCCTACAGATTAAGCTTCACCTTATCTATTCAGGGCCAGATAAAACTCAAACCATTCAAACTAAAGAGGATATAAGCAAATATCATAAAGAAGTAGAGGCTTATATAAGTAAAGAACTGATTGATCTGGATGGATTTGTAATTTTTGATGAGAATAATCATTACAAAATTGATTTTCCTAAGGGCTGGTAGTGCCAGTCCATTTCCATAATATTAGGATTATAGCAATAGAAACTCAAGGGGATAAGAGCAAATTGAACCACCCCCCAAAAACTGATCCACAAGCTATGTCAGAGTATTGGGTCGAAGGGAGGTGAGTTATGGTTATATAACTTGCCAGGACCAGCAATTATCGAATGCGTTGGGAAAATTCCAGATATGTCCTGGATATAGGAGCTTTTTGGCTCTGTGATAATTGTCGGATCATAGCAGATATACGCTATTGGAATAACTTGCGTTTAAGCCTCTGCAAACAACTGCATAATTAGCAATCACCTTCTAACCCTTTGCCGCTGCAGGACTTGGGCAGGCCTCCTTGCCGGGGTCCGAAATGATCTGGTCCCCCTAAAAATCGATCATGATTTCCCGGTTAAAATCTGGCCGGATTATCTCTTTCCGGCGTTCACCGTTATCGAGCTTTTTCTTAACCCCGAGAATACTGATTATTGCTATTGTTACCATAGAGTCATGCTTATTTCAGGCAATTCTTCCGACATACCCAGGGTGAATAAATCATTTCACCTTCTTTCATTGATGATTTGGTTATCAAAGCCGAAGGTCAAGTGATTTATCAAAGAACATCAAAAAATCTTGTTGACTTTACAAGATATTTTTATTAGAGTTTAACACTAGTTAGCAATAATATGAGACACATTTAAGCTCCGTGCCGTCGGCTTGAAATTAATTGTCGTGTAACAAGGAGGTAACTTAGGGAGGACACGGCATGAGCATCAAGGTCTTGCTGGTCGACGATCACCAGATCATACGAGAGGGTCTCCGCGTCATGCTGGAAAAAGAGCATGATATCACCATCGTGGGAGAAGCCGAGGATGGGCGGACGGCGGAGCGGCTGGCCCGGGAGCTGGCCCCGGATGTAATCATCATGGATGTGGCGATGCCCGATTTAAACGGCATCGAGGCCACCCGGCAAATTACCGCCAGAGTCAGCGGGGTGAAGATCATTGCTCTGTCAATGCATGACGATCGGCGTTTTGTGTTAAACATGCTCAAGGCGGGGGCGGCTGGTTATATGCTGAAGGATGATGCTTTTAAAGTCTTTAGCCAAGGCCATCCGGATGGTGATGACGAATAAGAGCTATTTGAGCGGTCAGATAGCCGAAATGGTAGAGAGTACCGTTTCCTCTGCTCCCGGCCGAGGAATCAGACGTTCCAGTTACTCTCTTCCAGGGAGAGGGAAGTCCTCCAGCTGGTTGCGGAAGGTAATACGTCCAACCAAATAGCCGAAACACTCCATATCAGTTCCAAGACCGTGGAAAGTTATCGCAGCCAGGTCATGGCGAAATTAAAGATCAAAAACGTTGCTGAACTTACCAAGTATGCCATCCGTGAAGGATTGACCATGCTATGATCTCTTCAAGGCGCTAATGATTATTGGAAATTTGGACAGGTCGGCCTCACTCCCTTACAAAAGTCTATTAGCGTAAGGACATCTTACCCCCACGCCTTCACAGAATCGGACGTGCGCCCAAGCCTCGAGCATCGCTCACTTGCCATGGTCGACAATTATCCCCTCACCAGGAAAAATTCCAGGTTTGATCTTCTAACCTTGCGCGGGCATTTGTGGGGAAAAAGATCTTAGATGCTTGGGGCTTGGCCTCCTTTTCAAAGTCCAGTTTCTTCTCTGTTCGTAATACCAACAGGTCCGGTGGGGCTTCAATGCCCAGGCGAACTTGCTTTCCACGGATTTGAATGACCTTAACTTTTATATGCTCTCCGATAACAACGACCTCATCCACCTTTCGAGTAAGGATTAGCATTATTCATCCTCCTTTAAAACTCTGCTTTATGAAAAGTGGGGAGAAATCCAGGTTAAAGCGCAGGTTCCAAAGGTATTGATATTTATAGGTTAACCGAAATATGGACCGGTCAGAAAATCCACCGCCACTCCAAGGCATGTATGGTCCTCGCTGATTTCGATTCGCATCACCTTACCCCTTGCCTTAATGATTGATGGTCTGGAAAATCCCTCGATAGCGCGAGGTAGAGCGAAGGTGAAATCCCTGATGTCCCCTTGTTTGAGCGGCGATTGGTTATCTGGGAAGAAAAAGATTCCGGTAAGGCTGAGATTGGCAAGCACACCCATGCCTATCCAGGGTTCTTCTGTGGCTTCAATGCGTCGAACATGGAATTCAATAGGAATAGACACCTCAGTACGAGGGTAATTGCGACAACCCATAATCATGTCCTCCGCAGTGCTGTCATAATTTGGCCTATATCATACTACGATAATTAAATAAATTGTTAAAGGCGCAGTTGGCCTGCCTTTATAGCTTATACCAGATCTTAACCTATGTTTGAATCCAACTCAGCCCAAAGATTCCGTCAAAAGGGTGTTGGCAGAATTGCAGATCCTTGCCAGAAGCGGCAGTTATCCTCGAAGAGCCAAGATTGGCGATATGGTCGGGATATAGGAAGTTTTTGGGCCGGTGATGACTATTGAATCATAGCGGCTATCAAGACACGAAGGATTTTCTTCCGGAGGAGACATTCATCAAAAGTTCAGAAATCGCACAATAATCCATAATTTTGGGAAAATTGATGCAGATTAATCAGGGTTTGGATTAATCTGTACCAAAGCTAACTCATAGATATCATTAATAAGTCCCATAAGGCTGGTTTAGAGTAAGTTCTTGGAATAATTATTGCATATCGAATGGATAAAGCCAAATCTTCTGTAATTCGGAGATAAAAAGCCAAAGTTCTCTAAAGAGTTAAATCTTGAACTGAGAAGATCGATAAGATGGATAAAATGAACATTGTCCACACGGTCAAAGAGTCACCACTCAAGTGGCAACTGTCGGAAAAAGAATTGTTACTTTTGATAATACGACTTGCCGACCAAGAAAACAATATGGTCGCAATGACAACGACAAGTAGTCTGCGCCATCGAATGCTCCAGTGGGTGCGGACAGGGGAGTGGTTACATGAATACTCAACTTAAATCATCATCATATGACCACCTTAACCGAGCCGGGCCTTCGATAATGGGTTAAATGCATTGATATGCTGCGGATAGCCCAATTATTTGGCTTCGTGATAAGTTTCGGATCATAGCAGTACTCGACACTTTTGCCTTATTGAATCCTTATCCAAATCGCTTCATGGTTGATAAGAGAGATCCACATAGAAATGGATATCGGGCCTAATCACCGACTGTCCAGGCATCGCCCTCCCACCAATCTACTTTAATAATCCCTTAATAATGCCGTAACTATAACA
>CAVUED010000012.1:0-42450 GCA_963740445.1 uncultured Alphaproteobacteria bacterium
CTACGTATCGCTATCTTCGATGCCTCATACGTCGTGCTGGCTCGGGGTGACGTCTATGAGAAGGTCTGCACATTGCACCGCGTCTCCGTGCCACCGCCTGGTGACCACCAAATACACCCCGCCAACTGCAAAACGCGGTCGGTATCGGTGGTGCCTATATGTGCATCTACGGCATGGAGGGCCCTGGCGGTTACGCAATTTCGGCCGCACCATTCAGGTCTGGAACACCCGATGGCACCCCCATTTGCTCCTGGCCATCCTGGGGCCTTGTCATTTTCTACCAGATTAAATTTTTTGAAGTCACAACTGAAGAACTCGACGACGCGCGCGATAAATTCCCTACTGCAGATCTTCGCTCCGAATTAAATCGAGGAGCAACATCTCGTCCCCGAATACCGCGCCTTCTGCGCCGCCAATGCGGCCTCGATCGACGCCTTCCAGCAACCCAGCGCGCCGCCTTTGCCGCCGAGCGCGCCGAGTGGGCCGCCAAGGGTCTCAACACCTTCGAGGAGAGGGAACGAGAGCCCGCACCCTGATGAAATACCGCCGCCTCCAGGCGCGCGCGGCATCGCGGCACCCGTCCCAGCATCTGCTGGCAGGTTCTCGTACAAGCCGGCGACTACCACCGCGCTGGCGACGTCATCACGATCATCGAATCCATGAAAAACGAGGAGTCCGTTCCGCTTCCGGCACCATACACGACATCATTGGCAAAGGCGAGGTCGTCCGGGCTGGCCAACGCCTTGGAAAGCTTATTCGCCGCATTCTCACCCGCTCGAAATCGCCACCATCCATGCGCCGGGACGCTCACCCCCGTCCAGCTCGTCAAGACATTACTGGAACGTATCGACGCGTACCCCGACAAAGCCGTGTTCATCTCGCGCATTCAGCGCGAAACCATCATCGCGCAAACCGCCGCCCTCGATGTCGCCGACACGGCAAAAAGCCCCTGTTCGGTATCCCTTTCGTTCGCGAGGAATATCGACGTGGCGGGACTCCCACCGCAGCCGCCCGGGACTATGCCTACAGTGCCGACGCAGGATTTCACCGTGGTTGCCCGGCTGCGTGCTGCAGGGGCCATCCTGCTGGCCAAAGCCAATCTCGACCAGTTCGCCACCGGCCGAACCGCAACTGCTCGCCCATGGCGCGCCGCGCTGCGTCTTCAACGCCGGGCCCACCTCCGGCGGTTCTTCTTCCGGCTTGCGGCGGGTGCCGGCCTGGCGGGTGTCACTGGGCACGGACACAGCCGGCTCCGGCCGCGCGTCCGCCGCCTTCAAGCTACCCCATCGGGCCTGAAGCTGTTATTCGGGCTCATCCCTGCCACAGGCATGTCCCGCTTGCAGAACTCTTGACTGTGTAAGCGCGTTCTCGCATCCTCCGCCGCCGACGCGTTGGCCGTTCGCACTGCCGCCAAGGGTTTGATTTCGCCGATTGCTATTCCCGCGCGCCAGAAAACATTACGCTCCGCTGCGGCGCGCCGGCGACCTCCGCCCCAGGACCGGGGATTTTGCCGGCGATGCCGGTGCAAAAGGAACTCTACGAAGCCGCCCTCACCACCGCCGCCTCGCTTGGCTGGAAGTGGTGGAGTTCGACTATGACCCCTCTTCCGCGAAATCGCCGCCGCTTGGCACGGCCACGTGGCCGAGCGCCTGGCCGCGATAAAAACCTTTTTTCGAACTTTGCCGCAAGTTCCCATTCACCCGGTTGTCCGCACGATTGTGGAGGGTGCTGCAAAATTACGGTGTTCGCGGATATCTACCGCGTCCAGAGCTCTCTGTGTCTTTGCGTGCAGCCAAACTCGAACCTGCTGCTCCTGCCCACGGCGCCCACCATCTTCACGGTCTGAGCTGCCATGCCTGGCCGACCCCATCGCCAAAAATGCCAAACTTGGCCTCTACACCAATTTCGGCGAATTTCATGGACCTCGCCGGCATCGCCTCCCCGCCGGTTTTTGTGCTGACGGAATGCCGTTCGGCGTCACCCTCATCGGTCCCACCTTCTCAGAAGCCTCTTTGGCTGCCTATGCTGATACGTTGCATTGTCGCGGGTGCCGGTGCTGGAAAATCGCCGAAAATTCCGAAACGCGCCTCGCCCCGCCTCCACCCGAAACAACCCTTGTCGTTGCAGGCGCACATCTCTCCGGCATGGCCCCTCAACCATGAGTTTTTGGCTTGTGCGCCAAACTCATTGCAACCACAACCACGGCACCTGACTACAAACTCTACGCGCTGGCCACCACCCCGCCCAGGCCTTGTCCGTACCCCCGGATTTACCGGTAGCGGCATTGATGTCGGACTGATGGTCCCTCAAGGCGCAAAATTTTGGTCGCTTTGTCGCAGCGCTTCCCGCCCCGATGGGGCATCGGGCAAAAACACGTGGTGCATGCACCAGCCATCCCGGGCTTTCTCGCGAAACCCACGCCCCTCGAGGGCGTGAGGAGCATGGCCCTGGCGCAGCTACCGCGCCGCGATATCAAACGTACCTCTTCGATAGACTACGCCTCCGTTTTATCTTTCGCCTGAATGCGGAGTTCCCGCAGAAACAACTAATCAGCGGCTGGTCTTTATCGCTCCGGCGATAGGCTGCAAAATGATGCGACAGGAACTGGTATGCTGTGCGGCGCCCGCATCATCACCGCCGCGTTCCACATAACCATCGCCCATGCGCAAAAATCCAATAAACTGACCTGACAGGATCAGCATTGCCTGCGCCTCCATATGAAATCCACACCTGAAAATCGCCCGTGGATGGTTGACCCGGTATAAATCCTCCAGCTGCCGAAGAGTGGCGCACGAAAAAAGTGAGGTTTCGATATGGTGACCGTAAAGATTTTCTTTCGTGAACAAAGTGTGCTGCTGGCTCAGCGGCGCCTGTGCTTCCTGGTGCAGCGAAACATAAACAACGCCACTAGGCTCAGCGGCGAACGGGCCGACCACAACATCCCGGGTACCCTCTCTTTGCTCAAGTTCACGGCGACGTTCCGAGGCGCAAATCGACATACACATCCGGCGCCGCCGCAATCGGACAACCTTTAAGCCCGAGCTTTGGGTTTGAAATCACGCCATCGACAATGCCGATACTTAAGCGCCGACGAGCCGATCATTCGAGTGGCCGACGCGTTTTTGAAATTTATCAATATCGGCAAATAAGTCTCGTGTTGCCTCACGGGGAACCGGCCTCACCGAGTGAGGCGGAAGCCGCGCCGGCCGCGCAGGCATAACGCCCCCCGAGCGCGCGTTTTCAAACGATGCGATATGTGTGACTGAGCGTGGATTGGGAACATATCTCGAGTCAATTTGGGCGCCGCTGAAAACTCCCGGCCAAGGCAACAAAGACCCGAAGCAAACGCAAATCAATATCTCAAAGCGGCGCATCGCCCATCATACACCGCAAATTCTTCGATGGAAACGCTGAATAATAAGAATGGTTTTCCATGTTAAAAAACCACAAACTGCGGCGTTGATGCTTAATATAGCCGACCTCACGGGACTATGTCCGAATCGCCGCAGGCGCGGCCGACGGGGCGCGACACCACAACCAATGTCGGATGGTCTCAGGGGATTTCAGCTCATGCCGACCTCAGGCAGCCGCCTGGGATTGCCGGTCATTTTGACCATGCGCGCTGTATTTATGATCTGACGGGACCCATTGCCAAAAACTGGCCACGCAACAAGCCTTTGCCGGCGTTTTTACGGCGGAAAAGTTTCTATGGGTGCGCGTTATTGATTTTCAGCCCCGCCGCAAAATGCGGGACTTCTGTACTGGCAGGCCGACATCCTGGTTGTAGAAGGGGTCCAAGGCGATTATATCGAGCACTGTACTGCCTGAACCGTCCGGTGCCAGTGCTCGATATAATCGCCTTGGACGCCTTCTTCGACCAGGATGTCGCCCTGCCAGTACAGAAGGCCAATATCCTGCGTTTTGCGGCGGGGCTGAAAATCAATAATGCGCACCCATTCAAAACTTTCCGCGCCGGCCGTAAAAACACCGGCAAAGGCTTGTTGCGTGGCCAGTTTTTGGCAATCGGCCGTCGTCAGATCATGAATACAGCGCGCATGGTCAAAATGACCGGCAATCCCTGGTGGCTGCCTGAGGTCGGCATAGGCTGAAATGCCCTGCAACCAGCCGACATTGGTTGTGGTGTCGCGCCTGCCGTCCGGCCACGCCTGCAGCGATCTGGTCCATAGTCCCGTGAGGTCGGTTATATTAAGCATAGCGGCGCAGTTTGTGGTTTTTTAACATGGAAAACCATTCTTATTATTCAGCGTTTCCATCGAAGAATTTCGATGTATGATACGGCTATGCGCCGGCTTGATAATATTGATTTGCGTTTGCTTCGGGTCTTTGTTGCCTTGGCTGAGGCCGGGAGTTTCAGTGGCGCCCAAATTGAGCTCAATCTTTCCCAATCCACGCTCAGTACACATATCGCATCGCTTGAACGCGCGCTCGGGGGGCGTTATGCCTGCGCGGCCGGCGCGGCTTCCGCCTCACGTCATTCGGTGAGGCCACCCTGCGAGCAACGCGAGACTTATTTGCCGATATTGATAAATTTCAAACGCGTCGGCCACTCGAATGATCGGCTCGTCGGGCGCTTAAGTATCGGCATTGTCGATGGCGTGATTTCAAACCCAAAGCTCGGGCTGCAGGGGTCTCTGCAACGGACCATCGCGGCGGCGCCGGATGTGTATGTCGATTTGCGCCTCGGAACGCCGCATGAACTTGAGCAATGGGTTGCGGAGGGTACCCGGGATGTTGTGGTCGGCCCGTTCGCTAAGCACGGGCCTGGCGTTGTTTATGTTTCGCTGCACCAGGAAGCACAGGCGCTCTATTGCGGCCAGCAGCACGCTTTGTTCACGAAAGAAAATCTTACGGTCGCCGATATCGAAACCTCACTTTTTTCCGTGCGCGGCTACCGGCAGCTGGAGGATTTATACCGGGTCAACCATCCACGGGCGAGTGCGGGTGTCATTCATATGGAGGCGCAGGCAATGCTGATCCTGTCAGGTCAGTTTATTGGATTTTTGCCGCGGCACATGGGCGATGGTTATGTGGAACGCGGCATGATGCGGGCGCTAAAGCCGCGAACATACCAGTTCCTGTCGCATCATTTTGCAGCCTATCGCCGGAGCGATAAAGACCAGCCGCTGATTAAGTTGTTTCTGCGGGAACTCCGCATTCAGGCGAAAGATAAAACAGAGGCGTAGTCTATCGAAAAGGTCTATTTTGATATCGCCGCGCGGTAGCTGCGCCAGCCGCCATAGGTTGTAATGTCTTCAGCGCCCTCGAGGGCGTGGGTTTCGCAGAGAAAGCCGGGATGGCTGGTGCCGTCGGCCAATGTGACTTTACCGATGCCCATCGGGGCGGGAAGCGCTGCGACAAAGCGGCCAAAATTTTGCGCCGTGAGGGACCATAGCTCGACATCGATGCCAGTGCCGGTGACCCCTGGGGCACGGACCAGGCCGGGTTTGGGCGGGGTGGTGGCCAGCGCGTAGAGTTTGTAGCCGGGTGCTGTGGTTGTGGTTGCAATGAGTTTGGCGCCAAGAGCCAAAAGCTCATGGTTGAGGGCCATGCCGGAGAGATGTGCGCCGGCAACGACAATGGTTGTTTCGGGTGGAGGCGGGGCGAGGCGCGTTTGCGGAATTTTGCGCGATTTTCCAGCACCGGCACCCAGGGCGATATGCAGCGTGTCAGCATAGGCAGCCAAAGAGGCTTCTGAGAAGGTGGGACCGATGAGGGTGACGCCAAACGGCATTCCGTCAGCACAAAAACCGGCGGGGAGGGCGATGCCGGCGAGGTCCATGAAATTCACGAAATTGGTGTAGAGGCCAAGTTTGGCATTTTTGGCGATGGGGTCGGCCAGCATGGCTTCGACCGTAAAGATGGTGGGCGCCGTGGGCAGGAGCAGCATGTCCACGGTTTCGAGTTGGGCTCGCGCCAAAGCACAGAGAGCCTGGACGCGGTAGATATCCGCGAACACATCGGCGGCGGAGAATTTTGCGGCACCCTCCACGATTGTGCGGACAACCGGGTGGATGGATTCGGGCGAAGTTTCGAAAAAGGTTTTTATCGCGGCCAGGCGCTCGGCCACATAGGCGCTGCCGTAGAGTGCGGCGGCGATTTCGCGGAAGGGGGTATAGTCGAACTCCACCAGCTCCCAGCCGAGCGAGGCGGCGGTGGTGAGGGCGGCTTCGTAGCGTTCCTTTGCACCGGCATCGCCGGCAAAATCCCGATCCGTGGGGCGGAGGACGCCGGCGCGCGGGATTGCGGGGAGCGTGACATTTTCTGGCGCGCGGGAATAGCAATCGGCGACATCAAAGCCTTCGGCGGCATGCAAAACGGCCAGCGCATCGGCGGCTGAGTTTGAAAACACGCTCACACAGTCTAGCGTTTTGCAGGCGGGGACAATTCCTGTAGCGGGGATGCGCCCGAATGACGGCTTCAGGCCGATGAGATTGTTGAAGGCGGCGGGGACGCGGCCGGAGCCGGCTGTGTCCGTGCCCAGTGAGAACACCGCCAGGCCGGCACCCACCGCAACCGCGGAGCCGGAAGAAGAACCACCGGAGATGTAGCCGGCGTTGAAGACGCAGCGCGGCGCGCCATAGGGCGAGCGGGTGCCGTTCAGGCCGGTGGCGAACTGGTCGAGATTGGCTTTGGCCAAAAGGATGGCTCCGGCGGCGCGCAGCCGGGCAACCACGGTGGAATCCTGCGTGGGCGTGTAGGCATAGTCCGGGCAGGCGGCTGTGGTCGGGATGCCCGCCACGTCGATATTGTCCTTCACGACGAAAGGGATGCCGAACAGGGGTTTTTCGCCCATGTCGGCGACATCGAGGGCGGCGGCTTGCGCGATGATGGTTTCGCGCTGAATACGCGAGATGAACACGGCCTTGTCGGGGTACGCGTCGATACGTTCCAGTAATGTCGTGACGAGCTGGACAGGGGTGAGCGTCCCGGCGCGGTAGGCCGCATGGATGGTGGTGATTTCGAGCGGGTCGGGGATCATGCGGCGATAACTCCAAGGCGTTGGCCAGCGCGGACGACCTGGCCTTTTGTGCCGATGATGTCTTGTATGGTGCCGGAAGCGGAGCAGCGGACCTGCACCTCCATTTTCATGGATTCGATGATCATGATGACGTCGCCAGCGCGGATGGCATCGCCGGCTTGTACGAGAACCTGCCAGATGCTGCCAGGGACGGGTGCTGCGATGCCGCGCGCGCCTGGGGGCAGCGGCATTTCATCGGGTGCGGGCTCTGGTTCCGTCTCCTCGAAGGTGTTGAGACCCTTGGCGGCCCAGTCGGCGCGCTCGGCCGCAAAGGCGGCACGCTGGGTTAGCTGGAAGGCGTCGATCGAGGCCGCGTTGGCAGCGCAGAAGGCGCGGTATTCGGGGAGCGAGAATGTTTGCTCCTCGATTCGGAGCGAATATTTGCCGTGCAGGAATTTATCGCGCGCGTCGTCGAGTTCTTCAGTTGTGACTTCAAAAAATTTGATCTGGTCAAAATGGCGGAGCAGCCAGGGATGGCCAGGAGCAAATGGGGGCGTCTCGCGGTGGGTGTTCCAGACCTGAATGGTGCGGCCGAAGAGCTGGTAACCGCCAGGGCCCTCCATGCCGTAGATGCACATATAGGCGCCGCCGATGCCGACCGCGTTTTGCGGCGTCCAAGGGCGGGCGGGGTTGTATTTGGTGGTCACCAGGCGGTGGCGCGGATCGTACGGGGTGGCGACGGGAGCACCTAGATAGACGTCGCCCAGGCCAAGCACGACGTATGAGGCATCGAAGATGATGCGCTTGACGTCGGCGATGGACGCCAGGCCATTGATACGGCGGATGAACTCTATGTTATCCGGGCACCATGGCGCGTTAGGGCGCGTTGTCTCCTGGTATTTGCGCATCGCAAGCTGAATCTGCGGGTCGTTCCAGGACAGCGGCAAATAAAGTGTGCGGCTTTGTACCACCATGTCCTCGGGCGCGGGCAAACCGGGAAGAATGGCGTTGACGGCCTCCATGACCGCATTGCGCGAGATGCGCGTAACATCGAAATGAATCTGTAAGCTGCGGATGCCCGGCGTGAGGTCGATAATGCCGGGAATGGTGGCTTGGCCAAGAGCGTCGCGCAATGCCTGCACCCGGAGACGCAATTCAAAATCGAGTTTCATATCACCGAATTCGATGAGGATATCCTCGTCGCCGGCGCGGCGGATGACGATGTCGTCTTTTGCACTGAGAATGGCGGGTTCATCGTCCGCCCGAACGAAGGAGACTTTGTCGCCGGGTTTGAGCTGGCCCATTTTCCAGAGGTCGGGTTTGGTTACGACCGCGGGGCAGACGAACCCGCCCAAAGAGGGGCCATCCGGACCGAGAAGGATCGGCATATCGCCGGTGAAATCGATCGCGCCGACAGCGTAGGCGTTGTCATGGATATTGGAGGGGTGCAGCCCGGCCTCGCCGCCATCCGTTCGTGCCCAGGCGGGCTTGGGGCCGATGAGGCGGACGCCGGTGCGCGCGGAGTTATGGTGCACTTCGTAGGTGGAAGCGAACAAGGTCTCGATGTCGTCGGGCGTGAAAAAATCCGGCGCGCCATGCGGGCCGTAGCGCACGGCGAGCTGCCAGGAATGGGTAAGTTCGGCGAGATCGGGGGCTGTGGGGGCGGATACAGGGGCGTCGGCCAGACGGAGTGTGTCGCCAGCACGCAGCGCACCGCCGGTATGGCCGCCAAAACCGCCGAGCGTGAAGGTGGCGCTGCTGCCGAGATATTCCGGGGCTGCAAACCCCCCGGCAACCGCTAAATAGGTCCGCTGGCCTGGACCGGAGATGGACCCGAGGGCGAGAATTTGCCCGGCTTTTACGCGGACGGCCTGGTTGTGCGGGATCGGCTCATCGTCGAGGGTTGCTTCCATCGCAGCACCGGTGAGCGCGATGGTGGTGGGCCAGGCGAATTTCAGGGTAGGGCCGGTGAGGGTGAGCTCCAGCCCCAAAGTGCCGGGCGCGTTGCCGAGGATGGCATTCGCCGCGGCAAAACTTTTGTCATCCATCGGTCCCGAGGGGGGAATGCCAACCTCCCAGAAGCCGAGGCGGCCGGGCAGGCTTTGCAGGGAGGACAGCGCGCCAGCATCGAGCACCGCCACGCTTCGCGGCTGATACGAAAAATTGGCGAGTGTGCGGGTGGTCATGGTGCCGGCGCAAAATTCCGGCAGGCCAAGGGCCTCAAAGCAGTAATCGGCGTTGGTTTCGATACCGCTGATATCGGCGGCTTGCAGGCCCGCGCGCAGATTTGCGATGGCGGCTTCGCGTGTTTCGCCGGTAGCAATGAATTTCGCGATCATCGGGTCGTAGAATGGCGAGACGGAGGTGCCGGATTCCACCCAGGTATCGACACGCAAACCGGGCGGCGGCGTGAAATTTGTGACGACACCGCTGGCGGGCCGAAAATCCTCGGCGGGGATTTCCGCGTAGATGCGGGCCTCGATAGCCGCACCGGTCGCGATGAGCGAGGCTTGCGCGGGAAGTAAAAATTCGCCGGCGGCTTGGGCAATCATCCACGCGACGAGGTCGACGCCAAATACCGCTTCAGTGACGCCGTGCTCGACCTGCAAGCGGGTGTTAACTTCGAGGAAATAGAATTTCCGGATTTCGGCGTCGTAGACGAATTCAACCGTGCCGGCGGAGGCATAAGCGACGGAGGACGCCAGCGCGACGGCGGCGGATTGCAGTTGTTGCAGGGTCTCCGAGGAGATGTTGGGAGCGGGCGTTTCCTCGATAACTTTCTGGTTGCGGCGTTGCAGTGAACAATCGCGCGCGCCGAGGGCAACGACATTGCCCTTGCCGTCGCCGAAAATCTGCACCTCGATATGGCGGGCTTTGGCGACGTATTTTTCGAGGAAGAGTGCGGCGTTGCCGAAGTTGTTGGCGGCAAGGCGGCCGATGCTCTCGAATTTTTCCTGTAGTTCGGAGGCGGTGTGGCAGAGCACCATGCCAATCCCGCCGCCGCCGGCGGAGCTTTTCAGCATGACCGGGTAGGTGATGCGCTCGGCCTCAGCAAGCGCCTCGACAGCGGTGGCGATGAGGCCGGAGCCGGGGAGCATGGGGACACCCGCTTTTTCAGCCAAAGCGCGGGCGGTGTGTTTGAGCCCGAAATCCCGCAAATGCGCTTCGCCGGGGCCTATGAAGACGATGCCGGCATCTTCAAGTCGCTGCGCGAACTCAACACGCTCCGAGAGGAAACCGTAGCCCGGATGCACGGCCTGCGCACCTGTTTGTTTGCAGGCGGCGATGATGGCGTCGATGTTGAGATAGCTCTCGGCGGCCGGGGCGGGGCCGATATGCACTGCCTCGTCGGCGGCCAGAACGCCGGGTGAAAAACGGTCGGCATCGGAATAGACCGCGACCGAGGCGATGTTCATCGCTTTTAGTGTTTTGCAGATGCGCAGCAGAATCTCGCCGCGATTGGCAATAAGGATTTTGGTGAACATTAGCCTTGCCCCCACGTCAGATTAATCGGGGTTAGGGGCATAGTCCCTGCGCTGATTCCGGGCATGATTCAGCCCTCGGAGATGATGATGCGGATCGGCGTTGGCTTGAAGCCGTTGCAGGGATTGTTGACCTGCGGGCAGTTGGAGATGAGCACCAGCACATCCATCTCCGCGCGCAAATCGACATAGCCGCCGGGTTCCGAGACGCCGTCATCGACGGTGAGTTCGCCATTCGGGCGGATCGGCACGTTCATGAAAAAATTCACGTTGGAGACGAGGTCGCGCTTGCCCATGCCGTATTTGCCAAGCTCGGTGAGGAAGTTCTCGCGGCAGGCATGCATGAAGCGGGTCTCGTGACCAAAGCGCACGGTATTGGCTTCACAGGAGCAGGCGCCGGCATTGGTGTCGTGAAACCCGCACGTGTCGGCGATGATGGTCATCATGGGGCGAAGCTCGTTGGAGCGCAGGACGGAGCCGGTGCCGAGATAATAGGCCCCCCCGGCAGCGGCCTGGGCAGCCAGCGTATCCTGCGCGGAATAGCGCTCGGTGAGGTCGCGCGCATTGTAAAACAACGCATCGACCGCCTGCTGGCTCTCCAGGTCGATGATGCGCATCACCTGCCCGGATTTGAGCGTGGCGGAATAGGGCGCGCGGGCGGGAACAGTGACGTCGGAAATGATAGTCATGAGTTAAATTGCTCGTCGGTATTGATGAAACCGCGCACGGCTTCCTCGGTGAAATTGCGGCAGAGATCGGAAGCGCCGGGGGCTAAGTGGGTGATGGCAATCTCGATCGGGCCGGTGGCGGCGGTGACAGGGCTGAGCGCGTGCGGCGTGTTGGACAGGGCCACAAGAAGGTTTTGCTCCGCGCGCAGCTCAACCATTGCCCCTGGCGGTGGGGCGCCATGATAGTGGAAGCGGCCGGCATCATCCGTGCCGATTTTTGAAAACAGGCTGAGGGCCGGGCCGAGATCCTGCCGCGTGAGGCCGAATTTGGCGGCGGCGAGGCGCAGATTGTCGCGCCCGTTGCGGCCCGTGCCTGCCTGTGCGGAGGTGTTGGGACCAATGATACTGTCATGCCCGGCCCCGGTATCCGCGGTGATGGAGGCGAGCACGCGGCCCATATCCGAGAACAATACGCGCCCCGTGGTGAGGTTGGTGGTCCATTGCAGTTTCACGGTGTCGCCGGCGTTATATCGCTCGGAGACCTCATCGGCGTTCCAGAGGAACAGCGCCGCCCCCGGTGTGCCGGCTGTATTGGTGATGCGGATGACATCGAACCGCTTGAGGCGCAGCGCGACATAGCCGCCGGCGGGGATAGATTCCGTTTTGGTGATGGTCGTGGGGTCGAGCGCGGTGATCTCGGGAATGGCGGCGGGGGTCGCGGCGCGGGCGCGGGCCGCCGCCTGCAGCGCCTCGTAGCGCGCGCGGTATTGTTCAGGCGTCAGCCTATCCAGATCGAGCATGAGGAGCTTACGCGGCCTGACGGCGCGGCAACGGATAGCCAAAGGCCTCCAGACCATCAGAGCCGCGCTGGTTGCCGGTGACGTCGCTCATGTTCTTCACCCCTCAAAAGTTTAGTTGGGAAGAATACAAGCAATTACCGTGCCACCTAGGCTATGCCGCAAAAGAGTGGCCAGACTATCCAGCTCTTCTATTGGCCACTCATCATTTTATCCTTCTCGCGCAAAATATGGTTGAGTGCCCACGCCTAATTTATAGGCAAAATTTTGTCTGGTTCAGCGTACGCACAGCAGACCGCCCGGCTTTCACTTCGCAAGCTGCTTGCCAATTTCCACAAGCTCTTTATGCCGTTCCTTGGTTGTTTTCGGATAGCTCATTTTAAGGTCTTTGAGAGTATCGAGAACAATTTGCGATATGATAAGCCGGGCGTTTTCCTTGTCGTCAGCCGGAACGATATACCAGGGCGCCTCCTCGGTACTCGTCGCACTCAGACATTTCTCATACGCCTTCATGTATTGCTTCCAGAATCCCCGCTCTTTTATATCGGCCATGCTGAATTTCCAGTTTTTCTCCGGCTCTTCGATCCGCGCGAGGAATTGTTTCCGCTGTTCATCCTTCGAGAGGTGTAGAAAAAATTTTACGATGCGGGTTCCATTGCAGTGTAAATGTCTTTCCAGATCCACAATGGAGCGATACCGGTCGCGCCAGATCGACTTGTCGCCGTGCAGCTCGTCGGCCAACCCTTCACCTTCAAGAATCTCCTTATGCACGCGGACAATCAGCACTTCCTCATAATAGGAGCGGTTGAAAATGCCGATCCGCCCGCGTTCCGGAAGGTCGCGCGTGGTGCGCCAGAGAAAATCATGCTGCAATTCAGTGGCACTGGGATGCTTGTAGCTGAATACCTGGCAACCTTGCGGGTTGACGCCGGACATCACATGCCTGATGGCACCGTCTTTCCCCGCCGCATCCATGGCCTGAAAGATCAACAGAATGGCGTGCTGATTTGACGCATAAAGAAGCCGCTGCAGGTCACTCAATTGCGCGACATGGTCTTCCAGAATGGTTTTGTAATCATCCTTCGACTTATACACCGGCTTGCCACGCGTCGGCCATTTATCGAGATCGACGCCGTCGCCCTCGCGCACCCGATATTCCTTTGACTCTATCTTCACTTTTTACTCCTTTCGTGGCGTCTTCATCGCTCATGGCGATCATATCAGACTTGGTGGTCGACGCTCAATCGGCGGCTTTCGGTTTCCGCATCTCGGCACCATTCAACATCGGCAACCCGAGATACTTACGAAAGCGATCGTTGAACGACCCCTCTTCCGTTATCCCTGGATCATAAGGCGGGCTTGCCTTTACCTTCTTGATGTCAGCATCCAGATAGATCGTCCGGGTGATCCAGTCGATCTCACGGATCGACAACGGCGAAATCACAACTCTCTGTCCAGGAAACCAGTTTTTGGTGTCGATCACGATGTACCCTATACGCCAACCGGAATCATCGACAAGAAAATCCTCCGCATGACCAATTGGGCCGTCCGTCGCCTCAATGTGGTAGCCAATCAAAACAGTGACACTGCGCAGATTTTGGTCTCCGTCATCGGGGCCGGCATCGGTGTCCTTCTGATAACGCGGTTCCACATCAAACTCCGGCCGGGGCATGAAAACAGGCGTGCCCACCGCATTGCCCATCGGCGACATCCCGCTCCGCCAATAGGGGAGCCAGTCGTAATGATTGTAGACCTGCGCTTCAATAAGGCGCGACACCGGCTGGTCCGTATCGATATCCGGGCTATCCTCGACCTGTTGCTTTGTAAGTTTTACTGGAAACTGGCGCAATGCCCGATCCGGCTTTCCGAGAGCAGATACCGGGAGTAAAACTTTGCGGCCAAACAGCCATGACCCTGTATGAACAACCAGCCATCTCGTCGTCCAGCTCTTGTCGTCAAACAACAGATCGCTGACCGTCCCGATCGGCCCATCGTTGGCTTCGATCGTGTATCCTTTGAGTTCTGATGCATTCCACAACATGTTCTGTTCCTTCCGGTTTATTGTAAAATCAAATTGACCGCCTTTTCAAGAAATTCGAGAAATTCGTTTGTTACGTCGTCATCCTTCATTAATAATAGAAGATGCTGGTAACCCCACGCCAGGATTGGAATTTACGTAACGGCGCCGGCATGCAATGCTCGCCATCATCACCCCAGCACGACCCGCACCCGGTGGGTGGCGCCGTCGTCCACCAAGGGGACGAGACCGTTCTGGCCTGCCGCTAATATTTCGTCATCGAGCCAGATCGTAACGACACCGCGACAGACGCGAGCCGGATTTTCGACCGTGATTTCATAGCGCGTCGAACGATAGCGAAGGTGATCTCGAAACCTGGCCAGCCGCGCGGGATGCAGGGATCCAGAACCAGATTGTTGCCCTGCAGGCGAAACCCGAGCAGCCATTCCAGCGCCACGCGGTACATCCACCCGGCCGAGCCTGTGTACCAGGTCCATCCTCCGCGTCCGACATGCGGCGGCACAGAGTAGAGATCGGCGCAGGCCACATAGGGCTCAACCTTGTAGCGTTGAACGCCCGTTGGGCCGTCGGCGTGATGGATCGGGTTGAGCATCGACAGCAATTCAGCCGCCTTGTCGCCGTCGCCCTGCATGAGATACGCGAGCGCAGCCCAGACCGCACCGTGGGTGTATTGGCCGCCATTCTCGCGAATGCCCGGCGGGTAGCCCTTGATATAGCCAGGGTCATGCGCTGGATTGTCGAAGGGCGGGGTGAACAGCAGCGCAAGTTTATCGATCCGGCGCACGAGATATTTGTCGAGGGCCGCCATGGCGCGCGCCGTGCGCGCACGCGGTCGGCGGCGCGCGAGATGAC
Organism: uncultured Alphaproteobacteria bacterium; assembly: GCA_963740445.1. Classification (GTDB taxonomy): domain Bacteria; phylum Pseudomonadota; class Alphaproteobacteria; order Acetobacterales; family Acetobacteraceae; genus Acidocella. The sequence goes on from CAVUED010000012.1 coordinate 14,817, forward strand.
CGCCCATGATTGTGCAATCGAATCGATGCGGCATTCGATGTTGACGACGGAGCCGAGCGGCGATCCATCGTCGAAAAAGGCACGGCGATACCAGTCGCCGTCCCAGGCTTCGCGCTCGAGCGATTGCTTCAGGGCGCCGCGTGTTCCCGCCATCCCGCGACCCGTTGCTGCATCGGTCGTGCTGTTCGGCCAAATCGGCGAAGGCATGTCAGCGTCGAGAACAAAAACCAGCCGAGCCACACGCTCTCGCCTTTTCCGCCTTGCGCCGACGCGGTCCATGCCGTCATTCCAGTCGCCGGTGCCCATGAGCGGAAGGCCATGCGCGCCGGTTTCCAGACTTTTGTCGAGCGCCAGCGCGCAATGCTCGAACAGACTCGCGTTGTTTGCCGGAAACCGTTGGCTGGCAAAAAAGCGTCGTGCTCGTCGTCCTTCAGACACGGGCCCCTCGAGGAAGGGAACCATCTCGTCAGAGTACGTCGATATCGCCGGTGATCTCGACATAATGGGCAACGACATAGGCCAGCCAGCCACGGTCATCGGAGACGCGCGTGCGGATACCGCGCCCGTTCTCCGGCAGCCACCAATGTTGAACGTCGCCTTCGACGAATTGCCGTCCGGCGGCCCGGAGAAGATGCTCACGCGCGATATCGGGCCGCGTCACGCACAGCGCCATGACATCCTGCAACTGATCGCGAAAGCCATAGGCGCCACTCGCCTGATAGAAGCCGGCGCGCGCCCATACCCGGCAGGCAAGCGTCTGGTAGGGAAGCCATCGGTTGAGGAGAATATCCAGGCGCGATCGGGTGTCTTGACCTGCACGATCCCGAGGATCTCGTCCCATTGCCGGGTCACGCGCGCGAACACCGCGTCGAGATCGGCCGGCGCGGTACTTTGTAAGAAGAGATTGCGCGTCGCGCCGCCGTTTCCGCCTCTCCGAGAAAGAAGACGATTTCCATTGTGCCGGACGCGACTCAAGCCTGACATTGGTTTGCAACGCGCCGCACGGGATCGAGCCCCGCACCGACGCGATTGGACAGAATTGCGTTCCAGGCGCTCAGACGCAGCGGGCCGGTCGATCGCGCCGTCGCGGCCGATGAATTCCGTCCGGTCGCCGGTCCATGCCGTCTGCCGACCGTTCAGGTCCGCGAACGCCACGCGCTCCGCCAAACTGATCGTTCCACGGATTCCGCGCGAAAATCGCGCCGGTTTGCGGGATTGATCTCGGTCACGATGAACGGCGCGTCGCCGATCGGTTGCGATAGCCGAGCACCCATTCGACATAAGGCCGTGACGGAAAGAATTACGCGCGCGACCAGAACTGATTGGTGATCTTCAAGCGCGAGATCTTGATCGCAGTCGTCAACCGGCACAAATTGCAGAAGCTCGAGCGCAATGCCGTGCGAGGCATGCTCGAATCGACTGTAGCCCTGTCCGTGCAACACGGAATAGGAAGCAGTCTTTTCACGTATCGGCAGCGCGGTTGGCCCCCACACCTCGCCGGTATCCTCGTCGCGCAGATAGATCACTTCGCCGGGCGCGATCGCACACCGGATCGTTCGACCACGGCGTCAACTGATTCTGCTGGCTGTTCACCGACCAGGTGAAGCCGCTGCCGTCGGTCGAGACCTGAAAGCCGAATGACGGATTGGCGATGACGTTTATCCACGGCGCCGGCGTGCGCTCATCGCCTTCCAGCATCGTCAGATATTCGCGGCCTTATTCGTAAAGCCGCCGAGTCCGTTGAAGAATTCCATCTCCGGCCGGGGCCAGGGTGCTTCCGACGTCACTGGACCGGCCGTGCGCGCCGGCGGCGGCAAGCGCCTGGGCGGCTTGCTCGCGGGCGCGATTGATCTGATCGGCCAGCGAACCGCGATTGCCCGTGCAGCACCGCGCGGGCGCCGGCTAAAGCAGCGCCTGCACATTTCGAGGGAGATCAGATCGGCACGCAGAACGAACACTGCACCGCGCGGATCATCGCTGCGCGGATCCTCGGCATCGACTGGCTCATCCGCACCAGCGCGTCAAGCAAAACCTGCAGATCCTGGACATAGGATGCGGCGTGCTCGTTGAGAATCACGAGATCGACAGCCAGATGTTTCAACCGCCAATATTCATGGGCGCGCAGCAGCTGACGGACGAGTTCGAGATCGTCTTCCTCCTCGATCCGCACCAGCACGATGGGTAGATCGCCCGAAATCCCCTGAGACCAGAGCGTCGATGCCTTGCGCCGCGCCGCGCTTGAGGATTTCGGCGGACGGCCGCAGCGTAGGGTCGGAATAGAGGACATGATTGGCGAGACGCTGGAACAGATGCGCGTCGGCTGAGCCGATGTCGAGATGGCGAAGCTGCATCTGCGCCTGCGACCAGGCCAGCGTCTTCGCCCGCTCGAAGGCCATCGGATCGTGATGCTTATCGGCCAAAGCGAGCACCTCCTCGCGCGAGGCAGCGGCCATCGTCCAGAACGCGACGCGCACCGTGGCGCCGCGCGGAATCCGCACGCGCCGGCGCAGGCTGAATATGGGATCGAGCACGGCGCCCGCGGTATTGGAGAGTGGCCAGCCGTCGGCGATGGCAAGCGGGCGAGCGAATGGTCTGCCCCCGTCCGAGAAAGCGTGCGCGATCGGTCTCAAATTGCACGTCTCCGGAACTTTCGCCTTCGACCACGGCGAGGTGCGCCGCCCAGACCAGCGGATCACGGGCTGAGCGGCGCCGGCGTGTCGCGAGGATCGCACCGAGATCGGGCACAAACTCCGTGTTTACAAAGAGTGCCGCGAAAGCCGGATGCGCCACATCGTCGGACTGCCGCGCGAGGGCAATCTCGAAATAGGAGGTGAGTTCGATGTCGCGCGTCCGGATTCCGGAGTTGGTGATGGAAACGCGTCGAACTTCCGCGTCGTCCTCGGGTGACACAATGATTTCGAGCGTCGTCGTGAGGGAAGCATCGCTTCGGACGATCTCCGCGCGGTCTTCGGAGAATGTCACGTCATAGCTGTCGGGTTCCACCACGCTTGGCTGGTACCCGGCCGACCAGATTTCACCGTTACGAATGTCGCGCAAAAAGATATAGGCGCCCCAGCCGTCGCCGGTGACGTCCTCGCGCCAGCGTGTGATCGCAACATTGCGCCACCGGCTATATCCCGACCCCGCCGCCGTAATCATCACCGAATAGCTGCCATTCGATAAAAGATGGGTGCGCGGTATGCGCGAATGCGCCGACGTATAATGGCGCTGAACGTCGGGAACGAGGATGGCGGTTTGCACCGCCACCGTCGCCTGTTCCGGCGGCGGCTTGGCGTAAGCAACATCGCGCGGCATGCGCTCCTGCAGCAAAAGTTCCGCCGCGCGGATGATCGGCTCGGCATGAAAGCGTGCGCGCATCGTGCCGTTGAGAAGCCCATTTGCAATGCCAATCACGGTCATTGCCTGATGATGAGCCATGTAAGCGCGGATGATCTCGACCTTCGAGCCTGCCGGCCGGCGGCTGCGCGTGTAGTCGAGCGCCTCATACCAGCCATAGGCACCACGTGCGCCGATGCCGGCGAGGCGCCTGAAATTAGCGCGCCGCCGCGGCGGGGTCGACCATGGCGGCCAGCCCGGTCGCATAGGGCGCGATGACGATGCTCTCGCCAAGCCCGCGCTTATAGCCCAGATCGGGCACGCCAAAACTTGAATATTGATAGGTCTGCTCAGTGTCGCGCACATTGTATTGCGACTCAGACATGCCCCAGGGCACACCAAGTTCGTCGCCATATGTTCTCCTGTCGCCACACGACCAGCCGGTTGGTCTGTTCCAGCAGGCTGCCGGCCGGCGCGCGCATTAACAGCGACGGCATCAGATATTCGAACATCGATCCCGACCACGAGATCAGACCCGAACCGCCGTTGATCGGCGTCAAGGCACGCCCGAGACGAAACCAGTGTTTCGCGGGCAAGTCACCCTTTGCGATGGCGATGAAGCTCGCAAGCCGCGCTTCCGAAGCCAGCAGGTCATAGAAATTGGAGTCGAGGCTGTTATCGTCCGGGCGGTAGCCGATTGAGAGAAGTTGGCGGTCATGATCGAACAGGAACCCGAACTCCATGCCATGGAACATTTTATGGGACAGGTCGGCTATGGACGTAAGGCGATGCATGACCCATCGGGCCGCGCCAATGGAGCTTTCCAGCGCTTTCACCAAAGGTGCCAGGTCTTCCTGTGCGCCACCGTTCGGCCAATTCACGAGCATGCGCGATATCGCTTCGCAGTGCGCTGGGAGTGCCGCCAATGTGGGCAGCGTGCCCAGCAGTTGGGCGGCTTCCTCGCCGGCCAATGTTTCGGGCGGGAGCAGCCCCGCCCAGGGCATCAGCAAATCGAAATCACGCCGATGAGCGAGGAGACACTCATGCAAAGCCTCCGTCCAGACAATCATTTCATCTGCCACGCCGCCTGGGTGGTCGAGAGCGTAATCGCGCGCGGAGGCGCCGAGCGCATCGGTCATTTGCGCCATGTCCGACAAATTTTTAGCGATGCCCTGTGGTGTTGATGGCGCCTTTCGAAGCACGGCGCCAAACCTGTTGACCTCTTCGTTCAGCCTCTCATACGCCGCACTCGGCGCATGCAGTTTTTCCTTGTGCATAAACAAAGCATCGCGCACCAGTTCAAAGGCGTCGCCAAGCCCCGATATCCAATTATGATTTCCCGCCGGACTGGCGGCAATTTCATGGCAGGCATTGCCTAGGGCAATGAGTTGGCCGGCGAGATTGCCGCTATCCACCGAGGAGATATATCTCGGCTCCAACGCGCGCAAATCGCTTGTATCGTACCAATTATAAAAATGGCCACGGAGCTTCTCGAGCTTTGCCATCGAGGTGAATGTCGCCTCAAGCCGCTCCAATGTACCGAGCGTACCCAGCCAACCGAAATCCCGCGCGGCGATAACCGAGAGAAGATACAATCCCATATTGGTTGGCGAAGTGCGGTGGGCAATCACCGGCCTTGGATCCTCCTGAAAATTATCCGGCGGGAGCATATTATCTTCCGCGGTGATAAATTTTTCGAAGAAGCGCCAGGTCCGCCTTGCGACCAGCCTGAGCCTCATGGCGTCGGCCGGCGTGACCGATAAATGACCGGATGCTGGCGGCGGCAGGCTCGCCCAATGCGCCACAAATGGCGAGAGAACCCATAAAGCCAGGAACGGCGCCGCGATCGGCAAGTTTCGTTGCTCCGTGGCATAAAGCACCACCGCGACGAGGCCGGCGGAGGCCAGGCTCCCGCTGACCTGCAAGGCAAGGCTGCGGCGGTCGAACTGTAAATCATTGGCGGCCTGTGCTGTGGTTACCCATTCCAGCAAATGGCGCCGGCGAATGAAGAGGCGGAACAGAGTACGTCCCACCGCATCGACCATGATCCAGGCCTGATGCGCGAGGAAGGTGATAAGAAATGCGCTCTGCAAAAGGCCGAGGGCGAAATCGCGGCCTACCGAGCGCAAATGATTGCGCAGTGAAACGCCCCTGCGGCGCGGAACAATGCCTGTAATCGCCGGCAGCAGAGGCGGCAACATGATTGTACAGAGAATATACGCCGTCCAAATCCCGGCGGTGGGCGGCGGCTGTAGCCAGCCTATCAGCATGGCCAGAAGAGCGGATGGTGCGGAAAGCGAGCGGCGCAGATTATCGAGTAACTTCCAGCGTCCCATTAACGGGAGCGGCGTATATCGCGAGCCATCGCCGGTCGTGCTGCGAAAACCGAATATCCAGGGCATCAACTGCCAGTCGCCCCGAACCCAGCGATGTTGCCGCGCTGCTGAAACGGCGTAGCGCGACGGAAACTCCTCAACCACCTCGATATCGGACGCGAGACCCGCGCGCGCGAAGATACCTTCCAGAAGATCATGGCTGAGCACGCTATTTTCCGGGACTTGTCCCTCAAGCGCGGCCTCAAAGGTGTCGATTTCATAGATTCCCTTGCCGCAATAGGAACCTTCTTCGAACAAATCCTGGTAGACGTCGGAGACCACGAGCGCATACGGGTCGAGCCCATTCGGGCCCGAGAAAGCGCGCTGGAACAGTGACCCCTCGCTACCAATTGGCAGCGAGGGCGTCACACGCGGCTGCAGGATGGCGTGGCCCTGGACAACCAGCCCGGCATGAGGATCGAAAACGGGCCGGTTGAGAGGATGCGCCATCTTTCCGACCATCCGCCTGGCGGCGCCGATCGGCAGGCGCGTATCGGCATCCAGCGTGATGACATAACGTATGTCCGACGGCAGGGAAGGCGCGTGGCCATCTATCGCTATAAAACTCGTATCGGTATCCCCGCGAAGCAGGCAGTTAAGTTCGTGCAGTTTGCCGCGTTTTCGTTCCCAGCCGATCCATGTTCCCTCGCCCTCGTTCCATATCCGCCGACGATGCAGAAGAAAAAACCGCGCGCTATCTCCGGCCGGCCCATAGCGCTTGTTCAATAAGGCAATGCCTGCGGTAGCCTCAGCGATGAGAGCCGCGTCGTTGGCGTGATGCTCCGTGGCGCAGTCGCACCAATCTGACAGCAACGCAAAAATAAAATTATCGTCCGGACTGGAAAGATGATGAACCTCAAGCCGTTCGATCTGCTTCTGGATTGATGATTCATCTGTGAATATTGTGGGCACGACGACGATTGTACGAAGATCTGGCGGGACACCACCGCGCAATTCCAACGCGGGTAGAAGCATGCCGCCGACCTGTTGGGTGATCACGCGATTAACAATGGCCACGGCGACATCCGAAGCCGGAATGAAACCAACAATCGCCAGGATAAGAAGTGCTAAGTCACTGCTCTCCCCATGTTCGACGATGCCTAACGCAAGCGCCAGGACAATCACGGTGAAAATCGCGATCATGCCCACATAGCTCATCACGCCAAGTTTGGAATGGAGACGGAAGATGCGTCTGCGAAGCGGCACCCGGCAGGCAAGCTGCTTCTCAAAGGCGCTACGACCCTTGGCGATGAGATAATATCCCGGATCACATTCACGCCTTGTGGCGGGATCCTTGCCTTCCGCCTGGTCACTTGCCTGCTTGGCCGCCGCGATCGCACGCTTTGCGATCAAAGATTCGTCGTGGCCAGATCCGCGCGCGATTTCCTCGATCGCGCGCCGGTAGAGATCCCGTGTGGGAAAATCCATTTCCGCGAAGTTGCTGGAACCGCGCATCACCGCATCAACCGGACTAATGCTTTCAAAGAACTCCGCCCAGTTTATTGCGGAAACAAAACGCATGCTCGTGATCACGTTTCGAACCGTCACGTCCGTTGCGCTCTGGCTTTGCAACTCCTCGCGGACGATCTCGTCGGTGGTTGTTCCTTGCGCAGCCAATTTCTCATTCAGCCAGCGCAATGCCGGTGTGATATCTGGATCGCGATCGCGCAGACGCTGGGCGAGCTCGACGGCGAACGCGGTTGACCAAGGCGCTCGATCGAGGCTGTAGAGGATCACCGGCGTCGGCTCAGGATTGGTGTTTGCCGTGCCCAGGATTCGGTCGGCGAGCGTATCGGCCAACCGGCTTGCCGATAGCTTCGCCACGATCGTCTCGGACAATCGGCGCAAATTCTCCACCAATGTGATTCTCAGAGTGATCGCGAGCGCCCATAACTCGCCGATGGTCAGTGGTTGTACTCGTTGATACGCCTCAACAAAGCGGGTCAGCTTTTGAATGTCGAAGGCGCTGTCGGTATGGGCGACGATGGCCCAGGAAATGCCGAACACACGCGGATACCCCTGCAAAGGTCCATCGAACAGCTTGGGAAGCCGCCGGTAAAAGCCAGGTGGGAGATCATTTTTGATCTCGCGAATCTGCTCGTCGACGATATGGAAATTGTCTAACAGCCATTCCGCCGCCGGCGTGATCGATTGCTGCGCGGAAGTTGCATGGACGATCGCGCGGTAGGTTTCCGTAAGGACCTTGGTATTCTCGTAGAGGCGCTTTGTCAGCGGACGGCCCCGCTGCAGGAGGACCGTGACGTGCTGGGCGGCAGCCAGAACTCTCCGCGTGCTGCTCAAGGCGCTCGACGCTAAAAAGTTCAGCGCGAATTGGCGGCTCTGACAATCCCAAACCAGTGCGCCTGACCGCGCGAAAGCGTGGTGTCCTCACATTATAAAACCTTTACATAAATCGATCTGACTTTGGGACGTGATTCCTGGGCATGGGGTATGATCCGCGCCCGGCAAATGTGAGATCAGGCACACGGCAATCTTGCCAGAATCCAGACACGCCAATGGAATTTCCGGAAAAGCTGGAAATCAATGCAGATTGCAATCTCTATACTCCTACCGCGATTCTTAAATGGGGTAGGGTCGGTTGCCGCGTTAGGTTCGGAAACTACCTAGAACCTGATCGTTTCAGGTTAGGTCGCGGAGCGATTCAACCTGAAACGTGAATCAATCTCTAATCAATGAGTTAAATGGCGTTCACGTTGTAAGGCGGCGCAGAATGCGCCAATTTAAAACGATCGCGCTCTAGCCGCGCCGTAAAATTAAAAACTCACGCAGCGGATTCCATCCAGGTTCGGCCATCGCGCTCGATCAGCGCGATCGCCGCCGATGGCCCCCAGGTGCCCGCCGTGTAGCCTTTTGGTGGTTCGTTGGAGGAAGCCCAGGTTTTCAGGATGGGGTCGATCCACTGCCACGCCGCCTCCACCTCGTCGCGCCGCATGAACAGCGTCTGGTCGCCGCGCACCACATCCAGCACCAGCCGTTCATACGCATCCGGGTTGGACACACCAAACGCCGCCGCGAAACTCATATCCAGCGGCACCGGCCGCAACCGCATCCCCCCAGGCCCAGGGTCCTTGCTCATGAGCCACAGCTTCACGCCTTCGTCGGGCTGCAGGCGTATCACCAGCCGGTTCGGCTCGATCGGCCCGGCGGCAGGTTCAAACACCGAATGTGGAATGGGCTGAAAGGTAATCACGATTTCCGAAACACGCTCGGGCAGGCGCTTGCCGGTGCGCAGATAAAACGGCACCCCCGCCCAGCGCCAATTGCCGATCTCAGCCTTTATGGCGACAAAAGTTTCCGTCGCGCTGGAAGCCGCGCCAAGCTCTTCCAGATAACCCGGCACCGCGCCCGCGGCAGACGCACCCGCCCGGTATTGCCCGCGCACCGTGTTCAGGGCGCAGAGCGCCTCATTATTCAGCGGCTTCAGCGAGCACAATACTTTCAACTTCTCATCGCGCACCGCATCGGCGTCCAGCTTCGCGGGCGGTTCCATCGCCACCAGGCAGAGCAGTTGCAGCATATGGTTTTGCACCATGTCGCGCAGCGCGCCGGCGGTGTCATAATAGTCGGCGCGGCCTTCCACGCCCAGGCTCTCCGCCACGGTAATCTGCACATGGTCGATATGGGCCGCATTCCACATTGGCTCGAACAAGCCATTGGCAAAACGCAGGACCATCAAATTCTGCACAGCCTCTTTGCCAAGGTAATGGTCAATCCGGTAGACCCGGTCCTCCGGAAACACCTTCCCGATCGCGTCATTCACCAGCCGTGCCGATTCAAGGTCCTTGCCGATCGGTTTTTCAACCACCACGCGCGCAGTCTCATGCGCGAGCCCAAACCGGGCCAGCCGCTCGCATATCGGCCCGAACAGAGACGGCGCGGTAGCGAGGTAGAACACCCGCACACGGTCCTGGCCGGTGCCAAGCGCTGCCGCCAGATCATCCCAGCCATCATCGCCATCCGCCTGTGCCTGAACATAGCTCACGCGTGCCAGAAATTTCTGCTCCGCGACTTTCGTCAATTCAGCCGCTGACACATGATCGCGGATCGCCTGGCGCGCCATCGCCACAAATTCAGCATGATCCAACACCGCGCGCGACACGCCGATGATACTGGCGTCATCCGGCAACTGCCCCGCCACGTCGCGATGAAACAAAGCGGGTAGCAGCTTGCGCCGCGCCAGGTCGCCCGTGGCGCCAAAGACCACCAGAACAAACGGCGCAACAGGAATAACACGGCTCATCATCATGAATCCTCATTATGAACTTGTTACCTTTTATTTGGCGCGCGGCTACCCCGCCAGCCCCCAAGATGCTCCCGGTCCGCCTCTCAGCCGAATTTCCCCCGAAAATCATGCCGGCGCAAAATCTCCCGCTGGTTCACCGCCTCTGGCAAGGTGCCGAACACCATGCCGTAATCATGCCGCAACCGCGTCTCGCAAAACGCATCTGCCATATCTGGCGGCGCGTAACGCAGCAACAGGCTCGCCGTAACCCCAAGCGCCAGATGCTCGACAAGCCGCCGCGCATTCGCCTCCACCATCGCTGGGAGGCCGGCCCGCAACCAAGCTTCCATCGCCGGATGCCTGTCCTTCGCCAGGCCGATCTCGGCCATCAACACCCCCATGGCCTCGGGCTCGCGGGCCAGCGCGCGCATCACATCGAGGCAGATCACATTGCCCGAGCCCTCCCACAACCCGTTCAGCGGCGCCTCACGATACAGCCGCGCCATCACATGGTCTTCAATGAACCCATTGCCGCCATGGCATTCCAAAGCCTCCGCGACCACCGCCGGGGCGCGCTTGCACACCCAGTATTTCGCGATGGGTGCGAGCACCCGGTGCAACACCCGCGCGCGCTCATCACTGGCGCTGGCATCCAGGGCCGCCGCCGCGCGAAGGCTGAGCCACAGGGCCGCCTCGGATTCAATCGCCAGATCCGCCAGCACATTGCACATGATCGGCTGGTCGATCAGCCGCTTCTGGAACGCCGTGCGATGCCCCGCATGATGGATCGCCTGGGTCACCGCCTGGCGCATCAATGCCGCCGAGCCCAGCGCGCATTCAATCCGCGTCAGATGCGCCATCTCCAGTACCGTCGCGATTCCCCGGCCCTCCTCGCCGACCAGCTCCGCCTCCAGCCCGCGAAACTCCACCTCCGAGGACGCATTCGACCGGTTGCCGCATTTCTCCTTCAACCGCTGCAGGAGCAGAAAATTCCGGCTGCCGTCATCGCGCCAGCCTTGCGCCAGAAAACAGGAAATACCGGCTTGCGTCCGCGCCAGGGTCAGGAACAAATCGCTGGTGGGAACAGAGAAAAACCATTTATGGCCGGTGAGCAAAAACGTGGCCCCACCAGCCGGCACCGCAACCGTTTGCGTCTGCCGCAAATCCGAGCCACCCTGTTTTTCCGTCAGCGCCATCGCCACCCCAAGCGATTTTTTCGCAGCCGGCGGCAACGGCCGCGGATCATATTCTGGGGGACAAAATCCTGTCGCGGTATTTTGCCAGCAATTCCGGCTGGTGCTTCAACGCCGCGATCGAGGCAAAGGTCATTACCGCCGGGCAGCCAACCCCCGGCTCACCCTGCGCCCATAAATAGGAAAGCCCGGCCCGCGCGACATGCGCGCCAGGTTTTTGCGCGGTCCAGCCCAGAGAATGCACTTCATCCTTGCGCAACAACCCCATCAGCTCGTGCCAGGAAGGATGAAATTCCACCTCGTCGATCCGGTTGCCGAACCGGTCATGTGTGCGCAATTCCGGCACATACCGGTTCGCCGCCCGCGCCAGATCCTGCACATGCGCGGACCCTACCAGCGCCCCGGTTCTCAGCAACCGGTCCTCTGCCCATCCAGCGCCAAACTGACGCATGGCCGCGCTTAACGCGGCGTCGGCAGCAAATACGTTGAAATCAACCAGCTCGCCGGGCTGGTTCTGCACCTCATGCGTCGCGTAACCGGACATCGCGGTACTCCGCCTTTTGGAAGCAACGGGTCGAGTTTAAATCAGTCCCCCAGCAGCGTATATGGCCCGCCGCGCTCCAGCGCGCGCTTATAGGCCGGCCGGTCATGCAGCCCGGCGAGATACCCATTAAGCAGCGGCGGCAACTTACCGCGCGTCTGCGCCGCCTCCAGCGGAAAGCTCATCATGATATCCGCCCCGGTCAATTCATCCCCCGCGAAATACGCGGATTTTTCCAGCGCCCCGGCCCAGAACCCGACATGCGCGGCAATCTGCGGATCGACATAGTTTTTCGCCACGCCGCCAAACAGCAAGCGCGCCACGGGCTTCAAAAAAAACGGCAATAGCGGGGATTTCGGAACCGCGGTCAAAATAAGCTTCATCACCAATGGCGGCATGGCCGAGCCTTCGGCGTAGTGCATCCAGTAATTATAGCGCAGCCGCTCCGGGCTGCCCACCGGCGGGATCAGCCGGCCGCCGCCATAAGTCTCGATCAGGTAGTCCACAATCGCCCCGGTCTCGGCGATGGTTTTGTCCCCATCGGTAATCACCGGCGATTTCCCCAAAGGATGCACCGCCCTTAGCTCCGGCGGCGCCAGCATGGTTTTGGGGTCGCGCTCATAGCGCTTTACCTCGTAATCCACGCCCAACTCTTCCAGCAGCCAGAGTACGCGCTGCGAACGCGAGTTGTTCAGATGGTGCACAATGACCACGCGCTTACCTCCCGATAAACGCGCTTCATTTACGCGCGCGTTATGGTCTCAGCGTATAGCGTTTTTCCGGTCATATCCACCAGCCCGTAATGCAGCGCATCCCCGCTCAGATGCACGGTCATGAACCCATGCGCGCCAGAGGCAAAGCCACCCCTTATCGGCGGATTCGGGGTGTAGGTCTGCGACCCGGCCCCCGTCACCACATAGGTCACGCCATCCATCTTCACCGATTGCAGGCAATGGTCATGCCCGCAAATGTAAATCGGCACATTATGCTTGAGCAGCACCGGGTTCAGCCGGGCGATCAAATCCGGCTGGTCATGGTCGTAGCCATCGGCATCGGCGAGGGCCGTATAGATCGGGTGGTGCCCGATCACGATCTTCCATTCGGCACGTCGACGCACCCAACGCGTGGTCCAGCCAGGTGAGCTGCGCATTGGTATCCTGGCCAGTGATATTCACCCTCGAGCCGATATATTTTTTGATGAACGGCGAGGTATCGACATAGAAAAAGTCGGCCTTGGCCCCGTCAGGCAGCGTCTCGCTCAGGCTGTAATAGCGTGCCGGCAATTGCCACCGGCGGCTTTTCTGGCTGTAATCCAGTTGCGCCTGCACATTACCGCGATAGTCATGATTGCCCAGGATTACCTTCCACGGACGTTGCAAGGACGGTGCCGTATAAATCCGCTCGAACGAGGTTATCCATTGCGGATCATCGACGCTGACGACCCCGTTCTCATAAAAATTATCGCCGACCGAGACGGTGAACTGGCTATTCATCGCCGCGGCGGTCTTGCCCATCTGGATCGCGACATTGCGCTGGTCGTCATGCCCCGCCCGGCCCCAATCACCCACCAGAATGAACGGCAAAGCCTGACCCTCTGCCATAGCCGGCATGGCGGGCAGCGCCGCCCCCGCACCCAGCGTGGCGGTTGTGGCGACGAATTGGCGGCGGCTCAGTTGCATGGTTCACCTTAGTCTAAAAACTTTGCCTGATTAATAAATCTGGCGCCGCCTGTCAGTGACACTTTGAAGACAACCAATTCATGTCGAAATTTTAACAAACCAACAATCCGTCATTAAAAATCCTTAATAAAAGTTGAACCCGCTGGAGGGGGGCCAATTTAGCCTAAATGGCTTTGATGACCGCGCTACCGACAAGACCCGATCCCGGAGTTCTGCCGCGGAGCGGTGTTCCGAACGTGGGCACCGGCCGCGTTGTAATTGTTTCCAACCGTGTGCCCAGCCCCAACGAGAAAGCCGCCACCGCCGGCGGTCTTGCCGTGGCTTTGGCCGATGCCGCCACGAAAGATTCGCTCTGGTTCGGCTGGAGCGGGCGCCGCGCCGAACAGACCTCGACGGAAGCCGCAATTACCCTCTCCGATGACGGCGTCACCTTCGCCACCATCGACATTGCCGAGCGTGACTACCAGAAATTCTATAACGGCTTCGCCAATGGCGCGCTCTGGCCGCTGCTGCATTTCCGCACCGGCCTGCTGCGCTTCAACCGCCCGGATTACGAAGCCTACCGGGACGTCAACCGCGCCTTCGCCCAAGCCCTTCTGCCGTTGTTGCAACCCGACGACCTGATCTGGATTCATGACTACCAGTTGATGACCATGGCTGCGGAATTACGTGCGCTCGGCGTTGAAAACCGCATCGGGTTTTTCCTCCATATCCCCTTCGTGCCGCCCTCGCTGTTCCAGGTCCTGCCGCCCGCCGGCGAGCTTTTAGCCGCACTTTCGGCCTGCGACGTCATCGGCTTCCAAACCGCCGGGGACATCCATATCTTCCTTGAAAACATCGTTGTCTCGCTCGGCGTGCAGCCCAATGCCGCCAACCGTTACACCTATGCCGGACGGGAGGTGCAGGTCGTGCTCACCCCCATCGGCATCGACGCCAAAAAATTCACCCAACTCGCCGAGCGCGCGGAACTCGCCGCCGAAGCAGCGCGCCTGCATGAGAGCCTGGGGGACCGCGCGCTCGTGCTGGGCGTCGACCGGCTGGATTATTCCAAGGGCCTGCCGCAGCGCTTCGACGCGTTTGGCCGCCTCCTTTACGCCTTCCCGCAGCACCGCCGCCGCGTGAATTTTTTGCAGATCGCGGCGCGCTCGCGCCAGGAGGTGGGGTCCTACCAGACGCTGCGCCGCGAGCTCGATCGCCGCGCCGGCGACATCAATGGCGAGTTCTCGGATTTCGACTGGGTGCCGCTGCGCTATATGACGCACTCGGTAAGGCGCAGCGCCATTGCCGGGTTCTACCGCCGCGCCAATATCGGCCTGGTGACACCCTTGCGCGACGGCATGAACCTGGTCGCCAAGGAATATGTCGCGGCCCAGGATTTCGAAAATCCCGGCGTTCTCGTGCTGTCGAAATTTGCCGGGGCCGCCGATGAACTCACCGAAGCCCTCATCGTCAACCCGTTCGACGCCGATGAGGTCGCCGCGGCCATACATCAGGGGCTGATTATGAACCTGGAAGAGCGCCGCGAACGCCATGCCGCCTTGCTCGCAAAGGTCCGCCACACCACCGCACAGCGTTTCTGCGAGCAATTCCTGTCTTATTTGCGCGCCCCCGCCCAATAATGTCCGACATTCTCAGCCCCACGCCGCCGGCTGACCACGGCAACGACACCGATCCCGTCACTTTGATCCCGACACCGCTTGGCACTGCCACCGCGCAATTCGGCCCGCCCGCGATCTTGCGTGCCAAAACGCCGGACGGCATCGCCCAGGCCCAATCCCTCGGCTTTAATTTTGTCCTGCTGCCCGGCGTGGAAATGCTGTCCGCCGCACAGGCGTCCGGGCTTGGCCTGCTGCTCGAACTCGACCTCAACCAGCCCGATGCCGACAGTCCTCGAACAGCATCCCGATTGGTTCGTGCATGGCGCCGATGGCCCCGCCTTCCGCTACCTCTCGGACAGTGACGCCACCGTCGATTGGTGGGACGCAAGGATCACCCAACACCAGCAATCCGGCTTTGCCGGGTTTTATTGCCACAACGCTCATACCATCCCCCCCGCCATCTGGCGGCGCCTTCTCACCGCCGCCACGGAACGCGCGGCAACGGCACTATTCATCGCCGAGGTTTTCGGCGCATCGCCAGCGCAGATCGAAGCACTTACCGGCGCCGGCTTCACCTTCGCCACGTCGTCATCCTGTTTCTGGGATTTTTCATCCCCCTGGCTGAATGAGGAAACCGCGCGCATCGCGCTGCTCGCTCCGCCCATCGCGCTGGCCGCGCCGCCGAACGCCATGGGCTGGAGCAAGGTTTCCGCCCGCCGCGCCTTGCGTTTCTCCGCAACTTTTGCGCCCGGCTGGCTGGTGGATGACGATTTCATCTCCGGCGCCGGTTTTGACCTAGCCCCGGAAACACGCAAGCTGAATGCACTCCGCCTCGAACACCCTGCCCTGCGTGCTGGGACCGCGGGCCATGTCCGCTCCTCGCCGGGCAGCCCCATCGCCGTGCTCGTGCGGGACGGAAATTTTGTCACCGCCATCAATACCGCGCTGTACCCAGCCTGCCGCCCAGCCCGCTTCCAACGTCATGCCTGCTCTGGGCATCAGCCGGCTGAGTCCGCTCCGGGAGGCCGCAGACACCCCTCACCCCCGCCGGCAACTTTACCTTGGAGCCGGGGGAAACCCGCTTCTTCGAGGCATCGCACCCATCACCCGTCTTTCTCTCCGCCCCAAAACTGGACTGCGACGCCCCACGCATCGCCATCGAGGCGATCACGCCGCAGGTCGATGATGGCAAATTCCCGGTCCGCCGCACCATCGGCGAGCTTATC
The DNA here is from genome assembly GCA_963740445.1 of uncultured Alphaproteobacteria bacterium. GTDB lineage: Bacteria > Pseudomonadota > Alphaproteobacteria > Acetobacterales > Acetobacteraceae > Acidocella. The sequence continues at coordinate 31,008 of CAVUED010000012.1, forward strand.
ACCATCGAGGCGGATTTACTCTCGGATGGTCATGACAAACTCGCGGGCGAGGTTTTGCTCCGCGCCGCCGATGAGAAAAATTTCAGCGCCTATCCGCTCACCCTCATCAACGACGACCGCTGGCGGGCAAGCATCCCGCTGGAGCGCCTGGGGCGGCACGTGTTTGCCGTCACCGCCTGGAAGGATACCTACGCGAGTTTCGTCGATGAGGTGACGAAAAAACATGCCGCCGGCGTGCCGACGCAGTTGGAGCTGCGCGAAGGCCTGGCGCTGGTGGAAGAGGCCGCCGGCCGAGACAAAAAACTGCTTGCGGTGCTGGAGCATTTGCTTGAAGCGCCCGAAACCACGCTGCGCGAAGCGCTGCTCAGCGATAAAATGATCGCGATGATGCGGCTCAAGGCCCCGCGCAAATTCCTGGTCCGCTCGCACGACATCGCCATCGAATCCGAGCGCCTCGGCGCGTCTTTCGCCAGTTGGTACGAGATTTTCCCGCGCAGCCAAAGCGGCGACCCCAACCGGCACGGCACCTTCCAGGACGTGATCGGCCAGTTGCCGCGCATCGCGGCGATGGGGTTCGACGTGCTGTATTTCCCGCCGATCCATCCGATCGGCGAGATAAGCCGCAAGGGCAGAAACAATTCCCTGAAGATCGAGCTGGATGATCCCGGCAGCCCCTATGCCATCGGCAGCAAACATGGCGGCCATGATGCGATCCATCCCGAGCTTGGCTCGCTGGATGATTTCAAAAAACTCATCGCGGCGGCCAAAGACTTCGGCATCGAACTCGCATTGGATTTCGCCATCCAATGCGCGCCGGACCATCCCTGGCTCAAGGAACATAAGGACTGGTTCGACTGGCGGCCAGATGGCTCGCTGCGCCACGCCGAAAACCCGCCGAAAAAATACGAAGATATCGTCAACGTCGATTTTTATACCGAAGCCGCAAAACCTGCCCTCTGGCTCGCCTTGCGCGATATCGTGCAATTCTGGGTCGATCAGGGCGTAAAACTCTTCCGCGTCGATAACCCGCACACCAAGCCATTCCCCTTCTGGGAGTGGATGATCGCCGATATCCGCTCGCGCCATCCAGACACGGTGTTTCTGGCCGAAGCCTTCACCCGTCCCAAAATCATGTACCGGCTCGCGAAAATCGGTTTTTCGCAATCCTATACCTACTTCACCTGGCGAAACACCAAGCAGGAGCTTGAAGACTATCTCACCGAGCTGACCACCACGCCAAAGGACTTCTTCCGGCCGCATTTTTTCGTCAACACGCCGGACATCAACCCAGTCTTCCTTCAGCAATCGGGGCGCGGTGGATTCCTCATCCGCGCCGCCCTCGCGTCCACGCTCTCCGGCCTATGGGGCGTCTATAACGGCTTCGAGCTTTGCGAAGCAGCAGCCGTCCCGGCCACGGAGGAGTATCTTCATTCCGAAAAATACGAGATCAAAGCCTGGGATTATGACAGACCTGGAAATATTATTGCCGAAATCTCCGCGCTGAATTGTATCCGGCGCGAAAATGCGGCGTCTACACTCGCACCTGAACCTCGAACTCCTGCCCTGCGGAAATCCTAAAATCATCTATTTCCGCAAACACGCACCCGACGGCAATACGCTCCTCATCGCCATCAGCCTGGACCCACATAATATCCAGGATGCCACCATCGAACTCCCCCTCTGGCGTTTTGGCCAGCCTGATGATGGAATGCTCGCCGCCGAGGATCTCATGCGGGAGCAAAAATTCATCTGGCACGGCAAGTACCAGCCGGTGCGCCTTAATCCCGCCGAACAGCCTTTCTGCATCTGGCGCATCTCGTCCGTCCCGGCCTAGGAAAATCATGGAAAAACCGCAACTCATCGCCGGACCGCAAGACCCGCTCTGGTACAAGGACGCGGTCATCTATCAGGTCCATATCAAGTCGTTTTTCGACTCGAATAACGACGGCGTCGGCGATTTTCCCGGCCTGATCGATAAACTCGACTACATCGCCGAATTGGGCGTGAACGCGATCTGGCTGCTGCCCTTCTATCCCTCGCCGCGCCGCGACGACGGCTATGATATTTCCGACTATCGAAACGTGCACCCCGAATACGGCACCATGGCCGATGTGCGCCGCTTCATCTCTGAGGCCCATAGACGCGACATTCGCGTCATCACCGAACTCGTCATCAACCACACCTCAGACCAGCACCCCTGGTTCCAGCGCGCCCGGAGTGCAAAACCAGGATCGGCCGCGCGGGACTACTACGTTTGGTCGGATACCGATCAGAAATATTCCGGCACACGCATCATCTTTGTCGATACTGAGAAGTCTAACTGGACCTGGGACGACACCGCTCAGGCATTTTATTGGCATCGGTTTTTCTCGCATCAGCCGGACTTGAATTACGATAACCCGAAAGTCCTGAAGGAAGTGCTGAATATCATGCGCTTCTGGCTCGACCTTGGGGTCGACGGCCTGCGGCTGGACGCCGTGCCCTATCTCATCGAACGTGACGGCACGAATAACGAGAACCTGCCCGAAACGCATGATGTGCTGAAAAAAATCCGTGTGGCGCTGGATGAATACGCTCCCGGCAAAATGCTGCTCGCCGAAGCCAATCAATGGCCGGAAGACGCTCAAGCCTATTTCGGCCAGGGCGATGAATGCCATATGTCTTTCAACTTTCCCCTGATGCCGCGCATGTATATGGCGATCGCGCAGGAAGACCGGTTCCCCATCACCGACATCATGCGCCAGACGCCGGAAATCCCCGAGACCTGCCAATGGGCCATCTTTCTGCGCAACCATGACGAGCTGACGCTGGAAATGGTGACTGACTCCGAACGGGACTACCTTTGGAATACCTACGCGGCAGATCGCCGGGCGCGCATAAACCTCGGCATCCGCCGGCGCCTCAGCCCCCTCATGGAGCATGACCGCCGCCGCATTGAGCTGATGAACGGCCTGCTGCTCTCCATGCCCGGCACGCCCGTGATCTACTATGGCGATGAGATCGGCATGGGCGATAACATCCATCTCGGCGACCGTGACGGCGTGCGCACGCCGATGCAATGGTCGCCCGACCGCAATGGCGGTTTCTCCCGCTGCCCCCCCGCGGACCTCGTGCTGCCCCCGGTAATGGACTCGCTCTACGGCTACGACGCCGTGAATGTGGAGGCGCAGTCCGGCGACCAGCACTCGCTGCTCAACTGGACGCGCCGCATGCTGGCGGTCCGCAAACGCCACAAAGCCTTTGGCCGCGGCGCGCAAAATTTTCTCTACCCCGGAAATCGCAAAATCCTGGCCTATCTGCGTCAGTATCAAACCGTCGAGGGCGACGCGGAAGACATCCTCTGCGTCTACAATCTCTCCCGCACCGCGCAGGCGGTCGAGCTTGAGCTTTCGGCCTTTGTTGGCCGTGTGCCGGTTGATCTTCTGGGTGGCTCCGGCTTCCCGCCCATTGGCCAGCTCAGCTATCTGCTCACCATGCCGCCTTATGGTTTTTACTGGTTCATCCTGGCCTCCGAGGCCGCATTGCCGCCCTGGCATATCGCGCCCTCCGTGCCGCTGCCAGAACTCGCGACCCTGGTGGTGCGCAATGGGTTGAACGACATACTCACCGCGGGGCTGAAAAAAATCATCGAGACCGAGGCGCTCCCCGCCTATCTCAAACACCGCCGCTGGTTTGCTTCCAAGGATCAGGTGATCAAATCCGCCAAACTCGGGCGCATCGACAAAATCCCGGGCCGCACACTGGATATTCTGCTTACCGAGGTCGAGGTGCAACTGGAATCCCGCACCGAGCGCTACCATCTGCCGCTGGGCATTTCCTGGGATGGCGACACCAACTCTCCACTGCCGCAGCAGCTCGCTCTGGCGCGCGTGCGCCAGACGCGCCGGCTGGGCTATCTCACCGATGCCTTCACGGTCGATGCCTTTCCGCTCGGCCTCATCCGCGCCTTGCGCGCCAGCCTTGTGGTGCAGGTCGAAGGCGGCGAAATCCGCTGCCTGCCAAGCCCGCAACTGGCTGAGATCGAACTTCCGGAAAATCCTGAAATCCGCCGCTTATCCGCCGAACAATCAAATAGCTCCATTATCGTGGGCCAGCGCATCATTCTAAAGCTCATCCGCCGTGTGATGGAGGGGATCAACCCGGAGGTGGAGATGGTGCGGTTCCTGACCGAGAACGGCTACGCCAACACGCCCCCATTGCTGGGCGAAGTCGCGATGTTCGGTGCCGATGGCACTGGTCACAGCATGATCGTGGCGCAAAAATTTTTGCAGAACCAGGGCGATGCCTGGCAATACACACTGGATTACCTGGCCCGGTTTGTTGAGACGATCGGTGTCGGGAGCAAAAACCTGGGCGACGAGGCGGACCAGCTCTCAGGCTATGGCGCGTTTGTGCGTGCGGTCGGCACCAGGCTGGCGGAACTGCACGCGCTCCTGGCCAAGCCCAGCAGAGACGATGCCTTCGCGCCGGTGCGCGCAAGCGCCAAAGAAGCCCGCGCCTGGGGCGAAAATGCCGCCGCCCAGCTCAATCTGGCTTTCGACATCTTGTCGAAAATCTCCGAATTCCCCGATGACGCCACGGCCAAATCCGCTGCCTTCGTCCTGGAAAACCGGGACCGGCTGTTGGACCTGCTCCCAAGCCTCGCGAAATCCGGCACCGGCACACTCGCCACGCGTATCCACGGGGACTTCCATCTGGGTCAGGTTCTGGTTTCGAACGGCGATGCCTATATCATCGACTTCGAGGGCGAGCCCTCGAAAAAACTTGAGGTGCGCCGGCGTAAAACGTCGCCGGTCCGCGACGTCGCCGGCCTGCTGCGCTCTTTCCACTACGCCGCCGCCGCCGCCGCCCAGGGGCCGGCCACACCCGCCACCGCGCAGGCCGCCGCACCGCTCGCGCGTTTTGTGGAGGAGATGTCCACCCAGTTCCTCGCCGCCTATCACGCCGTGGAGCGCCAGGCGGAACATCGGTGGATTGAGGACGAAGCATCGGAAGCCGCGTTACTCGACCTTTTTCTGCTCGAAAAATCCGCCTATGAAATCTGCTACGAGGCCGCCAACCGTCCCACATGGCTCTGCATTCCGCTGCGCGGCTTCGCGGACATAGCAACGCGGCTGCTCATCAGCACCAAGGCACCCAAAGATGCATGATTTAGCACCACAATTCGAAGCGTTGCTGAACGGCACGCATGGCGATCCGTTCTCGATCCTGGGGCCGCATGGCAATGTTATCCGCGCCCTTCTGCCCGGCGCAAAATCCGTCAAAATCCTCAAACCAAATGGCTCTGAAATTGCCGCCGCCCAGCCGGTATTCGGCAAGTCCCTGTTCGAAGCCAGGCTTGGGAGTCCCGAAGAATACATTTTGCGCATCGATTGGGGTGACGCCATCCAGATCACCGAAGACCCCTATAGTTTCGGTCTCCTGTTGTCGGACTTCGATCTGTTCCTCCTGGCCGAAGGCACGCATCGCGACCTCGCCTCCTGCCTCGGCGCGCAACCGCTGCGTATCGGCAACGTTGCTGGTGTGCGCTTCGCCGTCTGGGCGCCAAATGCAAATCGTGTTTCGGTTGTGGGTCATTTCAACGCGTGGGACGGCCGCCGCCACCCGATGCGCCGCCGCAGCGCCGGCATCTGGGAAATCTTCATCCCCCGCCTCGCACCAGGCGAAGCCTATAAATACGAAATTCTCGGGCCGCACGGCCTCCTACCGCTCAAAGCCGACCCGATCGCGCGCCAGATGGAAATCCCACCCGCCACCGCCTCCATCGTTGCCGCCCCGGTTGTCCCGCCACCGCGGCGCAAGGGGCAGAACATCAACGCCCCGCTCACCATTTACGAAGTCCACGCGCCATCCTGGATGCGGCATTTCGACGGACAGTCTTACAACTGGGAGGAGCTGGCCGAACGCCTCATCCCCTATGCCACCGATCTCGGTTTCACCCATATCGAGCTGCTGCCCATCATGGGCCATCCATTCGGCGGCTCCTGGGGCTACCAGCCGCTCAGCCAGTTCGCGCCGATGCCGGAATTCGGCCCCCCGCAAGCCTTCGCCAGATTCGTCGCCGCCTGCCACCAAGCCGGCTTGGGCGTCATCCTCGATTGGGTTCCCGCGCATTTCCCGGCCGACGCGCACGGCATGGCCGAATTCGACGGCACCAAGCTCTATGAGCACGCCGACCCCCGCGAAGGTTTCCACCAGGACTGGAACACACTCATCTTCAACCTTGGCCGCTTCGAGGTCCGTGAATTCCTCATCGCCAGCGCGCTCTTCTGGCTGGAGCAATACGGCGTCGATGGCCTGCGCGTGGATGCCGTCGCCTCCATGCTCTACCGCGACTATTCCCGCAACGCGGGAGAGTGGGTGCCAAACCAATATGGCGGCCGCGAAAATCTCGAATCCATCAGCTTCCTGCAGGAACTCTCCCGTGTCATCAACGAGCGGTGCCCCGGCGCTTTGCTGATCGCGGAAGAATCCACCGCCTGGCCCGGCGTCACCCGCAGCGCCGATGAAGGCGGCCTCGGCTTCACGCATAAATGGAATATGGGCTGGATGCACGACACGCTGCATTACATGCAGGAAGATCCGATCAACCGCCGCTACCACCACAGCCAGATGACTTTCGGGCTCATCTACGCGTTCTCGGAACGCTTTATCCTGCCGATCTCGCATGATGAGGTGGTGCACGGCAAACGCTCACTGCTTGGGCGCATGCCGGGCGATGACTGGCAGCGTTTCGCCAATCTGCGCGCGTATCTGGCATTCATGTGGACGCATCCCGGCAAAAAACTGCTGTTCATGGGCTGTGAGTTCGGCCAGCCTACCGAATGGGACCATGATGGCGAACTTCCCTGGTATCTGCTGCAATATGAGTCACACCGTGGTATCCAGGGCATGGTCCGCGCGCTCAATCAGATCCTGAAATCCGAACCAGCGCTCTATGAGAAGGACTTTGATCCCACCGGTTTCTCCTGGACGATCGGCGATGACTTCGATCAGAGCATTTTTGCGTATCTGCGCTTCGGCAACGAGGATACGCCACCCATTCTGGTCGTCTGCAACTTTACACCGGTGCCGAGAGAAAAATACCGCATCGGCGTGCCCGGCAGCACCTGGCGCGAGATTTTCAACTCGGACGCAGCCGGCTTCGGCGGGGCGAATATCGGCAATGCCGGCGCGCTGTACGCAGCGCCAGAGCCGGCACACGGCCATCCCCGGTTCGCTCACGCTCACACTGCCGCCACTCGCCACCATCATTCTCCGCCAGGAGTAGACCTTGCACCCAGTACCACAACAAATGCTCTCCGGCAGGCCGTCCCCGATGGGCGCGCATTGGGACGGGCTCGGCGTTAATTTCGCGGTGTTCTCCGGACATGCCGAGCGGATCGAACTCTGCATTTTCGATTCCAACGGCCGGCACGAAATCGCCCGGCTGGACCTGCCGGACTGCACGGATGAAGTTTTCCACGGCTATCTGCCGCAGGCCCGGCCCGGCCTGGTCTATGGCTACCGCGTGCATGGGCCATATCAGCCGGAGGCCGGCCACCGCTTCAACCCCAACAAGCTGCTGCTCGACCCCTATGCGAAAAAACTCCAGGGCGAATTGCACTGGTCGGATGCCTTGTTCGGCTACCATATCGGCTCGCCGCGGGAAGACCTCTCCTTCGACCGCCGCGATTCCGCTAACATGATGCCCAAGGCCGTGGTGGTGGACGACAATTTCCGTTGGGGCAGCAAGTCCTCCCCCGCGATTCCCTGGGGCAAAACCACCATCTACGAGGCGCATGTGCGCGGCCTGACCATGCGCCATCCGCTAATTCCGCCGCATGAACGCGGCAGTTTCGCGGCCTTAAGCAACCCCTGGATCATCGAGCATCTGCAAAATCTCGGCATCACCACGATCGAACTCCTGCCCATCCAGGCCTTTCTGCAGGACCGTTTTCTAACAGCCAAAAAGCTGCGCAATTACTGGGGTTATTCCACCCTGGCCTATTTCGCGCCGGAACCCTCTTACTTCTCCGCCACAGACGGCTCGGCGCATGAAATCCGGCAAACCATCCGCCGCCTGCACGAAGCCGGGATCGAGGTGATTCTGGACGTCGTCTATAACCACACCTGCGAAGGCAGTGAGATGGGCCCCACCCTCTCCTGGCGCGGCTTCGATAATTTTTCCTACTATCAATCCATCCAAGGCCACCCACGCAGACTTGTAAACGATACCGGCTGCGGCAACACGATCAACATCACGCATCCACGCGTATTGCAGATGGTGATGGATAGCCTGCGCCACTGGGCCGAGGCCTACCGCATCGACGGATTTCCGCTTCGATCTCGGCACAACTCTGGGCCGCGAGGCGCATGGCTTCGAACTCCGGCTCCGGCTTTTTCGACGCGATCCGGCAAGATCCCGCGCTCGCAAAACTGAAATTCATTTCCGAACCGTGGGATCTCGGCCCCGGCGGCTATCAGCTCGGCAATCACCCTCCCGGCTTTTCCGAGTGGAACGACCACTTCCGCAACGGCGTGCGCCGCTTCTGGCGCGGCGAACCCGGCCAGCGCGGCGAGCTTGCCGCGCTGCTCATGGGCTCCAGCTATATTTTTGAAAAATTTAAACGCAAAACCTGGGCCAGTATTAACTTCGTCACCGCACATGACGGCTTCACGCTGCACGATCTTGTCTCCTATGAGCGGAGCCATAACGAGGCAAATGGCGAGGGCGGCGCGGACGGCCATGAGGAAAATCTTTCCGCCAATCACGGCACCGAAGGCCCGAGCTACAACGACGAAATTCTGCGCGCACGAGAGACCACAAAACGCGCCATATTGAGTACCTTGTTCTTATCCCATGGCACGCCGATGCTGCTCGCCGGCGATGAGATGGGCCGTACGCAACAGGGCAACAACAACGCCTATTGCCAGGATAATGAGATTTCCTGGGTCGACTGGTCGGCGGCGCTCAATCCGGAGCACAATCGCGAAAAATCCCTCATTGACTTCACCCGCCGGCTGATCGCGTTGCGAGCCGTGCATCCGAGCCTCAGGTCTGAAAAATTCCTGCACGGCAAAACAACAATCATGCCAGGACTGAATGATGTCGCCTGGTTCGACGAAACCGGAGAGACGCTGAGCAAGGCCGCCTGGTTGGATGGCGTAGCACAACTGCTGGCACTTCGCCGCGCCGCATTGAATGGCGCGACCATCGATATCACCTTGGTCCTGTTCAACGCTTCGACGCATCCTCGCAACTTCACCATTCCAAACCCAGACCTGCCATGGGAGATTCTTTTGGATAGCGCCAATCCCGATCTCAAAACCCAAAAACCAGCGGCAAGACACGTGACGGTCGGTGCGTCCGCCGTCGTACTCCTCGGCGCCACGGTGGAGCGATGATCCCGCTGCACACCCTGGCGCGGGAAGCAGGGCATTGAAATCAACTGGCGCGATAACAACGGCATCGATCAGACGGTCGCCGATGATTCCCTGCGCGCCGTCCTCGCCGCCATCGGCTTTCCCGCGGAAACCAGCGCGCAAATCAACGAAAGCCTGGGCATATTACGCAAAGAACTCAGAGAAAGCGCACTCCCTCTGGTCACCGCCACATGCGGCGCCCCCATCACATTGTCGGGTACACCAGGAAAATTTCGTATCACGCTGGAATCCGGCCGCGTCATGGAAGGTATCGCAACGGCGGATGCCGAAGGCGTCATGCTGCCCGCCATCGACGAGCCCGGTTACCATAAGCTCGAACTGGGTGACTGTCACCACCACCATCGCGGCCGCCCCCGACCGCGCCTACACGCTGGAAGATGCCGCTGGGGGGAGAAAACTCTGGGGCCTGACGCTGCAACTCTACGCCCTGCGCCGCAAACATGATGGCGGCATCGGCGATTTTGCCGCCCTGGAGGATTTCGCCCGCCGCGCCGCACGGGCCGGGGCTGATGCCATTGGCATCAGCCCCGTGCATGCGCAGTTCTCGGCGAACATTGCCCGCCACAGCCCCTACGCGCCCTCCAACCGTGCCGCGCTCAACGTGCTGCACATCGCACAAGACACGCAAGCGCCCGACGAGGAAGCGCTCATCGACTGGCCCCTTGCCGCCGCCGCGAAACTTAAGTCGCTCCGGGAAACATTCGATAATTCGCACGACCACGAAGCCCTGGCAAAATTCCGCGCCGGGTCTGGCGCCGGCCTGGAGCGCCACGCGATCTTCGAGGCTCTTGCCGCCACCCTCACGCAAGGCAACCCGGCCGCGCATGACTGGCGAAACTGGCCCGCGGCCTACCAGCATCCAGACAACCCCGCGATCGCGCGCTTCGTCGAGGATGACGCGCACGAAATCGCCTTCCATGCCTGGCTGCAATACCGCGCCGACCAGGGCCTCGCCGCGGCACAACAAGCCGCGCGCCGCGCCGGTGCCAAAATCGGCCTCATCGCGGACCTCGCCGTCGGCGCCGACCGTGCCGGCAGCCATAGCTGGAGCCGGCAGGACGAGGTGCTGAAGGGCTTGGAGATCGGCGCCCCGCCAGACTTCATCAACCGCGAAGGCCAAAGCTGGGGCATCACCGCCTTCTCGCCGCGCGGCCTGCGCAATAGCGGCTTTACGGCCTTTATCGAAATGCTGCGCCATTCACTTGCCCATGCCGGCGGCGTACGCATCGACCATGTCATGGGGCTCGCCCGGCTCTGGGTCATCCCCACCGGCTTCGCCTCAGCGCAAGGCGCCTATCTGGCCATGCCGGCGCAAGACCTCATGCGCCTGATCATACTGGAATCCCAGCGCCACAAAGCGGTCATCCTGGGCGAGGATCTGGGCACATTGCCGCTAGGCTTCGGGCCACGGCTGAACAAGGCCGGCATCGCCGGCTTGCGGGTCATGTGGTTTGAGCGCGAAGGGCAAAAATTTATTCCCCCTAAATCGTGGACCCCCACGGCCGTGGCCATGACCACCACGCATGACCTGCCTACCGTCGCCGGCTGGTGGGAGGGAAGGGACATCGCCTGGCGTCAGCAACTGCACATGGCGGGCGACAGCCAGGCCGAACGGGCCGCCGACCGCACCGCCCTCTGGGCGGCATTCCAGGCGTCCGGAGCAACCGCCGCCCCGGAGCCGGAGCCGGCTGACGGCGATTCCGTCACTTATGTGGCGGCATCGCATCTCGGCCGCGCCGCTTGTACGCTGGCACTCCTGCCGGTCGAGGATGCTCTCTCTCTGCCCGAGCAGCCCAACCTGCCCGGCACGATCGATGAACACCCGAATTGGCGCCGGCGGCTCCCCGGCGATGCCGAAGCCCTCTTTTCGCGCGAGGATTTTCAGGCCCGGCTCGCCGCCCTGGCCGCAGCGCGGCGGCGCGACGAATGACCATCATGACAATCCAGCACCTTGCCTGGACCGGCATCCTGAACAATGGCACTTGCACCGCAGATACCATCCCGATTGGAAAACTCG